>JBCCHF010000102.1:0-1572 GCA_039028895.1 Bacteroidota bacterium | reverse complement strand
TCGCATCAGGTTTCGTTGAAGGCTCCGTTGTTTGAGGGACTCCTTTACCAACTACAAAAGCGTTACATAGATAAATACGCCCATTTGTGGGTGCCCGACTTTGAAGGTACAGTCAATCTGCCACCATATTTTTCATCAGTTTCCTATTTCCAGACATTGTAAAATTTAAATACAATTACAACCAGGGGCAAACGTGGGCTTACAGCGACCTTGAGGCTCCGTTTGATTTTCCTATCCGCAAATCAGATCAGGAAATAGAGACAGAAATTAAACGGTTGGAACAAGATTTCAGGCCGTTTTATGTGCTTGACCCTGATGTGAAGGTCAGGAATATCGAAAAATTCAAAGGCCTTTTATCCCAGGCGGTACTGAAACCAGAAATTGACTCTACGTTCCTGGAACTGGCAAAAAATTCAGAGCAATACGAATTGTTTGGTGAACGATTACTTGCACATATTTATGACAAGGGTATCATCAAACTGGATCAAAAACACCTCGCTAATGGAGAGGACCAGATGGTTGAGGTTATCTCTACAAACACAGTAGAAACCAAGCAGACAGGAAACCTTTTTAACCGCCGGTCAGCTACCGGGATAGTGATAGACTCACTATCCGCTTCCCCATTGAATTCATATCAGGAATTTACAGAATCAATACTTGAATCCATTGAGCCCAATCTGATATATAATGATTCGATTACTACTTCCAGGTATGAAGACGCACTCGCCAATGATATTACTTACTCAAGAGGCATGGTGCCAAAAGGTACAGTTATAGTTACAAGAGGAGGCATTGTCACTGACACAGTGTTTACTCAGCTTCGATCACTTGAGGAAGAGTACCTCAGACGGGTTTCCAAAAACAAAAACAGTCTCTTGATCTTTATTGGTTATCTAATTCTTACCAGCATCATCATTGGTGTGTTTGTAGCTTTTTTAAGGTTGCACTCAGAGCCTGTTTACAAGAGTTTCAGGCAGTTATCTTTTATGCTGTTCTGGATCATCCTTTACAGTTATATAGTACATTGGGTCGTTAAGACAGAAGTGCTTAATCTCTACGCACTCCCCTTCTGTATAGTGCCAATTGTTGTAAAGAACTTCTATAATGCAAGACTGGCCTTATTCATTCACATTGTTATTATCCTTATTGCCAGCTTTTTATCCCCTTTAGGCTATGAATTTACTTTTATTCAAATCCTTGCGGGAATTATTGCAGTTTTGGTAAATGTGAAAACAAGGCATACATCAAGTTTCTTCTTTTCGATCTTCTACTTGTTCCTTGTTTACAATATAACTTACCTAGGTTTATCTCTAATCAGGGAGGGAAACATTGATGGCCTTGACATTCCAATTCACGGATGGCTATCGCTGAATGTATTCCTAACCTTATTATCCTATCCTTTGATACCATTGATGGAGCGATTTTTCGGATTCACCTCTGATATTACACTCGTAGAACTTTCTGATCTTGACAAGCCACTACTTCGTCAATTATCCATTAAAGCGCCTGGTACGCTTCAACATTCATTGCAGGTCGCTAACCTGGCAGAAGCTGCCGCTAATGCCATCGGGG
>JBCCHF010000101.1:0-1701 GCA_039028895.1 Bacteroidota bacterium | reverse complement strand
GTGGCACTAAAAACACATACCCCAATTAAATGCCTGAAAACCTTAGACTTAAGTCCATAAATTCATTAAAAAATAAATATTAAGTCATCTAAATTTCCTTTCTTTTTGAACGGGGATCAACAATTTGATCAAAAAAAGGATCATTATTGTATGACAAAACTGTAATACTCCCCGAAAAACAACAATCATTTTAATTATTAAGTGATCTTTCGCAAGCGAAAGATTTTGAAAATTGAAAAAAGATATTAAGAGTCTATCCCAAAAGAGGGGTAGATTGCTGCTGTTCAATTTTGATCTGATATTGTTTCAAATATTGCAGTTCATTGAAGGCAGCCTTGACAGCTTTAAGATACAGTCTGGACTTCAGCGCAAAATGATTGCTATTTTCTTTAATCTTTAGCAATTCCATTTTGCAGTAGGCAATCATGGCAGCAAAGATGTGATTAGACTGAGTCACTTCATATTTAGTTGGCGACTTTTCTAATCCTGCATTCTGCTTGAGCGATTTATGAAAGACCTCTACTTTCCATCGTTTATTATAGATTGTAGTGCATGCATCATCAGATAAAGACAAGTCGTTGCTGACCAGATACAATTCGCCGCTAGAGCCGTCTTGGTTTATAAAGACTTGTTTGACTAAGAGCAATTCGAAGTCTACTCCTTTTAGCCAAACCTTGTACGTGCGGTTGGGTTGTAAATCCAGTTGCTGGACTTTGACAAATTTACCCTGAAGCTTGTCTTGTTTACTCAAGGCAATGGTACGATTGCTTTTGAGTGCCCCAATGAAGTATTTTTTCAAAGTGTAGTGTACAAATTCAAAGTTTTCTTTTGCAGAAAACCAGGTATCCCACACTACATATTTGAATTTCAAGCGATTGAGTTGAACCAGTGTGCGCAAGCGATTACGAAGTAGTTCATTTTTGCTAATCGAACTACGTCTTTTCACTTTGCCTGATTTAACATCATGGTATTGCTCTGTTTTTTCAATCACCTCAAAGGCCGTTGGTATACAAATGTCCTGTCCATCTTCCAAAGAGGATTGATACAAGAAGTTCAAAATATTGATGCCTTTGACATTACTATTTTTAGAATGATCCCAGTGCCAGCAAATAATATCATTTTCTGTACTGTGGGGCTTTTCTTCAATCGTATCATCAATGGCTAGAATCGCATCCTCGCTTTCGATTTTGCGAATAATTGGTTTGACCATTTTCCAGAAGTCCTTTTGCGTAAACTTACGCTGGGCTAAAAAACGACTGATTTGGTCATGACTGTATCCATTGTCAAGCATTCGTGATAACCCTGTGGCCGTTACCAGGTTAAAGGAGGCCAACAGAAAATCACTGTAAATATCTAGAAGGTGTGGATTTTTCATCGTGCTTTAACTTTTTGGATCTGTTTCCTAAAGTAAGCAGATTTGAACAATCCCCTAACTAATTTTTATCTTTTATCAAAACCTTTCGCCTGCGAAAGGTCAATTACTTAATATTTTGAAGCCGTCTTTTTTATCAATGCTGTGTTACTTGCTCACCTTTGTAGCTATGGCTACAAGGCTCCGCAGCGCCTTGCCTTGAGTAAAAAATCTGGTGGTTCAAAATACCAATAAACGAGGGTCTCCGGCAGGTCGCCGCTCGAGCCAAGCGAGATCTGCAACAACAACCGTTTCGCGATTCGTCTCACGGTCGAGCAGAGCGACGGCAC
>JBCCHF010000100.1:0-1823 GCA_039028895.1 Bacteroidota bacterium | reverse complement strand
CCAGGCGGTCGCTCCGCTCTGGACTAGCCGACAACACCGCGCAAGGTCAATTGCGAGTCAGCAACCTGACCTTGTCGCCTGACATGTCAGTTGAAAGGGCAGGTGGCTGCCTCACAGCAGCCCCTGCCCACAACGTTAGCTATTGATAAATATTCATTATTCGTTTGCCCTCCAGCGTAGCTTTCCGAAACAAAACGTATTGGCTCAATTTTGGCTTTTTTCGGCTCTTATTGGCTCATTTCGTTAAAAATGAGTAGATTTAAGGTAATGGAGAATAAGGTATACATCTTCAATCTAGATTTAAATTGGGCGATAGTAAATTCTATAAGTCGAATAGACAAATTCGATGCCTCGTGGCTTATGATCGAACAGAGAGAGGGCCAAAGTTTAAGGCAATTGAAATACTTAGCAACAATAGAAAGTGTTGGTTCCTCGACAAGGATTGAAGGGTCGAAAATGACTGATGAAGAAGTCAAAATTCTAATTGACAATATTGATATCTCAAAACTGAAAGATAGAGATTCCCAGGAAGTTGTAGGATATTTTAACGTAATGGATCTTATTTCTGAATCTTTTCAGGACATTAGGATGAGAGAGAATGATATAAAGAATCTCCACAATATGCTGCTAAAGTATAGCCAAAAAGATGCGTGGCACAGAGGTGATTATAAGCAATTGAGTAATGCGGTTGAGGCAGTTCATCATGATGGTTCAAAACAAATCATCTTTCAAACAACTGAACCTGGAGTTGCAACTGAGGAAGCGATGCGAGAATTGGTTAACTGGTTTAACGACGATCGTGAAACCCACTCCTTAGTGAAAGCAGCTGTATTTACATATGAGTTTTTAAGTATCCATCCTTTCCAAGATGGCAATGGTCGACTGAGTCGATTAATTACAACTTTGTTATTGCTGAAGAGTAACTATTCCTGGATTCAATATGTGAGTTTCGAACATGAGATTGAAAGTAACAAAGGCGAGTATTACCGAAAACTAATGGAATGTCAACAAAGGCGTCCAAACGAAGATATTACCCCATGGATTCTGTTTTTTCTTGAATCTCTTGAAAGAGTATATAAAAAGCTAGAGACCAAGTTAGAGATGAAGGGAATGATCTCTGATTTGTCTCCATCAGAAAAGTCAGTAATGGTATTGATTCAAGAAAGGCCTGGAATTAAATCTGGGGAAATTACATCACGACTTGGTATTTCAAGAGCTACAGTCAAGAGGATTTTGTCAAGACTACTTAGTAGTGGTTTAATAAGAAAACATGGTTCTGGCCCAGGAACCAACTATAGTGTGTAAACCGTAAGCCTCAATTTAGAATAAAAGATAAGGGTTACTATCCGTTTTTAACGGTTAACAACGGATATACACGGTTTTATTAAGTTTGGGGATAATAAAGTTGTTCATTCAGCCTAAACCCAGATTGTATTGGCTGTAACCCCCCATAAACCTTGTAATAATGTAAATTATGTTGCAGATTAGAAAGGAATTGACATAGTTGTATATCAGGAACTGGTGCGGATATAATTATGTTAGCAATGGAAAATTTACAAGAATTGAATAATGAATCATTTACTAATGCAACTATTTATTTTTTAACTGAAAAAGAATGGCAATGAAGAAAGACCTATTTAATCAAGTCAATAATGGGTTTGAATTATACTCTTCTGAACATCAGAAAAAGATTATACTTAACATAGAAATTTCACTTAGAAATGGAACATTTGATTTAGATGAATCTGAAGTTTCAATTTTCATTTACGATTTAGACAACAACTTAAAAAGAATTATATATTACTTAAGAAAAGAATATTTGG
>JBCCHF010000099.1:0-1985 GCA_039028895.1 Bacteroidota bacterium | reverse complement strand
AAGAGATTCCAAAATGGAATTGCCAAAATCAGGAGAATGGGATATATCTTTTTCATTTTGTAAATTGCTCAGCGCACCCCCAGCCCTTGAAGGGGAGCATCCCCCGCAGTATTCTGAGCGAGGATGGTTCCCCTAAAGGGCTACGGCTTGTACACAAGTTGTATTAAAGGAATCGACATATATTTGGGCAAAAAATTCAAATGAGAAGATTTCGACCCAAAAGTGTGTTTAAAAAAAGATTAAAACCAAACGCACAGGGATTAGTCGAAAGCGACATCCCTTCAATGATAAACGACTTCATTCAGTATACAATACATTATTGAATCAACTGGAAGGATGCGGTAAAGTTTCGATACAACAAATTTCAAGGAATGCCTCGGAAGCTAAAAGTTTTTATCGATTTTACGGCAATCCACGAGTTAGTGTGGAAGAGTTGATAAAAATGAATTGTACAATGAATGCTGATTTTATCAAAGACAAAGACCTGTTGTGTCTTAGTGACAGTACCAGTTTTAATTTAAGCAAACGATCAGGTCGGATTCAGGATTTTGACAAATTGGGTGTTTTGCAAGATGGTAAAACCAAAGGGTTTCACGCTCATGCGAGTTTGGCATTAGATGCCTCAAATGGCTGTGCCATTGGTCTTTCAGATTTGATTTTATGGAATAGAAGTGCTCAAAAAGCACCTGACAAAAACACTGTTCCAAAGCAATCAAAAGAAAGTTTCAAATGGCACATGGGGGCAAGTAATTCGGACAAATCATTGTCATCAGCCAAATCTTTGACCTTTGTATTTGACAGAGAAGCAGATGATTTTGACTTATTTGGTCATATTGATCGCAAGCTCAAACGCAATTTTATCATTCGAGCGATGCAAAATCGGCAGATAAAATTTAAGGATAAAATCCAAAGATTGGATAAATGTCTGGAAATACTACCTGTTGAGATGACTTATGAAGTTAATCTTCGAGCCTTAGACCATTACTCTTGGACTTCAGGAACAAGAGTAGTCAGAAAAGCTCGAAAGGCAACTTTGGAATTGCGATTTGAAACGCTTGAAATCTTACCTCCTCAAAGGTTGAAAAAAGCTAAATCTATTAAGCTTTCAGTAGTAGAAGTTAAGGAAATAACTAATGACCTTGAAGAAGGTGAAAAACCCTTGCATTGGATTTTATGGACGAATCGGGTTATTGAAAATGCACAAGACGCCAAACAAATCGTCGAGTGGTATTTACTTCGTTGGGATATTGAACAACTTTTTCGAATCATCAAGAAAAAGGGATTCAATCAGGAAGCTACCGAATTAGAAGCGGTAGATGCCATCTTAAAACAGACCACAATGACTTTTAAAGCAGCAGTGGCTGTGATGCAATTAGTCAACGCCCGAAGTGCCGAAAATCCAACACCAATAGAATATGTCTTTGATGAAGATCAGCAAACACTTTTGAATAAAGTCAATGAACATCTTGAAGGAAATACCGAAAAACTGAAGAATCCGTTTCTTTCCAATAGTCTAAGTTGGGCTTCATGGATTATTGCAAGACTTGGAGGTTGGAAAGGCTATCAGAGCCAAAGACCACCAGGACCTATTATCATGAAAACTGGGTTAGACAAATTTTTTATCATGTTTGAAACGTACCAACTTCTTGATACTTCTTAATATTGTTTTTTCACTAATGCAACTTGTGTACAAGCCGTAGCCCTAAAGGGGAGTCTCAACCCGCGGGAAATAAGGCTCAGAGTTTAGTCATGATGACTAACTTTAAAATAGTCGATTTTGAGGATACACATTCTGAAAAAGAAGCATTGGATTGGTGGCTTGAATTGACCAAAAAAGGTGGAGAGGGAATGGTAATTAAACCATTGGGTTTTATTACTCGAAATGAAAAAGGTATCATTCAACCTGCCTTAAAATGTCGAGGTAAAGAATATTTGCGTATCATTTATGGACCAGAGTATGATAAGCCCGAAAATCTAGAAATTTT
>JBCCHF010000098.1:0-2078 GCA_039028895.1 Bacteroidota bacterium | reverse complement strand
CGAGTAGCACAACATGCGTGTTTATTACAGTGCTTAGCTGAAACTGGGCCTTTGCGGATAATGCAACAGATTCTGCTCTTTATTCTGCTCCTATTTGATTACACACATCTTCACATACTTCAAGTTCTGTTCAAAAGACCCGGTATTTTGCTTCTCAGGCGGCCCACATCCAAAAGAATGCAGGATTTGGGTCATAAAAATGCCATTTTCTGGCTCTAATTTCTTCCGGCATTATTCGCAGGGGCCTATGGATCACTGTGTCGATTCTTTACCTGACTTCTCATCTGCACCCGGTGCCGGTTGGGGTAAGCGTACCGGGATCGTCTTCCTTAAGTGCCGTCTGCGCTCTGATTGGTCCATGATCGCCATGATTACGTATCGGTTGAATGGCCAAGGCAGGAGAGGATCGAACTCGCCCGCCATAATGACAAAGAAGAGGGAGATGTGCGTATCTGGAGGAGAGAAAACAACAACAGCAAAGAAGAAAAACGGCTACTCGTAATATGGCCCGCTGCATGACATTCTCGACCTTCAGTTGAAGAAAGCTTTTCGCAGAGAGAGAGTTTTTGTAGCTGCCTTTATTGCAATCTTTGCAAGGCTTGCATGCAAGGTTATTGCAAGCTGATCACGGAATTGATCGTACTCTTTTCAATTTCATCGGCAAATACAGTAGATTTTTGCTGTACACCGTATTTTCCAGGTTATAAGTCGACCTTTTACGTCATAAAAAGTCAACTGAAAAAAGGGGGTCGACTTACAACCGGATATTAACTCTTTTTAAACCCAAAATATACACTCCTCAAGAAGGGGGACCGACTTATACGCGGGGTTGACTTACAATCGGGAAAATACGGTACCTGACCCACGCGGATTGTTTCTGCAATTTTTCAAGCCAACTCGCATCTAGGGGTCAATAGGTCATGCTGGGAGAATTCGACGAATTCGTTTCAAGATTCCACACGAAACTGCATGATGTATGTCATGTTGAGCGGCAGTGGTGACGAGGCAAGAGCAGCTCCCCCGACCAGATGGTCACGGGTTTATGACGGCAGATGCCCGTCAAATTTAAGCTTAACATGTAAGTGGATGAGAGTGTTGAGTTGGAAATACAGGGCAAAAAAAGGATACGAGTAGCAAGAACTTATTTTTTTTTAGAGAACTTTCAGGTTTCGCTGTAGCCATGACTTTGAAGACAGTATTACTAGTACTCATCTCCTGAGGATGCCCAATGGGTGAAAGCTCGTTCGTGGAATGAAATGATCGCATTATGAAAGCTGAAACGTGTTGATGCATGCGGCTAGAACGTGATAGGGAGAGAGGAGTGATAGCGTAGCAAAAAGGCTGAAGAAAGAGAAAGCAGCAGTGACTAGTGACAGCAGAGCTCTTGCTCCTATTCTTTCAGTTTAAAAAATATGAGCCAGGATCTGAAAAACCCACATTAAATTTGTGAAAAATTTTGCCAAAATTATTTTTCCAAAAAATTGATTTTTAGGACGTGAGGAGTGCACTTTGCGTGGCCGTTTCTATCATTTTGTGACGTAACTACTAAATACACAAAGTGTAGGTTTAGTCGGATCCGGGCTCATATCATTGTACCAGCGAAGCCAGGTCACGATGTGCACTCACCATGTCCCGCTCCGTCTCCGTTCGGGTACAGCCTGGCGCACATCTTGTAACCCTGGGGACTGGTGTAAAATGGCGGACTGTAGAGCGAAGTCTGAAGAGGTGTAAAACAGAAGTACGGTGGTCCCTCGTTTGTCCGAACACCAATGGCAACCCACGGTTCACAAACCGTTCAGATAAGTGAAATCGTTCGAAAAATCAACACAGTCAACGATGTAAAAACAACCATTCACTAACCAGTCAATGAAGAATCAAAACAATACATTAGCTGCACCTTTTCCACACATTTAATGATGTACATGTACTGTGCATATGGTAGATGGTCTGTAAGGGGTTCTAATTACTCATAAATCGGGGGGGGGGGGGGGTTGCACCCCCAAGAAGTTCGGCCTAAAGATGAAAAATACCCACAGAGGTGTAAAAGCATGGGGACTAGGTACATGCCCACGTGATGT
>JBCCHF010000097.1:0-2094 GCA_039028895.1 Bacteroidota bacterium | reverse complement strand
TTTCGAGCTGTTGTGTGAAGAAGAAAAATTGCACTCCCAAAACTTGGGGAATAAAGTTCTTTGTAATCAGTTCACTGCGAATGTACGTTGGAATTTTACACGAATGTTGACCGACCCCGAACTCCCAGATGCCCTTCCTTCGTCCAATTCAGAGATATTCAACCGCAATACCATCAATTTTCAAAATGACTTACCCGACATATTCTCGCCAGAGCCATCCCGACCCCAACCTGGAGGATATGCTCAAACTCCGACTAATTGGGCGCCTATACTTTCCTTTTCGGATAGTCCAGTTTACCAAGTCGGCTCCCTTTACGGGCGAGCCGTAGGTCTGCTTGAAATCCCAATAGTCCCAAAGGAACTTTGTTCTGGTTGGCTCTCCGGAGGACCTTATCTTATAACCGCCGAGCATTGTAGAGCAGACAAAAAGTCCGTTAACACCGGAAGAATCCCAAAAAGCAAAAGAACAGCACCTATAACATTTGGACAGTACTTTGACAAAATGAGCCAAGACAAAGCGATTCAAGATGCCAGAAATCGCTTAATCGATTTGGGAATCCCTGCGAAATACGTCAACAGCTTATCACCAAAAAAATTATTCAAATTCGAAACAACAATTATCGACACCTCCAACAGAGCAT
Organism: Bacteroidota bacterium; assembly: GCA_039028895.1. Lineage (GTDB taxonomy): Bacteria > Bacteroidota > Bacteroidia > Chitinophagales > Saprospiraceae > JAHDCJ01. The sequence goes on along the minus strand of JBCCHF010000097.1, from coordinate 1,453 downwards.
CCGAAGGGTGGAGAGATATCGATTACCATCAAATAACACCCAAAGAACTTTCCTCTGCCCTATACGACTTTGGCACCCCCAAAAAAACCTATACACTACCAACGACTCCTCCTTCCGAAGAAGAAGTCACGATTTTGCCTAGTCACATCTTTGGACATATTCCTTTAACTTCAATTGAAAACAAGCATTCTATCGTCAATCAATCAGTTTACTCACTAAGCATAAATAAAGATCCTGCCTTTGGTAAAATCGGTGGGTTTACCCTACCGCAAGCTCTCCTTTCTCCAAACGGGAGAATCTACGAACTAACAGAGACCACAGAGCCAGGAAAAACATTTAGGTGTGATGCGCCTTCTCTACTTTGTGACTCTGCCAAATCCAGTTATTATATAAGGGGCGGTTCCTCCGGGGGAGCGGCAATGTACCTCACTGGAAATATCGCTATTGGTGTAAATTCTTATATTAGTCCGAAAGGAGTACCATACTACGCAGCATTTGATCTACTTCCGCGTAAAGCCTTTCGTTATAGGCTTCCCCTCGGAAAAAAATTCTTTTCACAAGAATCTATCGATTTGTATCGCAAATTTCAAAAGGAAAAAACCGAATTTACCAAGTACCAATCAAGCCTGAAACCCGGGATGATTGGAAAAACAAATGGAACAAAACGCTTATTAGAATGCCAACCGGGATACGCAGCAGCAGGAATCGTTGCTTCTAGCATATCTCCCAATAACACAACATCACGAAATCATAATGTCGGTAGTGGTAGAATAGGTAATTTTGGCTTAATTTGTCTTCCAATGTTCAAAAAGAAAGCTTACACTTATAGCTTTAGCCATGCAAAAGTTGTAGCTAGTGGTTCCATTGATCTCTCTACATTCAACGATTTTAGAGCCGTCTCTAAAGATGATTATCTCCCTTTCGATATATACATCAATGAATATCTCACTACAAATGGACCATTTGGACGTAATCCATCCTTGCAGATCTTCACTAATAACGTGCTATATCCCAGTGTATATCAGCAACAATTCACAATGTGCGCACCTGGATACTATATAAAAGAAATCGAATTTCTGACTAATGAATACAACGGAAAGACCTTAATCGAAAGTATCCAAAAACTGGGCTGTCAGAGTTTTGATGGGAAAAAGTTCTACAAGCAACCCCTCAGACAGCCTATCGGTGCGGCTTTCCTCACCCTACAATCTAAAAAGAAGGTTCTGTCTTGTCCCAACGGATTCATTGTGGATGCAGCAGAAGTTCATTCTGAACAGTATGCAAACAGTATCAAATTTAGATGCAAAAAGATTCCTTAGCCGGGGTATAAGAGCTTAGTGTGGTTTGTACACCATGTCCAACATTACAAACAGGATCCCGGCAAAATGAAAAAATTGATGATTCATACTTACCTAATTCTTTTAATTGTGTGTAATTGCACTCCTCCGACTCC
>JBCCHF010000096.1:0-2232 GCA_039028895.1 Bacteroidota bacterium | reverse complement strand
TTAGGACCCGTTTGAAATTGAAAGCTGCCATGATTGCGTTGATGTTGTAAGCTTCCCTTTAGGAAGTTCCTGTGCATTCTATGATCGGCCTTGAGGTGACTGATGATCGGTTCGATACCAGCTCGTCTTCGAAACCATTCTCTTGTCTTTCGTTTTTGGTAGTTGTTCTTGGGTTTGGTGGTATAGGGCGTGATCACCTGCGTGGTATCAATCATTTTTTCCCCGGTATCCCATATCTCCTATGACTACTTTGGGTCTTTTTCCGGTGAGTCTTTCGACTAGATCAATGGCTTCAGGTAGGTGATGTCTATCACACCGCTTTTGGTCCAACAAAAAACAAAAGTTTTTTAAAAATGTTGTTTAATGATACTGAGCATAATTAAATCCATCATACAACACGAGCGCATTTGTAGTGTCGTAGTAGACCCAAGCAGCAACATGACATCTAATATACTACCGGGGTCGATTACTTTATTGGCAAAAGAGTTATTTGATCAAGTATATATCAGACTTTGGATTGAAATCATAATTAAATACTTCGATGTCATTGTGGAAAACGTGCGTTAATCTGCCTAAAGAATTTTCTTTATAATTAACTCTTATCTCCAATGTATCAACATCTTCCTTCAACTTAAGGTATAACAAGGCTTTTTCTGTGCCATCTTCCATCACCGAAAAATAACTTCTACGCGGATACATTGGAATTGCACTAGCATAAGGACCATGCTCAATCATATTTTCAGGAAAACCTACTTCTCCTTTTGCATCAACGTAAATTGAATCACTATCCGGGAGTGCCACATCACTATTAGGATCTTGCGTCGCATCCCATGCGTCTTTGGATATATACCCAGTATACCGCCACCACTGGTATAGAATGTTCTCTTCTAAGGAGGTGTCTTTATAAAGCGCTATTTCTTCTGGTTTATAACCGTTTTCAGCATCAGATTTAAGTAAGTTATTCCCTTTTTTGTCCGAGATGAGCAAAGAGAATTCCAACTGCGATCCTGCAATGCCTCCGATAGATTCTTCACGTTCTTCACCACAGGAAGCGATTGTAAGCATAATCAATGGTAGCAATATTTTTTTCATAACTTTTTAAGGTTTTGCAAATAATAATTCTCTGTTATATCTAAAGTTATACCTTGTCTTATTATTAGAATCAGATTTAGGTGCTAGATTTCCCTCGCTATACCACCAACTGTCATAATTTGTGCCCCAGCCCCAATTATGATGGTAGAAATATTTAGTGTAATCCTACTTTGTCATCTTAGAAAAGAAGGATTAAAAAGTTTGCTTTGGAAAGGATCCTAAGCCTTATTTTTACTCCACAAACATTGTATCACAAACTAAGGAGAAACGGGCTAATAAATTAGTACCCGTAAAAAAAATGATGCCGAAATTTCAGAAGGTTTTGGATCGATCACTCAGCAACTTCCTGGCTTCTTTTCAAGATTTTCTTATTTTTTCAATATTGTCAAGTTTTCCTACAAGGCTCATGCTTTTGATTACCTGTCATCACTGTTCAAGATTGAAAAAAACAGGGTCAACTGCCAGGAAATAGCAGACCGTATTTCTGAGCTGGATCAACAAAGCATCAACCACTTCATCAATAGTGATCATTGGTCATTTAGAGTGTTGATGGATGAGATTGCCCAGCAGGCTTCTTCATTATTCAAACAAGCCAGAAAATCTGTTGGTCTACTCATTGATGAGGTAGGTTTCCGTAAAAAAGGTCATATGTCTGCTTGTGTGTCAAGGCAATACCTGGGATGCGTTGGTAAGGTTGATAACGGACAGGTAGCCGTTGCCGCAGGACTTTGTCAGGGGCAGAATGCGATTGTTTATGCCCGAAGAATGGAATAGGGATACGCTTAGAAGAGAAAAGTGCAATATTCCAAAGGATGAAAAACACTTATCAAAACCGACCATGGCTCAAAAAATGATAGAGGATGCCCAGGCTAAAGGAATTGACTTTGATTTTGTCAACTTTGATGCCCTTTATGGAAATACGACCTCATTGTTGGCTTTTCTTGAAAGTAAAAACATTGATTTCATCGGTGACATCCGAAGCAACTTCATCGTCCATTTCGATTATGGCAAAGAGGAAGATTATAGTGTAGACCAATACCTCAACTACTTGTCTGCAGAAGACTTTGAGCAAATAGACATCCGTCAATCGACCAAAGGCAGGTTGAAAGCATATTTTCATTATGTCAAAGTACAGGTGTT
>JBCCHF010000095.1:0-2270 GCA_039028895.1 Bacteroidota bacterium | reverse complement strand
TAGAGCGGGAAATGACCTGATTATGCCAGGAGAGCCTAGGCATAGAGCAACAATTTTAGAAGCGATCAAGAGCGGCGCATTGAAAATAGAAGACCTGGACAGAAATGTAGAGCGCATCCTCAAAACAGTATTGAAATCACTCAGCTATCAGCGTTATCAATATTCCGACAAACCAGATTTAAAAGGGCATGCACAAATTGCCAGAAAAGCTGCAGCCGAAGGGGTCATTCTTTTAAAGAACGAAAACAACACGCTTCCTTTGGCGGGAGGGTCTGTCAACATTGCAGCCTTCGGCGTCGGTTCTTATGATTTTATTGCCGGGGGAACCGGGAGTGGTGATGTCAATAATGATTATACAGTTTCTCTGGTAGAGGGCTTAGAGGAAGCCGATCTGAGGATAGATGCTGGTTTGAAAAAAAGATACGACACGTATATCAAAACAGAGAAGGCTAAGTTGCCGGAGAAAAAATTCATTTTTGAATTACTGCCCCCGATTCCTGAAATGCCTTTAGAAGAGGATTTGTTAGTGGCTAAAGCGAGCGACAATGACATTGCATTGATTACGATCGGCAGGAATTCGGGTGAGTTCCAGGACCGCCAAACCGGCGGCGATTTTTACCTGACTTTTTCCGAGGTAAAAATGATAAGAAGCGTCTCACAAGTATTTAGGGCCGCCCATAAAAAAGTAGTGGTAGTGCTCAATATTGGAAATGTCATTGAAACTGTGAGTTGGAGAGACGCTGCTGATGCAATTGTATTGCCCTGGCAAGGTGGTCAGGAAGCCGGACATGCCTTAACGGATGTCTTGACGGATCATGTCAATCCATCCGGCAAGTTACCAACTACTTTTACCAGAACTTATGAGGACGTTCTCAATGCAAAAGACTTTCCAGGCATAGAAATCCCTGATGGTGAAACCCATGAATTAGGGGGTGTAATGACCAGTTATGAAATGGAAATCACCTATCACGATGACATCTGGGTAGGCTATCGCCATTACGTTTCCCGGCAGGTGCCCGTTGCTTATCCTTTTGGATTTGGGCTTTCTTATACGACCTTTCAATATCGGGACCTCCAATTGAGTGCTGAACAGTTTAACGGTGAATTAATGGTAGAAACGACCATAAAAAACACAGGTGATACGGCAGGAAAAGAAGTGGTGCAATTATACCTGGCCGCACCAGGCAAATCAATGGAAAAGCCTCTTCGGGAATTAAAAGGCTTTGTCAAAACCAGATTGTTACAGCCCAACGAAAGCCAAGTGGTCACCTTCCGGTTGACTGCCTCAGAGTTGGCTTCTTTTGATCCGGAAGAACGTGCCTGGATAACTGAAGCGGGTATGTATCGTGTGCAGATCGGAGCTTCCAGCACGGATATTCGGTTGGAAGAACAGTTTTCAGTGGCCGAAGTGATTGTGAAAAGGGTGAACTAGTCGTTCTACTTTATAACTTCTGGCTACAATTATCGCAGATTTGACTACGCGCGGTTGCTAATTGATCTGCAACTTTGCCTTATCAACTAATAAGCAGGTCGTCAATTTGATCACCTGCTTAAAACTAAAATCTTATGTCAAAAGTATTGATTACCGGAGCCAATGGAGGCTTTGGAACCTTAACTGTAAAAACACTGCTAAATCAGGGGCATCATGTTGTTGGCACCATTCGAAATGCAACATCAAAAAATAAAGTGATCGCAGACGAGTTAGCTGCCTTAGGAGCGAAAATTGTCAGCATTGATGTAACTGATGAAGATAGTGTAAACGCTGGTGTAAACGAAGCCATACAGCTTTTGGGTGGTTTGGACGTGGTCATCAACAATGCCGGAGTAGGCGTTTTAGGAATCCAGGAACAATTTACGATTGAGGACTTCAAACGCCTTTTCGACATCAACGTATTTGGTGTTCAACGCGTCAATCGGGCAGTACTCCCCCACTTTAGAAGCCAGGGGTCGGGCTTGCTTGTCCATATCTCAAGTCTGCTGGGAAGAATTGCTTTCCCATTTTATGGGCCATATAATGCCTCCAAATGGGCCTTGGAAGCACTCGCGGAAAACTACCGGGTGGAGTTATCAGGCTTCGGCGTGGATTCCTGTATTGTGGAGCCCGGTGGATATCCCACTGTTTGGTGACTATTTAAGAGGACAGACTTTATTGGTCAAGTTTTAGGACGTCCTAGCCCTCAGGGCTAGGTAAAGGTATACGGATTTGCATGGATATGGTCTAGCATGGTGAAGATAGCCATGTGCACAGTTGCTGCAACACAGAATGATGT
>JBCCHF010000094.1:0-2336 GCA_039028895.1 Bacteroidota bacterium | reverse complement strand
TTTTCAACCTGACGCAGCCAACTAAGCAGATCCTGCTTGGTTTCAGTCATGCAGATCAACAGGTAATCTGCTCCATTGATGGTTAATGGCCTTACGACACGTCAAGTGTAATGTCTGCGCTGCTCGCATCGTGCACCTTTTCATACATGCCACCTTTGTATCTAAGTTGTAAATATTATTCAGTATGACCGGCATGCACGCACAAGCCCGACTCGCGCAACCCCGACTATCTAATTGGAGGCTGCATTATCCAATCAAATGCAACCATGGCCACGGCACGGGTATATGGTATTTCGTAATATTAATAAGGTGAATAGGCTGTACTGTAAATGGTAAAGGAATGTTTCTATAAATTTGTTTACATGTATTAAATGTATTAAGGCGCCATTGTTATTTATGACATGAGTGAAAGGAAGCTAAAATCAGATAAAGAAGGCGGAGTTGGCGGGAAAGGGCGGGATAGAGTTCATGGACCGAAATGGGTGAAAATAAACTGAAAAACTGTTTTTCAAATTTCATTCTTGCAAATGGCGCAATTTTGTGAGGTTCCTCTCAAAAGAGGAACTGTCTATTTAATCCAAGATCATATATATGCTATTAACAAACGTGGCCAGCATGCCATTTTTCTTGTCTGTCAGCAGGTAGGTCATCTCGCTGCCCATCTACTGCAAAATTGGAGAATGACCTTGCTTATATTGTTAATCCTAATCATACTCATGATCCCCCAAATATTCTTGCAATACGTTTTCGCGCTAAATTGATTTCTGAGTCCAAAAATACTACAAACTCTAGAGTCTCTTTGTCGGCTATATATCATTCCGTGCACAACCAATTTACTGCAAATGCAGATCCTAACGCGGTACTTGATTTTCCTTCTTTTCCTACCATGCAGGCCTCAATGTCGCGAGCAAGGCTATCATGCATCCCAAAAGCCCCAAATACTTTTGCTGAAATAAGCATCGCCCATTTAGAGGATAAGTTTCTCTATGATAACGATTCCCAGTTTTTTGTGGCAGATTCAGGTATATACTTCACTCAAAATCAACCTCACATTTCAAAGCGTCTGATTGTTTTCGCGGCTCCCGACCAGGACCTGGCCCGACTTGGCCACGTGACCAAAATTGACGCTGACGGCACGTTTTGGACTACCCCGCATCTTTTTTATCAGCTTTTCACTGTGCATGCAAACGTTTACGGCCAAACTTTTCCTTTTTTCTACTGTCTCCTTCCGGATAAGACGGAAGACTCTTACGAGAAAGCATTTGCTATTATTTCCAATGTGTGTCGAGTGAAAAACATCAGCTTGGACTCCTGGAGCACCATTTCTAGCGATTTTGAAATTGCTATTCATAAGGGAGCCAAAAATGTTTTTCCGAACATAAACATTCGTGGTTGTTTTTTTCACTACGGGCAAGCAATCTACAACAAGGTAAAATCCATGGGATGGGCGGCGGTCTACAAAAACGATTACAGTTTTTACGTATCCATTCGGCGTTTGATCGCTCTCGGCATGGTTCCTGCCCCCCAAAAATACAGATACTTCGTGGAGATTTACAATGATTCTACTGATCCTCGCTACCACAAGTTTTGTGATGACTATTTTGTCCGCACCTGGCTAATTCGTTACTCTCAAAACATCTGGGACTGGTATAATGTCCAAAAACGCACCAACAATGACGTGGAAGGATGGCACAATCGCCTTAACAAATTTTTCTCCACCCCACACCTGTCCCTTTATCGATTCGTAGCCACACTTCTAGAAGAAGCAAAGCGTTCTTCAAAAGATCTACAGCTCCGACTTGCGGGAGCTAACCTGCCCCGCCGCAACCCCGTATATCAGGGCATTAATCAGCAGTTTGTTAATCTGTTTGGTGAATTTCACGTACGGCTTCCACTGGATTATGTTGACGGATTCATTCATGCTTTGGCTGACCCACGTAATTTCGACTGAGTTTTTGATTCTGTAAATATAATATACATTGTGCATTTCCAATTTCTAATGTTTTTTATGGGTAAAATGAGTTTACAAGCATTCTACGGCCTAGTCAAATACTCGCATTATGGAGTTTAATCTGATTGGCTAGGCAAAGAGAAGGCAATGTACGGTAAGAATCTCATTGGCTGAGCGACAGCCAATCAAGTAGTCGGGCTTGCGCATGTCGGGCTTGCGCGTGCAATTCATATGTACCTCTCTAGCCATTGTCTGTAGACACATGTCCAGCATTAAACTATGGCGGGTGGATACATGCATTGTTTGTGTACTTGATACACACGACAATAGTGCATACGTACATTGCGCAGATGACCTTTATAATGAGGTGATGAGGTGTAACCAT
>JBCCHF010000093.1:0-3008 GCA_039028895.1 Bacteroidota bacterium | reverse complement strand
GGCAGCTTATTATAATTCCAGATTTAGCCATGTAATTATTTGTGAAAGCCTAAAAAATATTATTATTTTTTGTTTGAATCGTTGGATGACTACAGTTGGGTTTTGCCACTGCTATGTTGTGCCCATTTTCACTAGCTAATAGGAATTAAGGACAGATCAATTTTTTTCTAACATAATATATTGTGCAAATATGATGCTAACAGTCGCTAAAACGCCATGCTGCAAAGTCATTTGCCACATGGCGTTTTAGCTCAGAGTGCTTCACGGCCTTTAGCTAACCGTTAGCGGCTGATTATTTTTTGCGTACATTCATAGGGTTTTACATAAAATAAGTAAGCAGGCTTGACCTCCAAGTTGTAACGCAACAAAACTAATAAAAACTACGATGTTGCATTACAACTTGAGACCACCAGGACAGAGATTGGGAAGGTTATTTATTTATAATTAAAAGGGAAAGGCTTTTCTAACTGGCCCTTCTTAACAATGATTTTTCATATCTGCAATAATGGCAGCTTTTGATTGGGTCAAATGCCAATATTGACAAGAAAGTTCCGACAAAATGACAATGGGCCAATTTTTGTTGAGTTAATCTAAATCAATAGAAAAAAGGAAATAATATCCATTTTCAAATAACATTAGATTATGAAAAGAATTAGGAACATTGGACAAGGAGGACTCGGAATCGTTGATTTGTATCAAGCTTCGAATGGGGGATTTTTTGCCGTTAAACAGATGATTTTTGCTTGGGATGAAACCCATTATGAAAGATTCAAACGTGAAATAAACATTATGGCAAATCTGGCGCATAAAAACATTGTCAAATGTTTAAATTTTGACATTCACAATGGGAACCCTTGGTATGTTATGCCATATTATAAGGATGGAAGTTTAAGAGATAAGCTAAGAGAGTTAAAAGTTCAGGGAAAAGCATATTCTCCTAAAGCTGCTTCCGGAATAATAGTTTATTTAGCTGATGCTTTAAACCATGCACATCAAAAAGGAATAATTCACCGAGATTTAAAACCGGAAAACATTCTTTTTAATGGTCGCGAACCATTACTTGCTGACTGGGGAATAGGAAAATTTATTCATCATGAAAGTAAAGTCCTAACAAACGGTGGAATTGGCACAAGGGCATACTGTTCCCCTGAACAATGGAATAGCGGAATTGCTGATGCTCGATCAGATATATTTTCTTTAGGTTTAATTTATAGAGAATTATTAACAGGGGAATTGTATGGTAGGGTTAGCGACGTTAGAATAAATCAAATAATAAATAAAATGACGGCCATCAGCCCTACAGATAGATATCAAAACATGTCAGAAGTAATAGATGCGATCAAGTCTTTAGAAATGGTTTCAGATAAACCGTTGAATGATTTTTGGGATGGGGCCCTCGTAGTAGTGGGAGTGATCGGATTGGTTGTATTGTTGGCAGCAATTTTTGATTAAAAAAGCTTTATCAGCCTTAGCACAGAATTCTATGATAAAACCAAATCATTTTTCTCTTTTTTTTCTCAAATTTTCAGGCAAAAGAATTCCTTTCAAATTCTTTTTCAATTTAGAATTTGAGAAAGAGTTTTCGTTTAATTTGACGAAAACTTTTGCCACTAGATCATTTTTACTTCAGGCTTTTGGCTTTTTTTCAAAAACTGGCTTCACAAAATAAGCTGATTGTCTCCTAATAACTGCAAACATTCTGTGAACGAGTTTATTTCTCACAGCATTTAGGACTGACATTTTGGATTTTCCTTCTTCGATCTTTCGATTGTAGAAAGCTTTGAGTTCAGGATCATGAGTTACAGCTGACATTGCAGACATTTGGAGCAATGATTTCATCTTTTTGTTTGCCAGATGGCTTACTCTTGGCTTTCCTTTTATAGAAGATCCTGACTCATGTTTAAAAGGGGCAATGCCGGCAAAGCAGGCAAACCTCCTGGGACAGATTATTCTCATAAAATTCCTGGTGTACAGGATTACGTAGAGCGCTGTCCAAGGCCCAACACCTACGATTGAATTGAGTAGCTTAAAGTTGTTTTTCAAATCTTGATCATTAAAAACCAAGTCATAAATCCGTGCTTCTGTAAGATTAATTTGCTTTTGGAAATAGCTGAAGATCCTGTTGTTTTGCTTAACAGTTTGCTTGATTTCCTTTTTGGGCAGTGTACTTATTATGAGTTTGTTATGATTCTCTATTCCAAGTTGATATTTAATCAGTTGATTCCTTTGCGACAACATAGTTTTCAATTTGAGTAAATCCTGTGCCAGGTCAATTTCGGAAAAGAGTTCATCTAAATGCCTTAGAGCAAATTCAGCAATCATGAGCGAATCATCCTCATCGGATTTTCCACGGACGACGCCTGCACTTCTTTTAATTTTGAGTGGACTAACTTCAATACAATAGTAACCTTTAGCCTTGCAATGTTGAAAGAATTTGTACCCATAATATCCCGTGTGTTCAATACAGACAAAGACCTCATCTGGAAGTACCTTGAATGATCTAATGGTCCTGTCAAGTTTTGAGAAACCAATTTTCGAATTTAATAGACATAAATGTTTTTGTTCATCTGCACCGAGTAGTTTAAACCAAGCATCGATTTTAGCTTTTGAAGTATCAATGCCAATAACTAGTTTGATAGTCATAAAACCCTTATTTTGAAAGTACATTAATGCCCTTAGTAGGTCTGGGAACCTGTTATTCTATATAATGCTCTTTCAGTAAGAGCAAGGATCAGGGACTAATTCTGTGCATAGGTCTAAAAACCTGGCCGATACCATAGTTCTCCCTGACCTGCCTAAGGGGGTTTTCAATTAAAGCTAAATAGAAGAAAAATAAGATAGGTCAATCTAAGGGCGGATACCTGGTCGTTGTCCGCAATCCTCGCTTCGCTCGGATGCGGACAACGTTGTGGGCAGACGCTGCGATCGGCGTCTGGTACAGGGAGGGAAGACGTGGGCCCACACCCACTTGACCAATCTGTGATCATCGTTCCTGCGAGGTGACGGTG
>JBCCHF010000092.1:0-3203 GCA_039028895.1 Bacteroidota bacterium | reverse complement strand
TTTTTTTGTTATCGACTGAACCTTATCGACTGGCCATTCGACTTATCGACTCAGTTGTTTCACCTCTATCGACGACCATACCTAATATTTTGATAGAAGGTAGCTGAATAACTCGGGAAGGGTGTAGCATAAAACTTTTTTGGTTCTTTTCGGTTCTTCCTTGGATTTCGAGCGTTGCAGTTTTCAGTAGCTGAAATACAAAACATGACGTAAATGGCGGTCAAACGTCGGTGGCTAACTTTTCAGGACCAGGGTCGACCATACCTAATATTTTGATAGATGGTAGCTGAATAACTCAGGAAGGGTGTAGCATAAAACTTTTTTGGTTCTTTTTGGTTCTTCCCTGAAAATCGGTTGTCCCAAATTTAATTAGCTGAAATGCTATATATTCCAAAGGTAGAGGTCAAACGTCGGTCGTTATCTTTTCGGGACCAGGGTCGACCATACCTGTTATTTCGGTAGATGGTAGCTGAATAAGTCAGAAAAGGTGTACGATAGTTGTTTTAGGTTCTTTTATCTGTCATAGTTCTCAGTGGATGAAATACCGTCAGTAAGACATTGAAGTCACTTTCTTGAATTCTCAATGTGCTTTTATCCGTGTTAATTTACTCTTTAGGGAAGTCATATCAAGATGAAGGAAGCAAGAAATTTCACCGACATGCCTCAACAAAGTTTGTAGAAGCACCATGCGACATTCTGTGGCAGGTCATGATTCAGTGCTCTGGCGGTATCTGGTCGTTTGTGCTGAAGACAGTAAAAACTGACGATCATTGATATCCAGGCAGCATTTCTTCATGTACATGTACATGTATGAAGAGAAGTGGTATTTTGATTTCACTTCCTTCTACAGTTTTATCAGACTTCTTAATGTCATTTACCGGCCTTAGGTAAATAGTGGGTTTGTAATGTAGTTTTAGGGAATCGGAGACCTACCAATTTCCCTAAGAATTGTTCTTAAATAGTTTCGTGAGGATGTAAATCACGAGAATCAATTTCTGTTTTTTTTCTCATTGTCTTTCACTGCTACTGTAGAATACTGTAAAATATTTCCGCTATTCTGGCTGATTTTTCTATCGTTGAGGCACAGTCGTTCTGTTGAATGTATTGTTTTGCCATACCAGTGATCATTTTTCATAGCCAAACATGCAATGTACAAAGTAGGCAGTTAGTTGACTCTCTGGTGATTAGGGAACTGTACCTCCAGGAAGCTTACTTCCTCATCCACCCGAGCACGGTACAGCTCAGCATGTGCAAATTTACTTGTTTATTTGTTGAATCGAGGGAAATTTTCTGAGAAGATTTCGACTGCTGCGATATCAGCTGTTTCCTCAACAGAAAGATTTACGCGACAGGGCAATGATCCACGACCCCTACAAGATCAACTAAACCAAAGAACCCTTTCTTCCTTCCGAGCATTTCCTGGACGCATCGCTGGCAACAGCAGGATATCCGGATTAGGAGAAACAGTTCCTTTCTGACTCGTTTGTAAAATTCTTCGTTCTCAAGCCAAGGCACGGTACGGTGTGGATCTAGGCCGGGAGAAATACGAAATCAGTGCTTGGCACACCCTATTTGCGACTCCCTCACCTCGAACACGCGAGGCAGACATCGTCCGGCCCAGCAAATGGCCGTGTCCCCTCCCGGTTTTTACGACTCCCTGATGTACATACATGACTTTGTTTATGCTGGCTGGCTGTGCAGGGCCGCGTGGCCACAGCGCTGCAACTTTGCAAGCAGGTGCCGAGGTCGAGTTCAGATTTTTTTGGCGGCTTCCGTACAAATACAAGTACCACCACAGTCTGGGTTGTGTTGTGTTGGTTCGGGTGGGAGTGTTTGGGGGTTTCTGAGGTTGGCAAAAAAAAGCAATATACTCCACTTGAAGCATCATGTGCATGTACTTGCAGAAATCAGGCAAACAATGAACAATCTTTCAGGTTGTAAGTCCGAGTTTCATGGCCATCACCAGTCATCTGACAATTAAAATTTCATGATTAATTGATCTGTAGATATCTATACTCTGTGTATTGAGATTGTAAAGTCGTCGCCAAAACAATTTGAACGGGGCATCTGCTGCAGCACCGGTGGTCACGCAGCCTTGCCCAGCACAGCGAGCGTCACACTGGGTCGGCGGACTGGTCGGTCGTGCAACGCATGCAAGCAGTGCAGATTGTGACGTGCTCATGATGCAAGCCAAGTCTGGTGGTGGCGCTGGCCCCAAGATTCGGTTCAAATTTCTTTGGCGACGGCGGTAGTACATGTACATTTTACTACCCTTTAAGCCTGTATGCACCTTGTCTTACGACCTTGAAGTCGGAAAATCTATTAATAATACTTTAGGCAAGCACCTTGCACTGCCATCGAAGCCTGACAGTTCAAAAAAGTTTGGCGCAAAAGTTTGAAGGTGATATGTAGCTTGACTTCCGCGAAAAATTGTTCACTGAAAGCTGAAGAAACAAAGGGTTGCCTGTGGTTGCTTCGCAGTTGGTAAGGGACGAAGGTGCTTGAAGTAGATCTACCTATTTTCTCCCTCTGCTCCGCTGAACCAGCAGCAACGCCTTCTCGCTATGAAATACTGTCATCAGCTCTGACAACAACCATGAAGAATTACATGACAGGTGAAGAGAGGTTTTGATGCCTACAATTAAAAATGGGAAGGGAAAAGACACAGAAATTATTTTGTCTAGGTGTTTTACAGTGATTCCGAAAATGATCATGATGATGTCATTAGTGAGGTAACTCTGTGCAGGGTATGACATCATGACACAGAACATGACCCTAAGTGCAGGAAAAAAAAGAGCGGACAGGGAAAAGCCATGCAAGGGGGTGAAGTGCATTTATGCATGCACTACAGTTATTATTACAGTCAAAATAAGTGACAGGAATAGAACGAGCATGCCCAGGGCTTGATATAGGCCCATGCAGTGTCACGACACAAAAGAAAGAGAAAGAGAAAGAGAGAGAGTGTGTGTGTGTGAGAGAGAGTGAGAGAAAGAGAGAGAGGAGAGAGGGAGAGGGAGAGAGAAAGACAGACTAAAGAAAGAGAGAATTCTAATGAGACGGAATAGGGCCAATAGGCAAGAGAGCAATGAAAAATCTTAGTAATGAGAGCCCCCTTACCAGGCAGAATCATTCAAAATACTGCTGGTGCAGCTGGTTGTTCGTGGGGGGGGGGGGGGAGGGGGAATACTGTAACGACTATTTGC
>JBCCHF010000091.1:0-3504 GCA_039028895.1 Bacteroidota bacterium | reverse complement strand
GCTTGTTTGCATCAGAATTGAGAGAGTTACAAGGTTTTCAAATTTTGCAGAAAAGTGTCTTGGCAGCGCAACAGGCAACCCTCAGCAACATGGCAGAAAATTTCTGGTCTCACTGACTGGTAACTCTGGCGATAACTCGGCTTGGGTTATCACGGACGATATCGGTAATATCCTCGCATTGCCACCAGCTGGCCCGTTCGATCTCGAAGGCGCGGGTGAAGGTGTTTGTTTGATCTACCACCTCAGTTACGAAGACGGGCTCTCAGGACTTATGATGGGCAATACAACTGCTGATCTTGCTGGTTGCTTTAGCTTCTCTAACCCAATCACTGTAACCAGGGAAACCTCTGGAAGTGTATGCTTCACTTCAAATGAAGAAGTCAGTGTGTTTGATGACATATCCCTTTATCCAAATCCTGTTTCAAATCAATTGATCCTCGAATTGAATATCACAAATGGTCAGGTTTCTGATCCATTATTCAGCATTGTTTCAATGGCAGGCCAATTGGTACACCAGGAGGCTCAACCTATTTTTTCCGGAAGGAATACACTGGAATTCAATGTTTCAGGTCTTCCGGCTGGGCTATACATCATTAGCATTGCTACTGAGAATGAAGTAGTTCAAAGAAAATTTGTAAAGACTGAGTAGACCATGAAAGCTGGAAATGAAAGGATTGGTCAGAAAACCTGATCGATCCTTTTCATTTCCTTTTTTTACTTATAGCACAAACGGAATCACAGCCTTTCGCTCTTCCGGATAATCTTCAAACTTCTCCTTATACCACTTATGGTGATTCAATGTTCTCGGGATCAGATTAGCTACTGTCCATGCGAAAAACCCGAGTGCTGGCAGGCACCAGGTCAATAATGCAAATCCTGCCCATTCGATGATCTCTCCAAAATGATTTGGACAGGAGATGTACTCGAATAACCCTCCTCTAGGAATTTTATAGCCGATTTCTCCTGGCTTACGAAGGTTGATCAGTTTATAATCCGCTTTCCAGTTAATGGCGAGGCCAATAAAGAAAATAGCTAAACCACCAATAAATCGTGGATCAGTGAACCAGGCATCCGGATAATCCGCAAAATTCCCAAAGTAGTACCCCAGGAAGAAACCATTGACCAGGTTAAAGAAAATGGCTGAGAACATGATAGACATGGGCATTCTCTTGCCTTTGGTCTTCAGCATAAATGGAAATATCAATGTTCGATGCCCGTAATGTAAAACCCAAAGTCCTAAAATGGCGAAAATGACATTGGTCTTGTCTGCATTTCCTGCAAGGGTTAAAATGATTGTTGTCAGCAATGCGGGTAATTCCATGATCAACCAGCCCATGCGGTTGCTGATCATTGGGCCCCAGCCTTCACGACTGTGTCGTCCGTAAGGAGCTGCGATCCTGGTAGCGATTGGCAGGATTAATACAGCAATGCCGATCCATGCGAGGAGTAAAGTATTGAAGAGGCTTTGGTCCATTTGCTTTATATTTGGGGCTTAAGATAGTTGTATGGCCTGGTTTTCGGTAGTGATCATCACAAAAAATGAAGAAAAGAACATTGAGCGATGCCTTCAATCTGTAGAAGGATTGACTGATGATATCATTATCGTTGATTCGTTTTCTACCGATCGCACCAAGGAAATTTGCCTGAAGTATAAAGCCAGATTTTTTGAAATGACATTCCTTGGGTTTGGCCCCACCAAAAATTGGGGCAATGATCAGGCAAAGTACGACTATATCCTTTCCCTTGATGCCGATGAAGCGCTTTCTGACCCCTTACGGGAATCCTTAATTGCTTTAACCGATAAAAACAAGGATGTCGCTTATCGTTTTAATCGTAAAACCAATTTCTGTGGTGGCTGGATCAATCATAGTGGCTGGTACCCAGATACAAAGCTCAGGCTTTGGAAAAAAGGGGCTTATAAATGGAATGAAGAATTGGTGCATGAATCTTTAATAGCATCAACATCAGCCAAACCAATTTTCCTGAAAGGTGACCTTCTCCATTACTCCTTTTATACCATCGAACAGCACATCGGTCAGATCAACAAATTTTCGAGTTTAAAAGCAAGATCAGATTTCCAGAAAGGGAAAAAAGTCAATTTGCTGAAGTTGTTATTCGCACCGCCTGTTAAATTCTTTAAAACCTATTTCCTCAAATTGGGATTTCTCGATGGGTGGCGCGGTTATGTAATTAGCAGAAACTCAGCCTTTTCTACCTACTTAAAGTATGCAAAACTGAAACAACTACACCAAAACCAATCCAGCGATGAAACATAAACTCATTTGTTTTTTCAATTGCACCAAAGCATGGGGTGGTGGGGAAGAATGGCATTTCTCGATGGCCAAAGCCCTCCATGCAGATGGTTATTCTGTTTTGGTAGTGGCGGATCCTGAAGGATTGTTATATCAAAAGTGCATGCTGGTTGGGATTAGAGTGGCAGGCTGTCAGGTAAGCAATCTCAGCTTCCTTGATCCATTGAAGATTAGTAACGTGGCTGAGATTTTTCGCGAACAGGCAGTCGATAGTTTGATTATCAATTCCTCAGCTGGCTTAAAGTTGGCCGGCCTGGTTGGAAAATTATTAAGCGTACGCAATATCATTTATCGGCGAGGGTTGGCGGCGCCGGTAAAAAATTCAATCCTGAATCGCTACCTGTTTAAAAAAGTAATCGACAAGATTATCGTCAACTCTGAGGCCACCAAAGAAAAATTATTAGAGAACAATGCCCGTTTAATCGATTCAAACAAAATAACGACTATCTACAACGGACTAGACATCAACGACTTTGATGAGCAGCCGACGAGTTTCAAATACGAAGCGAAAAAAGATCAAATCATTTTAGGCAACATGGGCAGAATGGTGGAACAGAAAAACCAGGTGGTTTTGATCGACCTTGCCTTAGCGCTTAAAAAAGAAGGTATCGATTTCAAAATCCTGATTGCCGGGAGTGGTCCCCTTGAAGCCGAGCTTAAAACACTTGCTGAGGATAAAAGGGTAACCGATAATATTGAATTTTGCGGATTTGTCAGTGATCGAAAAGGGTTTATGGATGTCATTGACATATTTGTCCTACCATCCCTCTGGGAAGGATTTGGTTATGTCCTTATTGAAGCGATGGCTGCTTCAAAACCTGTAGTTGCTTTTAGCTTTAGCAGCAATCCGGAGGTTATTGAAGATGGCAACACAGGCTTACTCTCACAACCAGATGATAATCATCATCTTTCACAAAAAATCATTCAACTAATCAAAGACCCTGACTTGAGAAAAAACATGGGTAAAGCTGGCCGTGAGCGTGTAGAAAGTGAATTTACTTTTGACATTGGCAAGCTGGAATTGTTAAAACTATTAGAAATCTCTCCTGAAAAATTACCCTAAACCAAAAAAGCCTTCTGGTAAATACCAGAAGGCTTTTAAATTAGATTGGCAGCGACCTACTCTCCCACCCAGGGGCAGTACCATCGGCGCTAAAGGGCTTAACTTCTCTGTTCGGAATGGGAAGAGGTG
>JBCCHF010000090.1:0-4308 GCA_039028895.1 Bacteroidota bacterium | reverse complement strand
GCGCGCCCCGTCCCCACACACGAACAAGGGGGGGGGGTTCGGACCCCCCCCCCCCCCCTATGGGCCCGAGGGTCCAGGATTCTGAGTTACGAGGGTCCGAAATTTGGGATGAAAGTTAGACTGGTAAGATTTTTTCAGAATTTTTTATTCCATAACATTAACAGACCCAAAAGCGTGTAAGTAACGTAAGTAACAAGTAATAAGTAACGAGTGCCAAAGTAGTGTATTTTTTGTCTTTTGAGTTTTCATTTATTTTTACTCGAATATAAGAATAAGCAACTAGTCATCAAGACTATCAAACTCTAGACAAAACAAGTATGTCGATTGTCAAAACAAACTACTGCCTCTTAAGTATTTCTTTGTATTACCATCGATTTCGTAATCGCCACTTTCAATGCCGTCAACAATTTCAATCTCTCTTTCAGTTATCCCCGAACGGGGATTGTGGACGCGATTGGCAGCGTCGGTTAACATATGTCCAGTATCTTTCCAGGCTTTAGCGTATCTAAACGCATCGAAATCAGCAATTGGGGGTCCATTAATTCGTGTGCGGAGCATGGCGTTCAACGACGCATGCTTGAGGCTCGATCTTCTATCATACTTCGCATGATTTAAAATACTAAAACCCCGCTCAGCGTCCGCGGAGCCAACCGGCATCACCAACAACGCCTCAATCACCTTTTTAACTGATGGCTTCCACGGTAGAGTATCTTCACTCAGGTAGAATGACCAGAAATCAACAGTTTCAGCTTTGCGTCGTGTAGCAAAGCCTGGATGATCAATAAGTTTCGTCAATAAATCCTTCCAGTCACTCAGTAAAGTTTGTTTCTCAGTGTTTGGAAGGGAGATCATTTCCCCTAGTTTGGTAATTTCATTGGTGCCATACATATCTACAGAAAACTCGTTTGTGGGAATCCGTGCAGGATTAAAAACCTGAAACACCTCATTATCCCTTTTTGGAAAGTATCCTTCCAATTTGTTGATCAAAACAGTAATGATTGACTCCCTACCTACCCTAAGATCAGGATAGGATGAACGGGACTTTGACGGTAGCTCCACCTTGAAGCCTGCTCTGTTCTGATCAACCCAAAAAACGGTGCTTGATGTGTAGTATTGATCCAAACTTGCACATTTTTCAATCTCATTGCCGTTGGTGGAGCCACAAAACGCATAGTTATTCAAGAACATAGTTTCTGAAGAACCTGGGGCTGATTTTCGAGCAATCAGACTTTCCTGGAACTGTAGTATTAGTTTGCTAATATCAGGCAATACGCCAATAGTATTTTGCATCTTTTCCGATAACATTGTTAATGAGGATAGAATATCATATAGAAAATGGAAGTACACCACTGCTTCCCGTTGCACCATATTTCTGAAGATTCCACTGGCTTCCGACACAGATGCAGGATTATATTTACCATCGGCATTCGCAATGATATCCTGCAAATCGACTGCCAGAACGGGATATGCCTTCAAAAATGTTTCCAAGGCGACTTTTTCAGAGGCCACCCATCTCACCTTGTGAATTTGTTTCAGGCGGTAAAACACCGCAGACATGGCTTCCGCCGTTTTTTCAAGGTGAATTTTCCTTTTATGACCTCTGTTAAAATAAAAATTATGTATGCTTGACAAGAGGTTCTCGGCAGAAGTAAAATGATGCTCTCTTTTGAACGCTTTACCGACTACTAACTGTAGGCGGTGTGCCATACAATGAACATGGATAATTTTGCGGTTTGTAAACGTTTCTAATTTTTTTATCAACCCCCCTTGAGCCCCGGCCATCACAGACGCGCCATCAGAACCAAAAGCAAGGAGTTTATCCTTGAAAATCTTGACCAAGTCAACCCCGTAGGCCGCCTTGTCCTCTTCAAGAGATTTTTCGATTTTTCTCATGTACTCTCCTGCAGTTTCGTCGACATTATCCATGAGAATAAGCTTGTAGAAATAAACAACTGGTCTAATGGCTGACACCAGGCCCTCAGTAGATACATCTTTTTCCAATGCACGAATGTATGTAATGAAATAATGTTCGCCGTGATAAGTAGTGCTACCATCACCGATGAATGAAAATGGCCCTGGGGAGCTTTGCAAGTGCTTGACGAGTTTGAAATGCATGGTATTGCTAATGACGCTTAGCATTCGGCCAGCACCGGTTCTGTCCGCGTGATGAATGCCCATTTGAGCCCCATTCGCTTTCATTAATTCCACCATTCGGGGGTGTGAGAAAAACGGAATATTGAGTTGGCATTCGGCATAAACCAGCCTCATCATGTTCGACGTTACAAGAAACATTCCATCCTTAACCTTGCTCTGCAACGCAACTTCCAAATTTCTTGCTTCGGTTACAAGTCTCTGCTGCATTCCAGCATTGAGAGCCTCCAGCAGTTGAGAATGCATAGTACGTCCTGCAACGTAAGTATATATATACATGGCGACGATCAGAAGTTGGCTAAAAGTAGTGACCATTATTTTGGGTCCCATTACAGCGATGTATGTCACCTGCTCAAACTATTATAGCACATTTTGGGCAGCCCTTTGGGCGTTTTACCCATACTTGTATATAATTAAAATTAGATAATTAGAACCAAAATATAAAATATATATGCAATTATTTATTACGAATGCAACAATTTGGGTATATACCTGTTCTGACGGCTTGCGATCCAGAGCCTTCTTTGCATTTCAGCCCTTTCTTTTGCAGGTGCTCTGATATCTTCTCCCTGTTTTTTGTTTTATCTTGTCGTGATAGTGTGATCCCTTCCGGTTTCGATAACAATGGCTTGTTCCGATGCGGATCTAAATACTGGTCGTAGTACTTCAAGCATATTCGGCAACGGAAAACTGTCTTCGCTGGCTCCTCGTGGTTCGGCAACACTTCAAGCCATTTTCGCGCCTTATATGTATCGAGCCATTTAATATCGAACCTGTCCCCCATTTTAGTAGCGAGAAACTGTTCCCATTCTTTCTTGAAGTATTTTTCTTGTTCCCAATCGGGTGCACTAGATAACTTCTTGGTTTCGTCCAGATCCACTTCTTTCATCTCACCACTAGAGATTCCGTCAACCATCACACGTTGTCGGCTAGTAATTGCCGATATGTCAGCCTCTGCCGTGGAAACTTCTCTCGGAGCATCATAAGAACAGGAAGCATCATCCTCTTTCTTTCGTTTAGCCATCATGGACTCATCGGTCATTCTTACAATTTGGGATCTTTTAAGAGGACTTTTTTCCATTCTGCATGAGCTTTCTGGACCTTGCATGACGTCGGAAATGGGTTCGTAAACAGATGGAATGTCTGCAGGAGCATCATCAGCGTTGGCCTGCATCTGGTTGCTTAAAACAAATCGTAATCCCGTACAATCATTTTCAGCCATTGGGCTAGGCTTTCCCAGCTTAAAATATAGGTATTGGTATGGCAGAAAATTATCCGTGCAACGATTCAAACTGTGATCCGGTTTGCCTGACCCCTTAGCCTCCCAGTCTCTCAAAATGTAATCTTTCCCTCTAAATGCAGGCACAAGATCCTCAAAAACAGAACATGTGGTGAAACCTGATCTTCGACAGTATACGACAACATCAATAATAAACGGTGACAAGAGCTGCATCATAGCTTCATTCAGGGGAATGAATTGCTTGTTTCTGCTAATTTGAAGCTTGCTTTGAATTGTTAAAATGTCCGTGGGTGCAATTTTAAGCAAAAGTATGCCGAAAGGAACCACATTTCCATTGCTGAGGGCAAAATGTCGGAGCAGTCCTCCGGATTGTTGTGACAGATAAAATTTTTGTCTGAGCACAACTTTGTCATTAGAAAAAAGTAGCTGAGGCGTTGGCGTCACGGCCTCATCGCCAATTACAAAAAGTCCATTCGGTAATGTCACAAAGCCACGGGGCAGGGAAATCACACCTTCAATTTCAGGTTGCTTTGAGGTTCCCAGTCCTTTCACGACCAAGATTCGATAACCGGAAAGATCAATCCTTCGGTTTGCACAGTTCACCTGTTTTAGTTCTATAAACTCCAGGGACTCAAGATTCTGAGGATTGTCAGCATTGATCTCGTTTATTAGTAGTTGACAGGTTGATTCTGCGTAAAAAATGCATAACGCAGAAACCAGTAATGCAGGTATGCACAAACCCATCGAATCCCTGGTTTGATAAAGACCGTTCAATATTTAACAGCACTCAACGTAGAAATAGGCTGCCACTTTCAGGCTGAATTAGAATGTCACAGAGGCAGAAATACGCAAGGTAAGAAAACACACGAGGGATAATGAGGGTATTAAATAAAGGGCTTCACATGTGCATAACAGCG
>JBCCHF010000089.1:0-4318 GCA_039028895.1 Bacteroidota bacterium | reverse complement strand
GGATTAATCTTGTTATGAGGCCATGGTTTTGACCGCTTGTTCTATATATTATTTCTCTTGACATAATGTTTCTATTTTAACGTGAGTTCGGGGATTAATCCCCTATCAAAATAAAAATTTAAGCAGCCTTGGCCATTGGGCCAGGCTGAGGAAGCAAATGAGCTTCCAAGTTAATTTGAGTAGATGGTTTGTTGGTTTTAAAAGTATAAGCAGTCAAGGCCGCATAGAGGTTAACAAACGCATTGATAGGGGAGCGATGTCTGGAATGAACGGCCTGGCTGTAATCGGTAAATACCAATGCACAATTTTTCGCAAATAAGAATGTACAACTTTTAGCAATTAGCGATGCACAGATTTTAGCAAATAGGGATGCTCACTTATCCCTCTTACCAAACATACAAAAATTCAAAGAACGGATGGTAGCCTGATCATTTATCAGGCTGCTCAAAAATGGTTTTGCGGTGCTTCATCCGGTATGATTTTCCTGATAATTTGATGACTTCACAGTGATATAGCAATCGATCTAACAAGGCGGTGGCGATGACTTCGTCATCCAACATTTTGACCCACTGTTCGGGGCTTTTATTGGTTGTGATGATAAAGGCAGCTTTCTCGTGTAAGTGGTTCACAAAATTGAACAGGGCTACGGCCTGGGACTTGTCCAGGGCGAACATCATAATATCGTCGATGACGAGCAGATGGCATTTGAGCAGTCTTTTGTATTCGGCAGCGGCCGATCGGGTGATGTGGTTGAGTTTGAGCATTTGCACAATCTGCTCGATGGTTCGGAAGTAGGCCCTGTATCCTTTTTTGAGAGCATCGTTACAAAGTCCGGCGGCAATAAAGGTTTTGCCGGTCCCGGAAGGTCCCATCAGGACCAGATTGAAGTTTTGTTCTAGCCAAGAACATTCCCTCAGTTGATTTAGCTGCTGTTTTGACAGGCCATTGGTAAAAGAAAAGTCGTACTGATCCAACTCATATTTCAATGGCAACTTCGCTGTTTTGACCCTTCTTTGCAGATCACGCCTGGCTCGATGATCAATTTCCATTTGAAGAAGTTGAAGAGCAAAATCGGTATAAGAGCTTTTCTCTTCATTGGCCCGGGTGATCATTGCCTGAAGTTGCTCTTTGATGCCGCCCAGATTGAGCCGGCTAGCGTAATCGATCATGGTTTGCGTTTTTGATTCCATAAGTTCATTTCATTAAGTTTTGATAATCAGATATATCAGTGGTTTGTGGTGTGATCTTGAAAGAGGCTTCGTTCATGGTTTTGATTTGGATCGGGGGTGGTTCAGCAGGCCCTGCATTGCTGCGCTCCTGGCTCAGCTTTTGGGCCAGGCTTTCCATATCGGTGGCTTTGAGGATGTTGTTTTTCAGGCAAAAGTCCAGGGCCTGGTTCATGATATCCATGCCGTGTTCTTTGGTCAGTTTGCGGACTAGGAGTAGTTGGTCCCGGACATAGCGCGGGTTGTCCTTTCTTATTTGCTGAAAATAATTCTTGGCTGAGTCTGGCTGATCAAATTGGCTGGACAGTTCGTCAATTAGCTGCTCAATTTTAACCGAGTAGTCTCGTTTGAAGTTGCTATTTCCAATCTTTCTGCCTTTGCCCGTATAGGTCTTATAGTGAGCTATTTGAGTGTTATCCGCCGCGTAAATGGTAAGGTGGCCATCCTCGACCTTGACTCCAACCATTATCCCTTCTCCTTGCCGGTAGGTTCCGGGAGGAACTTCATAGAAATTACCTTTGTAGGTGATGGTATTGTCTTTTCTGACCGTGTACTGTTTGGGAAGTACCTGGGGGGTGAACACACCGCTGAAGGGTTTTAGATGCACTCGTTCGATGAGCCATTCATCGTGTGGGATCTTATGGGTCGACGCATGTACTTTGGCATTGGCTGTCCGATAGAGCCAATCGTACACTTGTCCGTTCAGGCTCAGAATGTCCAGATACATTCTGCCCCGCAGAAAATTGTATTTAACGTATCTGATCACATTTTCTATTTTGCCTTTGCTCTCCGGATCTGCTTTGCGGCAGAAATGAAGTTTTAAGCCCCGGTACTGAACATATTTTCGAAAACCCTCCGTCAGTATCAGGTTGCCCCTGTTTTCGTCATGGAGCAGCAGCTTGTCCTGGTCGTAAACCAATTCACGGGCAATGCCATTAAAAAATTGGAAGCATTTTTCATGGGCCTCGATGGTAGCCGCTGTGGTAAAAGGCCGGTCCTGGAAAACAACAAACTTGCACCTGGAGCGGGACAAAACCATGGATAAGAAGTGTACCTTTTTGCGCCTGCCCTCTTCGGTCTTCATCTTATACTCCCCAAAATCAACTTGGGCCTGTTGCCCGTAGGGTAATTCATCCACTTGTTGGTAATCCCGGTGATTGAATGGTTTGGGGATGCCGTGTTTATTTCGGATCCACAGCACAAAATTGAACACCGTCTTTTCATTCACATCGATAAAATCTTCATGGTGCTCCTTGAGCCAGTCATGCACCTGTGCTGCCGATGCCTCCGGGCAGTCTTCCAGGCGAGTGCGCACAAAATCCTCATACGGGTCCAGCAACTTGCGCCGGGTGGACTGATTGTATTGATATTCCAAATAGTCTTCTTCACTCATTGAGAGTATCTTTTTTACGGTTCTTCGATCCATTACCAACTCCCGACCAATCTTGGCCATACTAAATCCCTCTCTGCTTAATCGGTGTACTTCATGATACATGATCCATAAATGCATTAGTTTTTTAGTCATACTCGTTCCGGCTTGTGGTTAAAATTTCCAATAACCGAAACTTCATTATTCATCGCGGCAAATGCCTCAGGCTTTTGCCAACTCCTCGCTCCTGTCGGAGCAAAAAAAAACGTCAATCTTGTAGTAGGGAAAACCTCAAGGAAGGTCCGATGTGAATATCAGGTGAGCATTCTTATTTGCTGAAAATTGTGCATCGTTAATTGCTAAAAGTTGCGCATTCTTATTTGCGAAAAATTGTGCATTGGTATTTACCGA
This sequence comes from Bacteroidota bacterium, assembly GCA_039028895.1. Taxonomy (GTDB): domain Bacteria; phylum Bacteroidota; class Bacteroidia; order Chitinophagales; family Saprospiraceae; genus JAHDCJ01. The sequence goes on along the minus strand of JBCCHF010000089.1, from coordinate 1,312 downwards.
TTACATTCGAATGTCGAAATCATAGAACGTACCATCAACGACTTTATAATGTGGGGAAAAAGCGGTGATTTTTCATTGACCGTTGAAAATGAAAATGGTGAACGAATTGCCCCATATGAGGGAAAATTAATCTTGCTTTTCGATGAAAGAATACAAAGTCAGGCAGAGTATACCTGCATGGGCTTGGAGCAATATCCGAATGTCGTTAAGATCGGCAGTACGACATCAGGTGCGGACGGCAACATCACCACAGCTGCGTCCTTCCTCGGTGTTTTTTATCCGGATTACAGACCTACGCAGAGAATCGGGATTCTACCGGATATAGAAGTTCGCCCCACTATCGAAGGCATCCGCAACGGAGTAGATGAAGTGATGGAATACGCCGTTAAAGAAGTATTGCAATGCGATCAACCGGAAATAGATATTCCAGCTGTCAGAATTTTCCCCAACCCAACCAGCGGCATTTTAAATTATCAAGTGCCCGGCACGCTGCCCAATGAAACGATCTCTATTGAAATATTCAACGGATTGGGGCAAAAAGTCAGTACCTACGAAAGTACCTCTCCAGCAGACAACCTGGATGTCAGTGATCTGGCGGCCGGATCTTATTTCATCAGGATCAATACGGTCAAAGAAGTCTTTGTTGAGACGATTGTTAAGGCGGAGTGAATGGGGTCGGGTCTATCCCGGCTCAATCACTTATTGAGTATTTGATTTTTCCTTTATTAATTTAATCACAACACCAATCTGGCCTAAGTGATAAAGGTCATGGTGTAGAATTCCATCAATTAGAAATGAGTAGCTAAAGGTGTTCTTAAAGTCCTGGTCCTCATAAGGCTCTTGTAGAAAAGTGTCCTCTTTTTCTTGTAATACATTGACTAAGTTAAGATGGCTATTTTCATATTCTTCTATCAATTTTTCCCACCCAATTTCCTTTAGGACTTGAATGCTTGGCCAGTTGCCTCCATCATCGGCGGTCAAAATCCCTTTACCATTCCTCACTTTGAGGAAAGCATCCTTTTTCCAAGCGGTTAGATGGGCAATCAATTCGGCTACACTATGTAAATTTGGCAAAGGCCTTATAAAAGCTTCTTCTGCCGTAATAGAATCGAGTTTCTTCATGAAGGTATCGCCCATCCATAATTTTCCATTCTGTACCTCCTGAAGTTGTTCAATAATATGACTAATTATCCGGTTTCTTTTCATTTCTTCTAAATTGATATGCTAACATAGAAGTGCAAACGCCATGCGGCCTTAGAAGCATGGACGATTTGCACATTGTGATACACACAGTTTTTATTCTTTTTGATTG
>JBCCHF010000088.1:0-4502 GCA_039028895.1 Bacteroidota bacterium | reverse complement strand
CCGTTAGTTACTCATGTCAGCCTTCTTGCCGACACAAGTCAACTACGCAGCGCACCTCACCCTCCGTGTACAACTGTACTACATACATAATTCTGTCATTGATGATATTTCAAAAAGGCACTCAGATCACATTTCGATAACTTAGATTTAAAAGAAGCAAGGTCTATCGCACTGACCACATCTTCAGGCAAATAATTCCATGCATCAACAACAGAGTTGCTAAAAAAGAATTTTCTGCAATCAAGATTGTACTGACAATGAAATAGCTTTTTGGAGTGGCATCGTAAGTTATACCTATTATTTGGAAGCTGAAAAAATTCATTAAAATCAAGTAATCCTTTGCATACAATTTTGTAACACATGCATAAATCTGCCCGTAGTCGCCTTAACTCAAGAGTGTCCAAATTTGAAAAATCTAGATGCTCGTAATAACTGTTTCGAGAAAAACCTGGGATTCTTTTAGTGAACCTTCTCTGGACCGATTCAATGAGAGCTATGTCTTTCTGCAAATAGGGATTCCAAACTGTGCTTGAATATTCAAGAATAGGCCTAATATAGGTTTTGAACGCAGCAGTCAGAAAAGATGGATCTCTACATCGAAAACATTTGAAAAATAAATTAGAACGTTGAAATGCCTTCGTAGCAAGCTCAGTACAGTGGCTTGAAAATTTTAGATCACTAGAGATTTTCACACCTAGATCTTTAATTTGGTTGACGGGGGGAATGTCAATGCCATTGACCTGGTATGAACGAGAAGGGTTTACGGCAGAGCCCCCGACATGCAGTACAGAGCATTTTTCAACTGCCACACTCAATTGATTTGCATCCATCCATTTTAAAACAGACTCAACATCGGAATGCAAACGCACATAGTCAGAATGGTCCTTACATTTAAAATACACCTTGCTATCATCGGCAAACAATTTTACATTTGAATTTTTACATACACCGACAATATCATTAATATATAAGAGAAACAGTAATGGTCCAAGAACGCTACCTTGTGGGACACCACTAACTACTCCACTTTCGCAAGCAAGTATTCCATCAACTTTGACCCGTTGGGTTCGACCTTTGAGAAAATCATATATCCAACTGAGAAATTTGCCCCTGATGCCATAAAATTCTAATTTTTTACAAAGTTTTGGGTGGCTGACCGTGTCGAAAGCTTTTGAAATATCAAGGTAAAAAACGTCGATGCCAATTTTAGCATCAATATGTTTCGTCCAATCATTTACACATTCTAGCAGTTGAGTTTCAGTTGATTTTGACGAAAGGAACCCGTGTTGGTGCTTACTAAGAATATTGTTTTCGAGCAAAAAGTCAGATATTAGATTTTTCATCACCCTTTCCATTAGTTTACAAGCGACAGAAGTTAAACTTATGGGGCGGTATGAACTAGCTGCAGTTTTGGACCCTTTCCCCTTGTACACAGGTGTGATTGTTGCCGTTTTCCACTGTTGCGGGAGTGTTCCCGAGTTAAAAGATTCGGAGAAGATTATTTGGAGGGGCACCGCAAGCTGGGAAGCAAATTTCTTATAGAAAGAGGGGGGTATGCCATCCGGACCAGGTGCTCCAGACCCATTTAATAGTTTTTTACATTTGAACACCATATCAGGAGTCACTATAACATCAGAACCATCAATATGACCAGCAGGGGCATCAGCATAAAGATCTATGTTCTTTCCATCATCATTTACAAATACTGAACAGTACTGATCACTAAATATAGAGGCACACACCTTGGGATCAGAGCATAAAACACCATCCTTCATTAAGTCACAGCCATCCCTTGACGAAGGGTACAATTTAGATTTTACGTAAGAGAAAAATTTTTTGCTAGATGGGTTTAAAAGCATTTGAGTTTCCTTTTCAAAATGGTGCTTTCGAATTTCGGACTCACACTTTTTAGCTAATCGTTTATAGTTGGGTTTGAGGACAGGATTTATTTTAGCTTTACGGAATGCAGCTCGTTTCTTAAAAAGCAGACGTTTTATGTTTTTTGGATAACTTACATGTCGTTTGTTATGTTTTAGAACAGTTTTCTTTGGCACAAATGTTTCAAATAGCTCATTGCATAATTTGCTGAAACGGTTCCACATACAGTCAATGTCATTTGCGCTACCGTCAAAAAATTCATACCAATTCGTAGATTCTAAGATGTGAAGGATACCCAAATAATCTGCGTTTGACCAGTCATATTTGACCTTATTTATAGGTGGGGGAGGATTTAAGGATGCATCAATTTCACAAGAAACCACAGAGTGATCAGAAAATTTGTCATTTACAGTACAGTTTATGACCAAGTCCGGCTCATCAGTGAAAAATAGGTCAAGAATATTTTCGCCTCGTGTTGGGTTTCTGACCAGCTGCGTAAGACTTAGCTCAATAAATGTTTGTAGAAACTCATCTTGATTTAGGTGGGTCGGAGCGGAGGGGATTTGCCAATTTATGTCAGGAGCATTAAAGTCGCCTGCTACTAGCATGGGAAGGCCTAGTCTGGACACATAGTCCAGGGCATTGAAAATTGGTTTGATCAAGTGAACATCCGTGGCATGAGGTCGATAGATACAACTCAACATAATATCAGAAGGAAAACATCGTATCTTTACAACAACCATTTCTAGATTTGAAAACAACGCACTTTCGACTCGACAACAGCTTATATCTTTACGCACAAGGATGGCCACCCCACCTCCAAATTCGTTTCTGTCCTCACGAAAAATTTTGTATCTGTCATCGCAACGCAGAATACTATCAGGAAGAGTAGATTCTAGCCAAGTCTCAGTAATACATATAAGATGGGGGTGATCAAAATGATCTAGGACTTCAACTTCAAATTTTTCAATCTTATTTTTTATTGATCTAGCGTTAAGCGAGACAATTTTTAAGGAAGGACGAAGAACTTTATGGTTATTGTTCACAAAATTTGCCTTTATGGCCGCAAGCTCTTTTTCAAAATCTTTGTCTAGATTTTCAGCATAACTCATTTGATCTGTGGCGGAAGTAAACGAAGATTTTCTAGTTCCTATGATACGATACCCTAGGGCCACCCCCCTACCCTCCTTGGCCCAGCCTGAAAACCCGAATGTGAACTCACAGAATTAGCAGAGGGAGCAAAAAATGGACAATAAGCTCGTTTATGACCTTTTTTTACCACAACAAAAACACTCAATTCCATTCACACGATGACGACACTTTTCTTCATTATGGCCTGGGATCCCACACACAGAACACTTTCCATGAAGGTGTCGGGCTCCTAGAGTGGGAATGACTCCATCCCAGAAACTGGTTTCCGGTTGGGGACCCATCTGACGAATCGGTGGCACGAGATATTGACCGGCAGGGCCTTGGGGGTGCGATCGTGGGAGGGGCCAGAAACCTGCAAGCTCAGGAAGCAACGGGACGGGACCTGATTCGAGAATGGGTTGTTTCAGCAGTGGAGGTGGGGCCTTCATGTATTCTTCTTCGGGTCGCAGGGACGCCAACACGATGTGGAGTAGGTGACCATGCAGATTGTATCCTGGATATCCTCTCTGGTGATTATCCTTTGGGTCCAGACCGGAAGCCCAGAAAAGGTCGATGTCCTTGCGAGTACAATGGACAAAGGTACATCGTTTTGCTTCACAGGCCCTGAGATCGGCACGGAATTTTGGACACTGTTCAGCTTTAGCCATTAGGAGGGCCTGCATGAGCTTCAGATCTTCTGTGCGGCGGGTCTTCGGAATGAAACGAGAGAGTCGTTTAGCGTCACCTGCATGCTTTGATGCCAATATATCAAGGGCGAGGTTTCCTTTACCAGAGCGCATCGCACGAATGGCATGGTAGTGATGCTCAAGGGACATGGCCGTTTGGCCTTGAAAGCGCATCGGGAAAGGCCAAAAGTTTGACAATGGATCGGTGTGACCCTGAACAATTCTAACCTGTTTTTCACGTTCTTCTTCGTCATCCCTATCGTTTTTGTCCTTGCAAGCATCTAAATGTTCGGTTTCTTCGCGAGAAATATCCACGACAGACGGGGGCTGAGCTAGAGTCACAACCGCCTCACGCACAGGCATCTGGCTTGGCTCATCTCTTACGGTCACAGGAAAAGCTTCGTTTGAAGAGAAAACACGGCTAGTGTCACATTGGCTTTGAGAAACCGGCGGTAGTGGGGAAAAGGGAGACTTGCACTCCGGGCTACGTGCTTCGGAACGGATGGAGCTGGAAGCTACGAGGTCCTTTAATTTTTTTAGTGCATTATTGGTCCGACATTTATGACAGAAGAATGCAGCCGAGGGGATACTTTCCAGTGCCTCATATTGAGCCTGGGTCAGCTTTCCACATTTGATGTGGTACCATTTCTCACAAAGCTCGCAGAAAATTCCTTTGAAAACTTTTTTCGGGCAATGACCACAGGTAGAAGAGTCCGTGCCAGTAGGTAAAGGGCTGTCGGTCATGAAGATCTAGATTTTATCGATGATCTAGCACGCATTAGAGTCAGCAATATCTTGTGTGACTTG
>JBCCHF010000087.1:0-4799 GCA_039028895.1 Bacteroidota bacterium | reverse complement strand
TTTTCGCAATTGGTGGGTTATTGCTTTGCGAAAAAAGGTATAAGGTAGAAAAAAGGAGGACTAAAAATGTAGTTGAGGTTTTTGCTATCATGGCTATCATAAATAAGGTTGCATAAGAATCTTAAGACAAGAGTTGCTTTTTAAAATATATATCGTAATGTCAATAACGATCTTACGAAAAGATATATTGTTTTCAATGCAACTAGGAAAATAGCCCAGCATCACTCTAGACCTACTTTTGCAATCTATGAGAAAACACTTAAGTCCTAAACAAGGGCTTTGTTGGAGACTGTTCATTTAAGTGTGTCTGATTATCTTACACAATAATCAGTCAAAATGTCAAAAGAAGAATCGAAAAATCATCCAATTTTGAAGGCGGTGCTTGATAATCCTGAAGCTCGAAAGGCATTAGAAGGTCATCTCAAATCGGGCAAGGATCTATTTGGAAAAGAGAGCCCCTTTACGGAGTTGCTCCAAGGTATGGTCAACGTTGCGTTGGAGGGTGAGTTAGATGCTCACCTGGAAGAAGATCATATGGAGGGGCGTCGCAATAAGCGAAATGGGCACACTTCAAAACAGGTCTTATCATCGAGTGGAGAATTAACTATCAAGACGCCTCGTGACCGAAAGGGTAGCTTTGAGCCAGAGCTAGTAGCCAAGCGTTCCCGTCAACTTCAGAGTGGCTTAGATGATCAAATTATAGCGCTTTATGCGCAGGGCAACTCCGTGGAAGATGTGCGTCGATTACTGCATGAGTTCTACGGGGTATCGATATCGGCGGGAAAGATCTCTACCATTACGGATCGAGTGTTGGTGGAGATCAGCGATTGGCAGCAACGTCCTCTATTGGCCTTTTATGTGGTCATTTACCTGGACGCCATTCATTTCAATGTTCGCCATGAGGGCAAGTATGAGAGCCGGGCTTTCTACACCGTTTATGGGACCGACATCGAGGGCAATCGGGATTTATTGGGCATGTTTATCTTTGATAATGAGGGGGCTAAGAGCTGGGGGCTGGTATTGGAAGACCTGCAACGTCGAGGTGTGGAGGACGTATTGTTTTTCTGCACGGATAACCTGCAAGGCTTCAGCGAAAGTATCAAGGAAGTCTTTCCCACTTCCATTATTCAGAAGTGCATTGTTCACCAGATGCGCAACTCTACCCGCTTTTGCGATGAAAAGGATCGTAAAGAAGTGGTCAAGGACCTGAAGAAGATCTACCAATCGGCCAGCCGGACTCAGGCCCAACTTCACTTGGAAGCTTTTGAGGCTAAATGGGGCAAAAAATACGGTCACATTGTCAAGTCCTGGACGGACAATTGGGAAGAACTCACTGCATTTATGGATTATCCCAAGGATCTGAGGCGGATTCTTTACACAACCAATCCGGTCGAAGCCCTTCATCGGATCATGCGCAAAATGGTGAAGAGCAAGGCCGCCTGGGTCTCCGACCAGGCCCTGATCAAGCAGTTATATCTGTCGCTGATGTACAATCAAAAATCCTGGCGAAAAAAGACCTACAACTGGAAGGTGTGTCAGCGGGCGATGATCAAACAGTTCGGAGAGCGGGTCACCAAGCATTTATCGATATGAAAACCAGCTTGCAAATACATCCACTTTCCCACATTACCACACCCCTGGTAGCGGAAAAAAATAGGAAGGTTTTTCCTTCCGGCCATGGAAATGTGGAAAACTGGTACGCCGAACGGCATCAACGGACACACTTTATTGAACTATCCCTATTATTTAGTTGCAACCGGTTGCAACCGGTTGGAATCCCGTTATTCTGTACATACTCATCCCTTCCAATCCCTCCAATCGCGATAGATTCCACTGTCGTTTTCCTAATCCATTACTTTTCTGGCAGCAAACACAAGAATACGCTGCAGGGAGCCCTTCAAATTTAATAGACCAGCATATGCGCATCTTCCGAAATATGGATGCTGGCCACTATCTGCCTTGTGTTCGGCGGGGGGGGGCGATTACCATGACAACCATTGGTGCATATTATTGAAATTTCTAAATGCTTGAAATACAGACTTATAAAGGCCTAAGAGTTTGTCCTTTTATGTACAGCCTGAATGTAGGACATTTGTTCTAAACCTAGTAAGAGTATCATGGCAAAGAACGAAAGTATAAGGGTTTTGAAGAACGATCAGCTCACCATCCGGATCAACGATCTAATGAAGAGGGCAGTAGTAAAGTTGGCCCAAAAGGAAAAGGTATCCGTTGGGGAGCTAGTGAACGAGTGGATCCGACAAGGGGTGATCCGGGAATATGGGGGCAAGATCGAGTACAAGATTAGCTTAAAATTATCATCAAACTAAAATTATCATGACTGATTTAGAAAGTAGACTACTTGAGATCTTCAAGAAATTGCCTGAGGCATCACAGCGATCATTCGTGCAGAGTTTGGCCAAAGTGGAAGAGCTTCAGGAAAAAATTAAAAAACAGGAAGAACAGATTACTCACTTGCCTAGTGACTCCTTGGACGAGTACAATCGGCAGGTTGCCAAAAAAGCTAGGTCTTATGGGGCTGTAAATATGTTATCTCGTTGAAAGTGATTGCTTTGTGTGTTGGTAGTGATACCACCCCTACCAGCATATTTCCGTTTTTTCGCAGTTGAACAATTGTGAAAGCGGACAGGCACAGGCGGGGTACAGACACACATTCATGGACAAGAATCTGCCTAGGCATGCCGTAACATGCTGAATAACAGCAGTAATTGCTTCTTATTCCTACAATTGAAAATCACAAAACAAGAAGTAGGTGATATTATAAGTATTGTTAAATTAAAAAATTCTAAAATATGAGTAAGACTCTATTCAGATATGACGAGGAAAGAGCCGAGCGGGAGATCCTGGATTTAACCGAAAGAAGGCAAGAAATCTGCGAGAAGTTTGAAGATCTATGGAGTAGGGTAGGGTAGTTGATCCGGAAAGAACCGCTACGTAAAGATGTCGAGGAATTCCTTTTGCTCAATGATCGCAAAGAGGTGGAAGTACTGGCAATTAAAACCTGGTTCCGGCTGGACAAAATAGAGGTGCCCATCGACCCTTATAAAGCTGCCGATGCTATGACTTTGCCTAAAACTGTCACCGGTTTGATTGAATCCTGGGAAAGATGCCAAGCCGTAAGCCAGAATCCAATGAAGTATTGGAGTGATACCAAGCAAAGCTTCAGGCCGGTTCCAGTCACCAACAAAGAGAAAGAATCCATCAGGGAACGAAACCGACGGTATACCGGTACCGAAGATACTATCGAACTGATCGGCTTTCTGAGAAAACATATTCAAGCCATCAATTACGCCAATCATTATCACAGTGCTGGCTATACGATAGGCAAAATTAGAATGGAAATGGTCTGGCTCTCGGGCTTCGTTCATCCTATTCCATCGATCAGCGATGCCGGGCAAGAAACTTTCCGGTTTGAGTTGAAAAAGGAAACGCTTTTGCTGCCGGTTGAGGAATATGAAGCTTTCGATGAAGTGGACAAGAGTTACTTGGTGCTGACCTGATAGGGCAGTTTCAGTATTTGATAATCATCTAAAAATTATAAAAATGGATCAACTCCAATTTGAAACGGTAATTCAAAAAAAAGAGGAAGAAATCGCCTCCTTAAAGAAGGCTTTGCAAGACACCAAGAATAAAGCCAAACAAATTACAGCCGGGAAGGATTTTGTTAAAAAGAAGGTGAAGTTTCATGCCAAATGGATGAGCCCTCAGGGTGAGAAACATAGTGCCATTATCAGCATTAGTGTCCCGAAAGTCCGGGTGAACAGTGAGGTTGTTTTGTCAGAGAGTTTGATGAAGTTGGCTAATGGGGCTGTGCTTACTGAAGAGGAATTAACTTTTAGTCCGGCTTTGCGGGGTTTTTCGCAGGTGGATGCGGCTAGGCTTCTTAGTAAGTGGACTCAGATGAAGGTTGGATATATTGAGGTTGTTTCTTCGGAGTAAGTTGTAATCGTCATACACGGATTTTTGTATTGTAGGCCATGGGATTTTTTTCTCGTGGCTTTTTTGTTGGGGGAGGGGATTTTGGGTATTTTTCTGGAAGATCAAAGAACTAAATTATGGAGACTAAAGTTGAAGTTTCAAATTTGATTAGCCCGATCATCAAAGTTTTGGAAAAAGCTACTCATGAAGTTAGCGCATTGCTCGAAATCGGTATACCAGAATATTTGGAGAATCAAACAGAAAAGCTCCTCTACGTAAATACTTTTCTCCATCGAGCCGAAAAAGTCAAGTTTGATGACATTTATTATCCAGTTACAGTAAAGTATGATTATCTGAGTACTAAGTTTGAAGATGTTAGAAACATCCTTGAGAAACACTCCTATATAACGATTATTGGAAGAGCAGGAACAGGAAAGAGTACTTTGGTAAAGTATATATTTCTTAGGTCAATCAGGCAGTCCTATAAAATTCCGGTTTTAGTAGAACTAAGATTGCTCAATGAGTATCGAGGAGAGTTTAAAAAATTCATCTTCGATAAGCTTCTGAAAAAACATGTTAAACCTTCCAAAGAAACTTTAAAACGAGCGCTGCGCAGAGGTGATTTTCTCTTTTTGTTTGATGGGTTTGATGAGATTTTTTCAAAGAAAAAAAAGTTGATTGAGGGGCAATTGGCGGATTTTGTAGATAAATACGACAAAAATAAATACATTATAACCTCTAGACCAGGTTTGGGAGTAGAGAGAATTTTAAGGTTTCAAAAGTTTTTAGTGCGGGATTTACAATTTGAAGATATATTGAACTTCATTGATTCTCTTGTAGTACATGAGGAACGAAGATATCGG
>JBCCHF010000086.1:0-4836 GCA_039028895.1 Bacteroidota bacterium | reverse complement strand
TCTAAGGATGCTGACGGTGTAATTTGGATTGGTACAGATGGAGAAGGAATAATTCAGTTCAGTTATGATAAAATTAGATTTCAACATCATTTAAGGAATAGAGTGTATGGTAATTACGAGTTATCTAGTAAAGATGTGTGGGCAATACTACAAGATCCTTTTGACCCGAATATTCTCTGGCTGGGCTCAGAAGGTTATGGACCATTACGGTATAACTTAAATGAGAAAGAAAGGGGGGCTGTCCAGCCCTTCCTTGTCAATTCGACTATTGACTCACAAATGTTTTTTCAGGACCTAAACAAGATCAGGGCTTTGGAGAAATCGCAAAATACTCTATTCATTGGAACGCTTGATGGAATTTATACAATGCAAATTAGTAAGGCCAACAATAAACCAGTTGAACCGTTCCATCTTAAAAATGGCCCGGATTTGAAGGGAACTGCTATCAGAGATTTGTTGATAAGTGACGATGGGGAATTATGGATTGCTTCCAGAAACGGACTAATGGGATATTCATTGTATGTCTTCAGCCCAATTTGGACAAGAGGCTCAAATAGTTAAGAGAGACTTTTTCTTCGATTAGTGAATAAATATTTTTTCAATTTTCTTTCAACTTTAACATCCCCCCCGCGATTTTATCTTTCCCAATATCCTCCCGGATTTTTTGAGAGGCTTTTGTAAAAGAAAAAATCTATGGCTCCAGCGCCAATTGCAGCTGGGCTTTTTGCATATCCAATCGATACTGTTTTCTGCGTTGAGCCATCGTTCGTTCTTTGATTTGTTTTCGCTGTTGGAGCATCTGTTCGGCCCGGCCAAAATAAACGTCAGCCGGTGTCAGGTTCTGCAGCGACTCATGGTAACGCTGATGGTTGTAATAGTCAACAAATTCCTGTATCCTTAGTCGTAGCTCCCCGGGAAAATAATAATGTTCCAGTTTGATCACATTTTTCATCGTTCGGTGGTAACGTTCGATCTTTCCCTGTGTTTGAGGATGATAGGGTCTTCCTCTGATGTGCCTCATGCCTTGTTGGGTCAAAAAATCCGATAAATCCCGGCTGACAAAAGAGGAGCCATTATCCGATAGCAATCGAGGCATCTTTTGCTTTTCAACACCACTCATTTCAATGGCTTTGGCAATGGTCCGTTCAGCGTCTTCGGCTCTCATCGTCGGGGTCAAATCCCAGGCAATGATGTAACGGCTATAATCGTCCAAAACAGTGCACAGATAATACCAACCCCAGGTCAAAACCTTCAGATAAGTGAAGTCCGTTTGCCACATCTCATTGATTCTCTTGGTGGGGTGCTCGAAGACTTTGCCTGCCTGCATCACAATGTAGCCCGGAGAAGTGATCAAGCCCGCTTTTTTCAAAATTCGGTATACACTACTTTCACTTATGAAGTAGCTTTTTTCATCCGTCATCTTACAGGCTAATTCCCGAGGAGATAAATCCGGTTCCTCTAAGGACAAATCAACCACTTGACCTCTAACTTCATCCGGTATTTTATTCCAATGATGCTTGCGCTCAACCTTTTTAGGCTCCAAACCCACAAAGCCTTCACTGGTATAAGATCGATACCAATTGTAAAACGTCGAGCGGTGGATGCCCAACTCCTTTAAGGTGCGACGAACACCAAGGTCTGATTCCTCTACCAGCCGGATAATCTCCAGCTTTTCCGATGCCGTAAATCTCATGTAGCTCTTGTGATTTACACGCTTCCATTCAAGCTTTTTTTAAGCACTCGATTGTCCAGGGTCAGCTCCGCCACAACTTCCTTTAAGCAACGGTTCTCTTCCCGCAAAGAACTCACTTCACTCGTGTTGGCCTCTCGCTGGGTATCGCCATTCAAGCGTTTCTTTCCGGCTTCCAAAAAGTCTTTGCTCCAACGATAGTAAAGGCCCGGTGAAATCCCTTCCTTGCGACATAGTTCCGCTATCGACAATTCTCCACGCAATCCTTCCAATACTATCCGGATCTTTTCCTCCGCATTGAATTTACGCCTGCTCTTGCGACGTATCTCGCTTACTAATTGACTACTTGTTTTTGTTTTCTTCGACATAATGACTTGAAGTTAAGAAGAAATTCTCTCTCTTAACATAGCCCTGCTTGTGGTACACTTTTAGCTGACGGGATACATCGTCGCAATGGTTGATTTACCAACTCCTCCTTTCAAGTTGGTAACGGCAATGACATGTGATTGGCTTTGTTCGGTCAAGGTAAATCTCCAAATCAATAATTCCATTGCATTCTACTGCATTTTGACAGCGGAATAAAGATTTAGCTGTATGCTGCTGCGTTTTTACTGCATATCACAGCAACTGCTGTGGAAATAAAACAACATTCCAAAATCGGAGTCTCTTTTTCTTTTTTCATCAGCTAATCCAAATACAACTTGTTCGCTAATGCGAACACAACTTAGGCCACGCGAAGCGTGGGGCGAAGCAAACAAAGTGAGCGAAGGGTAGGTGCATTGTAATTCAAAAATTCATATTCCATTCTTGGGAGCCATAAGCCAGGGTGCCATGGACTTACCCACCGCGCTCGCTTGCGTCAGCGTTATGGGGCGCACGCTGCGCGATCACCGTGGATAAGTCCCTCAGTCATTTTTTCCCTCCTTATTATATATAAGAAAGGGAATCGGCTGAAAAGCGCAGAAATCTCCCAAACCGTGCGACAATTTCTGTCGGTGGACCGCCAATTCCTGTCGTTGAAGCGTCAAAAAGGGCTTGACATGTTGGCGCAACTCTGCCAGGGTGTTGTCACTTTGCCGCCAAAAGAGAGATGGAATTATGTCGGAAAATAGTCAAAACAATCCCGCAATTATCGGAGAAAAGAAGGGCGTTCCCATTTACAAAGTCAATCCCAGTGTGCCAGAACCGAACAGTATTTGCAAGAAAAAGAAAGTGCGGTATGGAGACGAACAAAAGGGTTTCATCCTCGACAATGGCTCCGGAGAAATCCTATCCGTGGGTGGAGCCGGCTTCTACGAATTCGAAGAAGTAGATGATACCAAGTTTGTCAAATTATTCTTAGCAGGGGTCAAGCAAGCAGCAGAATTAAGTAAGTCCGGTCTAACGCTATTCGAAATAGTCTACAAGGAGCTTCAAAAAAATGCAGGAGAAGACAAAGTAATGCTCAGCTATTATAGCGCTTCCGATCAGGTAGAAGGCCTGACCGAACGAACCTACCAGCGTGGATTACGAGAACTACTGAACAAGAAATTTCTGTTTCGCAGTCCTTCAGATGGAGTATTTTTTGTCAATATCCGTTTTATGTTCAATGGCGACCGCCTGGCCTTTGTAAAAGGATATCGACGCAAAGGCGCTACCGTACAAGGAGAGTTGGATTTAGAAAATGAGGAGCATGAGCTTTAATCGGTCTATCTTTCAATATCGAATCCCTTTTCATCACGAGTTTTATCCTTTGGCTTAGGGGAGAACGTTTTAGAGGCTTTACCACGGAGTTTGGAAATCCCCCGTTCCCGAGCATACTCCTTGGCACCGGCAACAAATCCCTCAATGAAGGGCGATTCCATTTCTTGGACTTTAGCCCTCATTTCTTTGGCTAGTTCCGGCCGGTGCTTTTCAATCAGATAACCAGCATTGAAACCTTCTGCTATTTGCTTTTCTGAATCCATTCTGTTGCGTTTAAATTAGCCTTCATCTTCTACAATACCCTGCTTAATAAAATCTAGTATCGATTGTCTTTCGTATAAAATATACTTCGCACTCTCCATTGGTTTGCTGTATTTAAACTTCTTAAGATCGCGATACTTTAGAAAAGTCGACTTGGATTTGATTCGAAGTAAATGCATAGCTTCGTTTTGAGTAATCCAAGGATCTAACTGAATCTTTTGTTCCTCCTTAATTTCGTTGAATACACGTCTGACAATGGCCTCAAAGACCTCCGGATTAGTTACCTCAATATTGAGTTTCATCCCTGGATCAGACATAGGAAAGACGAATGTAAATTGTGAGTACTAAGGTATAACAAATATAAGGAAAGTGATAAGAAGTAATTAAGCCAACCATATTGGCCAGCCTTCTTATTTTATACTCGAAAATCTTGCTCTTCGACATCTATTTACTTCCAAGCGTTTTTTCAAAGTCTCAATATACAGTAGTTCCGTGCTTCTGAAGTTCCTAATAGAGATTATAAAAAGGAATCGTCTAACTCCTTGCAGACAGAAGTTGATTGAAATACATACCTTCAAGTTTCAATCTATTTACTTCTACTGTATCAGTATCAGTCAAAATTATATACGGTAGAATCAAGATAACAAACTCCGCCACTTTCCTTGCAGTGATTTTTTGCTTAACATCTCCCAAGCTATTTTTGTCATCCAACATATCAGATATTCCCCTTATTGTCATCGCTTTAACAACTCTTTCACTGTTGTAATCGATTGCCTTTAGAAAACCGTAGCCTTCCATTTCTACAGCTACAGCATCATTGTAAACATCTTTTAAAATCTGACCACTATAAGATCCTCGACTAGCAATAACTTTCTCACCGGAAGCAATTGGAGCAAAAATGATGTCAGTATCACCCCATTTTTCTCTAATCTTTGTGAGAAGATCCTGCTTAACTATTTGCTTCTTTAATAAGTTTAAAAGATTTTCGTCATAGCTCTGAGCGGACCCTCTCGGACTAAAGCCATCTTCCGCTTCCTTACCATATTCGTAATAATATGACTTCGTACCAATGACTATATCATCTATAGAAACCCCTTGAATACCTCCCGCAACCCCTACAAATAGTATAATTCTCGGATCAAAGCACTTAATCGCTCTCTCTGTCCAAATAATAGAATTCATGTTTCCTGCTCCAGTTAGAC
>JBCCHF010000085.1:0-5119 GCA_039028895.1 Bacteroidota bacterium | reverse complement strand
CCCCTCCTCCAGGAGGGGAACGTAGTTTGGTTGGTCAGGGCCTCGCTACCTCCCCTAACCCCTCCTCCAGGAGGGGGAACGTAGATTGGTTGGTCAGTTCCTCGCTACCTCCCCTAACCCCTCCTCCAGGAGGGAACGTAGATTGGCTGGTCAGTTCCTTGCTACCTCCCCTAACCCCTCCTCCAGGAGGGGACGTAGATTGGCTGGTCAGTTCCCTTCTCCTGGAGGAGAAGGGTTAGGGTTGAGGTGGAATGTCGCTCACCTTACAATTCTCAAGGTTATTCCCCTTTCCCAAAACAAATCTTGTCAGAAGTTATTTACTTAGCAATATCAATTTAGATGTTTAAACACGTATTTATTAAAAATCATCAAATTTTATTGCTATGCCAACTAAAATCAGTATCAAAAATTTACCCGAAGGTTACCAATCGATCATCAGTAATGGGCGCCATGCTATAGTGGGTGACGAACCCGTATCCAGCAAGGGAACCGATTTAGGATTATCGCCACCGGAATTAGTTCTTGCAGGACTGGCCATGTGTAAAGTAGCTACAGTCAGATATATCGCCCGGAAGAAAAACTGGGAAATTGGCAACGTCACAGCAGAATTGGGACAAGTTGTAAAAAGAGGTAAAGACAGAAAATTATCGACCAACGTTACTGTTGCCATTCACATTGAAGGTGATATAACTGAAGCTCAGAAAACTGAACTACTCAATGAAGCAGATGCCTGCTATATACACCGAATGATCGAGGGAGATTGGAACATTGAATCTGCCATTGATTTACAACCAGTGAAGGAAACAGCTTAACTTTTATTCATCATTTAAATCCAGAAACTATGTCGGTAATAGAAGCATTGATCAGTTATTTCAGACGAACTAAGGCCAATAATGAAGTACCAGAAGGATTTTGTCCTAATTGTTGGGGGAAGCAGGAATATGAAGGCAAATTTCTTGAAGCTCTCAATAATGAGAAGATTGACCTCAACAATATTGATAATAAAAAAGGATGGATACAGGCCTATGCGACAAGGAACTTTGAGGGTATTAAAATTGACCAATCGAACGACCTTTTTGAATGTCCTACCTGCAAGCTGGCATACAGACCTTCCTGACGTAAAAAATTATCAGCATTCATAAAAAATTGGGCACAACATTTGTTTCTTTGTAGCAAAATTCAATTGATGAAATCTCTACTAAGTACCTTATGTCTGTGCCTTCTTGTTTCAGCCGGCCTTTTTGCCCAAAAAAAATCCAAAAAACAGGAAAAGCAGTTTCGCCAAATGCTCGAAACAACTGTTGATTTTGAAAAACCTTCCGAAGCCTTCACAAAAATGGTCAGCCAGGATGGATACCAGGAACTAGCTACTGAAGCTAAAATCGTTGCCATGTACTTGCCTGTTGATTATCAGGAAGTTCTTGAAGATTTTCAGGATGCCAAAGAAAATGATGACAGAGTAACCGGAAGTGGAGAAGTCTCTTATGGAAATACCACAGGTTATTATAACCAAATCTCCATTCCCGCACCAGCGGATTCTGACAAAGAGAATTTTACAGGCATTATTGCCATAGTTCCCGTGAAGGGAGGAACTATTAATGTTTCAGCCTTATGCCCTGATTCTCTGGCGGATGAATACATACCGCTCTATCTTAAATCGATTGGGACTGTAGCTGTAAAAAAATAAACCGGTTACTGAGGCAATAACTTTTCGATCTTTTTTATTGGTCCGGGGCACATGGCCTGGTGACAGGTTATGCATGAATTGAGCACCATAGTGTAGCCTTGTTCCGGATTAATATCCTCTTCTTCATTAAAGTAGTTGACAATATCGAGGTAAGATTTGGCCATAGCCTTGAATTCAGGGGAATTCACCTTTTCAGGCTGTGTACCTTCTGCGGTGAGTAAATCTTCCAAACCGACCTTCAGAGGATTTATCTTTCCTTTTTCAATATTTTCACCAAGGTTGGCACATTCCTCAAACATGGCTCTCATCAAAAGCGCCATCTCGCTATCCCCATTAGGATTAATAGGTGCTTGTTTTGGTGAATGCGGTTGACATTGTAACCAAAAAATCAGGCTAAAAATGAAAAAAGCAACTGCCCAGGTATTTTTCATATCACAGTTTTCAAGACCTTAATTTTCGAAATAAAAGTCTAATTCACCAGCAATTTACGGACAAAATTATTTGACTCAGTAACGACCTGAACAAAATAAATTCCTGCAGGTAAGGCTGACACATCGTATTGGCTCGCATGTAGTTGAGATTCGAACACCGATTTACCTGAAGAATCCATTACTCTGACCAATGCTACCCCCGGATCGCGAGAGAAATGAAGGGAAAAAATTTCATCCGCGGGATTCGGGTATATAGATACTTCCAATTCGTTAGTAGAAGGTGTTTCAACAGAAACAGTAACTGGATCAAAGTCATAGACCCAAAGGTCATTTAGAAATCCACTTTCGTTTTGACCGCCAAATACAATTATTTTATCCGTTTCCGGAATGTATACTGCTGAATGCCCAACTCGTGAGGGAGGTATGTTCGACCCCTGAGGCAAGGTATCCCATTCCACCAGATCACCATCGAATTTCCAAAGATCATTCAATGCACCAGAATAATCGCCTTGTGGAGCGCTATTCCCGCCAAACATGATCATTTGATCATTTCCACGATAAATCATTGAATGAAAATGCCTGGCCGGTGGTGCTATTGGAGGGATAAATTCATTCCACACAAAACTATCAACAGACAAGCGCCAAATGTCATTCCGGTTTCCCTCAAACTGACCGCCGAATATCCAAAACTCTCTTCGGTCATCTGCGAATATCCCTTCGTGTAAACAGCGTCTTTCAGGTCGAAAAGGCATCCCCTGATTCGTCCAATGAACGGTATCGATCTGGAATGAGTAAGTATCTTTTACCCGACCAAAATGTGCAAACCCGGCAAAGGCAACGAAGTTGTTATTGACTGGATCAAACATACTAGCAGTCCCATATCTCGGCTGAAAAACACCACTGACGATCGTGTCACCAAATATCTCTTGCCATTCTCCTGAATTGAAGTCGTAGGTCCAAACATCATTATGAACCCCTTCATTACTTTGGCCGGAAACCACCCACAGGTTATTCTCAGGTCCTGAAAAAACTTCGGGCGTATGCCTGGCTACCGGTTCTTCAGCACTCATCACAACTAATTCGCTCCAATGAAATGTCTCCAAGTCTAATTGCCAGAGGTCATTCACAAAACCATTTTCTCCCCTACCCCCAAAAAGTAGAATTCGCTGATTTGCAGAATCATATAACATCCCGAAATTATCTCTTGCAGAAATATCACCAGTAGTTATCACCTGGCTCCAATATTCCTGCGCATACATGGTAAAAGAAACCATCATTAAAAACAAAGTCGTACAAATCTTCATTATTGATTTCATTTTTAAGTTAAAAAATGGCTAAAAACAAAGAATTTTGGATCACTTGGATACTCAAAGTTAGTCTATAGAGTTCACAAAATTATCACATGTATTTCCTTACCTTAGCATAAATTGTGCTCAATGAATACCTACTGCTTTCGTTGGTTTTTTTTTATGTTGATAGCCTTCACTCTTTCAGCATGTAGTAGTAATCCTACCTCAGAAACTTCAGACAAAAGCGATGACATTCCCGAAGTGGAGAAAACAGAAAAAACAGTAGAATCCAAAGCAGAGGAACTCGGAGAAACCAAAGGGATTGACCGCGCAGTTGAAGAGTATGACCCACATGATCGTAAGCATGAAAAAGCATTTTATGTATTTGCTTATCGCGGATTAAATATGCGGGAAACAGCTGACCCCAGGTCAACAATATTACAAGTGGTTCCCTTCGGCGCTAAAGTTGAAATTACAGAACATCCTTCTCGCCGTGACATGTTTGTCGACGGGTATGCTGGCGGCATGGCCAGGGTAACCGTTGACGGTCAGGAAGGTTATATGTTTGATGGCTATTTGTGTAGGTTCCCTACCCCAGAAAAGGAAATGGTGCCCAAAGATTATGTAGAACACATTAAAAAAGCGGGGTCTATTGCTATCTATCATCATGAGCGACTTGACGATGGTGGCTATATTCAAAATACCGAAGGTGTGATCGTACCAACCAATAGCTTTGATGAAGCCTTTTTAATGGCCAAGGTACTATTTGGTATTCCCGATGGTCTATACCTGCCGCCCCCTTCAAAAAAAGCCGAAACAAGAATAGACAACCCCGACAAAGATGAATTTGCATGGAACGATGACCTTACCGTAAAACGGAATAAAACCGGAGAAATTGAGATCATTCACTACTCATTTAGAACGGAAGGCTACGGACTCAATGTTTTTATAGAAAAAGATAGTCGCGGCATGAAAGTCGCTGAAATGGCAATAGCCGATTAAAACTTACCACATGAAATTAAACTTGGATATAGCTGTAGCAAGCAAGCAGGAGTGGGTAGATAGTGTCATGAATGACTTTGATGCTTTCCTCCAAGACCACGCAGATTGTGAAAGAAAGGCCTCAGCCATGGCCATGAGCTTTGTCGCCAAATACCCAGACCGAAAAGAGATCATTCCCGAGTTAATAGAAACTGCTATTGAAGAGCTCGAACATTTCCAACAGGTTTACCAGCTTATGGAAAAGCGTAATGTGCCAATGCCTGTATCTATGGGTAAAGATCATTACGTAAGTGACCTTATCAAACTTTGCAGGCATACCCGTGAAGAACGATTTATTGACAGAATGTTAGTAGCTTCTGTTGTAGAAACCAGGGGCGCAGAACGTTTCAAAAAGGTAGCCGAGGCACTTGAAGACCCGGAACTGAAACGATTTTATAAAATGCTGTGGACCTCAGAAGCCAAACATGGTCATATCTTCGTTAAGATGTTACTTAATTATTTTGATAAAAGTGCTGTTTATCCAAGGCTCGAATACATGATCGAAAAGGAAGGAGAGATAATTGACAATTTACCAATTAGGCCCGCGTTACATTGAATTGTTGAATTGTTGAATTGTTGAATTGTTGAATTGTTGAATTGTTGAATTGTTGAATTGTTGAATTGTTGAATTGTTGAATTGTTGAATTGTTGAATTGTTGAATTGTTGAATT
>JBCCHF010000084.1:0-5393 GCA_039028895.1 Bacteroidota bacterium | reverse complement strand
GAATTTCCATATATTATATACTAACGACAGATAACTCGAAAACCGGACCAGACAGTTGAGTAATGCAGCTGCTAGTTGCTAGCAATACATCTTAAAGAGAGCCAGACAAAACGGCTGATTAAATGGTCTATGCACATAATCTAATCATTTTTGCTAAGCTAATCACGCATTTGTACATATATACTACCTCAAGATATTCACAGTAACGGGCGGAATATACATACATACATAAATTGTAATAACTATAAATCATAGAATTCTTATGCGCATATACATATATTCTGTACCGTTTGAAATATTTACATACCACAAATAACTTTTTGTTAAACTGATCAATAACCACATTAATAAGAGAAATACACATATAATATATACACATTGAAACATAGATAAACAGAGACATGAGCTATAGACGCGAATCCCTCCAATAGTAAGTAGGAAAACATCTTAAATATTGAACCAGATTTTCATCATTCAATTTGGTTTTAAAAGAGTCGACTGAGGGGGCGTTAACAGTTACTGCGGATAATAAATTCCATACTCGAATAGTTCTAGGAAAGAAAGAATTTAGTGCAAGGTCTGAACGACAAAATGGTATATTTAGCTGTAGGTCATGTGAGTGGCGAGTTCCCACATTATTTTCATAACGCAAATATTTCCCACTATCTATTATTGAAAGGTCTTTAACACATTTGAATAATTCTACCAAGTCGGCCATTAGGCGACGCTCTTCTAAACTTTTAAGACCACATATTTCTAAACGCTGGGGGTAATCATTCTCTTCGCCTAAGAGACGCCTTGTGAATTCCCGCTGAACATTTTCTAAATCAAGAATGTCGTTTACAAAAGAAGGGTTCCAAACAACAGACGTGGACTCCAGCAGTGGTCGCACAAACGTTTTATATAAATTTATGAGGAAATTTTGATTTCTGCTGCGAAAACCTCTGAAGATTTGGCCTAGCCGACTACGGGCAAGAGTGCTTATTTTTGAAACGTGTGCATGTGGTTTTAAATCTCTAGTAATTTCAATGCCCAGGTCTCTGACTGATGTAGAATTATCAGTTATAGGTACTACAGCGGACTCGTTAACAAAATATAATGGACAAAAATCTCTAGAGACACCCCCACCCGAGCAACATATGGGGAGAACTTGGCTTTTATCATGAGATAAATCAAGCTGCCATGTTTTGAACCATAATGAAACCCTATCTAAGTCTTCCTGCAATAGTGCTGCTTCAGCTGGTAAAATATATGGGAGGTACATTTTCGTATCATCAGCGAAAATTTTCAAAATACAGTATTTAACAACGTCCGGCAGGTCATTTATATAGACAAGAAACAGAAGGGGACCAAGGACGGATCCTTGCGGTACCCCACTAATTACATCACACCAATCCGAATAGACATTCCCCAATTTTACCCGCTGTTTACGTCCCACAAGAAATTCACAAATCCAATCGTGGATGATTTTAGGAAGACGATAACTACCCAGTTTATGAATTAATTTTTTATGGCTGACGGTGTCAAAAGCTTTACTTATATCTAAATAAACGACATCAACGAGTTTTTTCTCCCGCACCCCCTCCAGCCAATCAGACAGACACGCTAGCAAGTTTGTCGCAGTAGAACGGCCTCTAAGGAAACCATGCTGATGCTCTGAAAAGGGAGCATACTCACCCATGTGTTCTATAACCCATCCTTTGATGATTTTTTCCATCGCCTTACAACAGTGGGATGTTAAACTCACAGGCCGATAATTGACCGCTTGGCTAGAATCACCCTTATTTTTATATACCGGCACCACATCAGCAATTTTCCAGTCACGCGGTAATCTGCCAGAGGATAAAGACTTTTGATAAATCATCGCCAACGGTACTGCGAGCTCAGAGGCAAAAGTATGCAAAATTTCTCCCTGAATTTTATCTGGACCATTTGCGGAAGATACAGGAATTCTTTTCAGAGCAGAGCAAACTACATCATTCCTAAATACAAAATCCTGATGTGGTGGTAATTCGTTTACACGAACATTAATAGGTGGCAGTGTACCGTCATCAGATGTAAATACAGATGCATATTGCATATTAAACATTTCTGCCATTACATTACAGTCATTTACAACAGGTCTTTCCGGCAATGAGAAATCCCGCAAAACAGGGGTTTTTTTGTCTCTCCCTATTCGACCATCAACAAATCGCCAAAAGAGTTTAGCATCACGAGAGCGCAGAACACGAAGCTCACCACATGATACGTAGTTATTTAAGGCATAACGATAATTTTCAACAGCGTTCGCCAGTTCGGCAGAATAATCGCGATCGTAAAATCGTTGTTGTTTGCGCTTAATTTTTCGAATTTTTAATCTGAGTTTATTTATCGGCTTCGGAAGTTTTTGCCTTTTTTGGCACCCAATTCTACGAGAAGGCACAAATTCATTAACAAAAAGATGGATGAAATTCTTAAAATTTTCCCACATGCTTTCAACCGTACTTTGCTCCCCCAGCCCCAATATAAAGTCCCAATCTTGTAGCTGCAGAAAGACTCTCATTGGCCCCCTTTCCATGCGCTTAAAATCCAACACATATTTAACCTCCTGATCCTTTCGAGCATCCATGGGTACACATATATTGAACAGAATGGGAACATGATCGGATACAGTAACATCATCAAGGGGTCTAGGGTTTGAAACCAGGCAATTTTTTGAGGAAAAAACGAGATCTAACGTATTTCCACTCCGTGGGAACGTTGGGAATATAACATGTTGCTTAAGGCCCAACAATAGCAAATCCCGTAATATTTCGTGCTGTTTATGCTCTACAGACGCCGTGAGATCCGCCCAATTTATTCCCGGAAGATTAAAATCCCCACAAATAACAATCTCGTCATATTGCGCTAACTTTTCTCGAATACAGGTTAGTATATCAGTCATCTGAGTAACAAGTGACACATGCGGACGATAAAAGCAGCCCAATAATACCTTACGAGGCTGAGAAAGCTCGATCCACAGTCCTTCAATACCCTGAATAGACCCCAATGAACATGGGCGAAACCTACGCTTACAGAGAACTGCCACACCCCCTCCTACAATTCTGTGTCCAAGGTTGGTAGCAGCTATTCTATCAATCCTGAATATTTCATAGTTTTTCCTGCATAGAAATACTGAGTTATCATCTTTATCCGTGAGGTAAGTTTCCGTAATGAAGACAACATCAAGTTCATGTTGCATTATAATTTCCCAATGAAATTCAAATATTTTGCTTTTCAAACCATGACAGTTAAATAAAACAGCCTTAATATATTTTCCCTCATGAGTTGTTGAATAAACCTGCCCCCCTATTAAACCCGGCCTAAAAACAGCTAGTATCAGCATTAGTATTACCAGTAGATACATCAACAATATGAACTGAGCCCTCATGAACAGATTCGGAAATATTGGCTCTATGATCAGTAGTAGCACTAGTTGGTTGCTGTGGAAAGTCACAAGAAAGTCTTTGGCCTCGAATTGCGGCCGATAGGTCTGGTACGAGAGGCACTGGGGGCAAAGTCCCGATCGGATCTCTTAACGGTGGTTGAAAGTTCTCCAAATGGGTTCCGATTGGTGGGTAAGTTGCAGGATGAGGGGGCTCCCATCGGTAGGCTGGTCGCATCGGGACGGAATGCATATGGGACGCAGGTGTTGCTTCACGATGCACAAAGTACGGTTGTGACCTAGGAGCAACATCAGAGGCTCCAAAGAGAGGCAGAAGAGGTTGGGGTGGATGCGGCGGCACAACCGGGATCTGTGCCAAGGAGTGGTGCCACTGCCTGTCAATGTTCCTGGGTTTTTTTAGGAAATCTATTAGACTGTTTTGAAGCAGACTTGCACTTTTCAAGCAGCTTCTCATCTCTGAGGTTCATCAGAAGCAATCCGAAAATATTTTTCCCGGGCATTTCAAGCGTTCTTCCCATGAGGTCTCCGTGGGCCAGTGCATCCGAAAACAGGAGCCCGGAAGCCAAGGTTTTGTCTTTCGGGTAGGTCGAGTGGCAGAGAAATGTAGAGCCTGTTGACAACAACTTGTCTCTGAATATTTGACATTGATCCCACTTCAGCCTGAGCACAAGCCTCATGATGTCAATGTCAGCAGTTAGGTTCCTGGAGGTTAGATACATAGCCAACCGCTTAACAGCCAGGGCAGTTGGAGCTTTCCTCATTCTTTGAAAGAGATCGAACCGTCCTTGCCAGTCGGCCCTGATCATGTGGAAAAGGTGTTCAGCTGATTTATGCAGCACCCCCTTGTACCAGATATGACATGGAAAAAAATTTGAAAGAGGGTTTTCGTGACCTTTTATGACTGTCACAGACGCCAACAGAGAAGGCAAATCAGGTGATTGAGCGTCGCATTCGGTGGTGTTGATGGTAGTGCTAGTAGTTGCCAAGCTAGGCTGCTCTTCCCATACTGATTTCCAAAATTCGGATGTTTGACAAGCTTGGGAGACGGTCTCGTGACGCCCCTGTGGGGCTTGCTCATCTAGAGAGCCGGCTTGACTCGATGATGAGGGGGATGGAGATTGCGTCATGGGGTTTCTAGTAAGTTTCTTTCTACATTGGTCGCAATAGTATTGCAAGAAAACATTTTTGTCCATGAATCGTTTCACCTGATCATATGAGGGGGCACATGGTTTCGGAAGACAAGTAAAATGCGCAGATTTCGAACATCCAGTGCAGTGTATTGCAGGGTCGAAGGGCTGGATCTTTCCTTTACATGCAGTACAGGTTATTTTTTCGGCGGACGTTGAGCCAGATCGCCTGGCGCCTGCTAGCATTGAGGCTGATGACGAACTGCCGCTTAGAGGCTGAGATCGACCAACAGGTGGAGTCGGACCAGGATTTGATTCAATGTCCCCACAGACTAATAACAGTAGCCGAAGGTAGGACGCTTGCCTATGTCCGGTTATTGTATCACACAAAAATATTCCGAATGCAGGACAACGATGGCGACGGTAGAAAACAGAAGAATAATAACATTCAAATAGAGGCGGGCGGGAAATATACATTGATGCTGTCATGATCCACAAAAATGGCAGGGTTGTATCAAGGTTCGTGATCAAATTTGCATAAGCAAAATCCCTGCTTGTGGAATACATCTGGATGACTTCTTCAGGTAAAAGACTTTGCTCTCGGACTGTCGACATCTCGATCTCAGCGACGAATTCAATTTCCCCAGACGATGACTTACAACCACGGGACAACATTGAAATGAACATAAGGTGTGTCCCTCCAGCAGCATGTGCATTGAGAATTTCGTAGAAAAAGACTGAATAGCTCACGTTCACAGCCAGCCCAAAATCAAACCAGACATCGGGATTCTTAGTGAATTTTACCGTTTTCTGCAGGACCCATTCGTAGATTTCCCAATTAT
>JBCCHF010000083.1:0-7335 GCA_039028895.1 Bacteroidota bacterium | reverse complement strand
GGCATCATCAGCCATATAAGCATCCGCCTGCTCCCTGGGATGGGCTACAGAGGTGAAATCCTGATAGTCGATCGAAAAATCTAACACATCACTGCTTAATACCCACTGACGAACTTCTCCCCTGTCATCCGCCCTAAATACCGTTCGTAAGATCTCATGACGTGCAATCACAGCACCTATGGCTCTTCGAAAACTATCCAGATCATAATCACCATCCAATAAGAGCCAGGAGGGCATATTAAAAGCGGCCGAACCTCCTTCAATTTTGCTGGCAGACCAAAGTCGATGTTGTCCATTGGAAACCAGGTAACTTTCCATCGTTGCCACTTTTTCTATCGGGGCATAGCTTTCCTTTTCAGATCTTGAAATAAGCAGCACCTGATCTTGAATGGACGGGTTTTCGAAAATATCCCGAAGTTTAATTTTTACTCCAAAATTTTTCTGAATAGCAGCAATCAATCTTGTTGCCTTTAAGCTATGTCCGCCCAAATCAAAAAAGTTATGGGTAATTCCAAATGCTTCTACATGAAGTAACTCCTTCCAAATTTCGAACAAGGTTATTTCTTCAGAGTTCGAAGGTTCTATAATTTCCAATGAGTTTTGAGAAACACTGCCCAAAGGAGAGGGTAAATTCGTTTTATCGATCTTCCCATTGGAATTCATCGGGATACCATCGAGCAACACGATAAACGCCGGAACCATATACTCAGGGACCTTAGTGGCGATATACGATTTAATCTCGGCTACTGTCAAAGTATGACCAACCACTACATAGGCCACGATCGATTTATCTCCATCCTGTGCTTCAAAAGTAGTGACCACACATTGACTCACCCCGGATAGTGTCTCCAGCTGTCTCTTAATTTCGTCCAATTCTATGCGATACCCTCTAATTTTTACCTGATCGTCCACCCTTCCTAAATATTCCATTTCACCACCTTCCAAATAACGCACCAAGTCTCCTGTTCGATACATTTTTCCATTCGGTTGAAACGGATTTTCTAAAAAGCGTTCGGCCGTTAGTTCGGGCCGATTTAAGTATCCTCTAGCCACGCCAGCACCAGCAACATAAAGCTCTCCTGGGCGGCCAAACGGCAAAAGTTTTTTCTGGCCATCCAACACATAACATTGGGCAAAAGAAAGTGGCTTCCCGATGTTACTTTGAGTCGTGCTAAAGTCCTTTGCATCAAGCGCTTTGAAAGTGACATGGACGGTTGTTTCGGTAATGCCGTACATATTTATGAGCGACACTTCCGGATATTGGTCACTCCAGGACTTTAATCGCAGTGGATTCAAAGTCTCACCGCCAAAAATAACATAGCGAAGGGAAGGCACTTCCAACTCCAGATCGATAAAATTATAAAATGCCGACGGTGTTTGATTGAATACCGTTGTTTTAAAAGTGTTCATTAAGACCGCCAAGGCCTCTGGATTTCTGGCCTCATCACCCATCATCACCGCTAAACGCCCGCCACTCAATAGGCATCCAAAAATTTCCCAAACTGAAAAATCAAAACAGTATGAATGAAAGAACAACCATCCGTCTACTTCAGAAAAACTCATTTCACGATAACAGGATCGCAGCAATTGTACCACATTCCCATGCTCGATCAAGACCCCTTTTGGCTGACCTGTCGTGCCTGAGGTATAAATAATATAAGCCAGGTTTTGGGGTTTAATTTTTCTTTTCGGAAGAATGGTATTGGCAGTTTCTATTTGAGCCGATAATTTTTGTAATAACTGGTCATCAATCCGAATACTACAACCAAAATCCTCCATCATAAATTTCTGTCTGGTCTTCGGGTAGTTTGGGTGAATAGGTACATATGCGACTCCCAACTTAAGCAGCGCCCAAAGGGTAATAACAATCTGCTCCGGATTTGATAAGACCACAGCTACCTTATCTTCCAGTTGAAGTTGGTATTCTTCCAATAAAACGTGCGCCAACTGATTTGATTTTTGATCAATCTCTCTATAAGTAAGGGATCTCTCTTCGGACTGAATTCCAATGCGCTCGCCGTGCAAGTCCACTTGTTCTGCAAAAAGACTCACCAAGGTTGCACCTTCCTTTTGGGTAGGTATATGCACAGGAGGCACTAGTCTTTCTTTTTCTTCCGAAGTAATTAATTCAATTTCTCCTAGCTTTTGATCGCTATTCTGCATCGTGATTTCAACAAATCTCCGGATCAGGTCGAGAAGTGACTGCGCTGTTTCTTTATAAAAATAGAGTCCGTTATAGTTTAAAATAATCTCATATGCTTCTAAATGTTCGTTCACCAACAAATTGAAATCATATTTACCCCAACCCTCGTTCCAGTTTATACCGTCATCGTTGGAATTGTTGGTAATTTCATAAGTGTACAAAATATCGAACAAGGCGGTTCGGCTCATGTCCTTTTTAGGATTAAGTACGTTCACCAATCGGTCAAATGGCATGGTTTTATAGGTCTCGGCCTCCTCCCAAACTTCCTGAACTATTCGATGGGTTTCCCATAAAGTATCTTCCATATGTAACAGGGAACGCAGGACTACCAAATTTTCCACGGGTCCCAAAAGCGTTTTCCCTTCTAAATTTCGAAGATCAAAAAAGGTACCCACGACAATATCAGTAAGGCCGGTAAGACGTGCCAATGCCATTTTAAATGCGGTCAAAAAAAGTACCTGGGGACTCCAATTATTACCTTTACAAAAGGAGGCAATTTCGGCCTTCGAAAACGTAAAACTAACATTCTGAGACTCATATTTATGGACTTGCTTACGTTCCATATCTGTAGTAAAATACAGTACTTGCAGATTTTTAAGTTTGGATTTCCAATAGAATAATAAAGGCTCCAAATCGTCTTTAGTAAGTGCGTTTTGCCAGTTAGAAAAGTCTTTAAAATTAGCCGCGTCTTCCAATATTTCATTGGGCTGTTTCAAGAATTTTTCCAACTCTTCTTTTACTTTTCTTATACTGTACCTGTCCATTATGGCATGATGGAACAGAAAAAATAAGTGAGTTCCCGTCTTCGTTTGTTCGAAGTAAACATGAAACAAGCTTTTAAAATCCAATGGTTTTTCCCGAAGTATTGTCAATTTCTCAAAAAGCCCCTTCTCTTCAGTACAGATACTATCCAAATCCATAGCCGACAAGACAGGAATCACCTGAAATACCTGACCATCCTTCTGCACCAACTGGGTACGTAACACTTCATGCCGCCCCATGAGCTTCAACAAAATCTGGTGCAAGCTTTCCTCTGTAAGTGTTACTTCTAAAGGCACATACAAGGGAATGTTATGATAGACAGGACTACCGTCATAGAGATAATCTTTTTCAAAAAAATCTATAAACCATAATCGTTGCTGATGATATGAACCCGTTATTTTCATTGTAATTTTATCTGAATTATTGGTGCCTTTAGCCAATCCTGACACTGGCAATACTTAGGATATACGCTAGCGGTGGGTGCTTTAACTGCAATTTGAATTACATATTGAAGCTGGGGATCGACTTTTTATCGATCAAATTAATTTTACTTACTTCCTCATTAGGATGCTTCATGAATTCCTGAAGGCAGGCGACGAAGCGTTCTCCTAATTTTTCAATTTCCCTATTCTCAAAGACTTCAACTTGGTACTCAATGGTGTAGGAAATAGAGGTTGCATGACTATTGATATAAAAACAAAGTGGAAACTTACTGCTTCCCAGATCTAAGGCTAGCGGTTCAAAAACCACGTTGTTAAAACCTCCGTTGCCATTATTGGTATTGGAATGATTAATGACATTCAAATACACGTCCATTCGGTTGTTCAAGTTAAATGAGTTCTCACTTTCAAAGTTTTCAATAATTAGATCGAAGGGATAAAAAGAGGCGTCCATTATATGGGCTTGGTGGTCGGCCACGCGATGTAATAAACTTTCTATCGTATCTGTTTTATTAAGGGATATCCTTAGGGGCAATAAATTGAGGTAAAGTCCCACCTGGTCTAACAAATCCGGGTGGTTCTTTAAGCTGATCGGCAACCCAATTAAAATATCTTCCTGTCCGCTGGTTTTGTGAATCAATACGCCTAAAGCACCAGACATTAAACTCATGAGCCCTCTACCTTTACTATGGCAGTAATGATTGATCTTCGCAAACAAACCGGCATCTAAAGATTGAGAGAAAGTAGCTCCTGCAAAATGTGCCGAGGGTGCTCTTTCATACCAATTGTGTTTTTGAGCAATTTGTTCCAGATGCTGCTTCCAAAATTCGTTTTGTGACTTGAATCTATCATTTTGGAGTTTATCTTTTATCCAGGAAACATAATCTTTATATTGAACCTTCAATGGGGTTAAAGAATTGGGAGTTCCGTTCAAATAATGGTCATAAAGGACGGCCATTTCTCTAACCAGCACTTCATACGAACTGAAGTCTCCAATAATGTGGTGCATTACATAAGACAAAATACGCTGGCTTTTATTCTGAATCAACATAATTCTGAAAAGTGGTGCTTGTGTTAGATCGAATTGGTGCTTTTTGAAATCTCGTAACTTATTTTTAATGGCTCTCTTCGACAGCCTATCTTTTTCAGTAATGACGGTAACAAACGCTTGGGTGTCTATATTTTTGGCCACTAACTGAACAATTTCTCCTTCAGCATTGAGGGAAAAGGAGGTTCGCAAAACTTCGTGTCTTTCGGTAATTGCCGCAACCGTCTTTAAAAATGCATCGATATTGAGGTTAATGCCTACGTTAAAATCGGCCACAATATTATGTGCTTGCGATCCCAAATCGGATTGAGATGCAATCCAAATTCGCAATTGCTCGTTGGAAATTGGATAGCCCTCTTCAGAATATTCAATAGGTGGTATATCATCGGTCGTTTCAACTTTTCGGTCCTTCATTAGTTTTGCCAATTGACGTATGGTCAGGTTTTGATAAAACTCCTTGACACTAATTCGAATATGAAATTGCCGTTTAATTCGATTGAGTAATGTCATCATTCTCTGGCTATGACCACCCAATTCAAAGAAACTGCGCGTCACTCCTATTTCCTCAAACCCTAAGACTTCCTTCCAAAGTTGCCACAAAGCTTCTTCGAGGTCGGTATTTGGTGCGACCATTTCTTGCTCAGAAAACGCATTCGCATAGGCCGAGATCAGTTTCTTTTTGTCTACTTTTCCGTTCGTGGTGAGTGGAATGGCATCTAACTTAACAATGAAACCGGGCAGCATGTAATCTGGTAGCGATTCTCTTAGGTGTGCTATTACTTCTTCAGAAGAAACCTCCAAGCCTACTACAAAGGCGATGATATGTTTATCATTGTCTTGGTCTATCACCATTGTCACCGCCTGAGATATCTCATTTGAGGTGAGCAAGGCATGCTCAATTTCACCAAGTTCTATTCGGTGCCCTCTAATTTTCACTTGATCATCCTTTCTACCCAAATAAACCATGCGACCATCTGGCAACCATCTCCCTATATCTCCTGTTTTGTAGATGCGTTTTCCATCATTAAACGGATTATTAATAAATTTTTCTGAAGTCAATTCAGGACTATTCAAATAGCCTCTTGCCAGACCATCTCCCCCAATACAAATCTCACCAGGAATTCCTTGGGGTTGCAAAGCGTGATTGTCATCCAGAATATAGGCTTCCGTGTTAGAGATTGGTTTTCCAATTAAAACGGGTTCCTTCTCCCGGGTGATCTCCTCCACAATACAGCCAACCGTCGCCTCTGTTGGGCCATACTCATTGTAAATTTTTATTTCAGAATTTATACGTTTCAGAATTTCGATTTGCTGAATTTGTAATGCTTCTCCTCCAACAATAGCTAGCTTTAATGTTTTACTTTGAATATCCAACTCGCTCAATAAGTTAATGTGCGCCGGGGTTAACTTTATGCTGGAAATTCCACTGTTTATGTAGCTTTTAAGTATTTCTGAAACGTCAGGGTTTGGAGGAAAGATGGTCAATCTTTTCCCGTTAATAAGCGGTAAGAACAAGCTGGTCACTGTTAGATCGAACGACAATGAAGTGTACAAGCCGAAATCTGCTTCCAATTCATTATTCTGAATATAATGCTTGTTGCTCCAATTCAAATAATTAACCAATGAACCATGTTCGACCATCACTCCCTTGGGAGTACCTGTGGAACCTGAAGTAAAGATAACATAAGCCAAATTGCTTGATTCAACTTCCCTCTTTTGAAACGTTGTCGGTTTCGGCTTAGACTTTTCAAATTGCGCTATAAAATGATTATCAATAACCCAACTACATTGCATAGTGTTTTCTAGCAGTTCAATACGTCGTTGTGGTTGATTTGTTTCGATAGGTACATAGGCTGCACCGGTCTTCAACACTCCAAGAATAGCAACAACTTGCCAATAACTTGAGTCCAATTTTATGGCTATAAGTTCTTCAATTTTCAGGTCGTAGGTAACCATCAAATAACTTGCCATTTGATCAGACAACTCGTCTAATTGGGTATAAGTCCATTGGTTACTCTCAAAAGATAAAGCAATCGCGTTGGGCGTACTTTTCACTTGATTTTCAAACAAATCGATTACACTATGGGATAGTCGTTTTTCGTCCTTAGTATTATTAAAATGAAGCAGAAGCTTTTGTTTTTCTTCCTGCTCCAAATAATCTATATCTGCAATCCGTTGTGATGGATTATTTAACACCGTGGACCCGATTGCCTTTAAATGATCAAAGAGGCCTGCTATCATTGTCTCTTCATATACGTCGGTATTATAGGTGATGAGCGTAGCAATACCACCATCCACTTCCTGGCAAACAATGTTTAAATCGAATTTAGCCACAGCATTCTGGTCGATAACTGTTGTTTTCATGGCGTCTTCATCCAGACGATCTGTATTAGGGCTTTCTCCTATATTTTGAAGCACAAGCATCACATCGAATAAAGCGCTCCGGCTAGGATCTGTTTGCAGTTCCAACTCCTCTACCAATCTATCGAAGGGATACATTTGATGATCGTAGGCCTCCAGGGTGTTGTCATTGATACGGCCATAACAGGACTCAAAGCTCTCCCCGGGGTCGATCCAATTACGAAGGGCAAGCATATTGAGATAAAAACCGATCTGATCCGAAAGATCCCCATGGGAACGACCAGAGACCGGTGAGCCGATAATGATATCATCCATAGCCGTGTACTTGTGCAAGACTATCGTCCAAAGCGTTAGCAGACCAGTAAACAAACTACCACCACGACCAAGGACATAATCAACCAATGCCTTGGTGAGTTGTGGCTCCAAATACCCCTGCAAGGAAGCTCCGCTATAGCTCTTTATCTTAGGACGAGACAAAACACTGGGAAGATCCAAGATAGGAAGTGTGCCCTGCAAACGTT
>JBCCHF010000082.1:0-9055 GCA_039028895.1 Bacteroidota bacterium | reverse complement strand
TTTGTGAATTTTATTTTTATTTTATATTTGGGCAATGTAGTATCGGCGATGAATTGAAAAAAAAAGGATTGAATATTTGGAAAATTCATTCCTGAAAACGACTTTTGCGCTGAAAATTACACCCTTTTGTGTTTTTTAATTAAGTATTAAATATGTACTGGACTTTGGAATTAGCTTCTCACCTTGAAGAAGCACCCTGGCCTGCCACCAGAGATGAATTGATTGATTATGCAATTCGTTCGGGGGCACCTTTGGAGGTAATTGAAAACCTTCAGCAATTAGAGGAAGAATCAGAACATTTCGAGGCAATTGATGACATTTGGCCTGATTATCCCCAAAAAGATGATTTCTTTTTTAACGAAGACGAATATTAATTTCTAGAGAATAGATTCAAAAAAGCAGGTAAGCTTCGAGAATTTCTCAAATGCTTACCTGCTTTTTCTTTTTTTGCCAATCTTATTGCTGGAATGCAAATTGAATAATATTGGCACCCATTTTTAGCGCAGCACTCCTTTTGTCCGGTGGATTATTATGCACTGCACTGTCTTCCCATCCATCTCCAAGGTCGCATTCATAAGTATAAAAGCAGACTATCCTGTCTTCCCAGATAAGGCCAAACCCTTGTGGTGGTTTGCCATCGTGTTCGTGGATTTTAGGAAGTCCCTTTGCAAATTCAAATTGCTGACGATAAATGTCATGTTCGAATGGGAGTTCTACGAACTCGAGTTCCGGGAAAACCTTTTTTAGCGCAGGACGAACATAAGGGTCCATTCCGTAATTGTCATCAATATGGAGAAAACCGCCTCCCAGCAAGTAAGTTCTGAGATTATCGGCCTCACCATCTGAAAAAACGACATTACCATGGCCAGTCATATGGACGAAAGGATAATTAAACAGATCTGCACTACCAACTTCAACAGTAGCATAGTCAGCATCGAAACTGGTACCCAGGTTATCATTGCAAAACTTAGACAAATTGGGTAATGCCGTCGGGTTGGCATACCAGTCTCCTCCACCGCTATATTTCAAAAGCGCCAGTTTCAAGGAGGCCTTTTGATAATTAGAAAATGCAGATGAAAAAATAAAGATTGACAGTACCGTCAATACAGAGAAAATATGCTTAATGTATTTCATATTCATTTTTTTCTGAGATCAGTCTTGCGACATACTAATTATTGTACAGGCCACAATGCCCGCAGTCTCAGTCCTCAACCTGCTATCTCCAAGACTGATTTCTGAAAAGCCATTTGCTCGAGCAAGCTGAATTTCATCTAAAGTGAAATCACCTTCAGGGCCTATTAATATAATCGTATCCTGATTTCTTGAATAGGCATGTTTTAGATGAGTTCTTTCACTGTCAGAACAATGTGCAATTAACCGTAAAGGCTCATCCTGAAACTGTTGACTGACAAAGTTGTTAAATCCTGTTGGCTCATCCAATTTAGGGAGATAGGCTTTTAAGGATTGTTTCATGGCTCCAATCATGATTTTTCTGAAACGATCAGTTTTGAAAACTTTTCGTTCCGATCGTTTACAAATGATTGGGGTTATTCTGTCAATTCCAATTTCGGTAGCTTTTTCCAGGAACCACTCAAAACGGCTGTTGTTTTTGGTTGGGGCAATAGCTATATGAAGCTTAATCTGTCGTTTACCATAACCTTCAATTGTTGAAGATATTGAAGCTACGCACGATCGTTTATTCGCTTCTACCAGATTTCCCTCAAAAAGGCTGCCGAATCCATCGACCATTGAAATTTGATCACCCACCTTTTTCCTGAGGCTTTTTACACAATGCAAGGATTCCTCAGCATCAAGGTATGCCAGATTGCCTTTTACTTCGTATGCGTAGAAGAGTTGCAAGTGCGATTGACCTTAGTTATAAATACCTGCATATTTCGACTCCACATATTTCATGAAGTAATCGAAATTTAGCGATTCACCTGTGATTTTCCTGCAAAGTTCTTCTGCAGTGTAACGACGACCATGCTGATGGATATTTTGTTGCAGCCAGGTCAATAATTGCGAACTGTCGCCTGATTCGATCTGGCTTGCAAGTCCGGGAATTTCCTTTTCGGCCTGGGCATAGAATTGTGCGGCATAGAAGCTGCCCAGGGAATAGGTCGGGAAATAGCCAATACTGCCATGTGACCAATGAATGTCCTGAAGGATACCTTTTGAATCGTTTGGTACTTCAACCCCCATATAATCACGGTATTTTTGATTCCAAACCTGGTCAAGGTCGTCCACTTCAAGAGATCCTTCTATCAATCCTTTTTCAATCTCAAAGCGAATCAGAATGTGGAAATGATAGTGGAGTTCATCTCCTTCAGTACGGATGAGGTTGGGTTCTACTCTGTTGATAGCTTTGTAAAAGTCGAGTAGTTCTACATTGCCAAGATTTTCTGGGAATACCGACTGGAGATTTGCATAATTGGCTTTCCAGTAGGCGAGACTTCTGCCAACGTTGTTTTCCCATAACCTGCTTTGGGATTCATGAATCCCCAATGATAAGTAAGACCCTAGTGGCAGGCCATATTGTTCAGTTGGCAAGCCCTGTTCATACAAGGCATGACCACCTTCATGGATACAACTCCAGATCATATTGCCAAGATCATTTTCATCAATCCGTGTGGTTACACGCACATCGTTAGGTGAAAAATTCGTGGTAAATGGATGTGGAGAAACGTCTTGTCGCCCTGCATCAAAATCATAACCCATCTGGGCAAGCACTTTCAGCCCGTAATCCCATTGTTTTCCTGAAGGATAGTTTTTGTACAGGAAGTCTGCATTTACTTGTGACTTTTCCTTGAGTTTGTTTACGAAGACTACAAGTTTTTCACGAACATCAGCAAACAATTCTGCCAGATCTTTGGTCTTGGCGCCCGGCTCAAATTCATCCACAAGTGCGTCGTATGGATGATCTTCATA
Source organism: Bacteroidota bacterium (assembly GCA_039028895.1). Lineage (GTDB taxonomy): Bacteria > Bacteroidota > Bacteroidia > Chitinophagales > Saprospiraceae > JAHDCJ01. The sequence goes on along the minus strand of JBCCHF010000082.1, from coordinate 6,127 downwards.
ACCAACAATCTCTGTTTCCTGTCGCTTTAACTTAACCAACTTACCCAGGGCTTCCCTGAAAAGTGAATAATCCTTAGCCTTTTTGGCTTTAACCCAGGCGTGGTAAGATTCTGAGGTGGTTTTTGATAATTCGATCACAAAAGAGGTAGGATACTTCTTTTGCTTATTATAATCCTTTCTGATGAGGGCAACATTTTTTCGCTGAAGCTCATCCAGACCATTTTTTTCAGAGAGATCATCCAGCATTTTTCCAAATTCCGGATCAGTAAACATTTCGTGTGATATTCCCGATAAGGTAGCGATTTGCTGAGATCGGTGCTGGGCGCCTTTGGGGGGTAAATTAACTTCTTTATCCCAATGCAAAACAGCGATTGAATAGTTAACATCTGCTATTTTGCTCATTCTTTCAGTAAAGTCTTGATATGACATTATTCCTTCCTTTTTTGAGCTGCCAAAATTAACATAATCCACCCGAAAATAAAACATAATCCACCCAGGGGAGTGATGGGTCCAAGTACTTTAACAAAACTTTTTAATTCCAGCAGATCTTTACAAGCCAACAGGTAGATTGACCCGGAAAACATAAAGATCCCGATAAGGAATGCATAAAAGGCGATGCGTAATCTATTTTCGTGATACCTTCCGGAAAGGGTAATAAGAGCGAGCATCGCTAAAACGTGGATGAAATGATAAAAGATGCCTGTTTGATAAGTGTCAACCTGGTCAGCAGAAAGGTGTGGTTTTAATCCATGAGCTCCAAATGCACCAAGTAATACTGCTAGTACACCCATTAAACCGACAATTGATAAGGCTTTTGAATTCATATAACAAAGGTAAGGGTTGATTCGAATATTCTTAGTGATTAATGTCTTGTAAATACCTTGGAATTGGTAATTTTAACGATTCAATAATTGCTCTGAATTCGTGTTTATGGACCTGCAGTTGAAAAGGTGGGTAGCAATATTTTTGGGAGGATTGATCATTATCCTTATCCTGGTAAAGGCTCTTGGTCTGTTCAGGCTTCCAATGGTAAAAGTGGATGCGTTTGAAGCCGTTCCGGCTAACACCGCTATTGTTTTTGAGATAAATGATTTTCAAAAAACTCAAAATCGCCTTGGGGAATCCGCTTATTCTGACGATCTGAAAGCATTGGCAGTGTTTAACAAGCTTTTCAACGACCTAGCCTTGCTCGATAGCATTTTTTTACAATCACAAAATGATAGACATATTCTTCGGGCTGGAAGGATAGTGGCAGCTGCACAATTGAGTCGATCAGACCAGGTGGATCTGGTTTATTTAATAGATGATTACAGACAGAATATTGAATTGAGGACTTTTCTTAACTCCTTACCTGGTGTCAGAGTCCAGGAGTCGACTTTCAAAAATCACAAGGTGTACACGTTGATTGGCCCAGGTGGAAATGATTTTGCAATCTGTTCATACAAAGGCCTTGTGATTGCTTCCCGACACACCTTCCTTGTTGAATTCGCTATTTCTCAACTTAAAAATTTTGCGTCTAATATTACCCGTGATCCGGGTTTTCGTAAAGCCGAACAGCTAGCAGGAAATAGTGGTGATATCGCGATCTATTTTAATTTCGACAACCTGGCTCTGTTAGCGTCAGGGTTCATAAAGGGCGAGAAGGATAGTGAGGTAAACACGCTGGCTGGCATTTTGGACTGGATGAGTATCGATCTTTTCTTCCAGGCAGAATCTGTGGTGGCAAATGGATACGGCATTCCCCATAAGTCAAATTTATTCTGGCAAAGTGTTGTTAATCAAAGTCAGCCAGCAGAGTTGATCATCACTGACGCTCTACCCGAAAATACTGCGATAGCCAGTTGTTTTGGAATAGAAAGTATGAAAGGGTGGCTAAGAAGTATTAAAAAAGGAGAATCCGAGTGGTTTGAAGATTTCATTTTACCATGGATGGGAGAGGAGTTTGCATATGTCATAACAGAACCGTTGTCAGAGGCTATTGAAGAGGACCAATTTGCGGTTTTCAGTATTGGGAACGAGAGGTTGGCTGAAGAACTTTTGTCAGACTTGATCAATGAAGCGGAGGGTGTTGAAAAAAGCAATTATCAGAACTATGAAATTTTCAAATTGAGTACCGAAAACTTATTAGCGCCAATTTTCGGCGAAAGCCTGAATACCATTCAAAAGCCACATATGGTCATGCTGGACAGGTTTGTAGTTTTTGGAAATACTGAAAGAGGTATAAAAAGGTGGATCGATAAATATAATTTGGGCCATACGCTGGGTAGGAATGCAGCATTTATGGAATTTACCGGGCAACTGCCTATGGCTACCAATTTTTATCTTTATTTGGATCCCGGCAGAATGTTACAGTTATTCAAAACCTATCTGAAATCTGATGATCCTGAAGCTTTAAAGACTAGTTTCAGTGCTTTCCAAAAGTTTTCGCCTGTGGAGTTTAAGTGGTCGGCCCACAATAATATGATGTTGACTAGCGGACAGGTGGCCTATTCGACTTCTGGCTCTCAACCAGCAAGTATTGCCTGGAAAGTTGAGCTGGATCAGCCTGCCATAATTCCCCCTTCGATTGTGAGAAATGATAAAAACGGCGATCTCGAAATATTGATTCAGGATGCCTCAAGCCGAGTTTATCGGATTGGGAAAAACGGCGGCATCAGGTGGACAAGAGAGGTTGATGGCCCAATCATTTCAGACATCTATGAAGTTGATCTTTACAAAAACGACAAGCTCCAGACCCTTTTTAATACTGAGGATAAAATTTGGTGTTTTGACAGGGAAGGAGGAGATGTAAAAGGAAGAGGTTATCCCAAAAGGACGAGATCTTCTTTGAATGGCGTTCATGTAGCGGATTATGATGATGCAAAAGATTATCGACTTTTTATAGCCGTGAAAAACAGGGGAATATATGCCTACAAGAAAAACGGGGCCCGATTATCAGGCTGGGGCCCAAGAGCGCGGACCGGCAATATTCCATTCCCGGTTCAGCACTTTGTAGCAGATGGTAAAGATTACATAGTTTCATTAAATGACGAAGGTGAATTACACGGTTTTGCCCGCAATAGTGGCAGGCGATTTCAGCCTGTTAAGTTTGAAGCGAATTTTAATTCCACTATTGGGGTTGACGTAAACGCAAAACCTTATCGGATTGTGGCATGTGATGAAGATGGTGTGGCCTATGTGACTAATCTCTCCGGAAACTATTTCACTTTAAATCTTGAGCCTGGAAGCCGGAAAAATGTAAAATTTACCTTCGCTGATGTTGTCGAGGATGAAAGAAAAGATTACATCGCTTTAAGCGAAAATGTACTAGTGGTTAATGATCATGACGACAGGATCTACACCCATGAGTTTGAAGAAAACCAGGATGAAGTGTTTACAGTTCAGTTGAAAGGCAAACCCAAACAGGCAATTGGTACTGTGTCAAAATCTGCCCGCAAAATTTACCTCCTCGATGAAGCAGGTAATCCACTTCCCGAATTCCCATTAGCCGGCACTACTTCATTCGTAGTAGGTGATATGTTTGAAGATGGCGGTGATGTATTGGTAGTCGCTAATGGTGCTGTTGTCTATGCTTACAGACTGGGGTATTGACCCCTTTAGCCCCCGCCTCTAACTCCTCCTACAGAAGGAGAACGATGATTCGTTTGTTCGTCTTTCTTTTAATGGAAATTCCAATAATCAGTTCCCTTCTCCTTCATCGGGACTTTCGCAACTCATCTGTAGTGATAAATACGATTATCGGTTCCCTTCCCCTTCATCGGGACTTTCGCAACTCATCTGTAGTGATAAATACGATAATCGGTTCTCTTCCCCTTCATCAGGACTTTCGCAACTCATCTGTAGTGATAAATACGATTATCGGTTCCCTTCCCCTTCATCAGGACTTTCGCAACTCATCTGTAGTGATAAATACGATTATCGGTTCCCTTCTCCTGGAGGAGAAGGGTTAGGGATGAGGTGGACATCTCAAAGCCTCCAGTCTATCGGAGATTTCCCCTGTTCTTCCAATATCCGATTAGTTGTAGAAAAGTGTTTATTCCCCAGGAAGGCACTTCCCGCCAATGGAGATGGATGGGCAGCTTCAAGAATATGATGTTTTGAGCTATCGATCAGGTCCCGTTTGTTTTTTGCAAAGTTGCCCCACAACATGAAAACGACCCCTTCTTTATGGTCTGATAATTTCCGGATAACGGCATCAGTAAATAATTGCCATCCGATTTTTCGATGTGATCCTGATTTTCGGGCCTCCACTGTCAGCATTGCGTTAAGCAGAAATACGCCCTGGTTTGCCCACGACTCCAGGTTACCATGACTTGGTTTTACGAACCCTGGAATATCAGATTCGAGTTCTTTGTACACATTGCGCAATGAAGGTGGAATACCAACACCCATAGGTACAGAAAATGATAATCCATGAGCCTGGTTAGGACCATGGTAGGGGTCCTGGCCAAGAATGACAGCATTTACGTCTTTGAATGGTGTGGTGTTAAAAGCATTGAAAATCAGGGAGCCAGGCGGATAAATAGCCTTACCTTGCTTCTTTTCGGAAGTCAGGAATCCTTTAATTTCGGCGAAATAAGGCTTTGCAAATTCGTCAAGCAATACTTCTTTCCAGGAAGCTTCGATTTTTACGGAATTGGGATCGATGGTCATGCAACAAAATAAAGACTCCGGAACGAATTTTCCAACCTTGGTGTTTATTATTCGTCTCGATTACGATTTTATTGAAAAACAGTTTATTTTTGCGTGGCTTTTGAAGCAAAGCAGGAAAAGATTGAAAATTCACAGCATAAAATTTAAAATTTTCAATCATCATTTTTCAATTCTAAATATTTATGGTCCCGTAGCTCAGCTGGATAGAGCAACAGACTTCTAATCTGTAGGTCCCAGGTTCGAATCCTGGCGGGATCACACTCTTTTTTTATACCGTACTGTTAAATAGGTAGTTATGGTTTATGATTCATTGCGATAGGTTGTTTAATAGGCTGTTTTATTGCCAAATCGTTCTTTTTTGCTTAAAACCTACTGAAGTAACGAAAGGGTAAAAAGCCCCCTTTCGTCTTTTGTTGCCCGAAGTGTCAACTATTGACAAAACGGGCATTTCGTCGCCTTGTCTCAAGGTTTGCTTTTGCTTTTCTTTCCCTTTTCCCTAAAAAACTCATCTGCTAGTGTTTCGGAGATCTACTAGTCAGCACAAAAAAATAACTCCCAAAGGTGTAACTCTAACTCGAAAGAATGGCCCAGAAAAATGAAATGAACAAAGATGCCTTAGTTATTCTTAGGGCAGGAGAAATGCAAGCGTTAATCTATGACGCGATAGAGAAGGCATTGTGTGGACCTGTAAAAGATGAACTATTAACGGCAAAGGAGGCTTCTTTAATGTTAAAACAGTCGGAACATACAACTAGAGCTGACTTTCGATCTGGACGCTTGCATGGCTTCAAAATTCCAGGCAAAAAGGGGGTTTACTTCAATCGAAGGGATGTTCAAAAGTTTTGGATGGATCATTATAATGAAAGTCTAGAATTTTAGTTCTTGTAGAATGGTTCCAGAGATCGCGATTTCAAACCCTGTCTTCTACCCTTATTAAAAACAATCAATTCGATACTTTTCCTCAAAATGTTGATTTGCTTATGAAATGGCATCACAATCCGAGAATTAAACCAATGCATGTGATAATCACCATTATCTTTTACCTCTTTGTTTTTTATATACTCTGGAGAATCATTGGCTTTTTGTTTTTATGATCTAAATTGACAACCACGTAAATCGAGGAACGAAAAATGGGTTAAACTGCGGGCGGGAATTCTACTCCCGTTAAATGATACAAATAGAGAAAAAAGTTTTTAAAATTGATTGATTTAAAAATGGTTTATATCTCATTAATAATTTCAGCCATTATTGGAGTGTTGGTAAGGTGGCTATTAAGGGGAATACTCCCTGACAAACCATCTTCCTCTAAACACTTTGTTGCTGGAGTCATAGCTATTATTGCATTTGTCGTCCTCTTGCAAACATTTGAGACATCTAATAAAGACCCCATTCCAAATCAAGTCAATGTACTCAAACAAGAGGGAACCATATATGTCAGTCAGTCAGGGGATTATGAAGTATTTTATCAGTTTAG
>JBCCHF010000081.1:0-10000 GCA_039028895.1 Bacteroidota bacterium | reverse complement strand
TGACCTGGGACTGGCAGATGAATTACAATTTTTCAAGGCCTCATGAGGCCTTGAAAAATCTAACTCCTGTAGAATTTGCAGATACAGGATAAATAACAAAATATTCTACTTCCTAGTGTCAACTAATTGGGAAGCTTACATTATTACCTTTGAAAAGGAAAAGTCCTTAATAAATTCTTATTCCAAATATCTTCAAGAATTTCAAAATCTTGAAAATTTTCATTCGGTAAGTATGGATATTAAAGGAAAATTAAAATCAGTATTTAAGAAAGCAAGAATGGAATACCTTGCTGGTCTATCTATTTCTTCAAATGAGGAAAAGTTTATTAATAAAATCTAAACTACTTACTTTCCAATAATGCTTACTATTAATGTAAAACACTAAACTTCCCGGAAGAAACCATTTGCACTTTATCCCTTAATGCAACGAAATATTGCCCGGATGGCCATGAACTCACATCAATCTCAAATTGTTTTTGTGACACAGGAAATGTCTTTTGAAGCATTTTCTCGCCTAAAACACTGTAGATGATAATCGTAAGGGGATTTGAAGCAATTGGCAGGTCAATTTTAAGGCCTGAAGTAGCAGGATTGGGAAATATCTTAATTTCTGATTCCTCATCAGTTTCTTCAAAATGATCTAAAGAAGTCGAAATTTGACACCCAGGGTTAACACAGCCTGATGAATCTGTTCTTATCACCCAGCCCCATTGACCAACAGTAGAACTTGAAAGCCAGCTATCTTCAATTGTCCCGCTAATAAGAAAACCTCCATCATTTACCGGTTTTATATCAAAAAAGCGGTGCCATTTACCAATCCAGGGAAAGAGTTTCGTGAAATTACGCGTCCATAGCACATCCCCATTTTGGTTAAATTTAACAAGCCACCCAATGGACTGGGTGCTATCTGGTTGAAAATCAAGTGTATTACTTCCGACAGCAACAATGTTTCCATTTTCTAATTCAACTGCGTCTGAAAAAGAGGTAATTCCTAAATATCCCATGGTTTGTTCCCATTCCAAAGATTGTGAATCATCAATTTTACAGATGTATGCTTTTGATGGGCATGTATAATTAACAGGAGGACCGTGCCATTCTCTTAACACTTCAATCCCACATAATACAGCCCCTCCATCAGACGTTTCAATCGCTTGGTTAGCCCCAAGTAGTATTTCACTTGAAGACCAATACTCCCAGGTAATATCCCCAACATTGTCAATTTCGAACACCCATAACCTTCTGGCATAATCAGGGTCATCACAAACCCCATTAATTGAAATGGTATAGACGATTACCTTATTATCGGTGGTTTTAATAAGATGGGTAGGTGTCTCATTATTTTCATTATTACCATAAGTTCTTCTCCAAACTTCATTCCCAAACTGATCAGTTTTTATTAAAACAACATCCTTAAAATCTTCTCCTGAAGCAATTAAAAATGAGCCATCGTCATATTCCACTAAGCCATTACTAATGAGATTTGTATTTGGTAAATTGGAATCAAAAGTTTCGTAAAAGATTGGGTCTCCAGTAGTAGCATCACATTTTAACAGAAATGAATTGAATGGGCTTATTCCATTTTGATTTACACCAGATAGAGCAAAATTGCCATCATGCGTAGGGATTAATAAAGTATTTCTAGCACCAGGTTCTGTGGTTAAAATTGAATCTCCATATCGACGTTCCCAAACTTTCTCACCATCTAGTGTAAACTTTGTGATTAACCCTCTATTGGTAATCGGAAGTGTCGAAGACAATGTCACGCCAGAGGTATAAAAAAATGTGTCAATAACAGTTATTCCTCCATAAATGGTGGCTAAGGAATCCTGAAAGCGATATTTATTATTGAATGTGGATTGAGCAATTGCCAAATGAGCAATACAACTCAATAGGAGTACGCTTACTATGTTCCATCTATTTCTCGATAGCGACCTTTCCACTAAATAATTGACTATTTCTACTCAAGATATTAATAAAATAGATGCCTTGCCCGACTTGCCTTGTATCCCAAACAAATTGGCCTTTGTAGGTACTCTCTTCTTGCTTTAGCACCAATCGCCCGGTTATGTCAGAAATGATTATAGTAAAACTTTCAATATACTCTGGGAATTTATACTCAATGGTGACATAATCCTTGGCCGGATTGGGAAATACATCAACCTCCGTCATGCGTGCATTGATTTCCTCAAATGGATCAATAAAAATTAGTTGTTGCCCTGAACCACTGTTTGGAATAACTGGCTCTCGATGAAATTCATGATTTGTTGCAAATCGCAAGATATTGTGAGCTAACACATCGGCTGTTTGGCCAGAAGATCCAGCTATTGATTGCAAGGATTGAATATCAGCTAGCGTAAGCTTATCCCAGAAACTTCCATTCTGTAATGTTTGCTTTTTTATCGTGAAGATTTGTTGATAATCTGAAAAATAGTCCGAGTTTTTTAGAATGTATTCAAATCGATAAGGTAGTGAATCAATAATTTGCTGGGCACTATCAAACTCAGAATTGGTAAGATAATATTCAGCCAAAGCAAGATGAGATTCAGGCGTATTATTAATGTTTAGCATTTCCACAAATGTAAGCTCATCTGGGATCGTATCAATAAGAATAGCATTATGGATAAGTAACTTAGAAGCTAGTGCTTTTCTTCCGCTGAAATAGCCTATTTGCTCTTCCAAATCTTGCCGCAAGGTTTCCGGTTCAGGAGCAGCAGCAAGAATATCTATCATGTATTGAGGTAATGGATTTGGAATATTATACTGTAACTCATCCAAAAACTCCTGATCTTTCACAGAACCGATATTGGCTAGAAGGACCTCCATTAATAAAGCATCTGGAAGTACTCCTGTCATTGCTGCTTCCAATAAAGTTTCCTTACTAAGGTTAGGAGACCTGGCTATTAACTGATCTCTCATTTCCCATGCATCATTTGACCATTCAAACTGGATATTTTCAACCAGTTCTGGTTGATTTCCTTGATCGATTATCGAGTAATATAGGTACTGGACTGATAGTAATTCATCGTTGAAATAATCCACGTCATCTTTTAAAAGTTCGACTTCACCTATTGTCAAAATCTTATGCGGATTTGGTGTACTTAGAATACAATCATTGGGAGTGGTTGCTTGAGGTTGTAAAACCCAGGCAGGAGTGACTTCAAGCGCCATTGAGTTGGCGACATTGTTATCAAAAAGATGGCGGATTGCTAGATCAGAATGGTTATAAAAATCTTCTTCAGCAATAGTTATATCACTATTATTGTTGGAGAATGTATTTTGGGCAGCGATTGAAGCACCAGTTCCATCAAAAAACTCTCCTTGTAAGTGACGAATCCCTGTATCAAAGTCATTTCCTGTTGGATTATTAGTTTCCTCTACAACGATATCATAGAAACAATTAAATTGATCAATACAATTATATTGAAGTCCAGGAGCTTGGTTATTTAGGCCACTGTTATCACCAATGGCTTGATTGGCCACAAAAAGACCATCAAATGTATTTAAATCAATCATATTTTCTGTTGCTCCCAAGTCAATTGCAACAGTACCAAACTCATGAGGCTGAACTGGAGTGCCGGCATCATTTGGACCTATGAAATTGTTTTCCTGCACCGTAAATCCTACTCCAGTGTTTATCATTAATCCCACATTGAACCAAATCCCGCTTGTACTATTTCCCATATCAAAATTACACCTTGTAATCACAAAGTCATCAACAAATTCGCTTAACACTCCAAACACATTATCATTAAAATCAGTATGGGTTACGTTATACGTTCTATTACCTTGAATTCGTTGAGCGCGAATACCGAAGAATAAATTAGTGAAACTTGAACGTATTAAGTCTCCAGGTGGACAAACGCCAGGAGGATTTGTAATTGGAACAGTACAGAGTGCTTGAACTGTAAATCTTGAATCAAATGAATTTATTCCTGCTATCTCATTATCCGTTAAATCTGGATGCTGATTATCGAATCTACAACCTGTAAATGTAACCCCATTGACAAAACCTAAAAACACTCTATCCCTTACATCCTCTCCTCCCCTATATCCTGTTTCAGGGTCATCATCTAAAACAAAATCACAATCAGAAAAATGGCTATAATCCATGATGGGATCACCATTAACAGGATTCGTATTTTGATAAATCATAAAATAGGCGTCTTGTCGATTATTCCTAAAAGTGGAATTTAATGCCTGAATGATTCCCCCTGAATTACCAATACTTTGGCCATCCCAGTTAGTGACACCTAACTCTGCGTGTTCAACAACTGCTCTATTTGTAAATACTGCTTTCCCTTGCGGGTTGTTTGGGAAGACTCCCCATTGAGAAGCTAGACTATTTCCTTGTATTCTAATTCCTTCCCATAAATCTCCACATTCATTTGTTATGACGCCACCATCAACAATAAGTTCAGCTCCTTGCTCAACGAAGATCTCAGTCCCTTCCGCCATATGAAGGAAACCTTGAATGGTAAGTCGATTGCCAGATTGGATAACGATATCATTGAAAGCAAACATTCTTGTTTCGGCTCCCCATGTTGTGATTTCATCGACAACGTAATCAGGTGTAGGTTCTAGAGGAGAGCGCCAAACCCCATCTCCGAAAGTACCAGCATAAATAGAACCAGTACAATACTCTATTTCCAAATCATCAATGATCGAAATGCTAAATCCATTATTAAAACATTCCCATATGGATTGGTCAGGATCATATCTAAAGATGCCTGCATCCGTACCACAATAAAGCACATCCTTAGTTCCATATTGGTAAATAAGATCATTTATTGGAAGTGTATAAAGACCTGTGGACATATCCGTCCACGTGTTACCTCCATCCTCGGAAAGCATAACTCTCTGGGCCCCGCCTTCAAGCATGTGTTGATTATTTTCTTGCTTAAAACCATTGATGCCTACAAATATCCTTTCAGGGTTCAAAGGGTCTATTGCCATCGCACTTATCCCAAACCAATTATATATGCTGGTTCCGCCTTGAACTTCTGTAAAATTATTAGTGATGTCTTCCCAAGTTTCCCCTCGATCTGTAGATTTGAAGAATCGATCGCGATACACATTTATTGTATTATTAGGGTCATTAGGATCAATAACTTCGTCCGATGGAGCACGACCTAAACATGAAAGATAAATGACATCATTATTTGATGGGGCTATTTCGAAAGTCAGGATTTCAACATTTTCTTGCGCCACATCAGTATTAAAGTTCACATTTCTTCGCAAGCTACCATTTGCATCAAATTCCCAAAAATTCTGTTTGAAGGCAGCGAAAAGAGAATCACTCCTTATTGGGTCTTGTCTAAGAATATGATCTTTAAATCTGTCATTATCATCATTAGTAATAGTAAAGATGTTAGTGAAATTATTGGCATCTGTTGTTTTGCGAAGCACCCCATTTGCCCTTGCAAAAATTGTTCTAGGATTACTCCAATCAATGATTGTTTGTCCTCCATCTCCTCCGCTTTCACGATTCCAAAGCCCTTGATTAAAGGTAATAAATGTTCCATTGTCTTGGGTTCCTCCTGCAATAAATGAAGGGTCTATATTCGAAACTGCAATATCAAAGAATTGGGTACAAATAAACGGCGAAGTACCTCCAGCCCCATTTATTGAGGTCCATGTAGTACCACCATCTTCAGAAATATTAACTGTACCATCAGTTCCTACGATCAATCGATCATTTGCTCCTCCCGTTGAGGTACTATAAAGGTGCATTCCTCGAATATCCCGATGCATGAAATTAATATTATGAATGTTGGCAAAGGAGTTTCCACTCTCTACATCTGTAGATTTTCCTAATTCAACTGAGCCTCCATAAGCAATCAGGTCCCCATTTTCATCCCTATAAGCTTCAAATACATTAAAATTCCTCGTTATGGCACCAGCTCCTGCAGAACCGATAGCATCTGACATTATCTCTGTCCAGAAAACCCCATTGTCCGTCGAAGTAAGAATCGGGAATCTATCCAAATTTGGATCAGATTCTGAGATTGTTTTTCTGCAGTGAGCGATGATCTCAGAACCATCAACAGCAATTCCAAAAACAGTAGCTGGATAGTCAATTCCTGTATTCGAATTCGATGAGTTTGGAGTTCTATTGTTCCAAGTGTCTCCTCCATCTGTACTTATGTAAATACTGGCATTTACTGGTTCACCGCTTTTTCTGGCTGCAACAATAATAACGTTTGGATTATCTGGTAATATTTCCAATTCAAAAAAGAAGTCTTCATTATCTTCAATCCCATCTATAAATCGAGGATTTTCAAATATTTGATCCGTTAGCTCATTATAGGTTTCGAAACCATTTGTTGTACGATAAACGTATCTATTATCTACAGCATAAATAGTTAAAGGGGCACTTGGATGTAAAGCTATGTCAAATATTTCAGCTCCAAACATTGCCGAATAACTGAATGCGGTTGGATTCCATGTATCACCACCATCTTCAGATTTTATTATACCCATCCCAAACGAGGTTTCACTATGATCATGACCTGTGGCTACGTACAAAATATCGGGATCAGAGGGGTCTTGCAGTATTTCATGTATCCCAATTGCAGGCATTCCAAGCTGTTCAGAAACTTTTAACCAATTTGCGCCTCCATCAATAGTTTTCCACAGGCCTCCAGAATTTGATCCTGCTAATACCGTATTTGGTAATGTGGGGTGAGAATAAACTGATTCAATCCTTCCAACCCAAATAGAATTTGGACTTTGAATTGGCCCTATTTGTTCCCATGATCCATTTCCTGAGCACACTGGAGGGTCTTCATAAGTAAGTTCAATTAACAAGTCATTGACTAATGAGAGATTTCCAGAAGCATCAACTCTATTTTTGTAAAAGTTATACCATCTCCCGAATTGTTTCTCAAACAATAAGTCTTCATATCCTGTATTGCTTAGAGAGTCGGCATGTTCGCATATTTCCCAAAATGAAGCACTTTTTTCTTCAATCAAATTTAAAATTTGCCCAGCAGAAGGAGGGGTTGGGCCCGACCATTGTGAAAGTGAGCAAATTGGTAGTAAGCAAATCGCAAAGGTGTATGCTAATGATCTCATAAAATTGGGGTTTAATGATGAATGAGAATTTTTTTGTTGGCTATATTGTTATTGCCAAGGTTAAGACTGAGAATGTAAAAACCACTAGGCAAATTGGTGGTATTTAGATTAAAAGATGGCCCTGAAACATTTTTCACCATCACAACTTGACCTGAAAGTGAATAGATGGATAGTTCCATTGAATTCCAATTATGTGGTATGTTGATGTTCACGCTTTTCGAAGCAGGAGAAGGATATACATTAATTTCATTAGGAGACATTTGGTTTTCGCTAGAAAGGATAATATCTGAACATTGAATTTCTGGAATCAGAGCAAACGAATCTACATTAGTAAGTAGCTCAAGGGTCTCATCTTGACAAAAGGATTCATATGGATATGCATGGGCAGGCAATCCAACACCCTCTATTATCCTATCGCAGCCAGGATAAAAAAACTCTATTCCTTCGGGGATAAAATCAATTACCTTTCTACTCTGCCCAAAAATAAATTCATAATAAACTGTATCTACAACTGCGGAATAGTTTTCAAAAAAGAAGTCAGTATACCAGTCTAATTCTATAGTATCTCCTTGCTCTAAACTAAAGTCATACCACAGTTTTTCTTCTGTAAAGGATTCTTCTAAATAAAACACTTTCTTAAGCGTAGTGTCTTCTCTTATATATCCATGAATAAAACAGTTTGAACAAAATGGCGGAGACCTAAAGCAATCAAAGAACCTATAATTTTTTCCATTTATGGTTGTATCACCTGAGATAATAAATGCCAATTTTTCAACGCCCGCAGGCGAGCTAGATGTTACATGCCACCAAGCTCCATCTTGGACTAAAGGGATATAGTCTTGGCCTTTCATTGTTAAATGAAAAACAAGACAAAACAAAATCATCCAGAGCACTCTTCTCAAGAATAAATCAAACATCTATTGAATCTGGTTATGATTGGGAACAAAAAACCAAGACACCTTTGTAGTAACATAGCCACAACAATTGACTTTGCGTTTTTTAATATACGTATAAATTATGGTTATGCCAACACACAGAACATACGCGGTTGTGAATTCTTTTTCCTTGTTTTGATTTTCTGTCCTAAGTTCCTTCCTTCTTTTTTCTGACGTATATCATAAAATTAAGATATGCAAAAATCTGGCACAACTCCCGTTCCTAATACATTTTTTGACACCTTTCTTAGGGATCTCAAATCATCCGAAGTGATGATCTTATTAATTATTATTCGCCAAACTTTAGGGTGGATAGATAAGAATACCGGCAAAAGGAAAAAAAGAGACTGGATAAGTAATACTCAATTTCAAAAAAAGACAGGGCTTTCACCACGAACAATTTCCAACTCGATATGTAGTTTGTGTAATAAAGGTTTAATAGTGCCTACCAACAAGAAAGGGAAAGTATTGATTAGCCCCCAAGATCGTCAAGGTGAAATACGCACCTTTTACAGTTGTTCTCCAAAACTTCTAAACATTTATCCAACTACTTCAGCAAAAAATGTAATAAACCTTCAGCAAAATTTGCTGACAACAAAAAAAACTAATACAAATAAAACTACTACAAAAAAAAGGCATAATTCAACGTGGAAAAAAATAGGGGAAGTGATAGGTGATTATGACACCTACAATCCTTTATAGTTTTTCTTTTCAGGTTCACCTTTACATAGAGATAAAGAAGCATCTTTACCTGGATGAAGCAATCTGGCCAGTTCTAAATGAACTTAACGCCAGATTGCCAAATACAAGGTATAGATACAATTTCTACTCTATATACTATAGGTTTAGGTATTCTTCTTTTTGTTTGTTGAACCGTCTATTATGGAGTATGCAAATCATTTATTCGCCGGTGAATTAGCTTTGCACTTCATTTCACTAATTATCCATAACTACCTACTTGAGTGGTCTATCATGTTATAGTGATAGATCACTTAAAGGGGTTCTAAACTCTAGTTTAGAGTAATCCCATTATAACTTATGTCAGAGTTCCTACCTAAAGTATTGGGCTTATTCCCAAATACAAGAGGATTCGGATATGCTCTCATGGAATCTCCTTCAGATTTGATCGCTGCGAAGTCAACCTCTTTAAAATCACCCTCTCTAGAAGATTGTATCCAACGGATAGAAGATCTTTTTGCCCTACTAAAACCCGATATTGTAGTTCTTCGTGACCCAAAAGCTAGATCTTATACAGGATCTAGTAGAATCACTAGGATAATTAACCGAATAGTTCAATTGACGAAGAACAGAAACGCAAAGGTATATTTCTATTCCCGAGAACAAGTGAGATTAGTCTTTGCTCACCATAATGCATTGAATAAACATGAGATTGCCTGTACTATAGCTGAGAACTTCAAAGACATTCAAGCTAAAGTTCCAGAGAAACGGAAACTCTGGATGCCCGAGGGGTATCATATGTCGACTTTTGATGCAATAGCACTAGTCATCACTTATTTCCACATGATGGATTAAGTAATGGAAAATCTCGACATTCCTGAATTCGGCAACCTTTCAGAGGAGGCACAGAGAAGTCTAATAGGGCTATTTAATGTCCTATTACAAATAGACCGTAAACAGAACCCCGAACAATATAAAATGAAACCCACAAGCTGTATACCCTCATATAAGATCACAATGGAAACAGATGAAAAAGAGGGCAATATTTAACTTGAAAAAAGATTGTTCTGTTATTATAATAAACGAATGTTTCGATTCCATTCTCACGTCATCTTTGACCTAAAGGATTCTGAATTGGGCTATCTGGCGCTTGAATTTGTATTAAATCAAATTGTAAGCTTCCCAATTAGTTGACACTAGGAAGTAGAATATTTTGTTATTTATCCTGTATCTGCAAATTCTACAGGAGTTAGATTTTTCAAGGCCTCATGAGGCCTTGAAAAATTGTAATTCATCTGCCAGTCCCAGGTCAT
>JBCCHF010000080.1:0-10185 GCA_039028895.1 Bacteroidota bacterium | reverse complement strand
TTGATTGAACCGTAAAAACGAAATGTTTTCAAGTTAAAATTTATTCATATTTAAATAAAAAAAATTTAAAAACTTGTTAACGAAAAGGCCTCTCACTTTTTTGGTGATGTACGGTCATGGACAAATAGGATGGAATTGTACAAGCACCCGCTTACGTATATGGTAAATTATAATTTATTCAAGAAATAAAAAAAGGCGGGCGACTGAAATAGTTGATTTTTGGGACATCAACTCTTAATTGAAGAAAAGTTTTAATGTGTAAGAAAAAGGTTGCAATTATTCGTTAATTATTGACGGATATATTTGCTAACAACTTTTCCACATTTGTTAACATCGAATTAACATGCGGTTTATTTGACCCATATTGATTGATGTACAAGCGAACAATTTTCGGCTTAGATTTGCATACCCGATCATTATTAAAAACGCCCCTGAAAATATGTCAGAACATTCAAAATCACTAAATAAGATTATCGGGAGGAGAAACAATAGCGGAAAGAAAGATATCGAGCTTTCTAATTACGTATTTGGAAAAGTCCCCCCACAAGCTCCTGCACTCGAAGAGGCTGTTTTGGGCGCTGTAATGCTTGATAAAGACGCTATTACAGTAGTTCTGGAAATCCTTAGGCCAGATAGTTTTTACTCAGAAGCACACATTGCGATCTACAAATCAATGATCAAACTTTTTGAGAAATCGCAACCCATTGATCTGCTTACAGTAACTGAAGAACTCAAAAAAGCCGGGGAACTGGAAAAGGTTGGTGGCCCTTATTACCTGGTTGAACTCACCAACCGTGTAGCCTCCTCAGCTAACCTTGAATACCACGCTCGAATCGTTGCTCAAAAATACATCCAGCGAGAGTTGATCCGCATCTCTACAGGTGTAATCAAAGATGCTTACGAAGACACTACAGACGTCTTTGAGTTGTTGGACAAGGCTGAACAGGGTTTGTTCGCCATTACCGAGCAAAACCTCACGAGAAGTTATGTTTCTATGGGGTCATTGCTAAGTCAGGCCGTGAAAGATGTCGAATTGGCTTCTGAAAGGGAAGAAGGCCTTACCGGGGTGCCAACAGGTTTTGTTGACCTTGATCGTATGACTTCGGGTTGGCAGCCATCCGATCTGATTATCGTTGCAGCTCGTCCAGGTATGGGTAAAACATCTTTAACCCTTGCATTGGCGAAAAATGCTGCTGAATTTGGAAAAGGTGTTGCTGTATTCTCACTTGAGATGTCGAGTATCCAGCTAGTCAAGCGTCTTATTTCACTGGAGACAGAACTTTCCGGTGATAAGCTCAAGAAAGGTAAAATGGCGGATTTCGAATGGCAACAACTTAATGCTGCTGTCGAAAAAATGGGCGAAACTCCCATCTTTATCGACGATACTCCTGGTATTAATATCTTCGAACTTAGAGCCAAGTGCCGCCGCCTGAAGATGCAGCACGATATCCAGTTGGTGATCATCGATTACCTGCAATTGATGTCAGGCTCAGGAGCTGAAGGCAAAAATGGTAATCGTGAGCAGGAAATCAGTTCGATCTCCAGAGCCCTAAAAGGCCTTGCTAAAGAACTCAATGTACCGGTTATCGCTCTTTCACAGCTGAGTCGTGCTGTAGAAACCAGGGGCGGGACCAAACGACCACAACTTTCCGACCTCAGGGAATCAGGAGCAATCGAGCAGGATGCAGATATGGTAACCTTTATTTACCGTCCGGAATATTACCAAATCCTTGAAGATGAAGAAGGTAATTCCCTCAAAGGCGTTGCAGAATATATTATTGCAAAACACAGAAACGGTGCCCTCGGAACGGTCAAACTCAAGTTTACTCCCGAAACAGCCAAGTTCTCTGATTACTCTGACCTTGAGTTTGGAGATTTTCCCGGAGGAAATCCGCAAGATAATCCAAACGCCAACATCATTACATTGCCATCTCGAGGTAATGATGATCTTGATGACGTTCCATTTTAGCAGAAATAATTTTTACTCATTTTTTTATACCAACACGAAAGGCTCCATCCATTTGAGGGAGTCTTTTTTGTTTACCTTTAATATCAGGGATAAAAAAAGCGACAGCTCTAATAGATACTGCCGCGACTGATGATTGATTCAATATATCTTATCTGCCAAGGTTCCTTTGGATTTCCCGTAGTTTTTCCTGTTGCTTTGGGGTAAGCCTGTTTTTAATATTTACCATTAGCATGAGTTGCGCAGTTTTTATTTCCTTTTCAAGGTCCAGCACTTCTTCTAGCTGAGCCTGAGCTGCAGCCTGATCGATTTTATCTTGCTTTGTAGTTGCGATCAGAACTTCCATCTTATCTTCCAGGTCAAATTGTTTTAGGGCAAAAGTTTTTTGCGCATCCGTAATTTGTTCGATTAATTCTTTTCTGACCTCCGTCGAAAGTCCAATTTCCTTGGCATAATCAATTACGAGACCAGGGTCAAAGAAAGAACCTGCAAATGGATCTTCAGGATGTTGCCCTTGAACAGATTCACTAAAAGAAAAAGACAATAAAAGGGTTCCTATGATTATAAGATATTTCATAATTGTAGATTTTTTGATGATTACGTCAATTCGATTTCTTGATGGAGGATGGTATCATAAGAACAGAAGTAGGTGATTGCCATTCCAGTATTGAGCCGGATGGTTGAACATTGGATTCAATTTTCAGCAAACCAGCAGTAGGCGATTGCCATTCCAACATTTGAACAGTAGTTTGTACTGTAGCAGGCTTCCGGTTTAGCCAAAGCATTACACATAGCGAACCCGCAATTAATATTGAAGCAGCAGCTACCAACCTGAAAGGTTTGAAAAGTGGCTTTTTTATATCGTTCTTTTCAGCCTTCTGCCACATATCTTCGAAGTTTGGAGCATTCTTTATTTCTCCATTCACCAATTCGCCAAAAAGCGATTTTAGTTTTTTATCGTCCATATAATTCTAAATTTTGAGGTCAGAATTTTGAAGAATTTTTCCAAGGTTTTGTTTCCCGCGCTTGTAATGAGTTCTGGCAGAGCCTATGGAAACCCCCATGGCCGTTGCCGCCTTTTCTATGGTCATATCGTGGTAAAACACCAATTGCAATACTTCCTGTTGGCGTTGTGACAGCTGGCCCAAAGCTTTTTTGAAAACCAATTGATGCTCATTTTTGATTATTTCATCCAGACTGGTGTTCATGTCTACCGATGGCGAACCAGCTTCCATTGCCTGTTCTCTTGAACTCACCTTGGTTAGCTTGGTCTTCCAATCAATTGCTGTGTGCCGGATTACAGAAAACCACCAGGTCTTGAATGAAGATTTATGGTTAAAGCGGGCCTTTCCTTCGAAGATTTTGAGATAAGCAGACTGAAGCACATCCTTCGCTTGCTCTCTCTGATAGTTACAACACCGTAAAGCCCATCCAAAACTTTCGGCATGTATCTGTTCCAACTCTTTTTTGTAAAAGGAAAGGTCCATAATTACCTTAAATCGTTTGGCAGGTTTGTCCTCACCACAGGCAATTTATAGGACAACTATTCAGAAAGAATTTCGAGAATTTTCATTTCTACCCGTTGATTCTTCTTTCTGCCCTCTAGGGTGTTGTTTGTGGCAATGGGTTTTGTCTTGCCGTAACCTCTGTAGCTAAGACGGTCTCCCGGGATACCATGCTCGATAAGGTATTCGGTTACGATCTTTGAACGACCATCTGACAATTCTTCTGCGAATGAAGTACTACAGAGTCCATTGGTGTGACCGGAGATCTCTACAACAAGGTTTTTATTATTGTTAAGGAAATCCAGTACTTTTTGAAGTTCAATAAAAGAAGCTTCTTTAAGGGTCGTTTTGTTGGCATCGAAATAGATATTATCCATAGGAATGATCTGACCAACCTTGATCGGATAGAGGACCACATCATTCTCCAGCTCCCGGTAAACAGGTTCTTCAGGATCAGAGGTCGGGAACGTATTATTTGAGGCAATGTCTCTTTCCCGCTCTCTCATTTGTTTCCGGATATTATTTTCGATTTCGCGACGCAGGCGCTGCTCCTCACGCTTGAGTTCCTGCTCCATTTCTCTGCGAAGCTGGTTGCGCAGGTCTTCAGCCATTTCATCTCTCAGAGCATCCTTTAACTCCTGTTCGACATCTGCTCTCATCTGGTCTTCGAGTTGCTTTTTAACATCATCTCTGAGGTCGTCTTTCATTTCGTTTTCCAGTTCTTTCCTGACATCTTCTCTTAAGTCTTCTTTTAACTGGTTCTCGATTTCTGGTCTCAGGTCAGAAGCCAGATCATCTTCAACCTCTGACTTGAGGTCCTTCCTTAACTGGTCTTCTACATTTTTGCGCACGTCATCTCTGATCTGGTCTTCTACATCTTTGCGGACATCATCTCTAACCTCATCTTCTAGGTCTTTGCGGACATCATCTCTGATTTCTTCAGCAATGTCATCTTTAACATCAGGACGGAGATCCTGTTCTAACTGTCTTCTAATCTCATCACGCATCTCTTCTTCGAGTTCCTGCCTGACTTTTTGCTCAAGTTCTTCAAAAGACGGCTGATCTCTTGTTTCATTGAACTGAGGTGCATCCGGGGTTGTGAGTTCGGAGATTTGACCTGGTGCTTCATCAATTTCCGGGTAGGCTGGCATTTCCGGTGTTTCAGGAATATCTGCTACTTCCTGTTCCCTAGTTACGGGTTCGGCAGGTGTGTCAACTTTCTGCTCCTCAATTTGAGGCTGAGATTCAACTACTTCAGGCTCTGACTGACGTTCTACGGGCTCTCCAAATAGTTCAGCATACTTTCTCTGCTTTTCATCGAGGATAGGACTGCTTTTTCTTTCGGGCTTTTGCGGTGGCGCTGTGGCTGGTTGATCAGCAATCGCAGGATTGTCAGTGTAAGCAGGTTCGCTTCTTTCCGGTTCAACCGGAACAGGGTCAGGCTCAAAAAGACTGGAGTAGAGATTTTCCCTGGTATTTGGTCCTCTTTGGACTTTCTCCTTTTTCTTTTTTGGGTGTCTGTACACCGGCTGATCATCGGCCATTGCAATTGGTTCATCACCCCACAGACTGGCATATTTTTGTTCAAGTGAACTTAGTCGGGGGTTATAATTAGATTCCCGCTCTCGCGGAATGTCAACAGGCGCATAATCTGCAACAGGCTCTGGTTCATTTTCTTTCTCATCAATTTCTTGTTCAAGAGAGGCGAGTCGTTCCTGAAGCTGCCTGAGTTCTTCTTGCTTTTTCTTCAGTTCCGGGTTTTCCTCTGGCTGTCTTTCAGGAACTGGCATCAGGTTGGGGTCATCACCATCATAGTCGAGATCTTCAATTTCCGCTGAAATGTTAGGGTCAGGTTTTTCAGCTACAAAGAAACCCTGGATGTCAGACAGTAAGTCAGCTTTCTCCTGGTCATAAGGAACAACTATTTGATATTCCTCAGGAAGATTCTCAACAGGTTTGTCGGTACTTCCATCGATGAATCGACCGGTGATCAATTGAACTGGTTCCGGCCTGACTTCTTCAGGAAGCCTTATTCGATAGAGGTTTGACATACCGGGCATCTGGGCCTCAAAGTCAGAAGAAAAATAGGCGTATTCTCCAGATGCAGGAATCGTATAATTAAAATCATGTCCGGGTTTATTGATCTTTCTGCCGAGATTTACGGGTTCAGACCAGTTGAGCCAAGTGTCATCAAGTCGTCGGCTCATAAAGACATCCAAACCACCATAACCTGGATGGCCATCCGAAGAAAAGTAAATCGTCTTATTATCAGCAGCGATGAAAACACTGGCTTCCATACCGCGTGTATTGATTTTTCCACCCAGGTTTCGGGGCTCACTCCACGATCCGTCAGAATAACGAAAAGTGACATATATGTCGCGGTCGCCAAATCCTTCATCACGCTCAACAGTCATCAATACTGTTTTCTGGTCAACGCTTACATGATAACATACGAATGGATTTCTGTTATAATGATTTTTGATGTTCAGGGTTTTAGGGAAGCTCCAGCCATTTCTTGTCCACCTGGAGATCGACAACCCATCCTTGTTGTTTCTTTTTGAGTAATCATTGGCCAGGTATAGGGTTTTTCCGTCAGGGCTGGTTGCTACTACGAAGTTGTGTTTGGCATTATTAAGCGGTTCCCCCATGTTTTTTGCCTGGCTCCAGCTGCCATCATGATTTCTATAGCTAACCCAGATATCGTCCTGGTTTTCTGCCCCCATATTCTTCGGGTGGTATTTTCTGGCAAAGTAGAGTGTCTTTCCGTCAGGAGAAATAATGGGCAACCTCTCGGCAAAAGGGCTGTTGACATTAGTGCCCAGGTATTCAGGAGGAGGTACCTGGCTGGAATAACTAATTTCATTGATCCGTTGTCCGAATAGGGTCAATGAAATTAACAAGCAGGGTATTAGGGTAATAATTCTGATCATGACAGGCATATTTAATAATATGACGATTAACTGCAATTAAAGTTACCTTTTTCGTGCCAATCTATTTTACAGAAAAAGGCGAATGGTTGTTTTCAAGAGTAACTCTTGTTGATTGGTTCACGTAATGAAAGTTAACCTAGGCATATTTTCCGTAACTTCGGTACGATTTTTTCGTAGCAAAAAATAAACCACCAATTTTATTCAAATGAAGCTAAGGCAACCTATTGAACCAGAACAAAAGGCTCTGGAGATCAATCTTGACGAAAGTGTTTACGGAACATTCGCCGAGATTGGTGCTGGACAAGAGGTTGCGCGTCATTTTTTTCAGGTTGGTGCCGCTGCAGGCACTATAGCTAAAACGATGTCTGCATACGATAAAGTATACAGCGATAAAATCTATGGCGTCGAACCCACCGGTCGTTATGTCTGTGAATCGAGACTGTACAAAATGCTCGATCACGAATATGGACTGTTAGAAGATCGATTGGGGCCATTAAAGACAAGTACCCGATTTTTTGCTTTTGCAGATACCGTTTCAGCCATAAATTATTCCAAGACTTCCCAGGGCCATGGCTGGATGGGCATGCGTTTCCAGTTGGACCCACAAGGCCATCCGAATGATGTCGTACTTCATGTAAAAATGAAGGATAAAGACAACAGTCTGCAGCAACAGGCAATCGGGATTTTAGGTGTCAACCTTGTCTATGCCTGTTTCTATTATCATCATGATCCTGAGCAGTTTATTACCTCATTAGTTGATAATCTCCGCGAACGTATTGAGGTCGATATGATCAGGATGACGGGCCCCGAGTTGGACCATATTGACAATCGTCTGTTAAGTTTAATGCTTGTCAAAAACGGACTTTCCAAGGTAGCGATGTTTGATGCAAAGGGGCATAATATCCATGCCTCTGAGTATCTCTACAAACAGCATGTACTCGTTGTCAGAGGGAGTTTCAGACCCGCTACCCTGGTTAACCAGGATATGTTGAAAGTAGGGTATAGACAATTTGTGAGAGAAACAGAAGTAGATGTCAGCAAGACACGGTTACTTTGCGAAATTACCCTCGACAACCTGCGGTCAGGAGGAGAGATTAACGAAAAAGATTTTCTTGACAGGGCCGAACTCCTTTGCGGAATGGACCAGGTAACCCTGATTTCCGATTGCGAGGAACACCATAAGCTGATCGCCTATTTTTCAGACTATAGAATCCTTAACCTTGGATTGGTCGTAGGTGTAAAAATATTGCTCAATACCATTAATCAGAAGTTTGAAGAACATAAGGATGGTGACCTTTTAGCAGCATTCGGTGAATTATTTACAAAAAACGTAAAACTGTACATTTACCCTTCGATTATGGATGCAACGGGAGAATTACTGACTTCCGAGAATCTGCCCATTCCGGAAGGCGTAAAATTTTTATACCGCCACCTTTTAGACAATCGTCAGTTGGTTGATATTGAAGATTTTAACTCAAAAATATTAGCCATCTACTCAAAAGATGTTTTGAAGAAAATAAAAGACCAGGATGGTAGCTGGGAAAAGATGGTTCCTGCCTCAGTTGCCAGGATGATCAAAGAGCAATCACTTTTTGGTTTTTCGGGCAACCGGGTTGAGTTGGTTAACCGCGATATATCTCAGAACTGACATTTTGAATTAAACACTTTTCATACCTTATGAACTTTTCATTGCCCAGGCTATTTGCTATTATCCTGATCTTCGGTTGTTACATTGGTTGTCAAACCACTGGAAACAATGAGAACGATTCGAATGAAGAACAAAAAGACACGACAAAAAAGGTTTTGGTAAAACCACCTTCGAAGGAAGACAGTTTGGTTGCCAGTACCGCAGATCCATTGACTATGGAAAAAGATGATTCCACAAAAAAGCCATCTGCACAAGAAGGGGAGACCGAATTTTCGATAGACTACCTCATGGGTAAGTTTGATCCAAAGAAACACCCTGATTTTGCACTTATTGCCCCCGAATACTGCAGTCGGCAGGGCATGTATCTGCGGAAAGAGGTGTATGAGTCGTACAAAAAGATGCATGCTGCAGCTTTAAAAGAAGGGATCAGGTTGACGATTATTTCTGATACCCGGGCTTTTAACCGGCAAAAACAGATTTGGGAAGGCAAGTGGAATGGATCAAGACTGGTAGGTGGGAAGGATCTATCAAAGACTATACCCGACCCCAAGGAAAGAGCTTTAAAAATTCTCGAATTCAGCTCTATGCCAGGCACTTCACGCCATCATTGGGGTACCGACCTTGATATCAATAACCTGGAAAATTCGTATTTTGAATCTGGGCGGGGTAAGCAAGAATACGACTGGTTAGTAGTCAACGCAGCTAGTTACGGATTTTGCCAGCCTTATACTGAAAAGGAAGTATCTGGCCGAACCGGTTACGAAGAAGAAAAATGGCATTGGTCATATACCCCCACTTCTACAATACTGACCAAAGCCTATGTAGAAAAGATCAACGAAGATATGATTGGCGGGTTTGCAGGAAGTGAATCTGCCAAAATAATCGGAGTAATTGAAAAATACGTTTTGGGTATCCACCCTGATTGTAGGTAGTTAAAAGACTGAAACAGGTTTGAGGCATTGACGAACCAGTACCAGTCATGCATCAATAACCCATCATTTTTCAACCGAATTAATTGCCAGGTATGAAAATAAATATACCCCTGTTTCTCATTTTTCTTGTTTCTAACTTAATCCCTTTCAACTCAAAGGCTTGCAACTGCAGTTGGGAAGGCCCATTTCTTAAATCTGCTCCTGATAAACAACTCATAATTGCTGCCAAAGTAATTGGTTATAGTTCCGAAGCTGTTTTCAGGGATATGCGGACACCTACATCTATGACTGTTGAGGTGCTTCATATATTGAAAGGCAAAGAATCGCGTAAAAAACTGACAATATGGGGCGATAATGGCAGTTTATGCAGACCATTCTTACAAATGTTCCCAATCAACGAAACCTTTGTTTTTGCATTGAACGAATCTAATGGAAAAGGAAAAAATAGTTTCGAAGAGGACGGACATTATTTTATCCCTGGCTGCGGCATCAACTGGCTTGGTCTTTACGGAAGTTACGTTTATGGACAGATCAATAGCCATATTTACAAATCTGCGATGTGGCTTGATTACCTGAGTTTCAAAGTCAACCTGATCGATCGCGAACCTGCAGGTAAAACCGACTCTCTTGCATTGAGTATTATTCAAAGAAATTTTAAACGGTCTGATATTGCCTACAAAGGCATCTTCGAACGCAAATGTCGCGACCGACTCGTAGCGTCCTATGACACAGAAGATGAACTACCTGCAAAAACTAAAAAACTGACTAAATCTCTTGAAGATATTCACAATTGTGGATCTGGAAAGGGTTATTATATCTTTTGGGAAGAAAATGGTTCTTTGTATATGAATCTAATTAATGATTGCATCTATTCTAAAAGGCCAATCAAACTTGAAATGTCAAGCCGATTTTTTTCATATTACAAAAAGCACAGCCTGAAATTATTGCAAGACAGGCAGGTATATACACATGCTCCGGAAGGTAATGTTTGTGCTGATGTGATCCACCTTTACGATGGCAATAGTGTATACGTCAATCTGTTGTGGGATTTCCAACAATCAGACCGGGTTTTTGATTCGGATTTAATTGAAAACTGGATGACTGCCCTTTATGAGGATATTACTGAATTTGAAACAATGCTGGAAGATCCGGTGTTTTTTAATGAGATGATCAAAAAGAACAAGATAAAAACGACTTCAGGAGC
>JBCCHF010000079.1:0-11872 GCA_039028895.1 Bacteroidota bacterium | reverse complement strand
ATGAAGTCGTCACTTATGGTAAAAAAACCGCAGAAATAATTGGTGGAGAGGTCGTTGCCCTTGTTTTGGGCGAAGTAAATGATGCTGGATCTCTTGGTAAGTATGGCGCATCAAAAGTGGTTCAGGTAGCAGACAATTCACTCAATGTATTTGATTCATCCGTTTATTGCTCCGTAATTTCAAGTGTTGTCGAAATGGTAGGTGCAAAAGTCGTTATTCTTCCTTTTGATTCCTATGGTAAATCAATAACCGGAAGGCTTTCAGCACGTTTGAAGGCGGGTGCTGTTATTGGTGCTAATGCCGTACCTACTATGAATGGTAGCTTCAAGGTTACCAAGAATGTGTTTTCAGGAAAAGCAATTGCGGAGGTAGAAATTGCGACTGAGAAAAAGGTGATCACCTTGATGGGAAATACCATCCAGCCAGATGACTCAGGAGCTGATGTAGCAGTTGAAAGCATCGATGTACCGGTTCCAGCTTCTAGAATTAAGGTCAAGGAAGTTAGTAAAGTAAAAGGTACTGTACCACTTCCAGAAGCCGAATTGGTAGTTTCTGCAGGTCGCGGGATGAAAGATCCTGAAAATTGGGGGATAATTGATGAGCTAGCCGAAATACTGGGGGCAACTACTGCTTGTTCAAGGCCTGTTGCGGACATCGGTTGGAGACCTCATCATGAGCATGTTGGCCAAACAGGTGTTGCTATTCGACCTAACCTATATATTGCAATCGGAATATCAGGTGCAATTCAGCATCTTGCTGGTGTGAATCAATCCAAAGTAATTGTGGTCATCAACAAAGACCCCGAAGCACCTTTTTTCAAGGCCGCAGATTATGGTATAGTTGGTGATCTTTTTGACGTAGTTCCAAGGCTGATCGAAGCATTGAAGAAATTCAAAGGATAAGGTAAAAATTATTATTTTTGTCAACTCTTATTTTAAAGCGAGTTGAAATCACCCAATTGAGGGGCCTTATATATGAGCATGAAGAAAATTCCACTTGAAATTGTAGCGCTGTCTCACAGTGTTACAGCTTCTCATAACTATGCGGTGGTCCTTGGTGAACAAGAAGGCGTGCGTCGTCTGCCTATCGTCATTGGTGGTTTTGAGGCCCAGGCTATTGCTGTCGCTATGGAAAGGATGACCCCGAGTCGTCCGCTAACGCATGATCTCATGCGCAACGTTCTCTCAACTTTTAATATTGAGCTAAAAGAAATCGTCATCAATAACTTGTTGGACGGTATTTTTTATGCGATCCTTGTTTGTGAAAAGGATGGGGTTATAGAAGAGATAGACTCCAGAACGTCTGATGCACTGGCACTTGCTGTTCGATTTGATTGTCCGATATACACTTATGAGTTTATTCTCGATGCTGCAGGTGTAGTTCTCGAAGAAGCCGAAGGAGAAGAAGAGCCTAAAGAAACGAAAAGTAAAGGCAAAGGAACGAAAGGGTTTGGGCAATATTCGACAGAAGAACTACAGCAAATCCTTAATGAAGTATTGGAGCAAGAAGATTATGAGCGGGCCGCAAAAATTCGAGATGAGATAAAAAAGCGAAACGAAGAATCCTGATCATAAAAGCCTGTCCAATAATGACGGGCTTTTCTAATTAAAAGAATAATATGCAGTTAATAGACGGTAAAGCCCTTGCGCAAACCATCAAAGAAGAATTGGCCGTAGAAGTGTCAAAGATTAAATCAGAAGGTGGTAAAACACCTCATCTGGTAGCTGTGCTTGTTGGTGACGACCCGGCCAGCCAATCTTATGTACGTAATAAGGTTCGATCCTGTGAGCAAGTAGGATTTGATTCTACCCTTATTAAAAAAGAAGATTCGATTACTGAGGCTGAACTACTTGACATCATTGCTGGCTTAAATGCTAATGATGACATTGATGGTTTTATTGTTCAATTACCCCTGCCAAAACATATCAACGAGGAAAAAGTAACACTTGCTATCGATCCTAAAAAAGACGTTGACGGATTTCACCCTGTCAACTTTGGACGGATGGCACAAGGACTTCCAGCTTATCTGCCAGCTACGCCATTCGGAATTGTTCAAATGTTAGACAGATATAATATTGAAACCTCCGGAAAACATTGTGTAATCGTTGGAAGGAGCAACATCGTTGGTACTCCAATGAGTATTCTGCTTTCCCGTAAGGCAAAAGTAGGTAACTGTACAGTAACACTTACGCACAGCAGGACAAAAGACCTGCCCGCAGAAACCAGGAGAGCTGATATCATAATAGCTGCTATTGGAAGAGCAAATTTCATAACCGGAGATATGGTTAAAGAAGGAGTCGTAGTAATCGATGTAGGGATCAATAGGGTAGATGACGCTACAAGAAAAAGGGGTTACAGGCTTGTAGGTGACGTAGATTTTGAGGCTGTATCTCAAAAAGCAAGTTACATTACTCCAGTACCAGGCGGTGTAGGACCAATGACAGTTACATCACTTCTCATGAATACGCTTACAGCCAGTCGTAAGGAGATATACGGATAATCCCACGATATTATTTCTCCTTTTTACCAAAAAATGGCATTAATTCTGTTTTAGAATGGATAAATTCGTTTTATCCCTAACACCCAAATACCAGGTTATGAAAAATATATTATTGCTCTCCGTATTGGCACTCATCTTTATGACTGGATGTTCTCAGAAAACTTCAGCTCCGATTAGCTCTGCCAAAGGCATACATTTTCAATATGATTCCTATGATAAAATCATGGAAATGGCCAAAAATCAGAATAAACCTGTTTTTATTGATTTTGTAACAGTCTGGTGTGCCCCTTGCAAATGGCTTGAGAAGGACGTATTTGAATTGAAACAGGTTGGGGAGTACTTCAACGAAAACTTTATTAGCCTGAAAATTGACGCCGAAAAGGGTGAAGGTCCTGATATCGCCGATATGTTCGAAGTTTATGGCTATCCCACACTCGTTTATCTTGATAGCAATGGCAACGTCATCCAAAAACATACAGGAATGACTTCAATGTCTCATGTCATGAGTATGGCAAGAGAAACAGTAGATGCCAATAATAATCTTAGTGGAACTTATTGAGCCTTTGTTTTCAAGAGCTTATTTCTGATAAAACCTTCCAGTACATCTACAGCTTCATGGAAATGTGTATTATTGTTGATTATTAGATCAGCATGTTCTTTATACGGCAGAATGTATTTTTCATATGTTGGAGATACATGATGCTGATAACGATAAAGCACATCTTCGATAGGGTAGTTGCGCTCTTTTTGGTCACGGATTATGCGGCGTATTATTTTCAGGTTTTCCTTAGCCTCAATAAATACCTTGAGGTCAATGAAGTTCGCAATCTGGGGGAAATGGAAGATAAAAATACCTTCTAAGATCAATACAGGAGCTGGATGAAAGGCAAGTGTTTTCGGAACAGCTTCTTTATTATTGTAAACATATTCGGTAAGTGTAATTGATTGTCCTTCAATCAATTTTTGAATATCTCTTTCAAAGGCTATATGATCTATTGACTCCGGGAGATCAAAATTTGTAATGCCCTGTTCATCAACCTTCTGTTCCTTTTTTGGACGATAATAGTTGTCTTGCGAAACCAGGCAAAGTTCGGATAGATCAAATGATTTAGTCAAATCGTTGATCAATGTGGTCTTACCTGAACCGGATCCACCTGTAATTCCAATAATATAAGGTTTGGGCATGTTTCTTTTGGCCTGGTCAAAACTGGTGCAAAAATAAAAATCAAATTGGCAATACCATAAAATCTAAGCCATGAACACAAAACCAATTCATGCTTTTGTACCAAGCTCCAAAATTTGATTAAATTACAGGGTAATTCTTGCCGAGAACAAAACAAGGGACATGGATATTTTTCTGAATATTTTACGCGGATTTGTTGGAATGGGATTTCTAATCGGGATCTTGTATTTACTTTCTGCAAATAAAAAAGCAATTAACTGGAGACTGGTCTTTTCTGGTCTTGCTGTTCAGCTTGTATTAGCTTTATTAATCTTTTATGTGCCTCCTGTAAGAATAGTTTTCGACTGGATGGCCAGTTTTTTCGTAGTTGTGCTGCAGTTTGCCCAGGAAGGCATCGATTTCCTCTTTGCCAGCTTTATCACTAATGAAGTGGCTCCCGGATTGCTCAATTTCGCTTTTAATATCCTGCCCACCATTGTATTTTTTGCGGCGCTGTCTTCCGTCCTTTATTATCTTGGCGTTCTCCAGGTTATCATTAAGGGATTTGCATGGGCGATGAGCAAAACCATGCAATTAACAGGAGCGGAGAGTCTTGCTGCAGCTGCCAATGTATTTATTGGCCAGACTGAAGCTCCACTTGTCGTAAAACCTTACCTGGAAGATATGTCAAAGTCTGAATTGCTTTGTCTTATGACAGGTGGTATGGCTACCATTGCGGGTTCAGTATTTGGAGCTTATGTTGGCTATTTAGGCGGAGACGATCCCGTTCAACAACAACTTTTTGCTACACACCTTTTAACAGCCTCCATCATGTCGGCACCAGCAGCAATTGTAGCTGCCAAGATGTTATATCCTGAAGATAGAGAAGTAGATCTTGAAAGCCAGAAATTGAATATTCCTCCTCAGCAGGCCGGGAGTAATTTATTGGATGCTATTTCCCGAGGAACTACTGACGGCCTTAAACTGGCAATTAATGTTGGTGCTATGTTATTGGTATTTACAGCTCTTGTCGCTATGGTCAATTTCCTGCTTGGACAAGTGGGGTCAATAGCATTCGGTAATTTCAAAGGCCTAAATGAAATGGTTGTAAATATGACTGAAGGCCGTTTCGATGCCTTTAATCTTGAGTTCCTTCTTGGGTTGTTGTTTGCACCAATTGCCTGGTTATTGGGGGTCAATGGACCAGATTTATTGGTTGCCGGTCAAATGCTTGGACTAAAAACTACATTGAATGAATTCTTTGCCTATGCACAACTGGAAGGCATTAAAGAAATGGTCCAACCCAAAACGTTGATTATTTTGACCTATGCACTCTGTGGCTTTGCAAATTTTGCCTCCATTGGTATTCAGATTGGTGGTATAGGTGCCATTGCTCCAGGAACAAGAAAAACCTTATCTGAGTTTGGCATAAAAGCCCTGATTGGTGGTACCATAGCAGCCTTTTTCACTGCTATCATAGCAGGTATGTTGTTTGGAAGCGCTGTCTAAAGAAAAACTTATCTATCAAATTTGATCCGGCTACCTTTCTGACTTTCGTTAAATTGCCCATTTGCATAAGCAAGATGACCGCTAACGATGGTGTGTGTAACCTGTCCAGTAAACTGATGTCCTTCAAAAGGAGACCAATTACATTTATAATGAATGTTGTCTTTTTCGACCATCCATTTTTTGTTAAGGTCAACTAATGCCAGGTCAGCCCAGTATCCTTCTCTAAGAAATCCTCTATCTCTTATCTGGAAACAAATGGCAGGATCGTGGCACATTTTCTTAACCATAAAATCAAGTGATAGCTTACCCTGCTGATAGTAGGACAACATAATATTCAAACTATGTTGGACGAGTGGTACTCCTGAAGGTGCTTTGAAATACTTGTTGGCCTTTTCCTCCGAAGTATGAGGTGCATGGTCTGTGGCAATAATATCGAGTCTGTCTTCCAGCAAGGCCTCCCAAAGGGCTTCTTTATGATTGGACGCTTTTATGGCTGGATTACACTTGATGCCAGTACCATGAACCGGATAATCATCTTTTGTGAAGTGCAGGTGATGAACACAAACCTCGCTTGTTATTCTTTTTTCAGAAATAGGTTTACCAACTTCGAATAGTGGTAATTCATCAGCGGTTGAAATGTGTAGGATATGTAATCTTGTTCCATATCGTTTGGCGAGATCAATTGCTAACCTCGATGAAATCAAACAGCCTTCTGCATTTCGAATTTCAGGGTGACACTCAATAGGTACATCTTCTCCAAATTTTTCTCTGTATGCTTCAGCATTAGCCAAAATAGTGGCTTCATCCTCGCAATGTGTTGCAATAAGCATCGGACTTTTGGCGAAAACCTGTTGAAGGGTTGATGGATTATCAACAAGCATATTCCCTGTGCTGGAACCCATGAAAATCTTTATTCCGCAGACATCCTTCTGGTTAGTTTTTAAAACTTCTTCCAGGTTGTCATTTGAAACGCCCATAAAAAAAGAAAAATTAGCTAGTGATTTTTCCGCAGCCGTATCGTATTTGGATTGCAACTTTTCCTGCGTCAGAGCTGGTGGTTTGGTGTTTGGCATTTCCATGAAAGTAGTAACACCACCGGCAACAGCAGCTCTGGGTTCTGTATACAAATCCGCTTTATGTGTTAAACCCGGTTCCCTGAAATGCACCTGGTCGTCTATGATTCCTGGCATAAGGAGTTTTCCAAGTCCTGAAATTTCGATATCTGCTTTTGCATTTATGCTCACGTCAATTCGTTCAATACGGCCATTTTTAACAAAAAGGTCACCTTCGAATTGCTTTCCTTCATTAATGATTGTGGTTTCTTTTATGAGGATTGATTTCATTGCTTAAGCTTTATTTTCGGTTGTCAGCGAAAGTACTAATTTTGCTTTTAAGAATAACATTTATGATAGTACACGAAACAAAAATCAGGGTGCGATATGCGGATACCGACCAAATGGGGTATGTTTATTATGGCCATTTCGCCCGATATTATGAAATTGGGAGAGCTGAATTGTTGCGGGCTATCGGTTTCCCTTACAAACGCCTTGAAGATGAGGGTGTAATGTGTCCTGTTGCTTATATGCAGATCCGGTATTTACGGGCACCGATTTATGATGAGCAAATTACCATTAAAACGACATTACGTGAGATGCCGATAAATACGGTTACTTTCCATACGGAAATCTTTCTTGAGAATGGTAAACTGGCCAATGCCGGATATATCAGACTGGCTTTTGTCGATGCTAAAAACATGACAGGCTGTAAACCTCCGAGAGTGTTATTGGAAATTCTAAGTCAGCATTTTGAAGAATCAGCGATATAAAAGAATAGAAAAACGATTTGAGGAGCATCCGAGGGTGCAATCATTTTTGGATTGGACGAAAAAGAGGTCTCTTCCCGGCCTTGAAGGTATTCCTGTATATGATGTTTTTATCTTTTACAGGAATGAAGTTAGACGTGACAGATTGACCAATCGTTCAAAAGCTATCGCGTTCAGCTTTTTGCTTGCTATTTTCCCTTCAATAATTTTTATTTTCACCTTGTTGCCTTATGTTCCTATTAAAGATTTCGACAAAATTCTTTTAAACTTTGTTGAAGAGGTGTTGCCAGAGAATGCATACCAGGTTTTGTTCTCCACTATTGAAGACTTGGTTAGCATTCCCAGAGGTGGATTATTGTCACTAGGGTTCATTCTGGCCATTTGGTTTTCTACAAATGGGGTTTTGGGGATGTTGAATGCATTTAACAAAAATCACAAGGAAACATTTAGACGAAGAAATATTGTAGAAAAGAGGTGGGTGGCCTTCAAACTCACCATGATTCTGTTTTTCTTGTTACTGATCTCGATCTTTTTCATTATTGCCGGAGACGTGGTGTTAAGATGGGTTCTGGACTTTTTTAATGCAGCAGCTTGGAGTTATTTTGCTACGGTTGTTTTGAAATGGATGGCCATCCTATTCCTTTTTTATGGCGCGATCAGCTCAATTTATCGTTATGGGCCAGCGACGCGGCAAAAGTTTCGTTTTTTCTCACCTGGGGCCACAGTAGCCACCATTTTATCAATTATCACTTCATTGGGTTTTTCTTTCTTTGTCAACAATTTTGGCAAATTCAATCAATTCTATGGATCAATCGGGACCCTTATCGTAGCCATGATTTGGTTAAACCTTAATTCCATGATCTTGTTAATCGGGTTCGAGTTAAATTCAAGTATTGCCATAAACCGACATCAAAAAACTGTGATTGAAGAAAAATAGCTTGAAAAGTTTCATCATTTCAAAAGGGATTCTATCTTTGCGCCGGAGGAATGGCAGAGCGGTCGAATGCACCGGTCTTGAAAACCGGCGTCCCTTCACGGGGACCGGGGGTTCGAATCCCTCTTCCTCCGCCATTCAAAAAAGCTCCCAATACTGAATTGGGAGCTTTTTTTTTGTCATTTCTTTTTGGAAAACTTCAAAAGTGATAATTTGGAGTTCGTATCAATATAGAACTCCAAAAACTGGTTTGGCATGCTTAAACGCATTTTCTTTGATGACCGGATCATTTTTTCTGCAATTCTTTTTAACGCAGTTGTTATTTTCTGCCTGGCTTTTCCAGAAATGGCAGACAATCGCTATTTGTGGGGAATAGACGAATTCTTTATTGCCTTTTTTCTGGTTGAGGCGATGGTAAAGATCTACTTCCTCAAGCCATCAGGCTATTTTAAAGATAATTGGAACGTCTTTGACTTTGTTTTAGTAGTGGGAAGCCTCCCCGCAATTCTTGCCAACTTTGTAGATATCCCATATGCATCTTTTCTTCTGGTCTTCAGGTTATTCAGGTTGTTGAGACTTGTAAAGTTTTTGACATTTATTCCCAATATGAAACATCTGCTGGAAGGACTGGGGAGAGCCTTTAAAGCTTCAGTATTCGTCATATTGGCGCTGTTTCTCTTGAATTTTATTCTAGCTGTTTTAACCGTCCACTTGTTTGGGAAAGCAGCACCTCAGTATTTCCAGGATCCTTTGATTGCCTCATACACCATTTTCCAGATGTTTACTGTTGAGGGATGGAATGAGATTCCAGCTGTCGTGGCAGAATATTATGGAGGAGGGCCAATGGCAGGATTTACGAGGATCTATTTTGTGATTGTGGTCCTGTTAGGAGGCATTTTCGGGATGTCCCTTGCCAACGCCATATTTGTTGATGAGATGACTATTGACAATAACGTTGTTCTTGAAAAAAAGATTGATACCTTGCAGGAGCAAATCAATCAGTTACAAAAATTACTGGAAGACCGTTCCTGATTGAAATTGGTTTACTAATAATCGTTTGGATATGAGAAATTTGATGTTCATTATTTTGATTGCAGGGTTGGCTGGTTGTGTCCAAACAAGTAATACAACTGATGATCCTTCTTTACCAACTGATACATTAGGAGGGACAAAGACCATAGTTATTGAAAAGAGTGATTCTGTATTAATTCTTGAAAAGTCAGAAGCCATTATTAATGTTTTAAAGGAAAAACGATTTCTGAGGCTTGTTCCTTTTATTCATCCTGAAAAAGGATTACGTTTTTCACCTTATGCCACTGTAGATACAGCTGATATTGTTGTCAAACCAAGAGATATCAGCGGCCTTTCTACTAAAGAAGTCAGAAGATGGGGTGTATTTGATGGGAGCGGCGAATCTATGGACCTTACATTTGAAGATTACCACCAGAAGTTTATTTACGATTATGATTTCGCTGATGCTGATTCGATTTTCTATAACCTGGAAAGACAGCACGGTAACTCCATAAATAACATTAGAGAAATTTACCCTGATGCCAAAACAGTCGAATTCTATGTTTCTGGAAAAGAAGGAGAATACACTGGTTTTGACTGGAGAGCCCTGCGCCTGATTTTCGAAAAAAGTGGCGAAATATGGTACCTTTCAGGAATTGTCCATAGTGAATGGACAATCTAATTAATCCTTACTCACTCTTTAAAATCGCCTGAACTGCTGCAGCTGGCTGAATGAATTGTCCGGTTTTATTGCCTGCCTTGGTATCTATTCCGGTCGCATTCAAAATATCGTATGCTTCCTTGGTCTCAAGGTCAGGATTAATGGACTTTAATATCCCTACCAAACCTGCTACCTGTGGGCACGCCATTGAGGTACCATTATAGAATGCATACTTATTGCCCGGAACTGTAGAATAGATGTTCACACCAGGAGCTGCGATACCCATTTTCAGATCGTGAACCTCATTAGAAAAACTGGCTTTATCGAGATTCTGATCAACAGCACTTACCGTGATAACACCTTCAACATTTGCTGGTGAACGATCAATGGCATTGCGACTTTCATTTCCAGCTGCCACGACAACAATTGCTCCTTTGGTGTTCGCGTAATTGACAGCTTTAAAGTAAGCTCTTTGTTTTCTATCATCTGATGGTCCACCAAGTGACATTGAGATTACGGAAGCGCCGTTATCAGCTGCTTTCAAAATACCATTGATGATTGTCCTTTGAGTTCCCATTCCGTACTTGTTAAGCACCTTCACTGAAGTTACATGCACAAAACCGTTGTCAGGGGAGAAGGAAGCGATCCCTTTTTTGTTATTGGAAACGGAGGCAGCTATCCCAGCACAGTGGGTACCATGACTATGAGGGTCGTCATCATGTTTTTGTGAGATGGACTTATAGTTGGCTTTAATGTCTTCATGTCTTGAATCAACACCTGTGTCCAGAATTGCAATTACTGCTTTTTTTGTTGGCTTGACATTTTCATTCCTGATCAGATTGTATAGTTGATCCTGGTTCATTTTGTCGAATGCCCAGAGGTTTTCTATTCCAGGATCATTGATGCCATATGTCTTTTTATTCTTCTCAGACTTCTCAGCTGTGATAGGATCAACTTTAATCACCTCATTATCTTCAACAGCATCAATAAATCCTGATTGGTTTAATGCCTCAATAATCTGATCAATCTTGTTGATATGCTTATTTGGAATGTTCACCACATAATAATCATCAAGTTCAGTAAGCTCAGGGCTTGCCATATTCGCAAATGCAGGCTCGTAAGAAAGGTCATATTTATCTAGAATTCCAGAAAGTGCGGTTATCTGACTGTTTTCGCTGACCTCAATCAATAATTCACCATCTTCATCCAACCCAATTGCTTGATTGTTTTGCACAAACTCTGAAGGCCAAACAGTACTTTGCTTATAGGATTCTTGCATATAGTTAAAATACCCGACTTTGAATATCACCAAAAGCGCTGCTACCATTCCAGTAAAAAGGATCTTATTGTTTTTAAAGGCATTGAAAAACTGGGTTGTAATACCCAATACCATAAGATCTCTGAACAGGATTAACAGCTTAGGAGCTAATGCTGCCGGACTAAAGGCCAGAGCGAATAAGTAAATAAAGAATGCTCCAAGGAACGAAGCACTCAACTTACGACTCAAACTCTTGTTTCCCTGGAAAAAGAACCACAGGATCAGTGACAATAGGCAAATACCAAAACTGATAGGATAAATGGTAGCAAGAATATTTAGCATGATAAAGTCTTTTTATTTTAACGAATTAACCTCAACTAATGTTTAGGTATGAAACGAGGTGATTTTGACAGGAGTGCCCCACATAAATAACGAGGCGCCTTCCTGGACTTCCTTGACAGTTACGTTAACTTTAAATCCATCTTTCTTCAACTGTTCGGGCATGTTCACTGGCCTCCAGTTTTGACCATTATCACCTATAATTCCCCAAAAACCTGGCCCCAGATCCTGGAATTTCACTGTTCCTGAAATTTTCACTTTTTTCATTTTCTTCCCTTAAAATAACCAATGTTGACATTAAATAATTTCCAATTGTAGGGTATTAACTAAATTTTAGGAAAATTAAACATACCCCTATTGGCTTTCCGGAATTTACGGGTTTTATAAAGACAGAGCAATAAAAAGAAAGGTGTTTTGGTTAATATTTCTACCAAAACACCTTTCTTATCGACAACTGAGACTTAAGCAAAATCATCAATTAATTGAAACCAAGCTATTATTTCTCCGGAAGATCAATAAGCTTGGCAATAGTTTTATTAAGGTTTTCTATTAATGTAGATTGTTGATGAATCGTTTTATGGAGCTCTTTGATTTCGACTCTCATTAGATTATTAATGTTCTGTGGAGAGGGGAGGAAGGGACTAATTTTGGCTCTTACATACCATACTTCCCTGAT
>JBCCHF010000078.1:0-12089 GCA_039028895.1 Bacteroidota bacterium | reverse complement strand
GCTAAAATTGTAATTTTATTCTCCTCTCCTAGACTCCGCAGAGAAAAATCTACCGAGATAGTATTTGACAAATATTTTTTACCGTGCTCGGAAATATATTTACTTTTATTGCGCTCCAAAACATGGGGCTGCTATGAAATTTGTCAAAACTTCGATCTCACTGTTTAAAAATCTGTGGAATACAAGGTTGAATATCGCGCTATAGGAACAAATTTCTTCTATAAATGGTTTTTACGCAATGTCAATTTTTACTTTGGTACCACGGATGTTTTGTGAAAAATATTTTTGATTAAGATTGTAAGAATCACCTACGTGCAGACTCAACGTCATGAAATTGAAAAAATATTTTACTCAAACAAAAAAATCTTCCTATTATTTGGTTCATTTAGAAGGACTTTTTCCAATTAATTTGAATGAGGGTTTGGTATACTACAGGATATGGTAAGCAAGCCAAATATCAGCTATGGCTATTCACAAATAACCGAATAAATAATTCAAAAGTTAATCTTTGCAATTCAGGCTACCATATCGGCTGGTGAGCTCCAGGCTGGAGCATTCAACGATTTTCGATACATTTTCAGGACCTAATTCACCTTGTATGACGGCATCGGGGTGATGATAAATAGTATTTTTTGTACTGGTAAGATTAACCCTGAGCCTGCCACCAGCTTCGACATAAACAGTATGTCCACCTGTGTTCATCAAGTAGGTAGAGGCATTTTTGCTCACATAGATAATGCGTTTCTGCCTGTAATAGGTGAAGTAACTGCCAAAGGAACAAAGAAAAATATTTTTGGATTCTTCTTCCTTATCTATCCAAAATGAACTGGTGAAAAGTGCATTGTCAGGCACGTTAACAGTTGGACAATTTGCATCTTCAGGTTTAGCTGGTTCTGGTTCACCCGTGCTATTGTCTATTTCCCTGGTAATCAGTTGGCCATTTTCGCCAACTGTTATCTCGATGCTTTTGCCATCGGCCAGTTTTTTATTGACACTCTTGAAAAGTGTATCTGCCAAAAGACCATTTATTGTTATTGATGTGGAGTCAAGTGTGGATTCGGGAAATTCAATTTTCGTATTGAAACCCTGCTTTATGGAATCCAATTTATTCTTTAAATCCTCATTGATTTCGGCAAGTTTGGTTTCGAGGTCATTGACGTTTTCGTTGATATCTTCCTTAATCTCTTCTACCAAATTGGCATCGACAGAATTTGCCGCTCTTTGCTGCCATTGGCATGGGAATGCGATGAATCGATAATTGGAGATCCGGATTGAGCTGGAGGATGAATAATTCCAGATGGATTCCAGAATCTTATTCTTATCACTAGTGCCCCAGTAATTATTGTTTAGGTCAATTTTTTCGCCTTCTGTTTCTGTACAACCTTCTATAGCTTTTACTTTGAACTGCCTTGCGCGCAGAAAGTTATTTTCATTGATCTTTAAAACGGACTTACCAGAATTATTACATTCTTTATAAAGATGCGTGCCGTTATTGTCAAAGCAGTTTTTGGTTATCTCTACGCTGACATCCCGCAGTGAGGAAATATCTAGGGCGCGAGCGTGATTTTTCAAGCGATTGTGATGAAAAATAACTTTGTGGCTGTCGGGAGGGGCGATAGTAATGGCCCCATATTCCGATCCTGAATTATGTACGAAGTTATGACCAAATTCAACGGTCCCTTCAATTAAAATTGATTGGCATTGTTCAAACTCATTCCCGGTAACTTCAGGAATATCAAGATTTATCACAGGGACTTCCTGGTGTACTTTGAGGCCTTCCTTACAATTTAGGAAAAAGCTGTTTCTTACCCTGGCATTTGATGATTGATTAATCTCAACAGCTCTTTCATGATTCTCAAAATGACAGTTGAGAATATCAATAGGGCAACCTTCAGAGATTATGGCGCTTTTGGCATCTTTTATAATACAATGTTTCAGGACAGGATAAGCTCTTTCATAAGTGTTTTCCATTCCACAAAAGGAAGTAAAAGTGATGCCAGCCCAGTGACCGGGTTCTGATATATCTCCTGCTATTGTAATTGGATTTTGAGCAGACCCTCTGGCTTGCAATTGCCCATAAACAGTAATGCTTGAATTGGGCCCCATGAATATTTCAACACCAGGTTCAATGGTAAGTTGCACCCCGGATTCGATGATTAGATGTTGGTTAAATTGGTACGGACTATCATAGATTGTGAAAGTTGTATTTTCAGTGAAAACGATTTCCTTTTCCCTGAAGAATTCCTCAATAGAAGCCTGATTGGGTTTGATCGCGAAAAAATACAACGCCACTGATCCTATTACAAGTAACAGGATAATGATAGGTATCGGTTTAACTTTTCTACGCATCTTAAACTAGCTAATGGTAACCTTAGTGCACCACCTATCAGCAAGATAAGAATACCTTAAAACAATATGTCAAAAATGCTAACAATAAATGGGAAAGTAACCCTGGCTAAAGGTTTTTGAGTAATTTCTCCTTTTGTACCTGGAACTCCTCTTCTGAAAGAAAACCTTTCTCGCGAAGCTCACCTAATTTTTCGATTTTGGCGATAACTTCTTCGAGTGGTTTGTCTTTAGTGGCTTCAATCATTTTGGGTTTTTCTTCCTTAACAGGTTCACCGGTTAATTTATAGCCACGTTTTACAAAATCTTCCCAGTCATCCTGGATCCTGAGGAAAGCAAGGTCGCCGTCGTTTTGAACTTTGTCGAAGTGAACATAACCTTGTTCAACAGCTTTACTCAAGTGGAAGTAACCACTTTCAACTTCTTCTGTCAGGGAGTAGGCGCAAGCAAGATTGAAATGAGTAACAGGATCTTTAGGCTGCACCCGCAACGATTTTTTAAAGTCTTCTATCGCGCCTTCGAAGTCGTAATTTTTATACTTCTTGATGGCGGATTCTTTAAAAGGATTGGTCTTATTCTGAGGTTTTGGAGTCGTTCTTTGGGTATAAGAACTTGAGGAATAATGCCTCTGGGAAGATTGCTTCTTCTGACGGTTGTATTGTTGATAATGTCTTTGTTGCTGGAAGGATCTGTTGCGGTTATATTTGGCATTAAAAACTTCCTTATCCATAGTTAAGAGGATGATTCCATCAATAAAGCCGATGATACCAGGAATCATTGTAAAAAAGAAAACCAAATATAGAATACCGAGGCCAAATTGACCAAGGTAGAATCTGTGTATACCTAAACTGCCAAAAACCAGAGCTAAAACCCCCGCAGTGACCTGATCTTTCATTAAACGTCTTTTTTCTTCCAGGCTGAAGGCCAGCCATGTGGCGAAAGATAGTTAATATTTCAATATTTTTCCAACTGTCAAATTCAGTATTCGACCAATCATATATAAAACCTGACAAGCCTCAGAATTGTTGCGATTTAACAGTTGATCACTTGAATAACAAAATAATCAGCACCAAAATTATGCCACCTGAAATTACCAGTAACCACTTCAATTGTTGAAG
Source organism: Bacteroidota bacterium (assembly GCA_039028895.1). Lineage (GTDB taxonomy): Bacteria > Bacteroidota > Bacteroidia > Chitinophagales > Saprospiraceae > JAHDCJ01. The sequence goes on along the minus strand of JBCCHF010000078.1, from coordinate 8,625 downwards.
CTGTTTATTCTGATTGGTGTACAGCTTGCTGATCTCTGTAGTCTTTTGATTAAGGTCTGATTGAATCGCTTGTTGAACCTCCTCCAAGCGTTCTTTTAAGCTCCTTGTATTATTATATGTGCGGTTAACTTTATTGCCTAATTCTTCGAATAATTCAGGAAATTCTACCTGACTGATCCTGATCTCCAAATCCCGAACTGTTTCCAGTAATTCAGAGAACCTGTCGAGGTACATTTTTACTTCTTCATTTTGCCTTGAGAAGATATCGTTGACCTGGTTTTGGTGCTCAAGCATTTGGGTAAGTGCCTTTTCTACTGAGGCATTTGTGCCATTAACGAGTTCAAGGATCTTTTCCTCCTGAAAAGTGGTAATGCTTTCCAGGTGTTTGGTTTGTTGGTTGCGGAGATTGTCTGCTGCTTTTTCCTGGATTTCGGTTTGCTGATTCTGAAAGTCCAGAATGGCATTTTGTGTGGATGCCATACTTTCATTGCTGAATTTCAAATGTTCATCAACCTTTGATGCGTTTTGGTTCAGGAAATCGACGATCTTTTGCTCAGCAAGATTGAGCATAGTTTTTTGGCGGCCATCCAGGTTGTCTAGGTGAAGGGCATAATTGGCATTCAATTCCTTGATCTGTGAAAGCGCCTGATCCAATAATCCTTTAAATTCTTGCGTCTTTTTATCGTGCAGACTAAGAACCTCATTGGCAGCTTCCTTGATTTCTGAACTGCCTTTCTCGACTATAGACTTAAACTGTTTGTCGGAGTTATCCATGAAGCTGGCAACGTGTGAAGTCATTGAACTAAGATGCCCACCATAGCTGCTTTTCAATTCATCCATTTCCCTAAGAACAGAGGATACCTGGTTTTCACTGGAATGAGTGGCAGATTCATGCAGCTGTCGAATTTCTTCGGCTACTTTCTTAAACTGCTGGGTGCTGTCTTCAACATTCTCCCGAAACTGTTTCTCAGCCTCTTCCAGGAACCCATCGACCTTACTGTTTAAAGCTTGAAGATGGCCTCCATAATTTTCCCTCAACTCATCCATTCCTGAAACTACTCTAATAGCGGCACCTTTTGCACCTTCTATCTGAGACTTAGCATTTTCAAGGCTTTCCAGATTGCTCTGGAGTTCAGTTAGGGCGGTTTGGAGTTCCAATTGAAATTTTTCACTAATCATGCTCTACCAAGAATTTGAGATTAAATGATTTTAACCAACGGTTGTGAACTTCAAGCAGAATCATTGATTTACATTGGTATACAAACTCAGTGGCTGCTTGCCTGTGTTTGAGGATGGCTCCCATAAACTTGTCAAGAATTACCATAAACATTGTTGTATCAATATTTTCAATTCGCTTTAATTCAATAAACCCATTAGTTAACTTTTTAGTTGCTTCAAGGACACGGTCTTCATTACCTGCGACCAATGTATCATTTTCAGATCCAGTTTCCAGCAAAATAGTATAAAATGAAGTCAGGATATCTAAAACCGGAGATTCAATGCCTTTCGATTTAAGATAAATACAAGATCCTTCAAGATGTTTCAAATTACCATAATACGAATGGTGCTCTGCAGTCTCTGATTTGTTGATATACTTCCAGAGCACAGCCTGTGAGGTCATTGTGTTATCCGTCAGGTCGACTTTCATCTCATCATTGATGGCAAACCAGGCCTCAGACCAGCCAACGAATTGGTCTATCAAATTAATTTCTTCAGATTGACAAAGATCAAGCATCTTGTCCAGATCCCTTTGTTTTGCCTGAACCGGGTATTGATAAATAAAATCGATACCCATCTCTAATACAGTTTCTATTGCTGTTCTCCCCATGTCAACTCTGGAAAGGATCTTATCTCTTAAACTGGCTAATTCATTTTCCGAAAGGAAAGGCTTTACTTTTGAAATGAAAATTTCGATAATTTCCCGATCTTCTTTAGCCTTATACAGGAAACTACATCGTGCATTAGCGTCATTGACCTCGTATTCCTCAATCACCCCAAATTGTTTCAACCTGTGCAGGGCAATTTTAGTGTCATCTGCATTCCGAATTTTTAACAGTAATTCTTCAATGTTCCACACAGCGACCTGACGATGAGGTAGGCGAATATAAGTCTTGTAGTTTTTATAAAATATGCCTTTGGCTTCATCTCTCCGGCTGATTTCCTTTTTGTAAAGTTCATTGATCCTTCTGATGAAACCTGTTGTGTCAATACTCTCCTGGCAGGCTTTCCAGACGACTTGTTTAAATACAGGGATATCAAGCGAAATATCCATTGACGCCCCCGACTTCAGTATGATTTGGATCTTGTAAATTATGGATTCACCTTCGAATAAATATTCGAGAATTTGCTCTACTTTCTCCTCCATGTCGTTCGATAGCGTAAAGTCTACCTTCACGTTTTTTTCTTCTCCCGTTTCCAGCCGTTCTAACAATCCGGGGATGGGCGGCTCTTTAAAATATTTTTTTATCCATGGAATAAGACTATAGGAAGTGCCCCTGTTTTCCATTACAAACTGCTGGACAGTTTCAGCAACAGTTTCAAATCCGTCTTTCTCAAAGCTTATGGCCACCTCTGTGGACGAAAGATCAATTTGCGCGATCATGTCACCACTGGATTCTTCAAAGACAGTTAGGTGAGGTCTTTCTACTTCCAGAAAAACAGATTTGCCACTTGAGGATTCAATAGCCTTGGTAAGCGTATTATCTGAGCGAAGCATTGAAGGAAAGCTAATCTCTTTCATTAATTCCTTAATAATCTTTTTTTCTTTCTCAGGCCCTTTGTGGGAATGTTGGAGCTGACTAAGCAGGATCTTCCGATCAATCGTATTTTCAAAATCGCGGTTGTCAGGGTTGAGGCTGGCTTTATGGTCAGAATGCAAAATGGTATGATTGCTTTTCGCCGGCCCATTTACTGATATCAAACCAATTCTGCGCACCAGTTCACTCAATGAAAGAGGAGCATTTAAATGGTAAGAGCCTTCGAATCCAGGAAGATAGAAGTCATCTTGCTGGGTAGATTGACTGTACCAATGGTTTCCCACTTGCCCATTATCGAATCGCAAATGGTCGAAAAGAGGAGGCGCAAAAATGAGCAGATTATTAGTTTCTTTTCTACCTTGCCGGGAAAACGCTTTGCGCAAATATTCCATTCGAATACTAGCCGATTGTTTTTCCAGTAGCCACTCTCTGGCCGTATTGTCTTCATCCTCAAAAGATGAAGGATCCAAAGTTTTTAACCGGACGGATCTGACCTTTTGTAAGGTAGGAATTTCTTTTCCTGAGATTTTGGTAAAAGTGGTTTCGGAAAGACCAAGACTTTGGAGAATATCCCTTTCAATTTCATAATTCAATAACCCGCTAAAGGCAATCAGCCGATTACTTAATTTTTGTTGTAATATCTCTGAAAAGATGAAACACGTGACGTTATTAAAAGCTGCTGAGAAGTGGCAGCTCCAATCAGAAATAGCATGAATGTCAGGTATTATCCAGGTAGTGGATAGGCCCTTTAACTCGTTTAAAAAATTATGCCTTGCTGCTGAATCCTGTAACTCATCAGCAGTTAGGCTGATGAACCTATTTGGGTTTGCGATGTCGCCATTGCGATAACTTTGACAACTTATTCCAAGTCTTATCAATTCACTTTGATAAATGTTCTCAGTTTTATGGTCAGGTACCAAGACGACTTTTGGACCAGGCTGACAAAAGGCACTAATTAGCGCAACGTGTAATTTTTTATTGTTTTCCGGCGCCTTATAGAGATGTACAGTTCGGTTGAAACTTTGAAAAATAACATCCTGTTCTTCATTCGAGAGATCAAGTTCTAATGAGCTATTTATCCAATCTTTGAAAATTGCGGTGTTGGATTCATCAGGAATGAAGTCATGTTCGAAAAGCGATATTTTTGGAGAGACTGCCTTTGAGGATGCTTTGCTTCCAGTTGAATCTACTGAGCGCACAACAACATTTGGCCAGGAAAATGACTTCCGTCGGTCATCAATCTCTTTGATCGGTAATACTGCGAGATCAATAACAAGATCAAAGGAGTGCCCTGGGAATGCCTTTCCAATTTCTGTGGGCAGCGAATTCAGCAATTTCCTATCTACGATTTTCAAGTTGATCTTTGGGATATGCCTTCCTGATCCTTCCAAAAGAAAAAGCTTTGCGATGTTCGTTTTGAAATCCTCAATCCCGATTTGAGCAATAGCGTAGTCTCTTTCCAATACCAGTAGATTCCATTCAGCTGCTGTAAATTCAAGCATTCCTTTTAAAATGGCTTCGGCCAAACATTTTTGAAGTCTGGCAATTCCAAATGGCAAGTAGAGAAATTCTGTTTCTTTGGAATAGGGAAGTGGAGGAGATTGCAAACCAGTGTTATCCCATTTAGTTATGGCAATGGCATCTTCCGAAATTTTATCAATAAAATCATTGGAAAACAAAGCCTTTAATGAATCTGGATGATTAGCAGGGGCAAATTTCTCAGAAAGATATTGTTGTATTAGTGGCGAGACAGGCAGACAATTGCTGGAAGAAAGAATAGAAGCGTAAAAATTTATACCGGAATTTGAATTATTCGCAGGTGGATTTACACTGAAAGCGGCTTCAAATACCGATAGATTTTCAGCAAAGGCGTTGAATCGCCTCCTGTTGATTTTTTGCACCAACAAATCACGGAGGTCACCATGACAGCTTCCTGCAAATAGCCTTCCCATATTTGTAAACTTAATTTCCTCTGATTGTCCCTGGTGACAATATTAGGAAAAAATCAGAATCAACACAAGATTACGGGAATGACTTTGACGTTTTTTGTTGATTTTGAACGAATTGGGACTGGAAATGGAGGTTTTACTACCAAATGCCTAGTCCATGACTTGTGCAAAAAATGCTTCAACAGCTCTTTCTTTCAGATCCCTGATAGAGTAAACCAATTTTTCCATTTGGGTTTCTGATGCTTTTAAGCAATGGATTTCTGCTTCATTTCCAAGGATTACTTCGTTCATCCAAGGTCTTTCAACAGTGTTTTCCCTGCAATGAAGGATGACAAAACACGTTGAGTTATTTTGCGATTTCCAGGTGACTTCGATCATGTCTCTTAATGAAAAAGCAAAATGAGCTTCTTGTCTTTTTCCCTGGTAGTTGGTCCAGGATTTTGAGATGTCAAGTTTCTCACGATTAATAAGGCTGACTTCGTAGACAATATTTTTTTCAAACTCATTGTCAACGGTTATTTCAGCAAGTTGGTGATTAATAGTTCGGATTAACTCAGAAAGGGTGTTTTGTGCCAAAAGGTTTTGGGAAAGGCAAAAACATGCCAGGGTAATGATTAGGGCGTAATGCATGGTGGTTAGGATTTCGAAAATTAGGTGTTCTCTTGTCACACTAGATAATTACAAAAATGAGGCAAATAAACTAGTGAAATTTATGATTTGTGACACCCAAAGTCACGTTTATATATAAAATAATATGTATGCGTCTCTTAATCCCACATAAATGTGTAGTGCAGTTATTTAGCAATGGAGATAACTTTAAACTGTTAAATATGCTAACGCATTTTCGGCATATTTATTTTGGAAAATCTCTCACAGTTCAAAGTATTAATTGGTAAAAGTAAGAACCCATGAAATTTTCTAGAAATTACCCTAACCCATTTGTTGACTCTACAACGATAGAATATTCGCTGCCGAATACCTCTAAAGTAGGCCTTGATATATTGAATGCCAAGGGTGAATTGGTTTACAGGATGGTTACTCATACTCAAACTGCCGGAACTAAATCTTTAGTATGGAACGGTAAGAATATTTTAGGCGAAAAGCTACCTTCCGGACGATATTTTTACATCATCAAAGTAGACGGACTTTATGAAATCAGTAGTGAAATGATGATCGAAAATGAAGTCAACGAAACTGTAATGTTGAGGGGTGTCGTAGCCCGAAACGCATGATTTTTCGTCAAATCGAGTTGATTTTTGGATTGAAATTTGAATTTTTTATTAACTAAAAATGTTGATATTTTTTTTGGACCAACTTTTTATACTTTTTTTGATTTTTACGACTTTTTCCCATTTTATGACTGGCAAATTTACCAGTTTGGACGTTTTTCCATCAAATACTCAATAATTCCTGCACCATTATGACATGGTATCAGAAATTTTTTTCAACAATTTTGCTCATTCTGGTTTGCTGCCAATCTCCCGCGCAAGACCATAACTTTGATCGGCTTTCACTTGAAGATGGTCTTTCTCAGAGTACTGTAATTGATCTTGTGCAGGACAAAAAAGGCTTTTTGTGGATTGGCACAATGGATGGGCTCAATTGTTTTGACGGCTATGGTTTCAAGGTTTTTAAAAATGAACCATTTGATTCCACCTCTTTGTCCGTAAATTTTATTTCTACGCTAATGGTAGATGCAGATGGCGGACTCTGGGTAGGGACGAGGGGAGGCGGTCTTCACTATTATCTTTCCGGGAAGGAAGAATTTATCCGTTGCAAACTAGAAACAAACAATACGTCCAGTATTAGCAATAACTTTATCTCATATATTCACCAAACTGCAAAAGGTGATATCTGGGTGGGAACTGCCAATGGTCTGAATAAAGTTAAGCTCAACAAGAAAGATCAGGATGTGCAGATAACATTCGAACGCTTCCTTCATAATCCTGAGCGAATAAGAGGAGAATCACAAAGTGAGCACTATATACGGGCATTACATTCTGACAAGCAAAATCGTCTTTGGGTAGGAACCGCCGTCAATCTCCTCAGATTTGACAAGGAGCTGCATGCTGATACAGTGCCTACAATCAGTTTCAACTTTGATCCGGAGGACAAAAACTCGCTTTCTGGAAAATCAGTAACCTGTATTGAAGAAGATGGACAAGGTAACTTATGGATTGGTACCTATAGCGGATTGAATTTATTCCTTGGTGATGAAAAGGGATTCCAAAGATTTTATGGAGAAAAAGTCTCAGGCCAATTACCAAGCAGTGAGATTTTTGATATGGCAAAACAGGCGGATGGCACTTTGGTAATTACCACCTTCGAGGGTATCAGCCAACTTTCAATAAATGAAAATAAACCCCAGGAACCGTTCTATACCTTTTCTGATATTAGCATCCCCGGCTACAATATGTCTATATCGAGGTTAACCATGCAAGACCGACTCAATGAAAACATTTTATGGATCGGCACAGCAGAGGCCGGCTTGTTAAAAGTCAATCGCAAGCCGAAACAATTCTATTCCAACGATCTTGCAGGAGCCAATCCGGTTGGATTAAAAACACCTTCTATTTTTGGAATTTGTAAAGATGACGATGGCAGAATCTGGATGTCATCCCAAAACGGATTACTCGAATTTGAGCGAGCAACCAACCAGTTCGTTCTCCATGATTATAATAGAGAAAAGGAAAATGAACTTGCCGGAAAATATGTGTCATCAATGATGGTTGATTCCAAAGGTAATTTATGGGCAGGTACTTATTACGGGCTTTTCAGATTAGACGAATACAAAAAGGAAAGACCAAAATTCAAATCTTATATCGACCAATTCCATGGCAAAGACCGGGGTGTTTTGTGCCTTTATGAAGATAAAAACGATAATATATATTTCGGTTCATTTACTGGTATTAATTATTATGACCCTGTCGGCGATTCTGTGCTAAACTATCCTGTAATCCTGGATACTATTTCAGCTGCAAAATCAGATTATTCAGTAAGGGGTTTTTTATCGGACAGGAATGACAACCTTTGGGTCGCAACGTCGATCGGACTTATTCTTTTGGAAAATATTAAAGACCCTGTAACCGACATTCCTAATGCCATTACCCAGGTGTTCTTTCATGACGAATCCGACAAAACCAGCTTACGCAGTGATTATATTACTTCATTGATGGAGGATAATAAAGGCAGGATTTGGGCCGGAACCTATAATGGTCTTATCGAAGTAAAAAAGTCTGAAACTGATATCAGTTTTAAAAGCTATACAGAGCAAGACGGACTTTCAAATAATTTGGTTTATGGCATTCTTAAAGATGAGGCCACCGGGTATCTTTGGCTAAGTACCAATATGGGGCTATCCCGGTTTGACCCTGATACCAAACAATTTGATCGATACCTTGCTGAGGATGGTCTTCAAAGTAGTGAATTCAATAGTGCAGCATTTTCTAAGGCCAATGATGGAGAAATGCTTTTTGGAGGGGTCAATGGATTTACAAGTTTTTTCCCTTCGAACATAACATCTGAAAGTTCTTTACCGCCTGTTTGGCTGAGGTCTCTTACTACCCTGGATGGAACGCATTTTAATTTGTTAGAAGATAATCAACATATCCAGTTGCCATATCGACAAAACTCATTCGCAGTTGATTTCGTTGGCCTCAATTATGCTTATCCAGATCGGGTGCAATATGCTTATTCTATTGATAATCAAGATGATACATGGATTTCAATTGGGAATGCTAGAAGAGTCGATTTTACGCGTTTGGCCCCAGGTAGATACACGTTGAAAGTAAAAGCATCAAATCATGATGGTCTTTGGAATGAATCATTTGCTGCCTCAAATATTGAAATTAAAGGTCCCTTTTGGAAGACGGGTTGGTTCTTCGGGTTAATTATCATGGGGTTTGGCCTTATGGCATTTT
>JBCCHF010000077.1:0-13234 GCA_039028895.1 Bacteroidota bacterium | reverse complement strand
TCGCTGTCGTCGTCTTTTTGACTGGTGTCGTTGTCTTCGCTACTGTAGTCGTTTTCTTTGGACGGCCACGACGCTTCGTTGTCGTCGTACTCGCTGTCGTCGTCTTTTTGACTGGTGTCGTCGTCTTCGCTACTGTAGTCGTTTTCTTTGGACGGCCACGACGCTTCGTTGTCGTCGTACTCGCTGTCGTCGTCTTTTTGACTGGTGTCTCTTTTATTTCTGTTTTCTTTACAGGAGATTCAGCGACTGCTTTTTTTCCTTTTTTGAAAGAAAACCCTTTGTTGATGGAACCTTCTGAAATATTGAGTAGAATATCCAGGTCTTCATTTGACAAAGCACCATAAGATGATTGGAACCTTCTGACGAACGTATTGACATCCTTAAGTCTCAAAAATGCGTTGATCCTTTTTTCTACTCTGCGGTATTTTCTCACTTTGCCCATATTACCAATAATTCCAACCCGGTAAAGTAGAGCATGACTATTAATTGCAGCATTGAGTCCTCCGCTTAACTTCCTGGCAAGCTTTATAGTTTGTGGACTTAGGGGACCTACCTTTTTATACGCTTCATCATAATCCTTTTGCTGTTGCTTCAGGAGTGTATCAAGTGCTTTTATTTTAAAGGTGATTTCTTTTTTGGAAATCCATTTTAGCTTACCTTTTTTTGACATGCTTTCTAATTCACCGAGTACCTCTCCTACATTCAACATGTTAAGCTGAATCATCGATTCAGCCTCTACGGCTCTTTTTTCCAGGGCAGCTATGTCAAGGACGGAAGCCTTGAAATTTTGATCTGACTTGAAAGAACCATTGAAAAGACTCTTTAACTTGTTGGCACTATCTTCAAAAGCATTGATCCCGGTAACCAGTCGTTGGGCTTTAAGTAGCCTGGAATCAATATTTCTAAGTTTTCTATTTTCTTTTTTCTTCAGTTTTCCTCGATCTAAAAAGTCCAGGCAAACACGGATTTTTGATATGGCGTTAATGGTCCGGGATTCGATCCCTTCTCGGTCGAATTGACTAACGAGGTTTAGCTGTTTTTTGGCTTTTACCAATTGAGTAGATAAACGCTTACCCAGTTGGTTCTTTAACCGCTGCTTTTTGCTTCTCATGTAAATTTTGTTAAAGGGTTTAAATAAGCAATCTTGAGGGAGGCTTGAGCAGAGCTCATACATTTTTAGGGAGTACAAAAGTACAACTTTTCCAGCAAAGCCTGTTCTTCAATCGGTAATTTGATAATAATGAAAGTGATTTTGAATATGTTAATCCGCCATGCTGTTTGGGCTTTGCTTGATAAACCGATCAAATATATATACCTTTATATCGGTTTTGACAATAACCCAATCCTAAAAGAAGGTAGTTATTTAAAACTTGTAGCAATTAATTTTTTGAAATAGCCTTTTTTTATTTAAAAAGATCTTGTTTTGATCCGAGGTCAAATCGGTATTTAATTTGCTATCTTTTATTTCGATTTTTTTACTTTAAATTTTTATATAATGAACATTTTCGTAGCAAACTTAAATTTCGAAACTACGAGCGATCAACTTAGAGAACTGTTTGAGGGGTATGGTGAAGTCGATTCAGCTAAAGTTATCCACGATCATGAGACTGGAAGGTCACGCGGTTTTGGTTTTGTTGAAATGGCAAATGAGGATGAAGGTTATAATGCTATTAACGACCTGAATGAAGCCGATTTTATGACTAACAAGATTGTTGTTAAAAAAGCGCGCCCTCGTAACCCGGGTGGCAACCGCAATTTCAACAGAAATAGATACTAGGAACTTTGATAAAGTTAAAAAAGCAGACCTCGCGGTCTGCTTTTTTAGTTTATAGGGTATTGTGTTGCAGATGTTCTTTATTCAAAAGAACCATCAAAGTAAGCGAGGCAATGTAATCCGATTTGTTTCAGGGCTTTTATTAATTTTATGCTTTTGAAAAAAGGTCCTTACAGTATTTGAATCGACTCATTGTCAATCAATAACCCGAGATAATGCACAAAGTCCACACTGTTCCTCAAAGATCAGATATTGAACATGCCCACGCGGTGATAAAACCCTATATCCACCGTACTCCTGTACTATCTTCTCAGAGTATCAATAAGATAACAGGTATTGAACTTTTCTTTAAATGTGAAAATTTCCAGAAAATCGGTGCATTCAAGATCAGAGGAGGTACTTGCGCTGCTCTGGCTCTTTCTGATGAAGAAAAACAAAATGGTATTGCTACCCATTCTTCAGGTAATCATGCTCAAGCTGTGGCCCTCTCTGCCCAAAGACTTGGATTAAAGGCATATATCGTTATGCCATCTAATGCCCCTCCAGTGAAAATTGCTGCCACAAAAGGCTATGGCGCTGAAGTCACTTTTTGCGATCCTACCCTCGAAGCCAGGGAATCAACTCTTGCACAAGTGGTGGCCCGCACGGGAGCTACTGAGATCCATCCTTATAATAATTACAATATAATTACTGGCGCTGCTACGGCGGCCAAAGAGTTAATTGAAGACACAGAAGGACTGGACATCATCCTTGCCCCAATTGGTGGTGGTGGTTTAATGAGTGGTACTGCCCTGTCAACCCGATATTTTTTACCCGGAGCTGAAGTGATAGGGGCTGAACCTGAAAATGTAGATGATGCTTTTCGGTCATTCAAAGCAGGCGCCATGTTATATAATACGACCACTGACACTATTGCAGATGGTTTAAGAACTAATCTGGGAGAAAAAACTTTTGATATCATTTTAAGGTATGTTGATGATATCATAACCGTTTCCGAAAAGGAAATTGCAGAAGCCATGCGGCTATTATGGGAGCGCATGAAAATAGTAGTCGAACCCAGTAGTGCTGTCCCTTTTGCCGCAGTGTTGAAATCAAAAGACCGATTTACCGGCAAGCGAATAGGGATAATCCTGTCTGGTGGAAATGTTAACTTAAATGATTTGCCATTTTAACCCTGAACATCAAATTATGCTTCGTTATCTATTCTATTTCACACTTTTTGGATTTTTGGCCTGTAAGAATGCCTCACAACCTGAAGTAACCGATTTTGGGCAAGCCCCTCTTGCAACTGTTGACCAGTTCCAAACTCTCGAAACCATAGCCTTTGGTTCCTGTAATCATGAAGATCTTCCTCAACCACTTTGGGACGTTATCGGCAATCAAAATCCAAACCTCTGGATCTGGCTTGGTGACAATATCTATGGCGACACAAATGATATGGCAGTTATGAAAGCCAAGTATGACAAGCAGTCATCTAAAAAAGAATATGCAGCATTCAGGCAAAAGACACCGGTTATTGGCATTTGGGACGACCACGACTTTGGCCTTAATGATGGCGGGAAAGAATTTGGACCCAAAGATCAAAGCAAACAATTGATGTTCGATTTTTTAGGTGTCTCATCTGATGCTCCACAACGAAGTAGAGCAGGTGCCCATTCGTCATATACTTTTGGACCAGAAGGAAAAAAAGTCAAGATTATCCTGCTTGATGCAAGATGGTTTAGAGACAAGATCGTAAAGGTTGGTGGGGTGTACCAGAGCAATGAAGAGGGCACTGTTTTGGGGAAAGAACAATGGCAGTGGTTTGAAAATGAACTAAAAAACAGTGATGCGCAAGTCCATCTTATCGGTTGCGGCATCCAGATGATTCCTGAAGATCACCGTTTTGAGAAATGGGCCAATTTCCCAAATGAGAGGAAACGGTTGATAGAACTTTTAAAGTTGGAACAGCCCAAAGGACTTATTCTCTTAAGTGGTGACCGACACATTGGTGAATTCTCATCACTCAAAGATGAAACAGGAGTCTTCAATATTTTTGAAATAACCTCAAGTGGGCTTACACATTCCTATGAAGAAGTCGGAGACGAACCTAATCGCCACCGGGTAGGTGACCTTACCGGTGAGAAAAACTTTGGATTACTGCACATTGACTGGAGCACTTCCCCACCCCAATTAAAAGTAGAGCTAAGGGGTGAAGAAAATCAACTAATTGCCACGACAAAAGTTAATGGCGAGTAGCAAAGCTAGGCTTAATTTGGTAAATTTATAATACTTGAAATCCATTAGGATTTAGCTTGTTCGTCACTTTTTTGGGTTAGGTATGATTAAAAAAATCATTTTATCGCTTATTGCATCTATTCTCATTTTCATAATTTGGGGATGGTTTTCTATTTGGCGTTCTCCTGCCCAATTCACCGATTATGAGTCATGTGGCTTTGATTCGCTAATACTATCCATGGATGAATACTGGAAAATAATTGACCAGCATCCCAGGCCATATATTATTTCCATTGACAATGAAAATGCAGGTAGTTTATTCTTCTTTGGCAGCACCCATACGACAGACCCCAAGCATCCTGAAATAAAGATGATCAGAGACACCTGGGATAACTTTCAGCCTACATTGGCGTTAGTAGAAGGCAGGCTCGGATTTTTGATGCCCGGCTTTATGCATCCAATCAAAACATATGGTGAGATGGGGGCTGTAAATAAGCTAGCAAAAAGGAGTGGTGTAAAAACATTAAGCTGGGAAATGCCGATCGAAAATGAGATAACACAGGTGTTGGACAAATTCTCTGCAGAGCAGGTTTCGTTATTCTATATCCTGCGACCCTACTTTTCAAATTTCAGACATGGAAAGCCAGAAGATCCGGATCAGTTCATTCAGCAATTTTTATCCCGTGGCAGTGTCACTGGTCTTGATGGAATCATTGGCTCGGTTGAAGATATTGACAAGGTTTGGCAAAGAGATTTTGCTTCATTGCCGGATTGGAGAGACACGTCTGATGAATATGGTTTACCAGGTTATCTGCAGGAAGTATCCTACGAATCCAATATGGTGAGAAACAAGCATCTTGCCTGTCTGATCACACATTTCGTCAACCTGGGTGAAAGAGTATTTGCCATCGGAGGATCCAGTCATCCGGTTTGTATAGACAGGGCCGTAACCAGTGCTATCGAAAAATAAAAACACCCTGCCCGAAGACAAGGTGTTCTATTAACCCAAATTACCTAACCCGGTGTATTAGTTCCCTATTTAAAACCGCTAGTTCAAAACGGGCTTTGTTTTCAATTCAGGTTTCCTCACGCACTAAGCTTTAAAGTGATCAGAACCAGAATGAATATGCCGGATGATTTTGGCCCAGTAAAACCACATAGTGAGAGGTTGAACCAGGGCATCCAGCTCCATTTCCGGAAACGGATACACCGATATTATCGATATAAATTGATTTAATACCTTGCGGGAAATTATCCCATTCTACGGTAATCCATGCCCTGGTCATATTGCCAATCACATTTACAGTTTCACCAACTATAGTACCGTAGGAAGGCGCTGTCCAAGTATGCGTATTTGTACCATTACCATTTTCATAAGTAGTGATAAAAATAGAAGTTCTGTTTTCACCTGCATAAAAATAAGGCTGCGGTCCGACCGTATAGTCATCGAGCTGATAAATACATTGTGCGGTTGCAGCAACAGAAATTAGAACAAAACCCAGTACAAGGGAAAGTGCCGTTAGTTTAGATTTCATAACATTTGATCTTTAAGTGAAAATTAATTTAACAAAGGCAAGCTAGGGCTAATTCATATGCCTATTTAGCCCGATTAGCATACTGGTATATCGACAGGACAAAAGGCTGACTTCGGTTATCAAAAATTCTAGAAAAAGTAGGAATAGGCCGGGTGGGTAGTCTTTATGATAATCACAGTATGAATCTGAGTATCATAGCAACCGTAGGCATCAAAAGTTTTGATCTCAATGTTGTCAATGACATAGGCTGGGCCACCTTGCGGCACATTATCCCATTCCACTTCTATCCAGGTGCGTGTGAGGCTGCCCTGGTTTACAGTCTCCGAAGTGATTGTTCCGTAAGCTGGTAGGGCCCACTTATGATCTACTGTACCGTTAAAGGCCTGGTAAGTGCTGATATAAGTGCTTGTCGCGTTTTCACCAGCGATCCATAATGGTTGTGCCCCGAATGAGTAGTCATCTAGTTGAAGAATGGAACATTGAGCCATTGCCATTCCTCCTGCGAATGTCATGGCTAAACAAAGCAGTACTGTTTTAAATTTCGCTTTCATCATTTTGTTTTTAATTGAAGGAATAATTTCATCAACTCCAATTTAGCAGGCATTATTATTCGATACCGAAGAGATTACCAGGAGTGGAACCTTCCGGGATGAAAACACAGTTTTGATTATCGGGGATTATTGACGGATGGAAAAAAATTGCCCTATCAAAAGAGGTTTTTTATCGGGAGATACTGGTAGAATTGCACCATCTGTCATTTCGACTTCTCCGCCAAAACGTTTAATAAACCGAACCACATGATCCGGATTGATCAGATGGGAACGATGGATACGGATAAATCCAATTTTTGAAAACAGAGCTTCAAATTTTTTCATGGTTTTTGAAACCACAATTTTTTTATTGTTCGCCATAAAAATTTCGGTATAATTCCTGGCCGACTGAAACCGAACAATGTCTTTGATATTCAGGACTTCAAACCCCGAAGTCGTTGGGATTACCATCTTTTGAAACCCATTTCCAATTTTTACGCTTTCCGTCAATACCTTGAAATTCATTTTTTCAACAGGTTTTTTCAGCTTTTCTTTTACCCGTTCAATCGCTTCACGTAACTCAGAAATTTTTACAGGTTTCAATAAATAGTCAACCGCTGAAAAGCGAAAAGCATTAATCGCATATTCATCAAATGCGGTAATGAAAATCACTTCAAAGGTTATTGTCTCAAAACTTTCCAGTAAATCAAAACCGGTACCAACCTGAAGATCGATATCCAATAAAACGAGGTCTGGCTTTAATCTTTCAATGGCCTCGATACCACTTTCAACGGATACCGCCTCCCCTATTACTTCTACATCATCGATGAATTTATCTATAAATGTGCGTACTGTATTTCTGGCGCGGGGCTCGTCGTCAACTAATAAGGTTTTAATCTTCATATCTGATTGCTGATTGCTGATTGTTGATTGTTGATTGTTGATTGTTGATTGTTGATTGTTGATTGCTGATTGCTGATTGCTGATTGCTGATTGCTGATTGCTGATTGCTGATTGTTGATTGTTGATTGTTGATTGTTGAATGTTGAATGTTGAATGTTGAATGTTGAATGTTGAATAAGATACTTTCTAATAAATTATATCCCTATCGGAATTTTCAGGGTCACCCTGGTACCGGACGAATCACCGTTTTCGTCTTTCAGGTCTTCGATTTTCAAGAGCTCTGACGTTTCGATTTTTTCTGTGAGTAACCTTAGTCGTTCTTTGGTGATCTTTATCCCCATTGAGTTATGTTTTTTGGGGAAATTCTTTTTTAAAACTGCGGAATGGGCTCTTCCGATGCCGTTATCCTCGACTACACCATTGATGAAACCACCTTCTTTTTTTATATCAATGTTGATCATCCCATCAGCATCATTTGGCAGGATACCGTGCCAAATGGCATTCTCCAAAAATGGTTGAAAAAGTAAACTTGGCACCTTGGTGTGGAAAATATCTATTTCAGGATCTATTTTGATAGCATATCTGAATTTGCGATCTACACGTAACGATTCGAGTTTCAGGTAGAGCTCCAGCAATTTAAACTCTTCAGCGAAAGTCACCAATGCGCTTTGTGAATTGTGTAGTGTTGCTCTTACCAATTCACCAAAATCTGCTAAATACTCATTAGCTCTTTCCACATTTCCGGTAAGGAAAAGTTCCTGGATTGAATTCAGGGCATTGGCAATAAAATGTGGGCGTATCTGGGCCCTCAATGCTTTCTGCCTTGATTCTGACAACTGTTTGGTCAATTGTGTTCGCTTTTCAAAATTATAGTGTTGATAGGCATAAACTGCCAACGCAAGAAATAATCCTGTCAAGACACAAAGAATAATAAACCAGGCCTGACGCCATACTGGTTTATCAATCTTAAACTCAAAATTGATCGTGTTTTCAGAGACTATTCCTCCAGGGTTGATGGCTTGAACTTCAATGCTGTATCGATCGGGGGTCAAACTATTGAGTTCGAGGATTCTGTTTTGGGTAAATGACCATTCTTCATCAGTATTCAGTCGATAGCGAAATTGAAGATCACCGTTGCTATGGTACGAGATACCGGACAGTTCGATGCGGATATCGTTTTCCTTATGTGAAAAGCGTTGGTTTTTTTCGGGAGTAACCTCCATATTGTCTACGGCAATCTTACGCAGATAAATTTTTGGTGGTACATTATTTTCTTTGACCTGTTTTTCAAAAAATGCGGTCACACCTTTTCCAGTAGCCAGCCATAGGGTATCTCCTGAAAAACTCATGTCATTGATTTGGTCTGAAGCGATGCCGTCAATTGCGGAAAAACTGCGGAGCTTATAATTCCCCGGTCGCCCCTCGAGTTTGAATAATCCTAGATTGGAGCCTATCCACAGTCCACTTACCGGATCAGCAAGTATTTTATGAATGATTACATGATTAAGGCCTTCCAATCTTACCGGCACGATGTCCTGATTCTGATACAGAAATAACCCTTCAACGTCAGAGCTCAGCCAGATACCTTGTTTGGTCAATGCCAAGCCATTAATCCTGATATTAACATCTGGCAAAACATCTTTTAAGTTATAATTATCACCAGATATCGCTAGTTGTTTTACACCAGAATTTGTACCGATCCATGCTGTGGTATCATTTAAAGGCAAGGCACAAAAAGAACGTGATGCATAAACTGTATCCATCCTATAATCATAGGAAGAGTCACCTTTTTCAGGAAGGGTAACCAGGAAACAAACTCTTCCAGTACCAGAAATAAGCCGACTTTGGTCTAACTCGGAAAAAAACTTGGCCTGATACCCATTCAATTGGGTCAATATGCCATCTTCATAGACAAAGAAGCCCTGATCAGCGCCAAAAAACAAACGACCATTTGAGTTAAGAATGCAAGTTACACGGTCAAATTGTAATCCGTCAATAGAAACCGAAGTCGCTCCTCCATCAGTAATTTTAAACATGCCTTTTTGCTTGCCGAAATACACACTTCCATCAGTATCAGGATAAACAGAAAACACTTTAGCTTCTCCCGAAGGAGAATCATGATGATAAGAGAGTTGACCAATATTGGAGGCAAAAAAGATACCCTGGTTAAGGGTGGTAAACCAGTAATTACCCTCAAAGTCACGCGCTACGCTTGTGACAGGTTTTCCTTTAAGGAGCGTTTGTTTGATGGATTTGCGGTTCTCGTCGAGTAAGTAAGCGCCATTATTTGTCCCAATCCAAATGTTTTTCTCAAAATCAATATTGACATTAACGAAACTCCATTTTATATCAAATTCAGGATGAGATTCCACTTTGTGCTCAAATCCATTCAATGAAAAATCCCAAATTTCCATCCCTTTATCAGGAACGAGTGGATGCACATAAAACAAACTGGTATCAGTTGGCATAGCTACCGCATGTTGATGAGTTGCTCCCGCCTTCAGCCTAATCAGCTCTTCAGATTTTCCCGTTAAGGAAAACACAGAATTGCGACATAGACCATAAACTTCCTGTTCGTATTCAAACACATAAAGTGGATGGGTTAGATTAACACCGTCTTTATTAATCCATTGTTCGACATGCTCTCCGTCAATCATAACGATTCCTGAACGATCCGTAGCCACCCAAATTCTCCCTTTGGAATCTTCGAACATAAAGTGGGCATATGATCCCGGGTCCACCTTACTGAGTACCGGGTCATTCCGACGGTCATAGAATTTGCCCCCCTTGTAGTATGATAAACGGCCGTTAAAAGTCAGGAACCATATTCGAGCTGAAGAATCTTCGAATATTTTAAAAACCTCATTATCTGAAAGACCATCTTTAGTTGTAAAATTTTCAAATGTGGTGCCATTGAAACGACTTACGCCTTTATCTGTGCCAAACCACATAAAATTTCTGGAGTCTTCAAAAGCATAATACACCATGGCAGAAGGCAGGCCTTCAGGGATCGAATAATTTTTAAAAACCGGAGCCTGAGTTTTTCCTGGTAAACAGAAAAAAAGAAAAAAGACAAGGCTGGTAAGTGTTATTTTAAGTTCTTTAAGTTTCACGGGCTGTGTAGTTATTAATTACGTGCCCTATAAAACCAAATATGTTACCGTACCTTTGGTAAAACCACCCAAAAACCTAGATTATGAAATTTACTTTCTGGAAACTTTTATTGCTAATTCTAGGGCTTGCCATTCTATACCTTTTGTTTTGGCCGATAGATGTAGATCCTGTAAAATGGGAGGCTCCTGCACCACCTCTTATGGAAGGTGATTATGCCATTAATGATTACCTGGCGAATATTGAGATCATCTCTACTGGTGAATATCACGGACCAGAAGATATTGCCATCGATAGCAGCGGCCAGATATTTGCCGGAGTCGAAGAAGGTAAGATCTTAACCTGGAAACCTGGGGATAAGGAAGCCAGCATTTTTGCTGACACCAAAGGCCGACCACTTGGACTGCATTTCGATTCGACTGGTCATCTTATTGTTGCAGATGCCGTAAAAGGGCTTTTATCTGTTTCCAAAGCCGGAAAAATAGAGGTCTTATCGACCGAAGCAAATGGAAAGCCATTTGCCTTTACAGATGATCTGGAGATTGCCCCTGATGGCAAGATCTATTTTAGTGATGCCTCATGGAAATGGGGGGTACACGATTTCGTGATGGACCTGATGGAACAAAGGCCTTATGGCAGGTTGCTGGTTTATGATCCATCCACGAAATCAACTGAAGTATTGTTAGAAGATCTTTACTTCGCCAATGGCATTGCGGTAAGCAAAAACAACGACTTTGTATTGGTCAATGAAACCGGCCGATATCGAATAACCAGATACTGGGTCGATGGTCCTAATAAAGGGCAATCTGATATTTTCATTGACAACCTTCCCGGATTCCCCGATGGCGTTTCTTTCAATGGTGATGATATTTTCTGGGTGGCCCTTCCTTCTCCCAGAAAAGCCTCAGTTGACCAATTGCATGCCTCTCCATTTATGAAAAAGATCATGTTGCGTTTTCCTAAGTGGATGCATCCAAAAGCCACGAGATACGGGTTTGTCTTAGGTCTTGACCATGGTGGCAACGTCATCTATAACTTGCAGGATCCAGCAGGTCCTTTTTCACAGGTAACCAGTGTTCAGCAATTTGGCGACGAAATTTTTCTTGGCAGCCTGGTAGAGCCTGCTTTCGCGAAAATTAAAGTACCCGTTAAGTGATATTCTTTTGGGTATGTAACCTGAAATAAGCATATCCATAGAAATAGGAGTCCACCAAAAAACGAGACGTTTAGTGTATGCATATTTTAACAAAAATCCAGTTTTTCTTTTTTGCCTTTAGTTGGAGTTTAACGGTCATAGGTCAAGCTTCACAATTCGAAGTGCGTCTGATCACACAAAAGGTAGATTGCATCAAAAAGAAAGCCTTTGTTGATATTGAGATCAAAGCAAGTGAAGGAACCAAAGGCTTTCATTTAGCCAGTCAAAATTACAGATTCACATTTGATCCTGAAGTTGTTGAAAATCCAAAATTGCAGAAGGAACTTGAGCTTTCTGGACTGGTGCAGGGAGAAACAGCACCTTCAATGTACAATCCTCATACGATGGTAGGGACTAAAGGTAGTTTAGTGTCGTATAATGTAGTTCTAGCCTCAGGGCCCGGAGTATTTGTTACCAGTGACAATTGGATAAGCATTGGCAGGATAGAATTTGACATCAAGAATATCAACAAGCTATTCAATGCCACCTGGCACGACGATCAGAATGAAGGGTTCCCTAAGACGATTATCATCAAAAAAGAACAGCAGACGTATCAAAAAATGGATGGCGGCAAGTTTGGACAGGAAAACCCAAGTTTCAAGCGGTTTTGCAGCTCCTCCGAAGATGATCGCGCATAACGCAGACAGGGTTTTCGGGAAAACATAACTCCCCAAAACCCCGTCCATCCTAAATTATGCTATTAGATTTTTTGTTAGAACTTATATTCGTTTGCTGCTCTCAGGTGATCAGCGATACGACGCCTGGCCTTTTTTGTATTAATCCCTTCAAACTCGGTGAATCGCTTTAGGCCGGTTAGCAGCATTTTACGCATATCGCCTTCTGCCCATGCCCGAATGGCGTTTCGACCATTGAGTCCGAGTCTTTCCACTGCATCGGCAACATAAACCCGCATCATATCAGCTTCTCGTTTGCATTGGTCTTCACCTCTGAGGTCGACCAGTTTCTCCGTTCTGAGGATGACTGATTCAGCGTTGTAGACATCAGCGATCATATCTGAAAGATACATGAGGATCTCTTGTTCATCTTTTAACTGCTGCATCATTTCTTTGGCCGTTGCTCCAAGCGTCATGAGCACAGCTTTTTTCATATTTCGAACCGCCTGCTTTTCGCTGTGGAAAATTTCATCGGCATTAGAATTACCAAATGTAGGCGGGCTCATTAGTTCTTTCTGGACGGCGAGTGCCGGATTCATGATATCGAGATGGCCTCTCATGGCTCTTTTAAGAAGCATATCAATGACAAGCATCCTGTTAATTTCGTTAGTCCCTTCGAAGATGCGGTTGATCCTTGCATCACGGTATGCGCGAGCCATTGGTGCTTCTTCTGAAAAACCCATTCCACCATACACCTGAACGCCTTCATCTACCACAAAATCAAGGACTTCAGAACAAACAACTTTCAGGATGGCACATTCGATTGCATATTCTTCTGCTGCTCCCAGAAGTGCGTCGTTATAGGATTTACCTTCGAGCAACAATTTTTCTTCCATTGCCTGTATATCGGCTGAAGCCCTGTAAAGGGCCGATTCGGCTACGAAAATGCGAATGGCCTGTTCGGCAAGTTTCTGCTTAATGGCGCCGAATTCTCCAATTGACCTGGAAAACTGTTTGCGCTCATTGGCGTATTGGATTGCTGATGTTGAAATCAGTTTTGATGCTCCTATTGTACCTGCTCCAAGTTTCAGGCGGCCAATATTGAGGATGTTAAAAGCGATGACATGTCCTCGACCAATATCACCCAACACATTTTCAACAGGCACTTTTACATTTTCAAAAAAGATCTGACAGGTAGAAGAACCTTTGATACCGAGTTTATCTTCTTCTGCTCCGCGGCTTACACCTTCCCAATCGGCTTCTACGATGAAAGCGGTAAATTTTTCACCATCAATTTTTGCGAACACCACAAATACATCGGCCACACCACCATTAGTGATCCACATTTTCTGTCC
>JBCCHF010000076.1:0-15057 GCA_039028895.1 Bacteroidota bacterium | reverse complement strand
TTTAAGTTTAATTCATTGAGTGCGATTTCCTCTTTTACAATTGACCTAATTTCAATTGGAAGCCGGTCCAATTTAGCTAAAATCATTTTATTCTGCTTTTGGACCTCTTCAATAGATTTTTGTAACTCTTTAAGATGCTTTATAGTTTCTTCTAATATTCCTTTGATTGCCTTAATATCTTTTGATTGTCTCCTCTGATTAAATGCTCCGAAGATACTGGCTCCAATAGTCGCTGTATATTTAGCAGTTACCAATGCCCCTCCGTCATCCTCATGACTTATAGCTTTAATAGATTTTGAGGTTTCTAACTTAATTGGTGAATAAGAAAAGAATAGAAATGATAAACTAAATAGGATGACTGTAGTTTTCATATTTCAAGTTTAAAGGTTGGAATACTATTCTAGCAAGCCTTTACAGCTTGGCTTCAAAAATAAATCTGAATTCATTCCTGTGGATGTGTCGTAGATACACTTCTATACTATACAAGGTATTAAATTAATATATGAAAAACAATTTATGGGCCTGTGTGCTTTGAGGAGAAAGCAAAATCCACAATCCAAATATTTGCTTAACCCGTTTCTGTTTAACCGCTGTTAACAGACCAAATAAGAAATTTTATTTCTGATAATTAGTTAAAGCTTGCAATTGCAACAATAACAATCACGTAGAGCAAATATCAGTTGACAAATTAAGATGTATTCTATGAAGGTATTTCACCCAACACGGTTTAAATCGTTTTTAACGGATAACTTTTAAGCCTTAGATTCAACCCCTTTTTGTGGTGGTGCATTGCCCTGTTTGAGATGCCATCTTTATGCAAGCAGAGGAGGTTTGAAGCTAAGGATTCGAAAGTATTAAAAAAATGTAGGGATATGCACGCATATACTCATTCCGATCAAACTCTACATAAAATGGCTCGATTTTTACAAAACGGTTCAGATTTTGAAACTTAGATTTGGGGATTAAAAAACCAAGAATTAGCTATTATTTTCTTTTGCTTGCTGAATTTTTCCATCTACCATCAATAACAAACAAATCAGGCTTACGTTTACCATTAGTATCCATTTTGGCAATGGCATCTTTAAGTCTTCTAATGGCGAGATCAGTTTTTCGAGTTCGAATTACAAGATAAATACTATAATACGATTTTTCAGCTTGATTATATGTTGGAAGTTGTTTTGTTACACCCGAAATCAAACTACTATTTTTGTCGTATTTCATTTCAACTGTAACTTTGGAGCTATACCCTTGAGATAATTTGAAATCTAATGCACCGCTTCCTGCATTTGCCTCTCTTGATAAATCTAAATTGTTCACTTGGCAATAATTCTCAGCTATTCCGAAAAATAGTTTTTGAGGAAATCGTTCATCATTAAGTTCTCCCTTTTGATTGTATAAAAATTCAAACCAACCATTATTTTCAATTAAATTTTGGAATTGCTCACATATTTGTTTGACGATAAAAAATATATTCTTTGATGTGGCGGGGAAGTAATGTCTCAAATTTAATGGATGCTCATTTATAGCTTTATCAACAAGGTCTAATAGAATTTTTTCACCTAGTTCATTTTTATCATAATCATACTTCTTTTTTTGTTTTAACTTATATTTTTTTAATAAGTCTTTAATCAGCTCGGGATGCTTGAGTAACTCACTTTTCAAGTCGACTTTTGCTGTTTTTCTAATTGCTCTTTTCCAAGTGTTACCTATTGTTTTATTTACTTTAGCTCGAAGTCTATCATTGTAAATACTAATACTTTCAATATCTTCCCAATCATAAGCGATTGGTATAGGTTTTAATAAATCTCTTGGTGTAAATATTAATGGCTTCTTATTTATTGGATTTTCAGGTAAATGGAAATCTTGGCGTAGAATTCTAAATTGCTTTAAATCAATCGTAAGTTCTTTGCATATTCGTTGAGTGTAATTAATTAGATGCTCTATAAGAATCACAATTGTCATATCACTTATTCTATCAGGGCCGTAGCCTTCTTCAAACAATCCAACTAATTCAAAAATTACTGGATCATTAATTCCAGCATCAATAATTATTTTAGTTGTTTCAGTGAGTCTAGTGGCTAAGACTTTACCTACACCATTCCCGTGATTACCACCTATCGCATGACCAAGTGATATACCTTGAACTTCTTTGAAAGTAAGCATTTTGATAGTCTCTCTCCAGAATCTGTCATCATTAACTTTTGAGGCTTTAATTACGCTTAATACCCCTTTAAAATAATTTTTAAACTTTTTTCTTGCTCCTTTAAATTCTTTTATATCGATTTGATCGAGCAAGGAAGGGTCTAAATGAAACTGAGAATCAATATCAACAAAACCGTTAAATACACCTCTTGTATATAAATCTTTTTGATCTAAATTTAATATTGTACTTAGTCTCTTTGGCATTAAGTTTTATTTTTATGAAAAGTAGGAATAATCATTTTGAGATTATTTAGTCTGAACCCTCTTTTTTAATATCCAATTGGAATTGGTATATAGAGACCAACAATTGTAAATTAACTCCTTAAAATGGTTCAATTTTATCCTTGATTTATTAAAACATTCAGCAAAAAAATAGGGTTTATAGTCGAAGTGATTTTTTATTTCTTTATACACCTACAATTGTATTGATACCCTGTACTTCCTTCATCCTCCAAGATTTCTTTGGTATTGGGATTAAACATGATGTACTTAGGATAATTCGTCCCTGCAGGTTTTGTCGAAGTCCAATAATATCCCAATACTCCTCTATCCTGAATTCCCCAGTCATCCACATGGTTGTATTTCCCAAATCCTCCGGCATTGAGCCTCAACTTTGAGCTATTAGTTTTTTGCCAATCAAGGACTGACGGCAATGTCCAACCAATTCCAAGTTTCGCACAAGCATCATATGCCCCTTCGTAAGTGTAATAGCATCCATATCCATCAGCCAGGCATTGAGTGTCGTCAATTGATGGATTCCTAATATTTTCAGCAGTCCAAATCTGTCCGTTTACCTTTACTTTTTTAATCGCATTGGGATTTAGCGAATCTCTTATGAAATGAAAAGCAAGAAAAATCGCAACACCTAGGACAAAAATTAATAAGATCAAGCCAAGGTATTTAAGGAATGGACC
The DNA here is from genome assembly GCA_039028895.1 of Bacteroidota bacterium. Lineage (GTDB taxonomy): Bacteria > Bacteroidota > Bacteroidia > Chitinophagales > Saprospiraceae > JAHDCJ01. The sequence continues at coordinate 11,941 of JBCCHF010000076.1, read as the reverse complement.
GAAATTAGTTAAGGCCAATAGAATGAGTCCAAGCACGATTGAACTAATTATTATTCCAACAAGTATGAGTGGGTTTTCTTTCCAAGAGGGATATATTCTGTCAAAATACACTGCAACGCTAACAATCCCAATCAGCGCCAATAACCCGGTTCTCATTGGAGAATCTGAAAAAGTTTTTTTAACAGTATTTATTATATCTGTTATATTCTTCAGTTCCATACATAAATTTTTTTATTTAGTAGATAAAAATATAAATTTTTTTGAGTTTTATCCCGATGAATTATCCTTCTGGGATACATTTGTTGTGAGGGTATGGAATTATTTTAAAATTTAATTCTTTTTTGAATTCATCCGACATAACTTAACGGTTTTAGGGGAATGCAACATATAAAATAAGGTGACCAGTTATCTTTTGCAGAAGTTTGATTGGATGTTCCTAGGAACAACTAGGTAAGTATACGCATATACCTATTTCGTCTGGATTCAGGGAAAAAGGATCAGATTTTCACCAAACGGTTTATTTTCCTTCCATTTTAATAGAATCTAAACAACCCTTTACCATGATTTTTGATAGTAGATAAAAGCATTAACAATTTTATGGTCAAGGGTCGTGCTTTTTCGGCTAGGATGTGAGTCGCTCCTAAGGACTTCAAAGATCAAAAATTAATAGAACAAAAGCTACAATAAGAGCAAAGCAAATTGCTAGAAGCGTATAATACTTACGAGCTCGATTAAGCTCTTGTTTCCCTATTCATTTGATGGTTTCATTTAGTTCTGATTGCAGGGAAATGTATTTCTCAAACAAGACTTTTTTCTCATCTTTTACATCTGAAAGGACCATAGCATACTTGTTAGCTTTTTCTTCCATTCCTGCACTAAACTTTTCTAATTGTTTATTTTTTTCTTCAATTATCTTGTAATGATTTTGTAAGTCTTGCAAAGCATCTGATTCCTTTTCAGGAGTAGTTTTAAGATTGGTTTGTAAAATATTTGTAGAGGGATTTTGCACCGTTTTACCTGCTGATTGTAACAGTTTTGAAACATCTTCAATATGTGCAAAAGTCTTTCAATATTCCTTCTTGATGCGAATTTTATCAGGGTGTTTTTTCAAATAATTGTAAATCGTTCTGAACGAAACGTTCATTAATTTTGCAATCTCTTTCGGTAGTCAGTATTCCATGCGTATTTGCAAATTGTAAATGAGTTTGCACCTACTGCAATTCTTACAAAATCAACGGGTAATTGCAAGCAAAAAGTGAGAGAGAAGGTATAGTTAGTCCTTATAACTGAGGTATACCTCAATTATAAGGATGTTGATTGAATATCAGTCAGTTAGGGTGAGTTTTGTCTTTCGCCTAATACATAGGTACGTATGTACCGTTTAAAGTTAGCCAGTTTGAAAAAAAATCTTTTTCGTCAGCAATCGTAAAAGTTGATTTTTTGAGAGAAACTGGAGTAGCCACATCGTCATAGGATTTAAATAGAAACCATTTATTAATGTTAGTAAGGTGTTGTTCCATCTTGGACATAACGGACTTCATAATGCCTGCATCCTTATACACCATGAGTACACGATGAGCTTTTTCATGGTTGTATTTTTGACTTGGACTTTTCATATTCAAAGCCCGGACATGCTTCATAATCTTCTCAAAAGACTTCTTGGTGAACGTAGCGTTTTCAAGCTCAAAGCAATACAGCTTTCTCCCTTTAGGAGTGATAATTCTAAATATAGCATCCGGCTCAAGGAATTGTCCTTTGTTAATTGGCACCCTCGTTTTTCTTTGCAGCATCTTATCCTTTTTGAGACTGCCGATAGTTTCTATATCTCTTTCATAAAAATCAATTTCAATCCCGTTCGTTTCACAAGATTTGAATAATTCGATTTGGCAATCAATAGCATACTTGCGATGGTATAAGGTTTGAGGGCTAAGAGTAGGTTCAGACTTCACATAGTTCAATCCTCCAAAGTTGGTTTGTAAATGCTCAGAGATGATCTTTGCACCTCTTTCTTTGAGGTAATAAATGAATCCAAGATCATATGGTCTGGCGTCAATGACTCCAATTAATTTCCTTTCTAAGAGGGGCTTGCTGTACTTGGTATAGTTGGAATTATATTGTTCAATCCCAAGTCTGGCAAACTGAGAACGGGAAAGGAATTTATACCTTCCTAATGCTTCAAGTATTTTAACTTGCTTTGGGGCTATCACTACTCACATAATTTAGTATAAATTCAAACAATAATTCCAACTATAACTACCATTTATTCTAGAGAGTGTACAGTTTCCTATCTACGGTACACTTTTCTATTCAACTTATGACTAAAAATCATCGTCATCTAGTAAGATCGAACTGTGGGGTGGAGTAATATCTTTCTTTTTCTTCTGTTTATTTGGTTTTGTATTAATAATACTTGTTTGCCCAATTGGGTCGTAGTAGGTATCTAGTGTGTACTTACGTAACGCTGATTCTTGTTCTTTCGTCAGGCTATATTTCTTTTTCGAAAGAAGCTTACTAGATGGCTTGAATTTTATAGTTCTTCTACCTCCAACTTTTACATAGCATTCGTATTTCTTCCATTGGGTTCTCATTTCTTTCACGGTCATATCCATGTATGATGAGAACTTTTGCAGAGTAGATTCGTGGTTCTCAAATACAACCTTCATATCAGTGTTCGACAAAACCGCACCTGTTAGATATCCTAATTGCTCAATGTACTGATGAGCAAGGATTAAATGTAAACCATATTTACGCATCTCTGAGAGCGTCTTTGATATCGAGCTGGTAATAAAGTTCTGGCATTCGTCAATGAAAACGAACGTTGGTTTTCTTCGCTCTTCAGGTATCCTCTCCCTATTACTCGCTATAGCTTTGATTTTTGCTATTATGAACCTCCCAAAAGCCTCTTTTGATACACCTCCTAGACCCTTTAGATCAAATACAACAACCTTTCCTCCATTGAGGCATTTCCCAAGGTCCACAGTACTCTCTCCCATAGTCATGTTGTAAAACATAGGGAAGTTGATGAGATTTTGTATCCTGGTAAATATTGCCTTCTTGGTTATGGTGTAGGGGTCTCTTCCTTTTGTCCCTTCGAAATTGTTTACGAAGAAATCTCTGTGCGGTTTTATTTCGCTTTGTCTACCAAGACTAATAAGCTCCGGGTCGTTCAGCATAAACCTTTGTAGGTCTTCGAGGTTGGCATTCCCCCTCTTTAAGAGCGTATATACACATGGAGTTAGTATAGTCCTCATTTGATCTGAGAGACTTTGATCCCTCATTAGCTCGTCAAAAGCCTCTACAATGAACTCGGTAGTCTTTTCAAGCAGAGATTCATCTTTAAGCTGTAGTGGGTTAATTATGGGTGTACGGTCGGAATCAAGTTTTGGGGCAAAGTATACGAGGCGGTCATGGTCTTTATTTAGGTGAGACTTCATAATTTTTTCAGCCAGATCACCGTGAGGGTCAATAAGGACTAAGCTGTATTTCCTTTTCTTCTGTGATCTCTTCTGCAAAGAATAGAATAGGAGTCTCAAGAACTCCGATTTACCTTTCCCTGTCTGTCCAGTTACGTGTGCATGTTTTTGCAGAGAAGAGAAAGGAAAGACTACATTGATGTGCTTGTAAAAAAAAACGAGTAAATCTTCCATCTTCGCTTCCAGTAGAGCTTTGATATAATCTCCTTCATTGTACTCGAAAGTATTTAGGTAAAACTCCCTTTCTGCTTGCGTCTCTATGCCTGAATTGAACTTATTTAATTGATTGAAAACTGGATGAAATACAAACTCCTCTTCTACGATTGATGGGTTAAACAATTGGTAATATTCCTTGAAAGTGAACCCCCTCCATCTCAGCAATTTCTTCGATCTCCATGTATGGTCGTGATGTGACAGTTTATCTATTTCGATAAGTTTGTCTATCCTTTGACACCAAATATTCATAAGTGGCACTATATGTTGGGTTTCATAGATTCTAGAATCGCATATTTTGCCAATACTTTTCATGTCAATGTCATATTTCTGTGACTTTGCAACTATTACCTTGATAACGTCATTTTTTGTCAGTATTTTATAGAATAGGCTTTCCATAATCTAAAATGTTGTTGCTATGAAAAATGAGAGCATATCTGAGAAGAATGAGGTGATAATTGTAGGTATTATCCTGATAGTAATATTCGGTAATGCAATTATAACTTTTATAGCCCAATTATTGTACTTAGTGGTAATTGGTGGTACTGTGGGTTTCATTGGATGGTTAATTTTGAAAAACGAAAGAGAAACGGGGGCTATTTCTAAATGGTTTTCAGATGTATTTCGATCTACTAAAGATCGCCATGAATTCATAGATGGGGAGAACGTCTATCTTCTTAATGATTCAGAGGTTAAATTATTAAATTCTGGCTTAAATGATGATTCGGTATTAGAATTCAAGGATAGGTTAGAAGAGTTGTCAGATAAATACTTACTCTTAACGGAACAATATCAGTCATTGGAAGAACAAAACGAGAGACTAAAATTAGAGGTAGAGGATGCAAAGAAAAGTACAGCCAAAGGAGTGTTGGATTATATTGTTGGAGATAGTCAGGGCGACTATTCCTATTCAAAAGAAATTGAGAAGAGAAGGAAACGAGAAGAAATGAAGGAAAAAGAAAAAGACCTGAACAACAGAATATTCCAACAAGAGATTAAAGAGAAAACCATTGAGATTAGTGATAGGGTACGGGAAGTTAAAGAAGATGTAAGGGGGCATAAATATGAAACCAGTCTAGAACTATTGAAAGCTAGGGAAGAGAGAGATAAAATGAGGTATGAGTTCAAAGATGCATTTGTCTATCTAGATAAGAAGATTGATTCTGTCCACACTTATTTTGAAGAAAAAACTAATACTCTAAAATCGCTAATGGAAAGATCATTCTTTGAACTGGATCATAAGATCAATAGCCTTGAAACCTCTGTCCAGTCTAGATTCTCAGATGTTCATGTTAAAATTGGGAATTTAAGTGTGAGTCTTGAAAAAGCACAGACTAAAGTAAAAGAGATGCTTCTTACCCAAAAGAGTCTAATAGATGAGGTTCGTCACAAGGTAAAGGAAGTTGACTTTCGTTCAAAAATGAGTGCTGCGGAAAACCATTTAAGGCTTAGGCATATGGATACGCTATTGGAAAAGACAGCTATGAGAGAGAAGATTCTGAAAGATTCAATGAATAACTATTTAGGAGAAATAGCACTTCACAATAAATCATTTGCGGTTCAGGCACAGGAGGCATCAATGGAAATTACAGCTAAGAAAAAAGAGATTGAATACTTAGCTAAGGATGTTGGGTATAAGGAATTGGGCATTGAGGCACTAAGAAAAGACTTCGAAAGCAGGGTAAAACAGTCGAACCTAGAGTTAGAAATGAAGTCAAGAGAGCTTAAATCAATGGAGCAACTTCTGAGGGAAAAACGGAGGAATGACGAAAGAGATCACAAACTCTATACTAGCTATACCTCCTTAAAGAATTCCTTCGATCACCAAAAACAGAGAAACGATCTTCTTTCACAAGAGTTGAATGTAGTGAAAGGATTAAGAAATAGGGTAGCATAAAAAAATGGCAAATCGAGACTTTTTTGTCACTTTTTGCCATTTTCTTTTGTCACTTTTTATTATATTTACTGACCTAGTAGCCAGAAACTTAGTGGAGCATACCGGAGTCGAACCGGTGACCTCTTGACTGCCAGTCAAGCACTCTAGCCAGCTGAGCTAATGCCCCATCGCTCGCAAAAATACAAATTGACTCTATTTTTACCAAAATGAATCTCATTGTTTTCCTAAAGTCTAATACCTTTCGCCTGAAAAAAGTTCCGATGCTACCACAATGCAATTCAAGGTTCTGCCGTTAATGATCTTGAGAACACATAAAGATTGTGGCACAGTATTCGCAAATTGAACACCAAACGCCAAAACTTTTAATTGATATAGACACAAACAGTTCTACCTACCTTTTTAGCTAACACAGCATTTTATACCCGGGCAATATTATTGCCTTAAATGATTCGGACTAATGACAAGATACGCCTTGCATATCATTTGCCTACTATTGATAATTTCAGTTACCACCGCTACCAGCCAGGTTTGTGGCACTGTTATTTCACCAGAGGATGCAGCCCAGATCGATGAACGCAACGAGGTGATGAGACACTTTAACGCCAGATCAACGAGAGGGATACGCGATTTCCCCATCCAAGTGCATATTGCGCGTAGAAGTGATGGCACTGGCGGCATATCCATTACAGAGGTGGAAGATGCCATCAGAGGGGTGAATAGTTATTTCATTAATGCCAATGTCCGATTTGTCATTCTTGACAAAATCCATTTCCTCGATAACAACAAACATTATAATTTCAATACCAGTAACGAAAAGAGTCTGGCCATTCTGCATGATGAGCCACAGGTGATCAATCTTTACTTGTTTAACTCTATCGTAGATGCCGGGATGCAACTGTGCGGGTATGCCCATTATCCCAACCAACTTTCCTACAAGCGCAATAACGACCGGATCCTGATGAGAAATTCCTGCGCCATTAATGGTAGCACCTTGGTGCACGAATTTGGCCATTTCTTTTCATTGTACCATACCCATGGCAATCGGCAGATGAGAACGGCGAAGGAATTGGTGACCAGGCACGAAGACCTCCGAAATTGTGAAACTGCAGGAGATGGCCTTTGTGATACACCCGCAGATCCGGGACTTATCAATAAGGTAGACCGCAGTTGTAAATATATTGGCAGTGAGCGTGACGCGATGGGATTTAGGTATCGCCCTGATCCAACTAATATCATGGCCTATTCCCCGACACAATGCCGCGATGATCTGACACAGGAACAATACAATCGCATTAATTACATGGCCCATCACTGGAGGAGTTACCTTCGGTTCCCGGAAGATTTTGATACGCAGGTGGCTTCAAATGATGAAAAGCCTGTAAGCCCGCCAGTGCCTACGACAAAGCCGGAAGCACCAAAACCAAAGCCAAAGTATGCCAAGATTTCAGGCGAACTGGCATTAGAGATTAACGGACAACGACTACCGGTCAAACTGGAGGGGAATATGTTTAAAGGCACCGAAACCTATTATTCGGGAACTACGTATGAAGTGGCAATTACCAACGATGACCAGGTTTATGTTTATGCCTTCGCCTCCGATCTCACAAAGCAGAGTTATCAGCTTTATCCGCAAACAGGTAACACTGCATTCGTGGCGGCAAAAGACAAAAAAGTACTTTTACCAGGAAATGGGCAGGTTTTTGCAATGGATGAAACCGTAGGTAAAGATTATCTTTGTATCCTGTATTCTCAAAAACCGCTTGACATAGGCTATGTTACAAGGCGTATGCAATACGAGAACGGCAATTTTGTGCAAAGGTTATATAAGACTCTGGGAACAGAATTGGTAACAACCAATAAAGTGAGGTACAGCCGCAGTGGCCGAATCCAGTTTTATGCCAATACCACAGAAAGAGATGTTGTACCTATAATTTTAGAACTCAACCATCAATAATATTTGGCTGTATGAATCAGCCCGCTTTAACTCAACTATTTGTATCATGATAACTTTTGTGCGCCTATTTTCAATTGTCGTTTGCTTGCTAGTCGCTTCTGCTGCCAGTGCCCAGGAGTCTTGTGTCTCAGGAGATTGTTATAATGGATTTGGGTCATATATCTGGTCCTCTACCAATGAGAAATATGTCGGAGAGTTTCAGAATGGCAAAATGCATGGTCAGGGTACCTATTATTGGGCAGATGGATCAAAATATGTTGGCGGATGGATGTTCAATAAACGCCATGGAAAAGGCACCCACTTTTTTGCAAATGGTCAGGTAACGAAAGGCTATTGGGCCAACGGGCAATATGCAGGAGAAAACGCTCCTCAACCACTTGCTTCAGGTGCTGAGTCTAATCTAAAAGAAGATAATAAGAAAAAAACCGGTTGTATAACCGGAGATTGTGCCAATGGTGAAGGTATTTACGTTTGGGGCGATGGAAGTCGCTACGAAGGTGAATTTCGCATGAAACGACTCAATGGCTATGGCACTTACCAATGGGCCCACGGTGCTTCATATGAAGGTGAATGGAAAGACAATCTGAAACACGGTGTAGGCACCTATCGCTATGCCGATGGCCGTGTGAGAGAAGGTCTTTGGGAAAAAGATAAATACATCGGCGAAACGGAAAAAAATATTGATCCGGTTGTCACCGAAAATCCAAAGCCAAAAGAGTTTGGATGTATGGAGGGGAATTGTGAAAACGGGATAGGTGTCATGAAATGGGAAAATGGCGATCGTTACCAGGGGGGCTTTACCAATGGTTTATTGGATGGCTTCGGCAAATACACCTGGAAGGATGGCAGTCGTTTCGAAGGTCATTTTGTAGCGAATAAAAAAGAAGGGTCCGGGAAATTTATTTTCCCTGACGGAAGAACAAGATCTGGTACTTGGAAAAATGACCGATTTGTGCAACCAACACAGGTTAAACCAGAGGTCACTCCTGAAGAGAATGTAGTTGTGGATACCAAGCCGGAAACCCGGCCTAATGAGCATCGACCGGTGGATACCAAGCCAAGAATTGATATCAGACCTCCCGAAATCATAATTACAGAACCAGCTGTTTCAAGAGGGATGGCAACGGTTACCCGAAAGCGTGTGATCGACATCAAGGGTTATGCCACTGATCAAACCGGAATTGAGCGCATCAGAGTGTCTGGCTTCATCGCTAATTTGCGGAATCCTGGAGCGAAGCGAACAGAATTTAGTGCCAGGCTAACCCTGGTGGAAGGCAAAAATGATTTCTGGGTCGATGCCCAAGATCTAAACGGCAATAATATCAAAATTGATTACGCCCTGTACTACGAGTCAGAAGAAATGTCGTCTCTCGGAGCAGATCAAATTACAGAAATAGCAGGAGGTTCAGGAAAGCGTACGGCCTTGATCATCGGCAATTCTGATTATGATCACCTACCACTAAAAAATGCCGTTAATGATGCCGACTCTATCGCAGCTGAACTGGACCGTATTGGGTTTGAAGTTATGCATTACACCAATCTTGATCAGGCTTCCATGGAAAATGCTATCGAGGAATTTGGTAAAAAAGTAAAGAGCAAAGGCGGCGCAGGATTGTTCTATTACGCCGGTCATGGCATGCAGGTCGCTGGAGAAAATTACCTGATCCCAATCAGTGCAGATATTCAAAAAGAAAAGGATGTCAAATACAAATCTGTTCACTTGGGTTATCTGCTCGACGAAATTACCGTTGCCGGAAACGACCTGAATATCATTGTTCTTGATGCTTGTCGTGATAATCCTTATGCCCCTGACTACCGATCCTCAAACCGTGGCCTTGCAGGCATTACGACAGCCCCAATCGGTACTTTCATTGCTTATGCAACTGCACCAGGCATGACCGCTTCTGATGGTACAGGCTCCAATGGTCTATATACCGAAGAACTCTTAAAAGCCATCCGTACCCCTGGCCTGAAATTGGAAGACGTATTCAAACTTGTTCGTACCAACGTAAGAAGAAAGTCCTTCGGCGAACAGATCCCATGGGAGAATTCAGCAATTGAAGGTGATTTTTATTTTAAGAAGTAGGCTGGAATCGGCAACTGCCAACTGAACCAATTCCCCAATAACGAGTTAACTTAGCATCGAGAATTAGAACACAATGGGTCTCAATGCTGAAAATCGCCTTTTCTTCCATTTACAAATACACGCTGCCTCCGGGCCATCGCTTTCCGATGATCAAATATGAGTTATTGCCGGAGCAACTGGTTTACGAAGGCACAATCAGGGAAGACAACTTTTTTGAGCCTGAGCCCTTGAAAGAGAATGTTATCTTGAGAACTCATGACCAAGGGTATTGGGATAAACTCAGAATGCTTACGATTACTCCAAAAGAAGCGCGGAAGATTGGATTTCCAATGTCTAAAGCATTGATTGACAGGGGTAAAGTCATCGCAAACGGAACGATTCAATGTGCCTTGTTTGCAAAAGAATATGGAGTTTCAATGAATATTGCGGGAGGAACGCACCATGCTTTCGCAGAAAGAGGCGAGGGCTTTTGTGTATTGAATGATATCGCTATTGCTTCCAATTATCTGCTGGATCAACAATTGGCTGAAAAGATATTGGTTGTCGATCTCGATGTGCATCAGGGCAACGGAACTGCCAAGATATTTGAAGATGAAAGTAGGGTATTCACGTTCAGCATGCACGGCGAGAATAATTATCCCCTGAGAAAAGAAACCTCTGACCTGGATATTGGACTACCAGATGGAATGACAGACCAACCTTATTTATCAATATTAAAAAACACCCTACCCAGTCTCATCGATGAGGTGGAACCTGATTTTATATTCTACCTCTCCGGAGTTGATATTGTCGAATCTGATAAACTGGGACGACTTTCTGTTAGCCAGGAAGGATGCAAGCAACGAGACCAATTCGTTTTCGAGATTTGCAAGAAGAATAAGATTCCAGTTGCAGTAAGTATGGGAGGTGGCTATTCAGAAAAGATCGCAGATATCGTAGACGCCCACGCCAATACCTACCGCACCGCCCAGAATCTGTATTTTTAGATTATAATTGGCCATCTCACAGTTAGTGAAAAGATTTTAGGTGTAATATCTTGAAGTATTCAAAATATCGATTTGCTTAAATTCCGATTGCCTACTCAACCACAGTATTCACAACCTTAGGTGGGCCAGGTAGCGATTTCATTCTTAGAATGCGACTTAATGCGGTGGTCTCCAATCCCTCAAATGGTCCTTCTATCTGAATGTTTCCTGTTTCTATTGGTCCTTCGACTATTGGGGCGGAGATTACGGCGTTATTAAGGACGATGATCAATTCGCGTTTGACGTTAGCTTTTGATATTTTGTCAAGTTCGACCGTTCCTGCTTCGTCAAACCAGATATCGATGATATCGCGAACCCTGCTAAACCTGTTTTCTTCCTGGTACACATTGGTCTTAGCTACGTGATCGCCCTCAAGGCCTTGCCCTGGTGTCATATTGGCCAGGTACAGGTCGTATTGGCCTTCATGCAATGTGCTGGCTTTTTGTGCCCAAATAAATTTTGCATTTGGCGGTAATAGTTGCCTGATCTCAGATTTTACCAGTACCTGGTTTACTTTAGCAATATCTGTGCCCTTTGCCATCCCGATAACAGCAGGGGGATACCGCCTGAAAGAATAACCAGGGAGTGTAGTGGTATTCATAGACAGGATGCCTTCACCGTTTTGAGATTGGGTAAGACGCTGAAGTGTGCTAAAGAGCTGATCCATTTTACCACCATCATCTATTTTGTAAACAGGGAGTACTTTGAAGTCTCCAGTACCAGCAATCAAGTCTGTCGTCATGACCGGATCCTCAACTTCGTTGACTTCCACAAAAATCTTATTCTTCCTATCATAAACCTTTACCTGTATCGGCTCAAAACCAAAATAATGGAGCCGCAATTCAATGGATTCCATATAATCCATCAATGTGGATGGAGAGAATGAGCTCTGACCGGTTTCTAATTGAAGTCTTAATGTTTTAGTGCCATTCTGCGACAAGGCAGAAGTTGTCATAAAAATCATAAAAATGAGAAATGATAAGGGTTTCATGACGATTTTATAAGCTGATTTTATTGCATGCTATTTCCAAAATCAAGCCAAAATATAAGGGAACTCGATTAAATTGGATTTTTGACACATTTTTGCCGATTACTGAAAAAATTTTGATCAATTTTCTTCCATGGTATTTGCATGTTTTCAAAAAATTTGATGTCACATTTACGTGCCATCCGAAGGCGTCGGCTGGGACATGGAAGCAACAGCTATTGTGGCGGGAACGGACAATCTTGAGGCCGCTCAGGCTTTGGTCGACTTCTCGGTCACGCGCGATGCCATGGAGATGTACAATTCCG
>JBCCHF010000075.1:0-15299 GCA_039028895.1 Bacteroidota bacterium | reverse complement strand
CCGCCGACCGCCGCGGCCCCGAAGACGAAGAACCCCGTCGCGAAGAGCCCGGCGGTATCCAGCAGCGCGCGCAGGACCATCCCCACGGCTTTGCTGGGTTAGGAGAGATCTCCAGGTTTCCTATTTCTGGTATAGGAGAATTGATAGAAGTTGTATTACTATCGCACCCACTAGAAACACATCCTAGTGAATCAGTTCTTACCAACCACCCCCATTGACCTGCAGTCGGGCTTGGAATATAAAAATCTTCAACGGTTCCACTGATTAAAAACCCTCCATCCTCCATAACCTTCAGATCATAAAGGTGATGCCATTTTCCAATCCAAGGATATAAACGGGTCAAATTTCTTTCCCACAAAAGTTCCCCAACTGCCGAAAACTGAAGAATCCAACCTGTATATTGCGCACTATCTGGTAAGTATTCAATTCGATTATCTCCCACAGCAATAATATTTCCATTAGGTAGTTCTTTTGCTGACCAGATGGTGGTTAGATTGGAATTTCCCAGCGTTTGTTCCCATTCTACCTCATTATTACTGTTTAATTTGGCAATATATCCTTGATGTGGGCAATCGTAATTCAAAGGAGAACCAAGCCATTCACGAATAGTTTCAGTGCCATATACTAGCAACTCCCCATTAGCTGTATACGTAATACTGGCTGTTCCCAGGTATCTATCCTCAGGAGATTCATATTCCCAATTAATATCACCAACGAAATCGATTTCAAAAACCCAATGTTGTTTTATGTAGTCAGTGTCATCATCACATGATCCTTCACTCGCAACAGCATATACGATAACATTGTTTCCTTCTGATCGGACAATACGGGCAGGAGATTCCTTTACTTGACTGCTTCCATACCTCCTTCTCCATACCTCATTCCCCAATTGATCTGTTTTTATGAGAACGACATCAACAAAGTCCTCAACACACGCCAAAAGGAAACTTCCGTCATCATATTGAATGAGGCTCTTAGCCATTAACAATGTATTGGGGATATCAGAATCATAAGTACGATAAAACAATGTATCTCCATTAAGACTATTGCATTTAGAAAGGAATGCATTTATTGAGGCTGTTCCATTCCTATTAAATCCTGCAAATGCAAAATTACCATCAAGAGTTGGGATAATACATTTTTTACTTGTTCCTCCAGGCTCAGTGGTAAGAAGTGAATCACCGTATCGCCGCTCCCAAACCTTTTCACCGTCCAAGGTGAATTTAGTAATGAGACCTCTGTTGGTTATAGGTAAGGTCGGCGAAATCGTAACACCGGCAGTATATACAAAGGTGTCGACACAGATCATTCCTCCATTTATCGTTGCGAGGGTGTCTGAAAATCGGAAAATTTTACTAAATCTATCTTGAGAAAAACTTAGCCCACTTGCACATAATAAAAGCAAGCATATAACGATCTTCCATCTATTTCTCAATAGCAACTTTTCCACTATACATTGTACTTTTTCCACTCAAGATATTAATAAAAAAGATGCCTTGCCCAACTTTACGTGTATCCCACAGGTATTGACCGACATATCCTTTTTCATCTTTTCTGAGCACTGTACGGCCTGTTATGTCTGAAACAATAATAGTGAAATCTTCAATGTATTCAGGAAATTTGTATTCAATAGTTACATAATCTCTAGCGGGATTTGGATATACAACTACTTCGGTGAGACGAGCATTTAATTCATCAAACGGATCACGAAGGATAATCTGTTGTGCAGGTGCTCCAGGAGGAATGATTGGCTCTTTATCAAATATATGACCATTTGCGTACCGCAAAATATTGTGTGCTTGAACTTCTGCTATGAGTCCTGATGTATTAGCAATATTTTCAAGCGTCTGAATGTCACTGGCAGTCAGTTTATCCCAGAAGCTTCCGGCTTGTAATGTTTGTTTCTTAATAGCAAAAACCTGCTGATAGTCCTGATAATACTCTTGATTCCTGTCAATGTATTGAAAGCGGTTTTGTAATGAGTCAATTACTTGTTGAGCACTATCAAATTCAGCGATGGTAAGATAATGTTCAGCCAAAGCCAAATGTGATTCAGGTGTATTTATTTGATGTAAAAGATCCACAAATGTTAATTGGTCAGGAATGGTATCAATGATAATCGCATTTTGGATTAAGCGCTTGGCTTTTTTTGCAACTTCATTACTATGAAATGCCATTTTCTCTTCCAGGTCAAGCCGTAAGGTTTCGGGTTCTGGAGCTGAAGCCAGAATGTCGATCATGTATTGAGGTAATGGATTCGGTATTCCATTTTGGAGTTTGTCCAAAAACTCCTGATCCTTCACCGATCCTATGTTCGCGAGTAAAACCTCCATCAACAATGCGTCAGGTAAAATTCCCGTCATAGCAGCCTCAAGGAGGGTTTCTTGGCTTAAATTTGGGGATCTAGCTATAAGTTGATCTCTCAACTCCCATGCATCCGTTGACCATTCGAATTGGATATTATTGACGAGCTCAGGCTGGTTGCCCTCGTCAATTACAGTGTAGTAAAGGTATTGGGCATTGAGCAATTCGCCATCATGATAATCAACATCTTGTTTAAGAGAATCTTTTTCTGAAGCGGAGAGAATCTTATGCCTACCAGGCTCTTCAATAATACATTGATTTGCATTTTGAGCTTGTACCTGTGAAATCCAATTAAAGGTAGCTTCTTGAGCAAATGTATTTGGAGTATTGTCATCAAAGAAGTGTTGAACAGGAAAATCAGCGTGGTTATAAAAATCCTCTTCGGTGACAGAGGCATCATCATTGTTGTTTGAAAAGATATTTTGAGCTGCTTCCGATTCATCCTCTTCATTATTTGGGTTACCTTGAAAAAACCTGATACCGCTGCCATACGCCTGCCCATTCTGATTAAAGGCATGATGAACCACGATATCATAGAAACAATTGACTTGAGTATCACAATTATACTGGAGTCCTCTCCTAAAATTCGAAATATCGCTGTTATTCCCAAGCGCCAAATTCGCCACAAACAAACCATCATACGTATTAAAATCGATGAGATTTTCTGAAGCGCCAGAATCAAATATTACCAATCCATATTCATAAGGTTGTACAGGGTTCGACCCTTCATTTGGTCCTAAAAATTGATTCTCTTGAACCGTGTACCCCGTTCCAGTATTGATCATAAGCCCATGATTGAACCAATCACTTCCACCATTGCCAATTGTGAAATTGCAGTTTTTAATAATAAAATCATCGACGTTTTCACTCATTATCGCTCTTACAGAGCCGTCAAAATCAGTGTACTCTACTCTATACGAATGATTACTTTGAATCCTTTGTGCCCTAATGCCGCAGTGAAGATTAGTAAAACTTGATCTGACTAGGTCTTGTTCAGGACAAATTCCCGGAGGAAAGGTAATAGGGACATTACATAGACCCTGCACAGAAAAGCGGGAATCAAAGGAATTGATGCCTGCTACTTGGTTATCACTTAACGCTGGATTCTGATTGTCAAATCGACAACCCGTAAAATCAATGCCGAAAACGAAACCAAGAAAAACTCTATCTCTAATATCATCACCTCCACGGTATCCATTCTCCGGGTCATCATTGAGAATAAATTCGCAGTCTGAAAAATCGCTATAATCCAAAGTAGGTTCGCCAGAAGTCGGAATGGTGTTCTGATAAGGCATAAAAAAAATGTCTTGCCTGTTATTCCTAAAGATTGAACCTGAGGCCTCAATAATCCCTCCTGTTGAAGTAATATCCCCTTCAACCCAATTAGTAATAGCTAATTCAGCATGTTCAATAACAGCTCCATTTCTGATAACTACTTTCCCTTGAGGATTGTTAGGAAACGTTCCCCATTGATGAGTACTATTATCCCCTCGTATCTCTATGCCTTTCCACATGTCATCACACCTATTCGTAATCGTCCCTCCATTAACTACTAACTCTGCTCCTCTTTCAACGATTATTGTTGTCCCTTCAGACATATTGAGTGTTCCTTCAACCGTATAACGGATTCCAGGATTTACAATGATCCCTTCAGCAGAATGCACAAATTGGCCATCATCAATAGTTTCATCACTTGAAATTATAGTTGGACCAGCTGGAGGAAGATTTGTTTCATAGATCCCTCTACCAAAGGTGCCAATATGAATAAGATTCTGACAATAATCTATTTCAACATCAGAGACAATACAAACCGGAAGACCATTATTAAAACATTCCCACCTTTCAACTCCAGGGGCTGGGTTGTACCGAAACACTCCTACATCTGTTCCGCAAAATAACACTCCATTTGATCCTTTCTGGTAAGTAATCTTATTGACCGGTACTGAGGGAAGGCCCGCTGAGAATTCAGACCATGTATCTCCTGCATCATTTGAATAAAAAATCCGATCAATTCCTTCACCTTGGGCATTTTCATTAAAATTTGAAAACCCGATCCACAATTGATTTGGATCTTCGGGATGAACTTCAATATCATTGACCCAGAACCACTGGTAAATTGATCCGGGGCCGAGCCCAATATTTTGAGATATGTCGGTGAATGAAGCTCCTCCATTATCAGACCTAAAAAACTTTCTTTCTGGAGTTGAGCCTGTTCCTGTTGCCCACAAAAATGAGGCGTACATATTTTCAGGAGAAGAATCGGAAATAGCCAGGTCTGTCATTGGAGTAACATCTCCAAAAGTGGTTGCAAAATTAAAATCAGTTTCTGTAAAAGTATTGTTTGCAGGATCTCTTGTAATTGTCCTAAATAAGTGATTTTTCCCTATGTATAGAATATTGGGGTCCCGTGGATGCTGAGTCAAGTTAAAATCATGAAATCGAGCAAAATCAAATTCAGTTGCATCTTGACAAAACTGATCACCTCCATCATAAGAAACCCTCAACCATTGGTTAAATCGAGTATATACTACGTTTGGATCATTCCAATCAATTACTGTTTGACCACCATCAGCATGTGCTCCGCAAGGTCCGATTATTTTACCAATCCATTGTCCATTATCGAATCTAAAGTAACTGTTATCATGTGTTCCTCCTGCAATCAGCCCTGGACGAATAGAACTATTGTCAATGTCATAAAATTGAGATATTACCAAACCATTATTAGCATCAGTTCCGTTCATACTTATCCAGGTTCCTAGTGCACCACCGTTAGTACTGACATTTACACCTCCATCTGTTCCAATAACCACGTGATCCGTAGTACCATCTTGAGAAGACTCGAAGATCTGAATCGCACGGATATCATCATGATTTTGGTTATCCAACAAGGTAGGATCAGTAACTCTTTGAAAAGTACCATCTCCGTTGTCATCTTTCCATAGCCGTACATCACCTCCATACATTACATCAGAATTCAAGTCGTTAACCTCAAATGTTCTAAAATTAAATCCCGTTGGGCAATTAGAATTCAATGTGATAGATTCCCATGTTTCATTTACCTCATGCCACCTTAAAATAGGTACATCATCATCAGTACACGTATTGAAATGCAATGACTTCAGATAAATATGATCAGGATCCCCCAGAGTGGATGTAGCAAGCAGATTCATCGAGCTATGTAAAACTATAGGGTCATTTGGGTTAATTCCAGGCGTAATATCTGTCGTTTGCCAATTTTGCCCGTCGAATGTCAATCTCCAAATATGTGATTCCAGATTATCACAATCATCATGTCGAGAAGAAAGATATAAGACGTTTGAGCTAGTGGGAGAAAATTCTAAATCAATAAATTCTTCCTGGGGTATGGAGTTAAGGTTGTCCACAACGATTGGCCAATCATCTACACCATCATTGGCGAACCCTCCTCCATTTGTAGTTCTGAAAACTTCATCATCACTAATTGCGTAAACTATATCTGAATCATTTGGGTCAACAATAACCTTATTTATTAATGGATACCATCCATTTGGTGCAGGAGTTTGCTGAAAAGAGAGATCAGTGTGAATCCAAGTGCTACCACCATCAATTGACTTAAGGACACCAACTCCCAACTCAGCTCTAAATGAAGTTTTCCCTGTTGCTATATATACTACATCTGCATTTTGAGGGTCTCCTGTAATCCATTGAACACCAAGTGCTGGAATTCTGATTCCATTATCATCGTCTGTAATACAATCCCAGGTTAATCCTCCGTCTTCAGTTTTCCATGCTCCGCCAGAGTTTGAACCTGCATAAATCACATTGTGATCTACCTCCGGAGAATAAATGCTAACGATAATACCCATTGACTGAATATTGGGTATAAATGGGCCCAATTGGGTCCAGCCATCTCCTCCTGTGTCGCATACAGCTCCTGGTTCCCCAAGCTTAAGGTAATTTTCCTTTGTAGCCACAAAGTCACCTTCAACGTCTACCTTGGACTCCCAAAATTGAGTCCACCTTCCAAACTTTTTAGCAAAGCTTGAATCAGTTGGGAAATTCTCCAAATAATAAAGTCCGTTTCCACGAATTTCCCAAAAGGATAATTCCTGCTCGGCCATTTGATGATAAATTTCTCCAGTTGAATAAAGTGTTGGATTGCCTTGTCCAAATAAAATTGAAGAAAAGCCAATTAGAAAGGTAATTGAAAGCAAAAAGCGGATAAACATAGTGAATGGGGTTTAATGAGTAATAACAAACTTAATAGGGGTACTAATTCTCCCTTTATAATCTTTGATATAAAGAATTACTATTCCAGGTGGTAAATCATCCACCCTTACAAGATTTCGATTTGATTCAAGCTCAATAGTTTTTAATTGTTTACCACCAAGTGAATAGAATATAGCTTGCGAATTGGCAGCTAACAGAGCATCAACATAGATTTCGACCAAGGTAGCAGCAGGGTTAGGGTAAACATCAATCTCATGATTATTTATTGCTTGTTCAGCCGAAACCAGCAAATCACTACAGGTGGTTTCAGGGTTAACTCCATAGTCGTTAATATCTCCAGTCACACCCGAAACACCAAGCACTTGAACTGTTACAGGGCCTCCTTCAGTAGAGCCAAGGCCTTCTATAATTGAAGTAGTTGGAAAGACGGTGGTGTAAGCAATAGACTTCCGATCTTGTCCAAAAAGAAACTCGGAAGAAACCACAGCCACTGTGTCTAACTGGGCACTTGCTCCAAACCAACAAGATTGGATTGTATCACCCACTTCAAGAGAAAAGTCAAACAAAAGAAATTCATCATTTTCTGGGCAATTACTATCAAACACTGAAAAATATCTTGCAAATACTTTTTTTTCTATTGTGTCTTCTCGGATAAATCCTTTTAAATCTGGACAGCTATACATTTTTTTATAATCAACCCCATTTATCGTTGTGTCTCCTTTTATTAAATACTTTGGGAAGAATTTCCAAGAATTGTTTACATAAGTTGTTTTCCACCACGCCCCTTCTTGAACAAGTGGGATATATTCCTGAGCAATTGAAAGTTCCGATAAAAAATTAAGGATAATAAAAAATGGTAATATCCTAGAGAAGAAGAATGGAAAGGAGAATCTCATAAAATAGGGGTTATTAAAATAAAGCTAATAAACATTTATACATGAATCAAGCGATTGCCAAGTTTTTAACATATAATACACACGCAAAATGTATAAGAAACTCAAGAAGTCAGTATCCACATTGGGCAACTCTCCCAAAACCATAAGGATAAAGACCTGCAGAACCTCCTCGAAGGTTTTGAACCCAGAATTTAGGAAAACCAAAGGACCCTCTCTGAAGCGACCCCTTGTCTCCAAATACGCAATTGCAGGAAACAGTGTAACGCCTGCAAACATCCCTGAAACCTACTTTGAATCGCAAGTTGAATCCGAATCACCTTCAACTATTACTTTTCAAGCAGACCAAAGGCAAAAGAAATACATGTCAGATTCAATGGAGCTAAAGCCGGAAGGATTTGCTGTCTCAAGGGATACACACACTTATAGGATATCTGTAATACCTGGGAAGCCATTATGTACGCCTTCAGGAGGCATAAGCTCTCTAGGGAAAAAGGAGTAAGAGATAAATGATTACTAAATGACGTCAACTATTCACGTTGAAAGACAGATTTTATAAAAGAACAACTGTTAGGGAAGTGTGGGAAGTCGGAGGCCCGAATTATAAGAGTGTTTTTCCCTGGCATTTCTAACTGCATAATTACAGTTTGTGAAGGATATTCAAGTATCAATGAATCTCCAGATATTGAATAATAAGCGGTGTCTCTTATGAAACCTCCTTGCCCGATTGACTGATTCCTAAACTGCTGATCAAAAGTATATTGAATTTGAAGGTAATCTATGGTTATGCTGTTTTGACACTCACAGGAAGATGTTTCACCTCTCCAGTGCCCTATAATGTCAGTTTCTAAATTGAATGCAGCTTTTTCACATTCCGTAAAGACAAGGAGAGTCGCCAAGAAAAACAGTAACTTTTTCACTGTACTAAGGTAGATAAAATTTGCAAAGTTGCTTTCCGACTTTTAAGTAAGTGCCATAAGGAGAATGGGCGAATTGTTGAAGCAGTTTGATGCGTCTGGAAAAGAACAGATATACAACCTGATATGGGCGACCATACTAGGTTGTCTCAAAAGGAAGTAGCCGAACAAGCAGGCTTAAGTAAGCGTCAAAAATACATAGCTATTTGGGTGGTGAACATTCCTGGGGGCTTGAGCTGTGGGAAAGGAAATTTGTGTAGATTGGAGAAGTTTATGAAATAAAAACGGGCTTCCTATGAAAAAGCTACTTTTCTTTTTGGCAATTCTTCTCACCTACACCACATGCAAAGAAAATGAAGTTCAAACTAGGCTTGAGAATGATATCATAGGTGTCTGGAAGGCATGGGGGGTTTACTGCGGGGACGACCTAAATGACACAATTGATTACGTAAGATTACAATTTACTCCTGATGAAGTCATAGGAATTTCAGGGGATGGAGTAATTAACCCAATAATTAGAGATACATATCCGTACATGATTAAAGGGGATATTTTGACAACTTTCTATGGTAACGAAGTTCTTGTTGAGGGGAAGTCAAGACTTGAAATGCCTAATGTTGACACTCTCCACATTTACAATGTAGAGTCCACTACTTCTTGCTTAAATTTTAATGCTCGATATGATAGGGAACAATAAGGGTAAGGAGGTGGTTCAAGATAAACATGAAGTAATGGATTACATTGAAAGACTTAATGCAACAAAATCATTCCTGTACCTATGGTAAAAACCAATAATATCATGACTTTTAGCTTAATCGAATAGATTTGCCTAATTGACTTTCTACAAACCAAAAAAAGCAAGAATCCATGTATGATTAATGCTGTTGGTTGAGCAATTAGAGCGCTTGAAGAAATTGAAGTTTCTACATTTTCAAACGCAAGTAAATAACTGTTGATATTGGTAATAATAAACTTAAGAGCTCCAAAAGCAAATACAGTTGACGCCATCACTAATAAATACCAACCAACCCTGTACTTGTACCAGAAAAAAACGATACCGATACAATACCAAACGACAATTGAAATGCCCGTCATTTCTTGATACTGCTTACTTTTTATTAAGTAAACTATAGTTGACCAACTTTGAAACAAGGCAACCACCAATAGCGAAGTAAAGGCAAGGCAGACTATAGAAATTTTCCTCCTTTCGTTTGGAACTTTTGACTTTGATTGTCCAAATTCAATGTCTAAGATTTCATTTTCTTCCATGGCCAAATAAGAATGCCTCGCCTAGTACGAGATTATTTTATTCTATTAAACATCCAGGAAAAGCCAAATGAGGCAAGAATGCACAACGGTAACATGATTAGTGCTACAAGCCAAAGGTTGGCACTGTCAGAATGGAAGTAAGCGGCAATAATAGCTACAATGGTTCCTTCAATCCCAATCATAATACTTGATCTCGTCTTTTTATTCATACTTCCAATTTACGGCTTTCCACCGACTGAAACCGTTAAGTGTCAGTTAAACCGTCGGGCCTCAACTGTCTTCTGCTCAAGCGCAAGGTTGCGCTTATTTGTCTATTCCACCCTGTTAAATACCAACTCTCGCGAGTTAAAGCTATCGTCAAGGTAGATAATCCCATCGCCGGCAGAGTATTTAACTTTAATCGGAGGGTCAAAGGGTTGTGAAAACCCAGGGTTGTCGATGTTAGGTTCAATTACGTCATAGAATGTAATGCCGCCAATCATTAAGCTATCATTAACGACAGAGAAAACAGGCTCGGCACGCTGAGGCAAATGAACCAATAAGCCTTCGATATTTGAAAAGTCAAATTGCCCCTCTTCAACCACCCCATAAAACACCCCGATCTCCTCATCACCATCAGGGAATTGAGTAATTCTAACAATAATATTGTCCTGCAAGTCTGCATTTTCAAGAGTTAGCTGAATCCACTGTGCCTCACCAACCAATGGGCTTACTTGAGAAGGATCCACTTCACACGCTATCGTTGTGGAGTAAGAAACAAGGATATCTGTTAGATCTGTAATAATAAAATCAACCTCACTGTTGTCAGAGATGTCATTGAATACCACCTTGGTAGCACCAAGGTAATTTGAGATGAGGTTGATTGATGTATCGCTTAGCAGGAGTGTTTCTCCGGCAACCTCCATGCTACAGAGGCTATTTTGCTTTTTGCAGCTGCTAGTTAACAAGATTACTGCTGTCGCTATCACACAAAACTGGAATACTCTCATATTTATTCATTATAGCTACCTTAATTTTAGCATGGGTGGAAGACGGGACTTGAACCCGCGACCTCTGGAACCAATATTAATGAAGGTTTTGCATAAATTGGAAGAGTAAGTGCGTATTGACAATTCTGAAGAATATCAGATAAAGTTTGTCGGTTACTATTCGGCAAATAACCCATTATAGAACTCTTCCACGGATTCGGGCTTAAACAACCAATCTTTACCGCCGAGCTTAAACGCTTTCACTTTTCCTTCCTTTGCCCACT
Organism: Bacteroidota bacterium; assembly: GCA_039028895.1. Taxonomy (GTDB): domain Bacteria; phylum Bacteroidota; class Bacteroidia; order Chitinophagales; family Saprospiraceae; genus JAHDCJ01. The sequence goes on along the minus strand of JBCCHF010000075.1, from coordinate 4,395 downwards.
TCCTAACGGTAGCCTCACCAATGCTGAAGAAATTTGCCACTTGTTTCACATTCCAGGGTTTTCTAAGTGACAACATTCCGCTCTTTATTTGCTTAAGTTGCATTAATATTTCAGCATTGATTTGCTCCTGATTCTCGAGCCGGGCAATATCTACTAGTGCAAGATTATCTTTGTTGGCTATAGGTGTCATTGTTTCGGGTTTTCAAAAATTGACGGAGGGCAATAAAACTGCTTATCGGATATTGAAAGATAGGGATTACCTCAAAACCTTTTCAATGTTAATTTCATACTCTTCCCCTGTTTTGGCCTTGAAAACTATTGGGCTTTCTTTTGGCAGTTTAATAAGTGTCCAGTATGAGGGGAATCCGGGGTTAACTTTTTTCATGTCTTCACAGAGTTTTCGCATGTTCCCCCAAGCGCCAACAACCTTACATTCATGCAATAGGACATAAACCTTTCTGTTTGAATACTCTTTCTTATAGTCCCTTTTTTCCCCGTCAGTCATGTTAGTTGATTTATACAAAAATATTTCAAAAGGTAAATATTCGCAAGTTTTTTTGCATTAAATCATGGCCAATACTTGACAATGCCAAAAAGCGCACGTATATTTACATTATTAAAAACAACAAACACACCAAAATGAAAAAACAATCCCTATCCAACCTAATGCGCCGCGCCTGGGCAATGTTCCGTTCAAACATGTATGTTTCTTTCAGCGAGGCTTTAAAATCCGCCTGGGCACACCTTAAACTCACTCTAGCACTCAAAGCCGGAACCGTATCATTCAGGTTCCGCAAGCTCAATGGTGAAATAAGAACTGCAACCGGCACAGCCATCACAGCAGACAACTATGACCGCAAAGGAGGAAAGGTTTCAGAAAAGCCTTCATTGATTCGCTACTTCGACCTTGACCGCAATGCACCACGTTCATTTAATGTATACCAATTGGTGGCCTAATACCACCTTTTGCATCCTTATACTTCCTCAAATTTAATCACTCAAAAATAATTGTCATGGAAAAAACTAACAATACAACTGAAACCAAGGAACACCCAACTATAAATGATCGTCTCTTGCTATTAAACAAAAGAATGAATACACACAAAGAATTAATCAACAGGCTCTTGGGATTGGTTGAAAAGCAGGTGCCTATGACACTTGATTTCATCGAGGTATGGGAAAAAGAAAAAACAGCACTGATTGAAAAGCAGCAGGAATTACTAAAAAAAGTAGAAGCCCAAGAGGTAAGGATTGCTGCTCACGAAGTTATTATGGAAAAGATGACTGGCATTATTGAAGTCTTGGCACCTGAGTTCCTTGAATCGGACAAAGGAAGCAGGAAAGAAAGAGCATAAGTCTAACCCTAATTTAACCAACCCCGACAAAATCACAGACTCGGTTTCCACTGGAGCCGGGTTTTTTGTTGTGTTGCGCCTTCGTTGTTACCCTATGTATCAGGATGATTATAAATCAAAAGAAGAGTAATTAATTAAACACTTCTTCCAGGTACTTCTACATTCTAAGTTGCAAGAGAATCAATATCATCAAAATGATTATAAAGGAGAGTCTTTTTAGGTGTAAGGAAGACTGGGAAATGTAAGAAGATGGCCTATAATTCTCTAGGATTTTGAGTGCTTTACAAGGAAATCACCTTAGTAAAACCCCATTTTTGGGGTATTTAGCAAAAAAGTGTAAAAATACTTGCATTCACCTGTGTTGGAGTTGTATATTTGTATAGCTGAAGCTGGAAATAAAAAGAGGATGTTCCAGCATCCTCTTTTATAAGTTTCCGAAGGCCACGTTGCATTGGTAGCAAAATGTTCTCGCAAGACATTCTAAGTGGGTTCGATTCCCACCGTGGCCTCCTGCTTCAGCAAATATAGCAGTTATTTGGTTTCTACGCAACTAATAGTTGCATCTATAGTCGTTATTTCACTCTATTCGATAATCTTTGTAGCCCTATCTTTATCGCCTCTAATCTTATTTTTAAGCACAAGGGATCTGGCATCCATCCCAAAATCCATTGATGGCTTTATTCCAATAAGACTGCATACAGCCTTTTTTCTCCCCAATGTATAAGCACTACCTGGCCATTTTTAAACCATTAATAAAGATTTTGCTTCAAGATTATTTTACTTTAAAACAATATGTTTTAAATTTGTATCGAGCGAAAGGGCTATTTCATTCTAAAAACAGAGAAAATGGAAGAGCCAAATTGGACTAAGAAGGGAGTGGGGAAGCAGAAACGCCAACCAAAGAAGTATTTCACCGGCAACTACTCACAGCCGGAAATTCAAATCAACAAACCTGAGCATGGCAATTTAAGGCAGGAGTTCGATCTTCTTGATCACTTCAAATTGCGACCAGTCACAACTTTTTATTTTACAGCTGAGGACAACTCAATGCACGGGATCTATGTGGGTGATATTCTGGTAATTCATCAGTGTCAGCCGATGAGTGGTGATGTTATCCTGGCACTCCTGGATGGCGAATACATTGTGCGTCGGTTTCGGAGGAAGTCGAAACGACTGGTTTACCTGGAGTCCGGTGTTAGTAAACTGATTAAATTGGATGAGCATTCTAGGTTTAGGGTTGTTGGGGTTGCAAGAGGTTGTTTAAGAGAGATTCTTTAATTCTGCCACCCTCAAATTACGTAGAGGTTTTATTCTGAATTTGTTGTTTATGGCTTAGGTACATTAAGTCAAAACAGGTTTTCACATTATGGAAATTGAGATCAAATGATCCTCCCACCCTGATCTTGATTTTAAGATGAGAGTTTAATAATTTGCTTTATGCTATATTCAATAGAAAGAAATAATGCTCAAACCATGAAAGACCAAAAAGATGAAAGAAGCAAATTTCGAGAAATCCTTGAGGAAAATTTAAATGAAACTACAGATGAAAAAGTTGTTTCTTATGGGAGAAACCTTATAGAGTTGGAAAAATTTGTTTTGAATGTCTCAAATTTTTTGGAGCAAACAATGTTGGAATTTTCAATTGAATTAGAGATGATTAAAGCTGGTCTGATACCCCAATCTTTGAGTAAATTTTCTTCTCAAGAATCCGACTTTTCAAACTATTATAAAGAGCAAATGGCTGCCCTCTTAGCCAAATTTTATATCCGAGCCATTGAAGTTTGCGCTGATGTTGACGAAAACATGAGTCTTGGATTAGAGTTTTATGCTTTGCACCCAGATCACTTGGGCGATGATGAAGAGGAGTAATTTGATAATCTTTTTAAGATGTTAGACATTTTAGTATGGATGTTTCACCACAAAATGAATTTCAGGAAAAAGGTTCCACTGCCCTAAGGGCGCTTATTGAAGCGATTCCCTATGTTGGTGGTTCAATTAATACAATGATTGACCATCGAAATAGGGTGAAGCAAAAAAGGTTAAATCACTTTGTAGAATTACTAAGACAATATTTTGAAGGCCAGAAGGAAGATAGAATAAAACTTCATGTTCTGGATACAGAAGAGTTTGGCGATTTATTCGAATCGGTAATTTCTCGGGTTGTAAAAACTAAATCAGAAGAAAAATTAAATCGATTTAAAAATATTTTAGTTAACCAATTGTCTGAATCCCAGAAATTTGATTTTTCTGAAACCTATTTAGACCTGGTATTTTTTCTAAGCGACAAGCAGATTGAAATTTTAATCCTGCACGCAATGATTCCCGAAAAGGTATCCAGCTATTATGAAGAAATCCCCAATCTTCGTAACGAAATTGAGACTTTAAATGGAGTTTTGTTTAAAGAAAAACAACTTAAGGAAAATGGAAAGGCAAATGATTATGATCTAATTCAAAAGTCCATTCATAGAAAGAAAAAAGTTCTGAGCAAAAAAATAAACAGAACGGAAGAAGTTAAAAAGGCAAGGTCTCCTGAAACATACCAAATTGAGGAAACTGAATATAATATTCTCGTTCAAGATTTGGTTGGCAAATCTTTATTAATGGACCTTGGAGCTTCACTAGAAAGAGTAAATCCATTTGAAGTTTTAGCCATAACAGATTTTGGGCTTGATTTTTTGAATTTTGTTCAAGTTAATTAACAAGCCCTATGAGTACCCATATCTAGTTTGGTGAATATCTTGTAAAACAATCGAATAAAAATTCTACTTTAAGGACTAGACTAGAAAAAGTAATCCTTCTTAATTACTCTTTATGCATTGGGTTCAAGTCCCGCTCCGGGCACTCTCTTCACATACTTACTATAATAGAGAATATCAAGTTTTAATGGTTAATCATTTATGTATTTTCATGCTGTCTATCTCTCCCTCTGCTACCCACTTGACTTTTTTCCCTCTAAATGATGGTGCGTAGGTAATCATGATGTTATAAGTAAACCCATCACTTCTTTGTTCTTTTAGTTTGATTGGCACCGATTCTTTAT
>JBCCHF010000074.1:0-19388 GCA_039028895.1 Bacteroidota bacterium | reverse complement strand
CATCAACCATCAACCATCAACCATCAACCATCAACCATCAACCATCAACCATCAACCATCAACCATCAACCATCAACCATCAACCATCAATTTAAAGTAAATTCCCGAAATCCGACAATTCTGGTTACTTTTGTATGCATGCATTGATTATCTTTTACCAAATAAATCCCCAATGAAAGGTGGTGCTTTTTTAACTGAACCAGGCAAAGCAAAAGATATTTTTATTCCGGAAGAATGGAATGAAGAACAAATCATGATCGCAGATACTGTGATCGATTTTATTGTGCAAAACGTCCATCCTGTCTTAGACGAATTGGATGAAATGAAAGATCCTAACCTGATGCCTGAGCTCCTCGAGCTTGCAGGAGAGTTGGGATTAACAGGTATCACCATTCCTGAAAAATACGGAGGTCTTGACCTCGACTTTAACACCAGCTTATTGTTTGGAGAAGTCTGTGCTTCCGGATTTTGTTTTGCAACAACGCTTGGCGCTCAAACCTCAATTGGATGCCTCCCTATCGTTTACTACGGTTCCGATTACCAGAAAGAAAAATACCTGCCAGGTATCGCTACAGGCCAAATCAAGGCGGCTTATTGCCTGACTGAGCCAGGTGCCGGTTCAGATGCCAATTCAGGAAAATCACGAGCGATGCCCTCAAAAAATGGCAACTATTACATTCTGAACGGACAAAAAATGTGGATCACCAATGGCGGTTTCGCTGATGTTTTTATTGTCTTCGCAAAAATTGAGGATGACGAAAACCTTTCAGCTTTCATCGTTGAAAAGGATTTTGGCGGAGTCGAATTAGGCGCAGAAGAAAAGAAACTGGGTATTAAAGGGTCATCCACCTGCCAGGTGTTCTTCAATGATTGTCCTGTACCTAAAGAGAATCTTTTATCAGAAAGAGGAAAAGGTTTTCGTATTGCTCTGAATATTCTTAACTCCGGTCGTGTAAAATTAGCAGCTGGTTCTATTGGAGGTAGTAAAATGGGTATTGACCGGGCTGTAAAATACGCTAATGAACGTAAACAGTTTGGTAAGTCTATTGGTGAATTCGGTGCCATAAAATACAAACTGGCTCAAATGGCTACACGTACATTTGCATCAGAATCAGCTCTTTACAAAATCGGAAAAGCTGTCGATGAACGATCATCAGAGCTTGTAAAAGAAGGCAAGACGCCAGCAGAAGCCAAACTCCAAGCCGTCAGAGAATGGGTCGTTGAATGTGCGCTGATGAAAGTACATGGCTCTGAAGTGGTCGATTATGTTGTTGACGAGACCATGCAGATATTCGGTGGTATGGGCTACTCAGCAGAAACAGGTATCGAACGCGCTTATCGCGATGCACGAATCACCCGGATATATGAAGGTACAAGTGAGATTAATCGTTTGTTAGCAGTTGGCGAATTGTTTAAAAAAGCATTCAAAACGAAGGACATTGATATCGTTTCCCCTGCGAAGAAGTTACCAACTTACATATTAAAGAACATGCTGACTTCAGAGAAAGGAAATGATTTGGCTACAGCCAAAAAGAAGATTCAAAATCTGAAGAACGTTTTCTTGCTTTTGGCAGCTACAACTGGGAAAAAATTCGGTCTAAAACTGATCGATGAACAGGAAATTATCATGAATCTCTCTGATATCCTGGCTGAAATTTATGTAGCGGAATGCGTATGGCTCAGAGTCGAAAAGTTATCCCAAAAACCGGATGCTGATGCAGCTAAGAATGCCATAAAACTAAAGATGGCGCAAGTCTACCTTTACGATGCCATCAGAAAGGTAAATGCAATGGCAAGGGAAGTTGTCCAAAGTTACGCCGCTGGTTCAACCAAACAAATATCACTTTGGGCCATTAAACGATTAACAAGCGATTTCCGAATCAATCCCAAAAATTTGAGGAGAGAAATCGCTGAGTATATGCTCGATCAGGATGGGTTTCCGTTTTCGGAATTCAGAGTATCTGTAGGTGCCGTATCATCGAAACCCCAGCCTGTAAGTTCTTGATTTGAAGAAGGGTTTTTGATCGCTTCCCGCATTTCTTCAACGGCTTTCGGGACTTGATCCATAACCTCAAAAAATGCATTAATCTTTTCAGGCGGAAGGTCTTTAATTAATGCGTTATTCAGACGAAAAACGGCATCAAGCGCAATGCGTTTTCTGTCTTTCCCAAGGTCGGTAAGGCAGATATAAACCAACCGCTTGTCAGCTTCATCTTTCTTACGAAATACCAACCCCTTGTCTTCCATAGACCTCAAAATCCTGGAAAGACTATTGGGCTTCATCCCCATACGCGGGGCAATTTTCGTGACTGGTGTGCCGTATTCTTCGTTGATAGTCAGCAAGATAAAACCCATTGACAAGGTAACATCATACTCTGATGCCATATCATTGTACATTCGGGCTATCTCATGCCAGGCAAAACGAATCCTATAAACAAGGAGTTGTTCTGCCAGTTTCATAAATTCGTCCATGCGGCTAAGTTAACAAAAATGTTATGCAGTGCATTGAATTGTTGAATTGTTGAATTGTTGAATTGTTGAATTGTGAGAAAAATAAATTTGAGCAATAAAACAATGCCGAAGGCATAACAAGTAAGGCGAAGCCGTCAACAATGCGAACAAAGTGAGCAAAACAAGTAAGGCGAAGCCGACAACTATGTGACCAAAGGGAACAAAACAATGCGAACAAAGTGAGCAAAACCATAAACTAAAACACCATAATCAAAATGTCTAAAAACATAGTATTCATCGATGGTTGCCGGACACCGTTCCTGAGATCCGGTGGTGCATATATTGACCTCATGTCTTACCAGCTTGGACAATTTGCAATTAAAGGACTCTTGCTAAAAACAGGCATTGATCCAAAAGAAATCGATTCCGTAGTCATGGGCACGGTCATCTCAAATGTGCAAACCTCAAATGTTGCGAGGGAAGCAGCCTTGACAGCGGGCATCCCCTACTCTACGCCATGCCAAACGGTTTCACAGGCGTGTATTTCCGCTAATAGAGCCATTTCTAACGGAATTATGGAAATCATGAGTGGGCAGGCAGAAGTCGTTGTCGCTGGAGGGGTTGAAAACACATCAGACTCACCAATCGGCTATAAAAAAGCGATGCGCAAAAAACTATTCAAAGCGCAGAAACTTAAAGGTATGGGAGATAGTCTCAAGTTCCTATTTTCGCTAAGGCCAGGTGATTTCCTGCCCGACAGACCCAGGGTGGCAGAATACAGCACCAATAGAACAATGGGACAAGACTGTGAAATTCTTGTTTCCAATCTAAAGGTAAACCGTGAAGAGCAGGATGCTTTTGCCGCCAGGTCTCATCAGCTTGCCGCAAAAGCAATGGAAAAAGGGCATCTGCAGGAGGAAATGTGCGAAGTTAGTCTTCCACCAAAATTCAAATCCATAAAAAAGGATAATGGTATTCGACCTGATACCAACGAAGAAAAACTGGCCCGCTTGAGACCAGCTTTTGACAAAAAATATGGCTCGCTTACTGCTGGAAATTCTTCATTTCTCACTGATGGTGGTGCTGCAGTGCTTATCATGACAGAAGAAAAAGCGAAAAGCCTGGGCTTAAAGCCAAAAGCAAAAATTGTTGATTTTGTTTTTACCGGCCAAAGTCTGGAAGATGAATTGCTGCTTGGACCGACTTACGCTACGTCCAGGATTTTAAAAAAGACAGGCATGAGTTTGTCCGATTTTGATGTCATCGAATTCCACGAAGCATTTGCAGGGCAGATTATGGCTAATCTCAATGCCCTGGCATCAGATGAATTTGCTCGGAAAAAACTGGGTCGTGAAATAGCAGTTGGGAAAATGCCAATGGAAAAATTTAACCTCTGGGGAGGATCATTATCGATCGGTCACCCTTTCGGCGCAACTGGTGCAAGATTGGTAACGACTACTGCTAATCGACTAATAAAGGAGAAAGGACGGTATGGGCTTTTAGCTGCCTGCGCAGCAGGTGCACACGGACATGCAATGATCCTTGAAAACATTAGCTAATCCAAAATCAAGCACTAAGAGATTCCTGAAATACAGGTATAAAGACAAAATCAATGACCAAACAAGATTATTATACCATCACCAAAAAAGACGGTGTGGCCACAATCTGGCTTGACCAGAAAGGAGAAAAGGTAAATAAGGTCGGCCCGGAAGTCGTGGGCCTTTTTGAAGACCTGGCAGACAGCCTTGAAAATGACCCGGAAGTGAAAGCAGCTGTTTTGATCAGCAAGAAAAAAGATTTCATCGCAGGGGCTGACATCGACTCGTTCCTAGAAGTAAAAAAACCGGGTGATTGGAAGCCAATAACTCAAAAGGGACACCAAATACTGGATCGGATGGCCAACTCTAAGATACCGGTAGTTGCAGCAATACACGGAGCAGCACTAGGTGCCGGACTTGAAATTGCACTTGCCTGTGCAGGTCGGGTGGCCTCAAGCGACCCATCTACCAAAATGGCTTTCCCTGAAGTCCAGCTAGGAATTTTACCCGGTGGGGCTGGCACACAAAGAGCACCAAGGTTAGTCGGTCTGCAAAAAGCCCTGGACATGATGTTGACGGGCAGAAATATATTTTCCGTGCCAGCCAAGAAAATGGGATTGGTCGACGAATTAGTTCACCCTTCCAAGCTACACCAGGCAGCTAGCAAACTCGCTCTAAGAATTGCAGAAGGCAAATTCAAAAGAAAAAGAAAACAAAAGCTTCTTGACAAATTCCTGGATGGCACTGCATTGGGCAGAAGTATCGTGATCAGAACAGCGAGAAAGAAAACCCAGGCGATGACAAAGGGCAACTACCCTGCAGTGCCCCGGATCATCGATTGCGTCGAGACAGGATTGAAAAAAGGTATGAAAGTCGGCCTTGAAGCAGAGGCTACCAAGTTTGAAGAGCTGTTGCTGACCAAAGCTTCGAGGGCGTTGATCAGCCTGTTTTTCGGCATGACCGATAAAAAGAAAAATCCGTATAGCGATAAGGCAAAAAAAATAGACTATCTCGCTATGGTGGGAGCAGGATTCATGGGTGCAGGTATTACTGAAGTCAGTATAACGAAAGACATTGATGTCCTTTTAAAGGATATAAAAGATGAAACCATCACTTCCGCCAAAAAGCTGATTTGGAAAAGTCTAAAGAAAAAAGTCAGGAGGAAAGCCCTCAGGAAGACCCAGGCAGAAGAGATCATGGGCAACGTAAAAGGTCAATTAGATTACAGTGACTTTGATAATGTCGATATCATAATAGAAGCCGTCTTCGAAGCTGTTGGCCTCAAGCAAAAAGTTTTGGCGGAGTGCGAAGCCGTAACCCACGATAAATGCATTTTTGCCAGCAATACTTCTGCATTACCGATTGGAAAAATCGCAGCTAAGGCCAAAAGACCTGAATTGGTAATTGGCATGCATTACTTCTCTCCTGTTCCCAAAATGCCTTTATTGGAAATTGTAAAAACACCAAAGACAGCAGATTGGGTCGTCGCCAGTTGCTTTGAACTTGGGATAAGGCAAGGTAAAACCTGTATTGTGGTTAATGATGCCCCTGGCTTTTACACCACTCGAATTCTTGCGGCATTCATGAATGAAGCCCTCCTAATGTTAGAAGAGGGTGCTGATGCCTTACAACTCGATTCAGCCATGAAAAAGTGGGGATTCCCTGTAGGCCCAATTACCCTTATGGATGAAGTTGGCATCGACGTTGGCGCCCATATCGCCAAGGGTGATATCACTGAAGCTTTCATGCAAAGGGAAGGTGCCAAATCAACGGATGTCATGGTCAAACTTTTCGAAGCCGGCTTTCATGGACGGAAAAACAAAAAAGGATTTTTCCAGTACGATAGTAAAACCGGCAAGAAAAAGCGTGGTCAGATCAATAATGAGGTTTACCAATTCTTCGGAGGGAGCAGCAGAAAAAAACTTGAAGATGAGTATATCCAAAACAGATTGGGATTCACCATGATCAATGAAGCGGTGAGATGTCTGGAAGATGGCGTACTTGAATCTGCACAAGATGGTGATATCGGCGCCGTTTTCGGTTTAGGTTTTCCGCCTTTTACCGGAGGGCCATTCCTGCATCTTGATACTATAGGTGCCGATAAAGCAGTAGCAATCCTGAATAGTTTGAAAGAAAAATATGGAGCCCGCTTCAATCCCTGCAACCTTTTACAGGAAAAAGCAAAGTCAGGAGAAAAATTCCGAAATTTCTAAATCTCAAAATCTAATTTTGAATTTGCGTTTGAATTTGCGTTTGAATTTGATTTTTAACCTTGAGTCTAATTTCCAACCGTCGATTTGCATTTATATTTCAACCAATAACCAACACTAATCGTAAAAATAAAACAACAAAGGCCTGTCAGGACGACAGGCCTTTTTGCTTAAAACAGCTAATAAACCCAAAAATGTAAACTTAAGTTGGTGGTACCCTTTGGCACCTCCTAAACCCAATTATATATAGAACTTAAAGAAAGCCAGATTAGTAGTAGTTGACAGTTACCCGTTGATTAGCCTTTTAATTGGTCAACTTGTAACCGTCAACTGTTGTCGAAACTTCTCTTTTGAAGTTTTTTGGGGTGACAGGGGTGTTTAGAAGATTATTTCTGAACAACTTACACCCCTTTATGCAGCAAAGGTGAAAAGGTCACCCGGATATTGAAAAAATTTTTTTTTTGAGTAATTCAGGTTACCTTTCTAATAGAACCCCCATTAAGTTAACAGAAGATAAACCCTCAAAAATTGTCATGTCTGAGCAACAACTGATAAAAAAACTCCAGGAAGGAGATGAGTTGGCTTTTGAAAAAATCTACATGAACTATAGGGATACATTCATTCCCTGGGCCTTAAAACAATTGAGCGGAAACGAGGAGGAAGCAAAAGAATTGTATCAGGTCACTATGATCGCCCTGTTTGAAAATGCTGTTAATGGAAAATTGGTTGAACTAACCAGTAGTCTAAAGACCTACATTTTCGCTATCGGGAAAAATAAGATCAGAGAATTAAGGCGCGCAAAAGGAAAAAAGATTAACAACATTGTCGACTTCGCTCTGAGAGAAGATTTCCCTAATGTAGATGATTACGAAGTTTTTGAAGAAAACATGACTGCTGTAGAGCAAGGCTTGCAAAATATGGACAGTAAATGTTCAGAATTGCTGACCAGGTTCTATTACAAGCGGCAGTCCATGACCGAGATTTCAGACCATATGGCTTATAAAAACGCAAAGACAACCAAAAACATGAAATACAAATGTCTCCAGCGTTTAAGAGAACTGGTACTTAAAATTATGGCCAGTTCTCAGAAAACCATTTGAAAATGACAAATGACAAAAGTGTTCAATTGATTGAACAATATTTAGTGGGTGCTCTGAGTGCAAAAGATTCCATTAACGTTGAATTACTGATCCTGACAGATGAAGCTTTCGGAAAGTTGTTCAATAATATGAAATCTGCATTAAACTTGATCTCTTACCAAGGCAGAGCAGATTTATTCAAAAAAATGAAAAGTTGGGAGACTAGTCTCTCTAAAGTTGCTATGAAGGAAAATAATATTCATGAAAAAATAGAACATTATCTGGTGGGCAAACTCAGTGTTGATGAAATTCTTGAGTTTGAAAAGAAACTGGATAATAATCCTGAGTTCAGGCAGCAATTTGAGGAAACTAAACGCTTGTTTGAGGGCATCAAATACACCAATCGCAAAAAGTTGCGTAAAAGGCTTCAGCGTGTAGAAGCTGATATGGATGCAGAGGAACCCCAGAAAGGGGTAGTACGCTCGTTGAATTCTAAAAAAATACTTTCCTATGCTGCAGGACTTGCCTTGCTCATGGCTTTGACCTTCATTATAACAATGAATATCTCTACTACGCAAAACAATACCAGTGTGATTGCTGCATTGGGGACCTACCCTTCCGATCTCATTCAAAGATCACCAGTAATTGATAATGAAATTTCAGAGCGGTTGAAAGATTTATTTCCCAATCACGATTCTGAGCAAGTATACATGGCGTTTCTAGCTTACGAAGAAGGAGATTACTCAAAAGCAAAAGCAGCATATGAATCATTACTAACAGACCAGCAATCATCTGTAATTACTTTTTTCAAAGGTCAAGCAGCCTTTGGGGCACTTCAGTATGAGGATGCTATAAGCGCATTTGACGAATATCTGTCCAGTGGAGAACAGCGTTATGCCGACCCTAGTGTGTACTGGAAAGGACTCTCCTTGATAGCTTCTGGTAATGAAGAAGGTACAAAGGCACTTTGGTCTGAATTTGCAACAGAAGATTGTCACTTTTGTGAAAAAGCAGCTGCTATTTTAGAAACCTTAAAATAACCAAATGACAATTGGTTTTACCCAGTAAAACATTGATATTAGTTAGGAATATTTCTTAGTTTATAACTGACCCAAACCTTTTAAATCCATTAATTCATTTTACATTTTTTGTAAAACGGATTTCACAAACTAAAAAAAGAAAAGATGGCTTTAAACGGAACCATTCAAACTTCAGGCACTAAAGGTGGTGTTGGTATTATCGAATATGATAACAACTCCAAGTGCATTCTTTATTATCGTGACCCAAACTCATCCAGCAACCATTCTGTGGGCACAGATGTCTTATTCAATCTCCGAAATGTCACAGTGACAGTTAGAAATGCTGACGGTTCTTCTACTGACAAACAGGAAGAAATAGCACTGATCGTAACGGTTAACAGTAATCGCCAAGAGGTCGAAGAGATCGATATTGGATTTGATCAATCTGGTGGACTTGTTACTGTTCTCAGGAAGAACACAATTGGCAATGAAGATCCACCGAGATCTGGTGTCCCAGTTAATGAACAATTCGCTTATCGCTATGGAAAATTAGTTCAGGCTGATGAGCAAGGAGCCGATCAATTCTATTATTTCGACAGAGAAGTATATCCGAATATGGTTAAGACAACTGACCGTCCCTACTTCATGACAAGATCTGCGGCTTTTATCAACGTTGACCAAAAACTAGGAGATTCTGAAGGAAATAAAAGCATCCACTTTTTTGGCAAAGATATTTCCACTTTAGGATAACCAATATAGTTAACTTTTAAAAGCTGTTTCTGGATTTCCTAAAACGATAAAGGCAGCCCAATTGGAAGGATGCGCCCAGTATTCATCGTATTGTTTAACAAGCTTTTTCTTGGCTAGGCTTAATGCTTTTCCAACTGGTTTTTCTTTGATTAATTCGCTATAAAAAGCCTGCATTAGATCTACTGCGGCTTTGTCTTTAATACTCCAAAGCGTAATAACCTGGGTTGGGCATCCACTGAAGGCGAAACCTCGGGCAATACTATAAGTACCCTCTCCTTCTGCCTTTGCCCCAATTCCTGATTCACAAGCACTTAAAACAATTAAATCAGCATCAATTCTTAGGTTATAAAGATCATAAGCAAACAATTTTCCATCATGTTTTTCCTCAGGAACGAAGTAAAGACATGACGCATAATTATCTGTGGTGTCAGCTTTACCGTGTATTGCTAAATGAATCACGTCTTTATCAATAACATTTAGTTTAAAATTTTCTACGGTAGCATCATCACCTGAGAAATACGATCCTTTATATTTGGTTTTCAAAGCCTCGATCTCTTTTGAAGCACCAGGAAGGGCCCCTACCTTTTCTGTACTCAGATAACTAAAACCCAATACTTTAGGTTTGATTTTATTTGACTTGACTCCTTCCTTGCTTTTTGAAAGAACATTTAGTGACAATGCATAAGAAACATCCAACTTTTGGAATAAATACTCTAATCGACTGTAATCATTCCTATTTCCTTCTGGTAATTTTACAAGAAAGGATTCAAAAGGCAGGTCAGCCAAAATATCGTCTGGGACAATTATCAATGATTTAACCTGTTCTAATTTATTAACCAAAGGTTCTTGAATCAACTTTCTGTATAACAGTAAAGCACTTTCGGTAAAACGCTTGAATTGAACGGTTTCATCTTCTCGATGATTAATCCCTTCCCTTAATGCCCGCTTGTAGGCATAAATCGAATTTTTCAATTCTTGATCTAGCTTTATTTTCTTTAAACTAGAGGTACCGTCAAAAAAACTCAGTGCATAAACTGCCGAATCCGTCTTAAAATATTCGAGAATGGCCATTCCTGGTTTAATGACGGAAGAAGATATATCATTTAATCCAGAGAATTCCTGATCGTATTTTTGGTCAGCATAATTTGGAGCTTTCTCCCTTAGCTCCTTTTTTAATAACTCACCAGCCTGGTCAAGAGCTATACTGATCTTGTTTAGAGAATCTCGTTTATTTAACTGTATTTCGAGCTCATTTCTCCTATTCGAATTTTCTACAATTGCATCGACTTTACGCTGAACTAAACGCTTCATTTCTTCATTATAACTAACAGCTTCTATATGATCGAGTTCTTTTTGTCTAAGATCCGGATCTACTTCTGAGTTTCTGGAAAAACTGTTTTTGGATATGGCCTCTAGAAGAATCATTGATTTGTTTTTTTCCATAAACCTAAATGCCATATCTCTAAATTTTGGGTCCGGTGTCAAGGAGTCCAATAAGAAAGCACAGTTGATTGCATCTGCATACACCTGACGATAATTGACAGAAGCCATATTGAGCTTTGAGGCTTCGTGATCAATTCCTGCCCGATTCATCATAATTACTGAATCAGCCTTATTATAGCAATCAAGAGCCATGAGTAACCAATTCTTATCTTGCGGATTTTTATGAAATTTATTCAACAGGGCTTTTCCTTTACCACTGAGTAAAATAAAAAGCTCGTCATTCCTATGGTTTTTTTTAATTAAGGGGTTGAAATTAAACTCGTCCTGGTTAAAATTATCAAAACCCATTTTTAGGGCTTCCTGATAATATATAAGTGCTGAATCCAGTTGATCCTTCCGAAAAAACACACCACCTAATGCCCTGTTGAAATGAGCAGATTGAAGGCGATCATCTGGGAAAACACTGTTGTTTAATTTTAAGGCCTTATGATAATAGTAAAGGGAAGAATCCAGCATATCACTCATATAATACATGGCTGCAAGATTTCTGAGTGTCAGCCTTAAGGCACTGCCCCCTTTACCTTCTTTATTTATAGTATAACTTTTTAATAATGCCTTTTTACCCTTTACAAAATCCCCAACCTCTATATATTGCCCACCAAGATTATTGTACAAATAATCAGAGTTCCTGCTATCAAATCGAATTGAATCTTCTATTGGAATAAGCTCACTATAATATTTAATCGCATCTTGCCGACGATGTAAATTTCCATGAATAGTTCCAAGAATGAGCAATCCTTTTGATCGTTCACTAATATTTGGATGTGGCAATTTTACAGCGAGTTCATAAGCAGCGAGAGCATATATTCTAGCATTAGAAAAGTCTTTAATCCTGTTATAACTCGAAGCCAGCCAATAATAATTATTGAACAAAGATCTTGACGTACTATCACCATTGGCTTCCGCCAATAACAAGCCTTGGTGCAAAGCTTCCTTGGCTTCATGGTATCTTGAAAGCCGATAACGAAGCACCTTCCCGATATCTGCGAAACATCGACTTACCTCGAGACTCGATTTTCCATAAAGCTGTTCACATATTAACTTTCTTTTGAGAAAAAAATAAAGACAGGATTCGCCTTCATTTTTGCTAAAAAAATAATCGCCTACTACTTTGTATATGGAATCTAAACTGACCAACTCTGTCTGCTCAGGTATCAATCCTTCCAATAAAGGATGATCAAATGAACGGAGGTCTTTTTCGGATTCAAGATCAGTGGAAATTTGTAAACCAGGTGGCTCAAAGTCCTCTTCGGTTTCAGGTTGGCTAACACAGCTTATTTCAGAAATTGCCCATATACCAAAAAATATCAGGAAGATATACTTATAGCAGTTCATATCAGGCTTAAATCGGGTTATGAGCTATGGCAATGTGTGTGCTTCCAAAGATAAAAAACTTCCTTGCCTATCAGGCAACTTTTGGTTTTGGCAATAACAAGTTCCCCAAAATTATGACGAGGAATGAAAAGACAATTACAGGAATGAAAGGCTCAAACCCCAATATTGCAGCTCTCGGAATCCATTCAAAAAAGAGGGCAAGGAACAACAGTTCTCCAAGCACAATTGACAAAATACAACTCCAAGGGTTTACTCGCTTAAAATGTAATATGGCTACCGTTGCCGGGAACAATATCGCTAATCCGGAAAAAGCCATTTGGATAATCACAAAAATTGAACTGGGTCTGAACCAGGCGATCAAAAGCGCTATGATAGCCAGAATGATTACAATGACACGACCGAAAATGACCTGGCTTTTAAAATTTTTCTCCTTACTTCCTCCTAAAATCAGGTCGTCATAAACATCCCTTGAAAGAATGGTACTTAAAGCAAGCAATTGAGAATCCAGTGTAGACATAAAAGCCGCCAGCGCCCCTGTCATGATAACCGCTGCAAAGGCCGGTGAAGCAAAATCCGGATTGGTGAGGATACGAGGCAATATCTGGTCAGCTATTTTCGGACTGGCATTTTCCGAAAGGAGATCAGGGTAGACCAAATGACCAAAGACCCCGATCATCACTGGTGCGATAAATAGAATAACCGGGACAATAGAATACAAAACCGCAGAAAGTTTTAACGTAGGCAAATCCCGCGAGATGAAAAATCGCATGAACATTTGCGGAAACATAGGCACGCAAAAGAGCCATAACAACATTAGGCTAAACCAGCGTTGAGGCGTAAAGGAGCCATCAGCCCCTTCTCTTGAAAACAATTCGGGCTTCAGCTCATAAACCTTACGATTGGCTTCAGCCACTCCTCCAAATCCATCGGCTATCAGGAATACAGCCGCAAAAATAAGCGTGAACATCAAAATGCCCTGTATCATATCAGTCACAGCAATACTACGCATCCCGCCGATAAGAACATAAATGACGATAAAGAACATTAGTATCGCACACCCCGCAAAGTAAGGGATCTGTCCACCTGTCAGCTCAGAAATAATAATACCGGCTCCAATCGGTTGAACGGCCATATAAGGCAGCGTGAAGAAAACCATCACTAAAACGTAAATCACCTGCAAAGGCTTACTCCCGGTTTCCTTACCGACCAATTCTGGTGCGGTGATATACTTATGCTTTTGCCCAAGCTTCCACACTTTAGTGCCAATAAAGAAAAAGGCCAGTCCTGCAAGTGCAGTACCAAAGGCCATCATCGCGTAATAACTGTACCCGACCCGATACCCCTCACCTGCAAATCCAAGGAAAAAGAAAGCACTAAAATTGGTGGCAATGAACGTAAAAAACATGATCAAAGCCCCAAAGCCACGACTACCCAGGAAATAGTCTTCAGGTGTGTTTTTTGCCTTGTGATAACCAATAAACCCTGCAGCAAGCGTGATCGCCAAATAAACGCCGATAATTAGATAAATCATAATTCTTCTTCATTATCAGGTTCGTAAAATCGGCCAAAAAAATAGAGACTCAGACTGAGTATTAAGGACAAGACTACCAAATACCCCAACCATCCCGGAAAATTATACAGACCAAGACTTACAGGGTCATCCCATCTCCAAAAATCCATTGACATAAAGAAGAGGAAAACAAAGAGTATTGTCCAGGTAAGCCAGTGTCGTCTCATATTGCCAAATTAAAAAATTCAAATAATCTAAAATATTTTTTCTATAATTCGGATTCCCGGATACTCATGCTAGTGAAACCCGGTTATATATGACCCATATACCAAAAGACTATACTAACCAGGAACTTTTAGACCTTTTGCAAACCGATAGTGAAAAGGCTATTAACTATCTTTTTACAAGAGATTACAGCTATTTGTGTCAAACAGCTTACCGCATCCTCAAAGAGACCAACCAGGCAGAAGATATTGTACAGGATGTTTTTTATGAGTTTTGGAAAAAGCGAGATGTATTGCAGATTAAAACCTCAATTAAAGCTTATCTGAAAAGAGCGGTTATCAATAAAACGCTCAATTTCATCCGCGACCAGAAAATAAGACTTGACGATGAAGCTCCGCTTCAGTTTCTGGATTCAAAAGAAAATATTCAACAAAATCTTGAGGCTGATGAGATGAAAATATTGATTGACAAAGCTCTGGAAGGACTTCCCCCAAAATGCAAGGCAGTATTTGCACTCAGCAGATTTGAACAAATGTCTTATCAGGAAATTGCCACTCAATTGAATATCTCAACAAAAACTGTCGAAAACCATATTTCAAAGGCATTAAAACGGTTAAGGGTTTCGTTAAGTCCTTACATTAAATTTCTACTTATTCTGATCACAATTCTACAATGAATTTTTTTAGTAAAAATGGTCCTTTTTAATAGGGGGTAACCCCCAAAGTAGTGTCCTAGACATGTTAAGGGGAAAATTATGTTTAACATGAATGAGAAGAACATCCTAGTACTGATCCACAAACACCTGACAGGTGAGATCAGTTCTGATGAGGGAAAGCGGTTGCAAGAATGGTTATCTGAAAACTCAGAAAATCAGGAACTCTTTAATGAAGTTCAAAAATCCTGGGAGCTGAGCCTTTCCATTGGTGAGACCTACACACCTGATGTGGCAAAAGGTTTAGCAAAATTTAAGGCCCGTATTGACAATGACCTTAACACAACAGTTGAAAAGACGCCTGCCAAAGTCAAGCCGCTGGCTATGTTGTTCAGGGTCGCAGCCATGTTAATTGTAGCCGCAGGAATTGGCTTCCTCGTCAATTCTTTTTTCAGCTCCACTCAAGTTGCTGCCACATACAATACTGGCGAAAATGAGTCATTAGTCGTAACACTCGACGATGGTTCTACGGTTTGGATGCAGGAAAATTCAAGTCTTACCTTCGAAAAAGCATTTAACACAAACCATAGAAATCTTTCCTTTACAGGGAATGCTCTGTTTGACATAACTCATAACCCGGCATTGCCATTTATCATTGATGGCGGGATGACTGATATTCAAGTACTGGGGACAAAATTTGTTTTCAATACTGGAGAGGCCAATACTGCACCACTAGTTAAAGTACTGGAAGGTAAAGTTCAATATACAACTGAAACTTCTGACCAAGTACTTATTATTTCTGCTAATGAGGAAGCTCAGGTTTCTGCGGATAGTGAAATTGTCAAAGTGCATTACGTTGAACCTTCTTTCCAGGCGACTTCACAGAAACTTGTGTTCAGAGATGTGCCACTCAACCAGGCCGTCAATGTTATCCAACATCATTATGGAGTGTCTATTGATTGGGCCGACAACACCAATATTCTTGAATGTGCATTTGTCTCTGAATATGACAATATTGCCATCAGCGATGTGTTAGAGACTTTAGCTCTAAGTTTTGGTGTTGACGTTCAAACTACTTCAGAAAATTCCTTCCTGCTCGTTGGCGGTACCTGCCCAGAATAGGGTTAAAGGTCTTCTGGCTAACAGCCTTTTTCCTTTTTTTGCGTTATACTTGTAGCTAAGCTACACCTGAAAAGTCTACGCTAAGCGTATATCTGCTCTCACAAACGTGGGTGCCAGGGATTAATTTCGCCCCCATGAGGAATCTTGTTTCAGCAATAGTTATTTTGTTGATTCCCTTCTGGTTATCTGCTCAAAATCCGCTTGAAAAAAGAGTGGATTTCGGGGCTAACCATGCCAACCTCTCGACCATTATTAACCAACTTAGTGAAGCGTCGGGTGTTAACTTCACTTACGCCAAAGCCATCATTCCAAGGCAAAAGAATGTCAGTTTTAAGTCACAATTACGAACTGTGGGTGAAGTGCTGGATATCATACTTGAAGATCTTCCGGTTTCTGTCAAGGTCGTAGGAGATCAGGTTGTCCTTTATCGTGATAATAAAGCATTAGGCAGCGAAACAAAATTCACAATTTCCGGAACCATATCAGATGCAGAAACAGGTGAACGGCTCATCGGTACTCATATTTTTACCCCCGATTTTAAAGGCACCAGTTCTAACGATGATGGTTTTTTCAGCATTTCCCTCCCTGCTGACACCATACTATTGACTTTTTCCTATATCGGATACGAACCAGTCACCAAAGTCATTTTCCCTCGACAGAGCCAGACCCTGGACATTTCACTCGAGTCTGCTGCTAACCTCACTGAGATAATCATTATTGAGCCAGATCATTCAGGCGAGGCTTCTGACCTTAGAGCTACTGGCAGTGATTTGATCAACGAACAAACTGTAACTGCCCTCCCCTCAATGGCTGGTGAAGTTGATATCATCAAGGCCTTTCAGCTATTGCCCGGGGTCCAGTCTGGAAATGAAGGGACAGCCGGATTATACATTAGAGGAGGTAGTCAGGATCAAAACCTGATCTTATTAGATGGTGTTCCAATTTACTATCCCAGCCATATGTATGGTATTTTTTCCACATTCAATGCTTCAACCATAAAAAAAGCGGAACTCATTAAAGATGGATTCCCGGCCCGCTTTGGAGGAAGGCTATCCAGCATCCTGGATATCACCCTTAAAGATGGAAACAACCGGAAGATTGGCGGAGAATTCGGTTTGGGACTAACAGCTGCCAACTTCATGCTTGAAGGGCCTTTGATCAAGGATAAGACGACATTTATGGTGGCCGGCCGACAATCCTACATCGACTTGTACATGCGACCGATCACAAAAGCAATAAAAGAAGCCGACGGTCGAGAAGGTGTATCTAAATACAATTTTAGCGACTTTAATGCAAAACTCGTTCATCGCTTTTCACCAAAAGATAAATTGAGTTTCTCTTTCTTTACAGGAAAGGATAGCTACAAGGACAACGATTCCTTCGAGTACTTTCTGGACAATCCGGTCAACTCCAGTACAGAGATAAAACTTAAATGGTCAAACCTTGCGTGGACAGCTGGTTGGAACCATCTCTTTAATGATAAACTGGTGCTTAATACAACCCTGATCTATTCTCGGTACCGCCTCAATTATGATGATTATAATAGGGTTTTGGAATCTCCTGAAGACCAATTACCCGTTTTGCATATCGCATTGACCAACTACCAATCAGAAATCCGGGACTGGACAGGCCGACTTGAGTTTCAATTGATTCCCGGGCCAAATCATTTCATTAGATTCGGGGGACAGCTGACCAGCCATAAATTCCAACCTGGCGCCAATTATGCCTATGATTATAAAGCAACATTAGGAACAACACTTGATACGACTTTCAATAATATTGAGATCAACACCACTGAATTCAATCTGTTCTTTGAAGATGATATTCGCCTTGGTCAAAAAGCAAAACTAAATGCTGGTGTTCATACATCAGGATCTGTAGTGGAAGGTAAGTTTAACGGCTCTATCCAGCCAAGACTTGCTTTGTCTTATATGCTTTCGGAGCGGATATTGGCTAAAATGTCTTTCTCGACAATGACCCAATACCTTCATCTTCTAACAAATTCAGGCCTTGGCCTTCCATCTGATCTTTGGTTACCGCCAATTGGTAATATTAAGCCACAATTTTCTATGCAATATGTGGCTGGAATAACAACTGACCTGGGCAGAGACTGGGAGTTAACAATGGAAGCCTATTATAAAAACCTTGACAATCTAGTGGCCTTTAAAAACGAGAGCCGATTCTTCTTAACCTCTGAGAATCTTGATGAAGCCATCACTATGGGTACAGGTCGATCTTATGGAGCAGAAATACTTTTGTCTAAAAAAATGAGGTCGACAACTGGCTGGTTGAGCTATACACTATCCCGTTCAGAACGAAAGTTTGAGGATATCAATAATGGTGAAACTTTCCCTTATAAATACGATAGGACGCACGATATTTCTCTTGCCATATTTCATAAATTCAATAAAAACATCGACATTAGTGCTGTATGGATTTATGGAACCGGTAACACTTTCACAATTCCTGTAAGAGAATTCCCTGTTGGTGACTTTGCTGATAACGATCAATATCCGGTGATTTTGTACGAATATGAAGACAGGAACAATGCAAGGTTCCCAGCCTATCACAGGCTTGACCTGGGTATCAACTTCCGTAAATCCTTCAAATGGGGAGAGCAACTTGTAAACTTTAGTATTTATAATGCGTATAATAGGCAAAACCCCTTATTTGTAAATATTAAGGTAAAAAGGGATGATCCTCTGGCAAGGGAATTCACGCAAACAACAATCTTTCCGATTATCCCTTCTTTGAGGTATAATGCCAAATTCTAGAGCTGATGAAACACATTTTTTACACCATATTAGTATTGGTAATATTCATTACCGGGTGTGAGAAACCGTTTCACCCTGAAATCCCTTCTGTTCCAGAAAAACTTGTCCTCTACTCACAATTCAGTCCTGACAACGAATGGAGTGTTTATCTCACTAAATCTCGGTCTGTACTCAGTAATGAACCATTCAGTCCATTGCCTAATGCTGAAATCCAAATTTTTGACGAAGCTGCCTTGGTAAGTACGCTTACTTTCTCGCAAGAGACCGGCTTGTACAATTCAGATGAAAAACCCGTTGCCGGAATGACTTACGAGCTGGTAGCCAGTGTCGAAGGTTTCGCAGACGTAAAATCAACAGATGAAATCCCGGTATCAGGTGTAGAAATTGAATCATTCTCTTTCCTTGACAAATCAGAGAATGGAGATGATATTTTCTCGCTGTCATTCAGAGATATTCTCCCTCAAGATGATTATTACCACCTTGTTGTTATTCTTCAGAAATACGAGTATACAGCCGTTGCAGGTGCTGACACCAGTTTTGTCTTACTTGACGAAAGACCGGCGAGATTCTCGATAGACGAAGATACAAGACCAGATAATTCCCCGGCCAACATTATTCCTTCTATTACTACACAAAATTTTGAAGGAGTACTCGTTGAAGATTCAGATTTCAATAACGGACAAGCTGAAATCTTCCTGCAAGTGTGGAATGAAATCGAAAATGACATGCCAGATAAGATTGCTTACGGCTATGTTGTAGAATTGAGATCAGTAAGTGAAGCTTATTATCTCTACCAAAAAACGCTCACCGAACAACTCGGTGAAAATGCAACTATCGGTATCCATGAAGTTCCCAGAACTTTCCCAATAGATATTTATAATAATATCGAAAATGGCTTAGGCAACTTTTCCGGATATAGCGTGGTAAACTCCTCGCTAGTTTGGAAACAGTAATCCCTCCCCAATCAGCCGTACCCAAACAAAAAAAGGTGTAACAATTAAGTTACACCTTCTAGAATTTAAACCTTTCGGCAAATTTTGAGAGAGGTATCCCCAAAGGCTTTTTGTTCCCCCCCCAGAGAACAAAATCGTGACCATGAAAGTTTTTTCCCCTTAAGGATAAACCTCTCTCAAAACATTCTAATTAAAGAAATCCATCTGATTTCTATTCTAATAGACACAAGCCCCCCTTTGTAACCCCTACTTTTTTTTTATTTTTTT
>JBCCHF010000073.1:0-20694 GCA_039028895.1 Bacteroidota bacterium | reverse complement strand
GCTAATTGCTTCGTTATTAGCAAAAACGTTATTTCGTTCCATAAATATTCGCCAAACATTAATGCCATAAGCATTGTTAGAATTGTAAGAATCAAAGATAATTGAAGCCGCCTTCTAAAATATTCATAATAATGGATTCTGGTTAGAAAAATCTTAAAACAAATTCTACTTTTACCCTTTCCATTTCAAAACGAAATTTTATCAAAATGAGCTTTAAAAAGGCCCTTACAGCCTTCAACAACAAGGTCCTTAATCGGTACAAGATTTATAATAGTCTTTTCATGAACCTACCGTATGAAAAGATATCCAATATAGGGATGTTAATTCCCATCCTTTTTCAAAAAAGCAGGGAAGGATTGACCAACGGGATAAATCCTTCTGATATAGTAGCTACTTTTTTTGACAGGCATACCGATTTTAAGACCGAAGAGGAAAAGGTTGACTTCTTGTTCAGAGTCATCCAATATATTGAGCGTCAGGTGGTTTTGTTTGACAGTATAGAGGATTCCGCTTTTCCCAGACTTATCAAATACACGGATGAAGGCGATTTTGAGGAATTCTTCTCCATTGCCAAAGCAAGACATCAAGAAAAGAGTTTAAAGGAAAAACTTGGAGATTTTGGTGTGCGGATAGTTTTTACTGCCCACCCTACGCAATTTTATCCATTGTCTGTCCAGAATATCATCCATGATCTAAGACAAGCCATTTCCGAAAACAATCTAAAAGAGATCAATACCTTATTGCAACAATTGGGAAAGACCTCCTTCCTGAATAAAGAAAAACCAACCCCTATTGATGAGGCCAGGAATATCATTTCCTATTTGCGGAACGTCTATTTTGATGCTATCGGACAGCTCTACTCAGGTCTGAAAAATACACTTGAGGACGAAGATTATTCCAATCCTTCTTTGATCCAGTTAGGGTTCTGGCCAGGTGGAGATCGGGATGGTAATCCGTTTGTAACTGCTGAAATCACAAGGCAGGTAGCTGATGATCTTAGAACAGAGCTTATGAAGAGCTACTACAATAATCTTAAAACATTAAGGCGTAGATTCACCTTCCGGGAAGTTGAGGTCTTGTTATCAGAGTTAAGTGACAAGCTGTACCATGCTATGTTTGATAAAAGTGTAAAAATCTCTTTAGATGAGATTTTATCACCGCTCGAGGTAGTTAGAGAAATCCTGATTAAAGAACATAATGGTCTGTTTCTTGACATGCTTGATGCATTCATTGATAAGGTGCATATTTTTAAAACACATTTTGCTTCTCTTGATATCAGGCAAGACAGTAGAATTCATATCAGATCTGTTAAGCAAATCTGCGCAAAGTATATTGATGATTTCAATCCAGATGTTGCTTATGCGCAAGATGAAATGATACAGATGCTGACCAATTCCGCCATTTCTGCATCTCCATCAGACTTTGAAGATTCTTTAATTGTAGATACCATCAGGTCAATCCAGCAGATTCGAGAGATCCAGGAAGTGAATGGTGAACTGGGTTGCAACCGTTATATCATCAGTAATTCTGAAGATATTTTTGCGGTAATGAATGTGTATGGATTGTTCAGGTTCTGTGGATGGAAGGATGCTGCTATCAAGGTTGACATTATTCCACTGTTTGAGACGATAAAAGGTTTATCCGGCGCTTCAGAAACCATGGAGTTCCTGTATAATCACCCTGTTTATAAGGCCCATCTGCAGAGAAGAGGTAATCGCCAAACCATCATGTTGGGTTTTTCAGATGGCACGAAAGACGGTGGTTACCTTAAAGCCAATTGGGAGATCTTTAAAACCAAAGAAGCTTTGTCAAAGCTCTCAGAGCAGTATGGAATAAAAGTGATATTCTTTGATGGACGGGGCGGTCCACCGGCCAGAGGAGGGGGAAAGACGCATAGATTTTACGCTTCTCAGGGCAAGTTGATCGCCAATAATGCCATCCAGTTAACTATCCAGGGACAGACAATAACCAGCTTGTACGGAACGGTTCCACAATTCAGACACAATTGCGAACAACTGGTTATGGCAGGTCTTTCTTCTGGTGTTTTCAGTAACCTCAAAACAGACATCAGTGGCGAGGAGAGAGCCGTTTTTGACGAATTGGCGTCGATCAGTTACCAAAAGTATTCAGACCTGAAAGCTCACGAAGCATTTCTCCCTTATCTTCAAAAAATGGGCACCATGAAGTATTATGGGCGCGCCAATATCGGGAGTCGCCCAGGAAAAAGAGGCAACAAGGCGAAACTCGAGTTTTCGGACTTAAGGGCAATAACCTTTGTGGGTTCGTGGAGTCAACTCAAACAGAATGTACCTGGGTATTTTGGGATAGGAACTGCCATACAAAAGCTAAAGAATGAAGGCCGACTCGATGAAGTTAAAGGCCTTTTCAGGAATGTTGCATTTTTCAAAACCCTGATTCTCAATAGCATGATGTCGATAACCAAGACTTATTTCCCTTTGACGGCATATATGAAAGAAAACGCTGAATTCGGGGAATTCTGGCAAATCCTTTATGACGAATGTCAATTGTCGAGAGAAATGATGCTGGAAATTAGCGGATACCAGGAATTGATGGAAGAGGAGCAAATATCTAAGGCTTCAATTGCGATCAGAGAAGACATAGTACTACCGCTTTTAACAATCCAGCAATTTGCTTTGCAAAAGATTGCTGAAAATCCTGATAATCGGGAAGTGTACGAGAAAATGGTCACCCGTTCTCTTTTTGGGAATGTAAACGCGAGCAGGAATTCAGCCTAAAAAGTAAACACCATGAAATACACAAGACTTGGAAAATCAGGATTAAAAGTGTCTAGGATTTGCCTTGGCATGATGACATACGGCTCAAAATCATGGCGTGACTGGATCCTTGAAGAGAAAGCGTGTGAAGAGCATGTAAAAAGAGCCCTTGAGTTGGGCATCAACTTTTTTGACACTGCCAATATGTATTCGGTGGGTGTTAGTGAAGAACTCACTGGGAAAGCCTTAAAGAAATATGCCAGCCGTGATGAGGTCGTGATCGCCACTAAAGTCAGGTTTCCTATGGCAAAACATGCTAATGCTTATGGACTTTCCAGGAAGCATATTATGGATCAGGTTGATGCTTCATTGCGTCGACTTGGAACAGATTATATCGACTTGTATCAAATTCACCGTTGGGATTATTCCACTCCGATTGAAGAAACACTGGAGGCCTTGCATGATGTTGTAAAAGCAGGAAAAGTCAGGTACATCGGAGCGTCCAGCATGTATGCATGGCAATTTTGTCAGGCTCTATATAAGGCTGACCTACACGGATGGACCCGATTCGTAGCTATGCAAAATCATTATAACCTCGTTTATCGAGAAGAAGAGCGAGAGATGAATCCTTTGTGTGAGCATGAAGGCGTTGGTCTTATTCCCTGGAGCCCATTAGCACGTGGGGTATTAACAGGCGCTCGTACAAGGGAAGGCTTTCATACTAAACGCAGCAAAATCGATGATTACAATAAACGGCTTTACGGTCAGAGTAGTGACTTTGATGTAGCAGAGGCTGTGATTGAAGTGGCTAATGAAAGAGGTGTCAGTCCTGCCCAGGTTGCTTTAGCCTGGTTACTTTCGAAACCGGCCGTGAGTTCTCCAATCATTGGTTCTACAAAAATTTCCCATATAGAAGATGCCGTAAAATCAGTTGGTCTCACATTATCTGACGAAGACATCAACAAGATTGAGGCCCCATATGTTCCACATCCTGTCATGCCAGGATTGGACCCGAGTTGATCATTGACAACTCAATTAAACCTGGATATTTAAAGAAGCGGAGGTACTTGATTTAATACTTTTTCAAGTTGTTTTTCAGGTCCTCTTCCATTTTTTTTCTAAGGCTTATTGGTCTCATGTCAGTCCACACTTCTTCGATGTAATCCAGACATTCGGCTTTGGTTCCTTTTTTACCTACAGATTTCCATCCTAGGGGGATTTTACGATCAGTTGGCCAAACGGAGTATTGTTCTTCATGATTGATGACAACCTGGTATTCAGTCTTGTCATTATTTTCTTCCCAACTCATTATGCTTTGTTTTTTTGGTTATAAATTCATTTAACGTATTCCAAGAGGCGTTGTGGGTTAAGCGAAAGAGGCAATACCGTTGTCTTCAGTATCAAATGTCTCAAAAACGCCAATAATACGGGTGATTTCAAGAACTTCAAGTACCTTATCTTTTACATGAAGCAACTTAACGGTGCCACCAGCACGGTTAGTAGCTGATTTGGCAAAAAGGAGTGCCCCGATTCCTGAGGAATCAATCATAAAGATATCCTTAAGGTTGATGAGAATATCTTTCTCTCCATCTTCAAGGAGTTCTTTGATCTTATTTCTAAGTTTCGTTTCGCCTTTACCGATAGTCAGGTCACCATCTAGAACGATGATTACCACGCCGTTTTCTCGCTTAGTAGCAATTTTCATGGATACATTACTTTTGACGAAGTCAATTTAAGGAATGTTCAGATGATTAACAACTGAACTTATTGCCAATATTAATTTCGCAAAAATTGAATTAGTTCACACCATTCTTTGTTTTCCAATTTGCTAATAACTTAACAAGCGCTAATTTTAAATTCGAAAATCTAAATATTTATTCAAAGAAGCCTTATGCAGGATTTTAATTCAATAAAAATAACTAAGCGATATTCTCAGACAAATCTGGCCGCTCCTCTTGTAGTGTTCCCTTTATTATGTCCAGTCAGAGAAGCTGACTGGCTTGAACACTGGACCTATGACCTTGTATATTCCAATTCAGGTTTGGCCGAACATGGTTGTGTTTTTACAACACCAGCAAGTGAAAATCTAAGGGCAACATGGATTGTTACAGATTATGACCCTGTTCATTTTAGAATTGCATTTGCCAAATTCACTCCCGGAGAACAAATTGACCTGATAAAGATCCAGTTAATTGAAAAAACAGATGGCAATACCCAGGCAGATATTGAATATGAGTTTACCGCACTTAATCAGGAAAGAAGTGAATACTTGAAAGCCTCAATTGATGATTATTTTAAAAACATGATGGTCTATTGGGAAAAGGCCATTAACCACTATCTTACAACCGGGGAAATGTATAAAGAATAAAGGGTCGGACCTTTGCCCGACCCCGCACACATGCAGCTTAGGTTGGTAAATAACCCATAAGCCATAATTCTCACCCTGAAGTTGCGCTTTCTTTCTTGCCTTGAGTTTTTTCACGGAAATATCGCCTGAAACCACCTAGTAGTTTTTGAGTTTCCACCAATTCATTAAAAGCTGGTTCAAGGTCTTTTTCTTTGACCAATTTCATTTCCTGGGCAACTAATAAAAGGGATTTGGTTTGATGTAATTTTTTCCACGCAACTGTTAGCTCAACCAGGTTTTCATGGTCATTATACATGCACTGCCCACGTGCAACACCCGAAGAGATTTCAAGTGCTGCATTACGGATGGCACCCGCGAATTCAGGAGCTGTTCCTTCAGGAAAATTCTCTACAATTTTGAAGACCTCAAGCAGAAATTCTTTGCTTTTCTGCCATACCTTGAGATCAGAAAATGAGTTGTACTTCGTCATAACTTTGACTTTAAAGGTTTAAAATCTGGTTTTCAAAAGGTTGACGGCGGAAATGAAAAATTCCACACAACTTTGAAAACATTTTTTTCAAAAAAGCTATAAGTCGCTCATTTTCAATAATAAAAAATCAAACTTTTTTCATGAGATGCTTCAAGAAATGTCAGGAAGAGACACTTCTTTTCTTAATTAGTTCTGTTAACTCAAGGATCGAAGCTCTTATCCTGTTTTTGGTAAGATTAATATTTTCTTCACTGGCAGTACCGGATTCTATTTGATCTTCCAGTCCTGTAAGTGTAGATTTCAACAGCACAACATCTTTGGTCAGTTCATCATCAATGTCCAGAAATTGATCCAGCGCAACAAGGGCCAATCTTAACTTATCTTTTTTAACTAGGAAGGTTACTTTTTCGGGGATGGATTTAATTTTTTGGGCTTGATTAGCCACGAAATCATCAGATGACCTCCGCTTTTTTAATAGGAAAAATAACAGAAATGCTCCTAAAGTGCCTCCTCCAATAATGCCTGCTATCAGACCGATTCGCTGACCAATGCCCGGAACAGCCTCAACGTAAATCTTCTTTTTATAAACAGGGATGGCCTCGCTGAAAACACCATCTTCTGTTGTCATAATAATTTCGACCAGGAAATTGAGGTAATGCCTGCCTTCTGAAAGTGGTACAACATCCCATTGCCAAAGCGTATGATCCTTTCCGGTAAGGTCTACCAGTTTTTTACTTTCCCCGAAAGGGACAACATGAAAACGTTGCTCAGGACTGGAATCTATTAATTCAGCACGCATCACCTTACCGATCTCTATGGTGACTTCGTTGTTGTCCCTGGTTTTGAGTTTTTCCTTACTGATCGGTATATTCAAAATAGCTTTTCCTTTGTCTATCCTGAACTTCTGGGTAACAATACGCTTGATGGTCATTTCAACCCTGTATGCCTCATTAACAGTCATGGAATCTGGAATGAAGTACAAAAGTTGTCCTCTAAGTTCATCAAGCCCTTCCTGGATACTATTTGGGATAACAACTGGTTCGTTTAGCTTGTCTTTGATAAAATAGGTAAACAAACCATCAGGATAGACCTTCAGATAATTGCGCATGGCCGTTTTATCGTCACTTTTTATGGCGGTTTCAAAAACGGTCCTTTCTTTCAGTGTACTTAGGTGTTTTTCTAGTCCTTTAGTAATGAATGTATTGTCGTGTTTCTCCAATATGCGCCTGATGGCCTTTTCGTCATTTGATTTAACGGCCTTTTCAAGGTCTGCCCTTATCAATTTGGTCGTTGAGGTTACATTTCTTTGAAGTGAATCTTTTTCTATTGCAGAAATCCTCAGGCTGGCTTCTGATGCAAGGTTACTGCTGGGATAGGCTTTGAGGAAGGCATTGTAGGCATCCACAGAGTGTAATTTTCTGGCATCATCCCATGCCGTAAGTTCTACAGTGCTTAAAGACCTTGTAATATCTTTTCGCCCGATACAGTTTAGTGTCACTTCACCTGAAGGACCAGCTCCTGCAACAACAATAAACGCGGTTTCCCAATTGACAAAATTCTGGTTTGCAGAACGAAAGATCATCTCCATCGATTTTCGCTCTCCTTTTGTTAATACAAACCCTGCTTCAACATCCTTGAGTTCAAATGACCTTCCTTTTAAAACAGATCCTGGCTTCAGCCGAATATTAAGGTCGTTGTTGCCAATATTAACCAATACAACTTCTTGTGAAAACTGCTGTCGGGGTGCCGAAAAAACAAACTCTATATCAATTTCTTTGGACAGCACTTCAACGCCATCTACGACTTCAGCTAAACGTAAATCATCGTTGGAGAATAAACTGGTGGTCAGAAACAGACATATAATGACCCCATAGATGTTTAAAAAATTACGAATTTTCACCCTAGGTTATTTGTTTAATTCAAATATACATTTTTATCTAAGAGCTTGTCTGGAATTCGTTTTGGCAGCCTTTACTTATCTTAAAGGGATATTAATGAAAACATAAAACCTATGACCAGGCGATTTACAATATTGTGCCTTGTAATGCTTTGTCCTATACTATTAACAGATTGTGCTTCTGCAAAATTGGCCAATCAGCTTAGGCTGCATAATGAAAACCTGACAAAAGCAGCTTTTGGTGATATTAATCCTGAAAAGAAACTGGATATACTTGTTATAAGTATGGTCGGCATGATGTATGAAGCGCTTAAACCTTTGAACCCCAAAAAGGGTGTTGCTTATGTTACCGATTATGGCAAGGAAAATGGTGAGGCCATTGAGAAGATCCTGAAAGATTTTGGTGAATGGCAAAAAGAGTTGAGTGTAGGAGAACGGATAGCTCTAGGCATCAGGATTGCCAAAAAGCCATATATGAAAGAGCTTATAGAACTGGGCCCAAGATTCAAAAAGAAATACAAGCAGGTCAAGTTCCTCATGAAACTCACTGGTAAGCTGAACAAAGGATTATTTGACTTAGGTGTTAAGCAGTTAGAGTTGTAAAAGATTGGGCTAAAAATGGAAAATCCCGCCTCAAACTGGGTTGCGACGGGATGTTTCCTCCGGGAGTCAAAAATATTTAAACGGTTGCTGTCTTCTCGTTTCTGAAAATGATGCCTACATTTTCTAACGCATCAACCATTATTTTCGTATTTGAATTTAATTCTTTATTTAACAACTTGCGTGCCAGTTTATTTACGACACGTTTCTGTATGATTCGCTTCAAAGGCCTTGCGCCAAACTCTGGTTCGTAGCCTGCATCAGCAATTACCTTAATAGCATGATCTGTAAAATCCACATCTAAATCCTGTTCCCTAAACATATCTTTCAACTGGTTAAGTTGCAAATTTACAATAGATTGCATATCCTTTTTATTCAACGGTCTGAACATGATGACATCATCAATTCTATTTAGGAATTCTGGTCGTACCATTTTCTTCAAAAGATCCATTACTTGTCCTTCCACAAGGAAACTAGCAGCTTCCAGATCCTGATCGCTGACATTTTGAAGACCTTCCATAATCGGGTGTGAACCAATGTTTGAAGTCATTATGATAATGGCATTTTTGAAGTCTACAGTTCGTCCTTTATTGTCTGTTAACCGCCCATCATCCAATACCTGTAACAAAATGTTAAATGTATCGGGATGTGCTTTTTCTATTTCGTCTAGCAAAACCACGGAATAGGGTTTACGACGAATGGCTTCGGTCAATTGTCCGCCTTCGTCATAACCAACGTAGCCTGGAGGCGCACCAACAAGTCTGGATACCGAATGTTTTTCCTGGTATTCAGACATATCGATCCTGACCAATGCATTTTCGTCGTCAAAAAGGAAGTCTGCCAGAGTTTTGGCCAGTTCGGTCTTCCCCACCCCGCTTGTTCCAAGAAACAGGAATGAGCCTATTGGTTTTCTTTTATCCTGGAATCCGATACGGCTCCTGCGAATGGCATCTGCGACAGCTTCAATGGCTTCATTTTGTCCAACGACACGCTGATGGAGTACAGCTTCGAGATTCACCAGTTTTTCCTGTTCACTTTGCATCATCCTGGTCACAGGAATGCCGGTCCACTTCGCAACCACTTCCGCAATATCATCAGCGGTAACGATCTCTCTCAGCATTTTACCGTTAACCTGAATTTCTTCAAGTTCTTTCGACAAGTTGGCAATTTGCTCCTCCTCATGCTTGATCAGGCCATATCGAATTTCAGCGACTTTCCCATAGTCACCTGATCTTTCCGCCTGCTCTGCTTCTATCTTGAAGTTTTCAATGTTATTGCGACATTTCTGGATGGCTTCAACAATATTTTTTTCATCGCGCCATTTGGCCATCATACTATCCCGCTCTTCCATTAATTCTGACAACTTCTTATTCAGTGCATCCAGCTTTTTTTCGTCGTTTTCTCGCTTGATCGCTTCTTTTTCGATTTCGAGCTGCATTACTCTTCTTTCTAATTCGTCAAGCTCTTCAGGCATGGAGTTGATCTCAAGTCTCAATTTTGCTGCCGCTTCGTCTACAAGGTCTATCGCTTTGTCGGGAAGAAACCGATCAGCGATATATCGTTGTGAAAGCTCTACTGCGGAAATGATAGCCTCGTCCAGTATTTCAACTTTGTGGTAAGTCTCATACCTCTCTTTGATACCTCTTAAAATGGAAATGGCATCTTCCTCATTGGGCTCTGAGATCATTACCTTTTGGAATCGCCTGACCAGGGCTTTATCCTTTTCAAAATACTTCTGGTATTCGTCAAGCGTAGTGGCACCCACAGCTCTCAGCTCACCTCTTGAAAGCGCTGGTTTAAGAATATTGGCAGCATCAAGTGCCCCGTCCGTTTTACCTGCGCCAACAAGTGTGTGAATCTCATCGATGAACAGAATGATCCCTCCATCTGACTCAGTAACTTCTCTGATGACGGCTTTTAGTCTTTCTTCAAATTCACCTCTGAATTTCGAACCAGCCATCAACGCGCCCATATCCAGGGCATAAATTACTTTATCCCTGATATTGTCTGGTACATCCTGATCTACGATTCGCCTGGCAATGCCTTCGGCGATAGCTGTTTTACCCACCCCGGGCTCACCAACGAGGATAGGATTGTTTTTTGTTTTCCTTGACAGAATATGTAATACTCTCCTGATTTCCTCATCTCGTCCGATAACTGGTTCAAGTTTCCCGGTAAGGGCCATTTGATTAAGGTTATTGGCATATTTCTCAAGTGCATTATAGGTTGATTCTGCTGATGGACTATTCACTTTCGCTCCTTTTCTTAATTCTTCAATTGTTTTTAAAATTACTTTCTCAGAAACGCTATTCGATTTCAGCATTTTCGCGGTTCCGTCATTACCCGCCACAATACCAAGTAATAAATGCTCCACAGTAATATATTCGTCACCGAAATTGGCAAGAAACGACTGCGCTTTCTGCATAGCCTGAACGGTGTTTTGAGACATATAAGGCATAGCCTGGGATGCCAGCTTGGCCATTCCGCTAATAAGGTTGTCCAAATCATTATTTACCTGTCCAATGTTTGCGCCTGCTTTCTTTAAAAGATGCTGGATTACATTCTCATCGGTCAATAGAATCCCTTTTAGTAAATGAAATGTTTCAATTGCCTGGTGCTGATTTTGACCGGCAATTTCAAAGGCTTTTTGAAACGCTTCCTGAGATTTTATTGTCAATTTATTTAGATCCATTTTCTATTCTTTAATTTATGCTTTTAGGTTAACAAAAGCCATTCCCTCCCCTAATTCAGGCCATTTTGTCTTATCATTTTAAGGTTGACCGCCAAAATGACAGAACTACTTCCTCGATCCTGAAAAAGTTTCTGATGGTTTAGTGCATTTGGATTACAAAATATTGGTGGACAAATAGTAATTTTATGGGCCTTAATAGAAACTAAGTAAACGTTATGTATAACCAGTTCAATTCGAGATTCTTTCTTACGTTCGTCCTTTTCGCATTTTTCCTGCTTGGCAATTTCCAGTGTACCTCTCCGGGCTCGGATGGCCCAACGAATAACGCCAATGATAATGCCTCAAAAGGCAAAATGTTTACCAGGCTTACTGCCGAAAAAACTAAAGTAGACTTTGACAATAAAGTCCGGGAAACAGTTGATTTGAATAATCTAAACTGGCCGTATTTATTCCTTGGAGGCGGTGTATCTACTGGAGACATTAATAACGACGGGCTAGTCGACCTCTTCTTTACAGCCAATATGCTACCCGACAGGCTATATCTCAACAAGGGAAATTTTGAATTTGAAGACATTACCAGCACTTCTGGTATCCAATTTCAGCAAATCTGGTCATTTGGTTCTACAATGGCAGATGTGAATGGAGACGGCTTCCTCGATATCTATGTTTGTAAAAACGGTTGGTCGTTGAACCCTAATGATATGAGAAACCGACTATATATCAATCGGGGTGATAACACCTTTGTAGAAATGGCCAAACAGTTTGGACTCGACGACGGTGGGTATTCTTTCCAGGCCTCCTTCTTTGATTATGACAAAGACAACGACCTGGATTTATACGTGATCAACCAGCCAAATTCACTAAGAAGTGAAAGGAGAAAGTATCGTGTTGATGAGGCCCCTTATATCAATCAATACACAAGTGACAGGCTATACAGAAATAATGGAAACAACACCTTTACCGATGTTTCCGAGCAAGCTGGCATTACCAACTTTGCTTATGGCCTCAACGTTGTTACAGCTGATATTAATGCAGACGGTTGGACAGATATTTATGTCAGTAACGATTATGAAAAACCAGATTACATCTATATCAACAATAAAAACGGGACCTTTTCCGAAGAAATCAAAAAAAGAACACGCCATATTTCGAATTTTGCAATGGGTTCTGATATTGCAGACTACAATAATGATGGTCTTGTAGATATCGCTGTAGTTGATATGGTGGCTGCTGATCATTACCGCTCAAAAACCAATATGGGAGCTATGAGGCCAGCGCAATTTTGGCAATTTATTGACATGGGCTTCCATTATCAGTATATGGTAAACACATTGCAAATCAATAATGGAAACGGAACCTTTAGTGAAATCGGGCAATTAGCCGGCATTTCTAAAACGGACTGGAGTTGGGGTATTTTATTTGCTGATTTTGACAATGACCTTGACAAAGATCTTGTCATTACCAATGGCATCATGAAAGATATCAGGAATAATGACTTTCTTGGATCCATCAGAGAGCAGGCAGCTTCACAGGGAGGATCGACCCAGATCAGAGTAGACGAATTACTTAAAATGGCACCGTCTAACCCTATCAGCAATTATGTTTTTGAAAACAATAATGACCTGACCTACAGCAAAAAATCCAAAGAATGGGGCTTCGATGATCCTGGATTCTCCCAGGGGGTAGCCTATGCCGATCTTGATAATGACGGTGATTTGGATATCGTTGTCAGTAATACGAACGAAACAGCAGGCATTTATCGTAACAATAGTGAGAAAACTACCAATAACTCTTACCTAAGATTTAAATTGACTGGTCCGAAAGGCAATTCCAATGCACTTAATTCAAAAGTCGAAGTTAGAATTGGAGATGTAACCCAGGTACAAGAATTGACTTTAACCCGCGGATATGAATCATCTGTAGAGCCAATTATCCATTTTGGTACCGGAAAAGCAGAAAAAGCTGATCTGGTTAAAATAACATGGTCGGATGGTAAAGAGACCGTCCTTCGTGGTATCACCACCAACCAGGTGCTTGAAGTAAAGCATGCAGCAGGAAAACCAGCAGGCCCAAAGCCGACTCCTCCTCAGCCTATTTTTGCCAGTGTTCCCGGAAATGCGGGTTTAAACTTCGTCCATAAAGAATCTGAATTCAACGATTTTGAAAAAGAGATCCTATTGCCTCATAAGCTGTCAGAGAATGGACCATTCTTTGCTACAGGTGATGTCAATGGAGATAATCTTGAAGATGTATACATTGGAGGTGGTGCCGGTCAGGCCGGAAGACTTTTCCTGCAAGGCAATGATGGAAGTTTCAAGCCTTCTAATAGTGCTCCATGGAATGCGGAAGCCGTTTGTGAAGATATGAATGCCCTGTTTTTCGATGCAGATGGCGATCAGGATATGGACTTATACGTTGTAAGTGGCAGCAATGAATTTTCAACCGGATCACCACAGTTACAAGACAGGCTCTATATCAACAATGGTAATGGTCAATTTTCAAGGAATATAAGCGCTTTGCCGAAGATTTTTGAATCCGGACAAAAAGTTATCAGTGCTGATTTTGATAAAGATGGTGATAACGATCTTTTTGTAGGTGGTCGTGTTGTGCCAGGTAATTATCCGTTTCCTCCAAAAAGTTATCTATTGGAAAACAATAATGGAACATTCAACGATGTAACCGCTGCAAAAGGTGTTGATCTCGTGAATGTCGGGATGATTACTGATGCCGCCTTTGCTGATTACGATGGCGACAATGACCCTGACCTGATCCTTGCAGGAGAATGGATGACCCTAAAAGTCTTCAATAATAATAATGGTAATTTCTCTGATGCAACAGCTGGATCTGGTCTTGAAAATGCTTCTGGATGGTGGTTTAGCCTGGCTGTTGGCGATATTGATAATGATGGTGATCTAGATCTGGTGAGTGGTAACCTTGGACTAAACGCAAAGTTCAAAGCTTCCAAGTCAAAGCCATTCGTTGTTTTTGGAAATGATTTTGATGCCAACGGTACTAATGATATTGTTTTGGCCAATAGTTCTGACCAGGGGATGTTCCCGGTAAGAGGAAGAGAGTGTTCTTCAGAGCAAATGCCATTTATTGCTGATAAATTTCCAAAATACGATGATTTCGCCAAGGCCAACATTGAGGCCATTTATACACCAGAACTACTCGCCCAGGCGGTTAGATATGAAGCTACACATTTCAGATCATCAGTTTTCATAAATGATGGAACCGGGAAATTTTCGGTTTCCGTATTACCCAACGAAGGCCAATTTTCTCCAATGAAGGATATCATTGTAAAAGACTTTAATGGAGATGGCCATGCTGATCTCCTCACAGCAGGCAACCTCCACGGTGCGGAAGTTGAAACCGTTCGCTATGATGCCGGAAATGGTAACCTGTTTTTAGGTGATGGTACCGGCAAATTCAGAGCAGTACCCATTATGGAAAGCGGCTTTTTTGCAAGTGGCAATGTTAAAAGCCTCGCTTTGGTTGAAGGACAGGGAGAAATTTTAATCCTTGCCGGAAACAATGACGCTGCCATTTCTGTTTTCAAACTAGCCAATCAGGAATCTCAGCTTGGGATGAAATAAGAAATAAAACAAGCACAATGCGTTGGAAATTTGTTGGGGGGAATGTTGTTGTCTTTATCCTGTTCATTTGTCAGTTGGGAATAGCTGCTCACAATAGTAAATCTACCATACTACTCAATGATAAGTGGGAATTTAGGCAGGCAGGTACCGAAGCCTGGTCAAAAGCAACTGTACCAGGATCTGTTCAATTAAGTATGCTTAATAATGAGGCAATTGAAAATCCATTTTATGGTACCAATGAACTGAAAGACGACTGGATTTCTCAAGAAAACTGGGAGTATCGCACTACATTTGACGTCAATGCCGATGTTTTCGGAAAGGATGAATTGGAGCTGGTTTTCGAAGGCCTGGACACCTATGCCAAAGTCTACCTCAACGGTAACCTAATCCTCGAAGCAGATAATTACTTCCGGAAGTGGCGTGTCAATGTTAGAGATTGGGTGGCACTTGGCAGAAATGCCTTACAAATTTTCTTTTATTCCCCTGAAAAAAAAGTACAACAAGCCTGGAATGATCTGGGTTACGAACTTCCTGGCGGCATGCGTACCATGACCAGGAAACCGCAATTCCATTATGGTTGGGATTGGGGGCCAAGAATGGTTACAATGGGAATTTCAGGTGACATTACCCTGGAGGCATGGGATCGGGCCAAGATTGCCTCTGTCTTTTACCACCAGGTTCAAATTGACGAAAATGAAGCCCAATTAAGTGCTGAAGTGGAGATCACCAGT
Organism: Bacteroidota bacterium; assembly: GCA_039028895.1. Classification (GTDB taxonomy): domain Bacteria; phylum Bacteroidota; class Bacteroidia; order Chitinophagales; family Saprospiraceae; genus JAHDCJ01. The sequence goes on along the minus strand of JBCCHF010000073.1, from coordinate 5,606 downwards.
ACGAAAATCCAAAAAGTAAATCTCGTTGTTAGCTTTGGAGACATAGAAGAAGTCAGAAAAATAAAACTACGCAAAGGGATCAACCGCTTTTCTGTTCCAATGACCATTCCCAATCCCAAATTGTGGTGGAGCCGTGGACTTGGTGATCAGCATATGTATCAAGCCAGAACAAAAATCCTCTTCAAGGAAGAAACCCTGGACTCAGATTTTAAACGCATAGGGTTGCGGACTATCGAACTGGTTACCGAGCCTGACGACAAAGGCACTGGATTTTATTTTAAAGTCAATGGAATCCCGGTTTTTATGAAAGGGGCCAATTATATTCCAATGGATATCATGCAGGGTCGTGTTGGTGCTGAACAATACGCACGTATCATTAAAGACGCGACAGATGCCAATATGAATATGATTCGCGTTTGGGGAGGTGGAATTTATGAGAAGAAAACCTTCTATGACCTTTGTGACGAAAATGGTATTCTCGTCTGGCAGGATTTCATGTTTGCTTGTGCCATGTATCCAGGGGATAGTGATTACCTCTCAAATGTAAAGAAAGAAGCAATTGATAATATTCGCAGATTAAGAAACCACCCCTCAATTGCACTTTGGTGTGGCAATAACGAAGTATCTGAAGGTTGGCATAGATGGGGATGGCAGGATGCTTTTAATAATGCTCAGAAAAATAAAGTTTGGAAAGCCTATCAAAAGATTTTCCGGGAAATCCTGCCGGATGCCGTAAAAGAACACCATCCGGGAATGGGATATTGGGAATCTTCACCTAAATATGGTCGCGGTAATCCACAACATCAATTTGAAGGAGATTCACACTATTGGGGCGTATGGCATGATGCAGAACCATTTTCCATGTTTGAGAAGAAAGTGCCCAGGTTCATGAGTGAATTCGGCTTTCAATCATTCCCTGAAATGAAAACTATCATGGCTTTCGCCGAAGAAGATGATCTAAGCCTTGACTCAAAAGTCATGGATACTCATCAAAAACACCCGAGGGGGAACAGCCTTATCAGAGAATATATGGAGCGCGACTTTAATATTCCCAACGACTTTGCTGATTTTGTTTATGTCAGCCAAATCCTTCAGGCTGAAGGCATGCGAATAGGCCTTGAAGCACACAGGAGAAGCCAGCCATATTGTATGGGTACTTTATACTGGCAATTAAATGACTGCTGGCCTGTCGCATCATGGTCGTCTGTCGACTACTATGGCAACTGGAAGGCCCTTCATTATGCTGTCAAAAAAGTGTTTGCTGAATTTATGATTTCGCCAGTAATGGAAGAAGATAAACTCAACATTTATGTGATCTCAGAAAGGATGGAAACCAAGAAAGTTGTCCTGAATCTGAAATTAAGAGATGTTAGAGGTAAAGTATATGGCGAGCATAAAACAGCAGTTTCCATTCCTCCGAATCAAAGCACATTAATTCTCGATATTCCAAGAGAAGGATTATTTAATCCAGATATTCCACTAAGCCTTCAGTTTATCGAGGTCTTACTTGAACCTATCGAGGTACAAAACCAGGTTTCTTTAGGTGAGGAGTCTTATGCCTCTGCCACCTGGTTCCCCAAAACCCCAAGAGAAACGCAATTGCTTGACCCAGACCTGTCTATCAATATAAAAAAGATGTCTGGTGGATACAGGATTGATATTGGTGCAAAAACTTTGGCGAGGTTCGTGCAGCTTGAAACAGATATTGAAGGTACTTTTTCTAACAATTATTTCGACATTATGCCAGGAGAAAAAAACATGGTCTTTTTCAAAACCGCTCAGGCAGTTGACAACTTCAAAAATCAACTGAAGGTCCGAACGCTATTTGATGTCAAATGATCTGATCATTCATTGTAACCATAAAATTTTATGCCCGCTCTTAATACACTTGATGCTTTCAGGTTGCTTTCTTACGAAAGAGGCGGATTGACTATTTGTACTTTTGCAGAAAATGCTGAAGAAGAAAGCAATAACCCCGACTTCGAAGAACATGTAGCAGTTTTGAGACATGAATATGGGGTGAATGGCTTAATTTACCTTACTGATGCGAATAGGATTCTATATTTTTTCACAACTGATCAGCAGTTCGAACAAGAATCTTTTTTAAACAGTTTTTTTACACGCACGCATCCGGAATTACAATCCGGCAAGGTGGATAATCTTTTGGGCAACACCTTGCTTTACCAGGGCAAGGAAGCAGTCGACTACCTTTTAAGATTTGCTTTAAATCCGGTACACCTTCGGTTTATACCAAATTTACTTGGCCAGTTACTGGAAAAAAGTCGCGAATATAATATCAGCAACGATGGTATTGAACTTGCAGTTAACCGCATTCTCTTAAAAAGTCGGCAACTTTGCCAATCAGGCCCCTTAGCGGATTTTAATAAAATGATTGAAGATGAATTGGTCGCCCTGTCCAGGGAATGCAGAGTTCTTGAAATCTCTTCTGCCATCGAGCAGGTTCCTGAAAAAATAAACAGTGTAAAGTCTAAGGCCATTCAGGAAGTCTTTGGTAAAGAATTCGCCGAATTAGACGACAAGACCAAAGCCCTCGCAATCAGAATGCTGGACTTTATGGAAGAAGGATGCAAGGATATTCCGAAAGGGATATTAGATGACTTGACTAAGAGTTGAGGGCAGTTGGCAATCTGCAATCTTCAATAGGCAACCTGCGGTTGGCAGTCAACCATCAACCATCTTAGTCAATTTCACTAAAGACGACCTCTCCCTCATAGGTAACTTTCGAGATATGTTTAAACTTGTTGTTGGGATCAAGAGGTGTCCAGTGTGGCGGATAATGAATTGTCACTGACTGACCAACCAGATCTTCTTTTAATGTTTCAAGGTTGAGCCCCTGCTCGAGCCCACGGTTTATGTATAGCGTCATGGGATTATCCTTTAAATGGAAAACTACATCTTGTGGACCGCCTTCATAAATGGCCGTGACTTCTCCGGTAACCACATTACATTTTTCTTCCGAAACGATCATGACAGGTCGCAGTGCGAGCAATGCAAAAATTACAAATACAGCACCTAATGACATCAGGGAAAACTTGATGATTTTCATAATTGGGGGGATTTAGATTAACAGATTTCGCAAAGCTCTTTTACCTCGCGCATGATATTTCTTATTCGGCCGGGTTTAATACCTGCATCTAATAACAGGTCTTCCCGATCTATAAGGTCGTTCGATAACACAACGTCCTGTTTCAATAAAAGCTGCTTGTCCTTTTTTGTCAATGTCGTCAAACAGGTTACAGGGTATAGTCTTGACAAATCGATAAAATCATTGATATTTCCCTTTTGGGGAAAGTCCCAGCCAATCAGCCTCAATCCGGAACAGATACCGTACTGAATAGCATCTTTGGTAAAATGCGTATTCGTGACAACCCATCCTTCAAATTTGTCGCTATTATTTTCAGGTTTTTTGCGCATGGCTTTCCTGATATCATAAAACCTGGAATTGATATAAAGCGGCACTTTGACATCGCTTTTTGAACCAGGGCGGTTATGATATTTACATTCAACGATGACTTTTCTGCCTTCTTTGGAGGCCAGAACATCAACTTCATGCTGGACGCAATGCCCCTGAACGATTTGACCAATCTTGACTTCGAATCCCTGGAATTTGAGTAATTCTCCAAAAAACCGTTCAAACGGGTAACCTGATGGTCCCAGTTCCATCAAAGCTCTTTTCAGCTTGTATTTTGCGGCAAGCGGTTTGGAATAGGACCGCAGTAATTTGAAGGCTTGCTGGTAAATTTTGTTTGAGGGTATTTCTTCATAAAGATCCGCTTCAATTTGCCTGAGAATTGCATCAATAATATCTTCAGAAGCTCCTGCCCTTTCGAGAGAACGAATCAATTTATCCGATTCATAGGGAATAGCTTCCCCACTTGCCTTAATAACTTTAATATCCTGTCGCATTAAGTCTGTAAAGAAAAGGAAATACTTTTGGAAACGGAAAAAGCGATTCGGTAATCATTACATTTACCGGATGCACTATTGCTTGAAGAAGTTTTCCCTGATCACCTCACCAGACTTCTGTATGATCAATGTATACTCTCCAGCTGACAACAAAGTCAGGTTAAGTGATACAGATTTTTTATCGAACAATCCCGGACGCAAGCCATATACTTTTTTCCCTTTGTGGTTGATTATCGAAACAGAGGTTATGGATACCGGCTCGTTAAAATTCACGGTCAGGATGTCATTGACCTTTTTGGGAATCAAAACCGAAGAAGACGTCCCATCCATGTCTTCATTTGTAGCTTCCAAAGCTGTGAAAACGGATGCCCCATCATACCCAATCAGCTTAAGTCGATATTCAAGGAGCAGTTCAGAAGGATTGGTATCTAAAAAGAAATAATGCGGTGTTTTTTCTCCTGGTCCGGTGGTCCTGATGATCCCGATTTGTTGCCAATTCCCTTTTTGGCTTAGTCGTTCGAGTTCAATTCTTTCGGTTGAGAAATTGGTTTTCAGCGTCCACATTAATTCAACATATTCGCCTGATTGACGAATACTGGAATTGGTCATTTCAACTTCCAGGCTTGGGTCAGGTTTTTCATCACCAGTAGATAATGTGGATGCCTCCAAATACATTGGAAACCCTGCAAATGTTATCAGCATTGCAAGAAGGTAGTTCTTGTAATTCATAGCTCTTTTTTTTATCTGGCTAACTAAAGGTGGGTTTGGAGGAGTAATGTAAGATCGTGAAATTAATCGCTAGTAACAATACACTCAGCAAAATTATAGGAAAAAAACTATTAATAAGAGTCCGAATCAGCTGAAAGAAAAAAGAAAAATCTAGAAAATGGGGCTTACCCAAACACCAATAGAATCTCACAAATCCAACCGTCTTATAATTTCTTATATATGGTCAAAATTCTCTTGATGCACAGAATTTAAAAGGAAAATTCCATTGCTTTATCTCCAAGAATTCCATAAGAATTTTTTGAAGTGACAATCAGGAAGTTTGTGCCAGGATTCAGATTTTTTCCTGGATTCAAACTCTTTGCAAAAACTTCAAGTCGATCCGCCCCGATTTCATCTATTTCAAATCTTCCTAAATATCTGTCACTTGAATCTAAGGCGGTGTCATTGGAAAGGAAAAATTCCAAAATGACATTTTCCAGTAAAATGGTTCCGGTATTCTTAATAATTCCTTGTGTGAGCAGTTGATTTTTATTTCTTAAATTTTCAATTTCTATATTTCTGAACGAAACTGAAAATGAAGGAGGAATCCCACCAATTACATCTCCAGTTCTTTTTCTTTCTTCAATACTTAGTCGAATGCTGTCTTCCGGGTTTGCAATTGGAATTTCCTTAATATATCCTTTATCCGGAAGGCTTAATTTGGTTTTTGAAAAATAATTTGCAACCCCTTGTACTTTATAATAGTAAAACACCCCCCTGGCAGCAGTATAATCAGCAAGCCATGAATTTTCCTTAAGTCCTTTAGAGATTTCTACTTTTTCTTTAAAATCAGGTGTAAGGCTTCTGTACACTCTATACCCTATAGCTGAAGGAACAAGATCCCATATAACTTGAACATGAAATAAATATTCTCCATCGCTAGCTCTAACATTTTCAATTTTAGAATTGAT
>JBCCHF010000072.1:0-21173 GCA_039028895.1 Bacteroidota bacterium | reverse complement strand
CCAGAACTCGCCTCTGCTTCACTGTTGCCGATCATCCGGAAATTCGCAGCAGCCGCCGGCGTTAGCGTTGGGACGAAGGACATCAGTCTCGCCGGACGAATTCTGGCGGCCTTTCCCGACCACCTGGGTGCTGATCAACATCAGCCCGACGATCTGGAGGAACTGGGTCGTTTGGTAAAGACTGCCGAGGCGAATGTTATCAAGCTGCCCAACATCTCTGCATCAGTGCCTCAGCTGGTAGGCGCGATCAAAGAGCTTCAATCTCAGGGCTTCACGCTTCCGGACTATCCGGAAGCCCCGGAAACTGATGCGGAAAAAGCTGTACGGGCCAAGTATGACGCGGTGAAGGGTTCCGCGGTCAACCCGGTTCTGCGCGAGGGCAACTCGGACCGCCGCGCTGCGAAAGCCGTGAAAAGCTTTGCGCAAGCGAATCCTCACCGGATGGGCGAATGGACCGCCGACAGCAAGACGCATGTGTCGTCCATGTCGGGGAATGACTTCTTTTCAAACGAGCGTTCTGCAACGCTCAGCGCCGCGGCCGGCGCCAGGATTGTGCTTGAGACAGCCTCAGGCGAGACGGTTCTCAAAGACGGTCTTGAGTATCCAGCAGGCACAGTCGTCGATGCGAACATGTTGCCACTTTTTTCAGCAGCTCAAGGTATCACCACCTCCTCCATGAACGGAAGGGTAGTCGATACCAATGGAGAGGCACTAATTGGGGCAAATATTACTGCAGTCCATACCCCAACTGGTACGACTTACGGTAATATTACCAACCTCGACGGTTATTACCGTATTGCAAACATGCGTGTTGGCGGCCCTTATAAGGTCACCATCAGCTACACTGGTTTTCAGGATTATGCCAAAGAAGACGTTTATCTGCGTCTTGGACAGTCCTACAAAATGAGTATAGAACTTTCTGAGGCCGCAACAGACCTCGGAGAAATTACCGTTACTGCTAATCGAAATGATATTTTCGATGGTAACAGAACAGGAGCAGAAACCACCATTACAGAAGAACAAATAGCTAACCTGCCAACAGTGGCTCGTGCTATTGGTGATTTCGCTCGTTTAACTCCTCAAGCCACCATTACAGAAGGTAGTGATGGTTTCTCAATTTCACTCGGAGGACAGAATAATCGTTACAATGCTATCTATATTGATGGTGCCGTAAATAACGATGTATTTGGACTTGCTGGTTCTGGTACCAATGGTGGTCAGACCGGTGTTTCTCCTTTCTCAGTGGATGCGATTGAAGAATTCCAGGTTCAGCTGGCACCTTTTGATGTCAGAGTTGGAGGTTTCTCAGGTGGTGCGATTAACGCAATTACACGCTCAGGATCTAACAACATTGAAGGATCTGCTTATTTCTTCTTCCGTAATCAGGGACTCACAAGAAAGAACCTTGAAGGTGCAGAAATCGATGATTTCTCTGCGTGGACAACAGGTGTTCGTGTTGGTGGCCCTATTATTAAGGACAAATTGTTCTACTTCATTAATTATGAGCGTCAGGATGAAGAAATTCCACTCCCATTCGATGCTAATGATTACGAAGGTGATACTGACCAGGCTGGCATTACGAATCTTGCCAACTTTATCAGTGAGACCTACAATTATGATGTAGGAACATATACTGACAACACTACTTCGTTAGTTTCAGACAAGATTACGTTTAAACTTGATTTGAATATCAATAACAACAACAAATTGTCATTCCGCCACGGTTTTGTGCGTGCTGACAACGTTGAAGGTCGTCAATCAGGTACGCGTACGGTTAATTTCTCCAATGGTTCTGAGAAGTTTCTTACCAAGACCAACTCTTCTTCTCTTGAGTTAAACTCAGTTATTGGTACCAAATATGCCAACAACCTGAAAGTAAATTACACAAGAGTTCGTGATGACCGTGATGGACTTGGACCTGAATTCCCATTCGTAGAAATTGAAGATGGTTCTGGTACTATCATCTTTGGTTGGGAGCAGTTTTCAACAGCTAACGCTCTTGATCAGGATATTATCACCTTTACTGATAACTTTTCAATCTACACTGGTAAGCACAATATCACAATTGGTACACACAACGAATTCTACGATGTGTATAACCTCTTTATTCCTTGGAACTTTGGTGTTTACACTTTCGGTAGCGTAAGTGATTTCATCAATGGTGCTGATCCTATTGATTACATCCGTTCATACTCACTGCAGCAGTCAGATATCGCTAACAATGTAGTTGGTGACGGTCAGGTTGCAGCTGCAGCTTTCAATGCCGGTCAACTTGGTTTCTATATTCAGGATGAAATCCAGGTATTGGATAACTTGAAAATTACTGCTGGTTTGAGAGTTGATATTCCTTTCTTTGAGGAAACTCCTGTAAATACACATTTCAATACTCAGGCATTACCACTTATCGCTGAATTCCACCCACAGATCATTGATGAAGATGGTGGTTTCCGCGCACAGACTGGTCAATTCATCAGTTCACAATTACTATGGTCACCTCGTTTAGGTTTCAACCTTGACGTAACTGGTGAGCAAACCACACAGATCCGCGGTGGACTTGGTATCTTCACCAGCCGTGTTCCTTTGGTGTGGCCAGGTGGTGCATACAACAACAACGGTATCAACCGTGGTACTCAATTTGGTGTTCCTGATGAGTTAGTAGGTATGGGCTTCATTCCGGATTTTACCGGACAGCCTCCATTTAACCTGGATCCTAATAATATACCTCCTTCAGGTGATATTGACTTGTTTGACAAAGATTTCAAGATCCCTCAGGTGTTCAAAGCAAATATCGCTGTTGACCAGAAATTGCCCTGGGGTATGATTGGTAATGTTGACTTTCTTTTCACAAAGACAGTTAACAACGTAAGATACCAGAACATCAACCTCAAGCCTTCTCAGACTGCGCTTGAAGGTACTGGTGACACCCGTCCAATCTACAATCGTCGTGATGAAATTACAGACGTATTAATTCCGGATGCTTTTTATGGTCGTGTACTATATGCTACAAATACCAGCAAAGGAAGTGCTTACAACCTGACCTTCTCATTGACTAAGCCGTTTGATAATGGTTTCACTGGTATGATCGCCTACTCATATGGTGAGTCATACGCTATGTTTGAAGGAACTTCTTCTCAAAACTCATCACAGTGGAGAGGTGTTCATACTGTACAAGGACGTAACTATGCTCCAGCATTCGGAAGATCTGATTTCGCTCAGGGTTCAAGGTTCATTGCTAACCTTAGCTATGCTATCGATTGGGCTAAAGATGCTTCATTCAGCCCTAAAACAACCATCGCATTGTTCTGGGAAAGCTTACAAGGTCGTCCATACTCATATATCTACAACGATGGTGGTCGCCTGACAAACGAAGACAGCCGCGAACGTTCATTGATCTACGTTCCTGCATACCAGGAAGACATTATGTTTGTTGAAAATGACGCTGGTCAGTCTCCTGAAGCTCAGTGGACTGCACTTAACTCATTTATCGAGTCAGATGATTACCTAAGCACACGCCGCGGTACTTATGCTGAAAAGAATGCAAGCCGTGCTCCTTGGAGCCACGTACTTGACCTGAAATTCATCCAGGATTTAACACTCAAGGCTGGTGCAAAAGACCATACGTTACAGCTAACTCTTGATGTTTTCAACTTCACAAATCTATTAGGTGAAGGTCTTGGTCGTCGTCCTACTGTAGGATCTTTCGGCAACTACGAACTTCTCAACTTCGAAGGTTATATGGATGGAACCAATATTCCAACCTTTACTTTTGATGGTGTTACCGACAATGATGTGTCTGCTAATAGCTTTGATGACAGTGGAATTCAAAGCTCAAGATGGGCCATGCAAATTGGTGTACGTTATATCTTCAAGTAATTGAAATTGATATAAATCATATTAAGGGCTTGCAGAAATGCAAGCCCTTTTTTTATCTTCGGACAAGCGCGAAATGAGAAAAATTTAAAAGTATGCCACGATTTTCCCTACTAATTTTTTCTATTCTCTTCCTAATTTCTTGTAACAAGAAATCTCCTGAGTTTACAACAACATTTATTGATCTTCCCGAAGACGGGTTGCCAGCTTTCATTGCCTATGATGATGAACGACTCCCATTAGTCAGTGCCCATAGGGGAGGACCAGAATATGAAGGATTTCCAGAAAACTGCATAGCAACTTTTCAATACGTCAGCAGCAAGGTGCCGGCCATAATTGAGTGTGATGTCGAAATGACTAAAGATAGTGTCCTTATCATGATGCACGATAATACGCTTGATCGCACCACCACTGGCTCTGGTAGGGTTCAGGAAATGACTTGGGCCGAAATGAAAAACCTGAACCTTGTTGATAATTTTGGGAACACAACTGACTTTAAAATTCCGCTCCTTACAGAAACCCTCGAATGGGCTGATGGCAAAGCCTTACTGACACTTGATGTCAAAAGAGGAGTACCCTTTGACTTGGTCCTTAATGCAGTAGAAGGTGCTGAAGCAGAGGAGTATGCCATGGTAATCGCCTATAATATAGGCGCGGCAAAAAAAATTCATAATCTGAACTCTGAAGTTGTCATTTCTGTACCTATGAGGAATGATGAGGAAGTGGACCGTATGTTGGACACCGGAATACCGACAAATAGAATGGTGGCATTTACAGGAACCAGGGAATCTTCACCTGAACTTTACAAACGTATAAATGACCTTGGTATCCAATGCATCCTGGGCGTATTTGGTAATCTAGACAATCGGGCTAAAGCCAGAGGAGGCAGGATTTATCGTGAATGTGTGGAAAATGGCGTAGATATTCTCGCCACGGACAGGCCAATAGAAGCATTTGAAGCCATTATGGCCATCCTCCCAGAGGTGAGTAATAGAATGCAATACCTGAACGAATAAACAGACCATTTCAATTTAAACCTAAACATTCCCGATAATTTTGAGTTCAACCTTATAAAATTCATCCATGTCTCTTTTGAGTTTTACTTCAAGGGGAATTTATTGCGAAAAAGCTGACGTCTACATCGACCCCTGGCGGAAGGTCGACAAAGCTTTAATTACCCACGGTCATTCAGATCATTCCAGGTGGGGCCACAAGGCATATCTATGTACCCATTCGGCAAAACCGGTAATTGAACACAGGCTCGGCAAAATCAATATCAGTTCAGTTCCATTTGGAGAAACCACGACGATAAATGGTGTCAAATTTTCTTTTCACCCGGCAGGCCATATCCTTGGTTCTGCACAGATCAGGGTAGAGTATAAAGGGGAAATATGGGTAGCCTCAGGAGATTATAAACTTGAAAATGATGGCCTGGCCGAACCTTTTGAGCCTGTTCGATGCCATGCCTTCATAACCGAATCTACCTTCGGTCTCCCAGTTTATAAATGGAAGCCGCAATCCGATGTTTTCGACGCCATCAATGCCTGGTGGGAACAGAATAAGGCCGAAGGGAAAACTAGTATTCTTGCCGGTTACTCTTTAGGAAAAGCTCAAAGGATTTTACAAAATATCAATCCTGCTATTGGTCCGGTATTAACACATGGCGCGGTTGAAAATATTAATGAAGTTATGCGTGCCCAGGGCATTTCTCTCAATGATACTATTAAGATTACAAAGGAGACTGATAAAAATCTTTTTCCCGGCAGCCTTGTTATTTGTCCACCTTCAGCATTGGGAGCATCCTGGATGAAAAACTTTATGAAGCACTCCACTGCAGTAGGTTCGGGTTGGATGATGTTAAGAGGCGCCAGACGACGACGGTCAGTAGATAGAGGATTCGTGCTTTCCGATCATGCCGATTGGGATGGGCTCAATTCTGCAATTCGGGAAACGGGTGCTGAGAAGGTAATCGTTACTCATGGTTATACTAGTGTGTTTAGCAAATGGCTCCGCGACCAAGGACTGGATGCTGCGGAAGTCCAAACCAGGTTTGAAGGTGAATTGGCAGAAATTAATGACTCGATCTCAAGCAGTGAAGCATCATGAAGGATTTTGTCAAGTTGTTTAATACTATTGATCAAACAACAAAAACCAATGCCAAAGTTGAGGCCCTGGCATTGTATTTTAAAAATGCCTCTGACGCGGATCGAATCTGGACAATCGCCATTCTTTCCCATCGACGGCCTAGGCGAACGGTGACGACTACTTTATTGAGAACATGGGCAGCAGAATATGGAAACCTCCCGCTCTGGCTCTTTGAAGAATCTTACCATGTTGTTGGAGACCTTGCTGAAACGATAGCCCTCGTGCTGCCAAAACCCTTGAAACAATCTAACCACCCCCTCAGCTATTGGATTGAATACATCAAAGCGCTTAAAGATGTAGAAGAAGAAGAAAAAAAGGTGGCCATTCTACAGGCGTGGAATAGCCTGGGGCATGAGGCAAGGTTTATATTCAATAAATTGATCACAGGTGGCTGGCGAATTGGTATTTCTCAAAAATTAATGGTAAGGGCACTTTCAAAATTTACAGGAATCGAAGAAAACCTGCTGGCTCATCGGCTCATGGGCAACTGGGACCCGTCTTCCACTTCCTTTGACGAGTTGGTACTTTCCGAAAATCCGCTTGACGATATTTCCAAACCTTATCCTTTCTATTTAGCTTATGCACTTGAAGATGAACCAGTTGACCTTGGTCAACCTGAAGAATGGCAAGCCGAAAGAAAATGGGACGGCATCAGGGGACAAATTATCATAAGGAAGAAAGAGATTTTTGTCTGGTCAAGAGGGGAGGAGCTGATCACTGACAAGTTTCCCGAATTCAATTCCCTGGTCGATGCCTTGCCAGAAGGCACTGTTCTGGATGGTGAGATTTTACCATTTAAAGATGGTAAAGTGCTTTCATTCAATGTCTTGCAAACCAGGATCGGTCGAAAGAATATTTCTAAAAAAACGCTGGAAACGGCTCCGGTTGTTTTAGTAGCATATGATTTACTCGAATTTGAAGGGCAGGATATTCGCCACGAAAGCATGGCAGAAAGAAGGAAAAAACTGGAATCACTTCTTGATAGCTATCGCCATGAATCCCTTTTACTTTCTCCTGTTGTCAAATTCTCGGATTGGGATGTGCTAAAAAAAGAACAAAAAGACTCCCGTGCACATAACTGTGAAGGTTTGATGCTCAAAAGAAAAGATTCACCATACAAGATCGGGCGTAAAAAAGGAGATTGGTGGAAGTGGAAAGTTGAACCACTTACCATCGATGCAGTTATGATATATGCCATGCGGGGTCATGGCCGACGAGCTAATTTGTATACGGACTACACTTTCGCTGTTTGGAATGGTGATGAACTGGTATCTTTCGCCAAAGCGTATTCCGGGCTCAAAGACACCGAATTTCAGGAGATTACCCGATTTGTTAAGCAAAACACCGTCGAACGATTCGGGCCGGTGAGGAGTGTAAAGCCAGAACTCGTTTTCGAACTGGCCTTCGAGGGAATAAATCGGTCCAAGCGACATAAATCAGGTGTAGCACTTCGGTTTCCCCGAATGAAACGTTGGAGGAAAGACAAATCTGCAAGTGAAGCGAATACGCTTGATGACCTGCTGAATTTACTAAACCTCTACGGCCAATAAAACTGTCAAACGTCAACCATCAATAATTACATCAACATAGCAAAAAAGTGGTTCAAAGCGAAAGGCTGGAAACCATTCCCCTTTCAGTTGGAAGCCTGGCAAGCATGTCTCGATGGCAAAAGCGGAATCGTTAACGCCCCAACCGGAAGTGGTAAGACGTATTCACTGTTTATTCCAGCTCTACTTGAAGCGATTAGAGAAGAAAAAGTAACAGGAAAAACCCCTGAAAGAGGCTTAAGAATCATCTGGATCACCCCCATCAGGGCATTAACCAAAGAAATTGAAGCTTCCGCAAATCGCGCTATTGAAGGATTAGGATTGAATTGGAGGGTGGAAGTCCGATCAGGAGATACATCTACCTCTAGGCGGGCAAAGCAAATTAGGAATCCACCAGAACTGCTGATAACCACGCCTGAGAGTTTGCATCTCCTGCTGGCCACCAAAGATTATCCCAAGTTTTTTAGGCACCTGAGAACGATGGTAGTGGATGAATGGCATGAATTGCTCGGCTCAAAACGTGGTGTACAAGTGGAATTGGGACTGTCTAGGTTGAAATCTATTTTACCCGGGTTAAAGATTTGGGGGATTTCAGCCACTATTGGAAATATGGATGAAGCAGTACAAGTCTTAATGGGAGATTGGCAACATTCCGATAAGGTAAAATTGATAAAATCAGGTATTAAAAAGAAAATAGAGGTCGTAAGCGTTTTACCTGACGAAATAGAAACCCTGCCATGGGCCGGACATCTGGGGATCAAAATGCTGGAAAAAGTAGTACCGATCCTTAAAGAAAGTGAAAGTACCTTGATCTTTTGTAATACTCGCGCCCAATGCGAGATTTGGTACCAGAAGTTACTTGAGGCTGACCCTGGCCTCGCTGGCCAAATGGCCATGCATCACAGTTCGATCAGTCGGGAATTAAGAACCTGGGTGGAAGAAGCGTTACATGAAGGCAAACTAAAAGCCGTGGTATGTACCTCAAGTCTTGACCTGGGCGTTGATTTCAGACCAGTTGGCACTATAGTGCAGATTGGCAGTCCTAAGGGTGTAGCGCGCTTTATTCAGCGTGCAGGGCGGTCTGGCCACCAGCCTGGTGCACTTAGCAAGATTTACTTTGTACCTACCCACTCCCTCGAACTGGCTGAGGCTGCGGCTCTTCGCGAGGCCATTGAAAAGCAGGAAATTGAGCAAAGGATTCCTTTTGTCAGATCCTTTGATGTGTTGGTTCAATACCTTGTGACCTTGGCAGTATCCGAAGGTTTCTATCCTGACCAGGTATTCAAGGAGGTGAAAAGCACTTTTTGCTACAACTCCATCTCAGAAGCAGAATTTGAATGGTGTCTCAATTTTATCTGGACCGGGGGTGATTCACTGGCTGCATACGACGAATTTCGTAAAGTTGATGTGATCGGTGGCATGTACCGCGTTACTGATAAGGGCGTTGCATTAAGGCATCGATTATCGATGGGCACGATTGTCAGTGATCAAATGATGCAGATAAAATATGTTAGTGGAAGAAGAATTGGCAATGTGGAAGAGTGGTTTATTACCCAATTAAAGCCCGGCGATATTTTCTGGTTTGCAGGTCGAAGCCTGGAACTGGTGCGCGTTAGAGAAATGACGGTCCAGGTGCGGAAGTCGAAAAGCAAAACAGGGAAAGTGCCTTCATGGCAGGGCGGAAGGATGCCTTTATCTTCTGAATTAACGGCTGTTTTAAGGGCTAAGTTCGACCAGGTGGTCAATGGTGATCTTGAAGACCCGGAGCTCAAGAAATTACTGCCATTGTTTGAATTACAAGAACAACGCAGTATTCTTCCATCAAGAGGCGAATTTCTTATTGAATACTTTAAAAGCAAAGAGGGCCATCATCTTTTATTTTATCCGTTTGAAGGCAGGTTTGTGCATGAAGGCCTGGGGGCTATTTTGGCATATAGAATCTCTAAACTTGTGCCGATTAGCTTTTCTATCGCAATGAATGATTATGGATTGGAACTGTTATCGCCAAATGAGATTCCCATCGAAAAAGCACTTGAGGCCAATTTGCTTTCGCTTGAAAATCTGTCTGAAGATATCCGGGCGTCTGTCAATGCTGTTGAAATGGCCAGGCGTAGATTCAGGGATATTGCCAGCATTTCGGGCCTCGTTTTCAAGGGTTTTCCCGGAAGGGAGAAAAAGGATCGGCATCTTCAATCCTCCTCTCAATTATTTTTCGGTGTATTTTCAGATTTTGAGCCGGATAACCTGTTGCTACTCCAGGCTTACGATGAAGCCATGAACCTCCAATTGGAAGAGGGGAGGCTAAGGCTGGCACTCAAAAGGATCAACGAACAAAAAATACGCTTAAGCTACCCTGGAAGTGCAACCCCATTTGCTTTCCCGATAATGGTAGACAGATTAAGAGAAAGACTGACCAGCGAAAAACTCGAAGATCGGATCAGAAGAATGAAACTGGAAGTCATCAAATCATAAATCAAATACGAGCTTAGCGAGTAGACCATTCAACATAGGTGTAAACAATTGCGAACAAAGTGGGCAAAACCATTCAAACAAAACTCAGAGGTCAAACGTTGATCTTATCTTCAGACAAAGCGATATTCTGGAAAGAAGAATCGATCTTGGTTCTCGCTGATGTTCACCTTGGAAAAGCAATGCATTTTCGAAAAGCTGGTATTCCCGTTCCTTTGTCAGCGGGAAGCGACAATTTGCAACGGATGACTGACCTCATAACTGGTTTTTCTCCACTCCGAATTATTTTCCTGGGTGATCTCTTCCATAGTTTTCATAATGAAGCATGGGAGCAGTTTGGTGAATGGAGGGCAGGACATTCAGTGATCGATATGGATCTTGTGATCGGTAACCATGACATCCTTCCGGAAAAGGAGTTTTCCCGCTTTGACATTGATGTATACGATCCCCACCTTGTACATGGACCTTTTGTTTTCAGTCACGAACCCTCAGATGAACAAATTTCGGGCAAATACCATATGGCAGGCCATATCCATCCTGCGGTACGGTTAAGGGACCAGGGGCGTCAACGGTTTAAGTTGCCCTGCTTCTGGTTTGGAACACACCAGGGACTGCTTCCAGCCTTCGGAAATTTTACCGGGACTGCCATTATAGAGCCTGCTTTGGAGGACCAAGTATTTGTCACGACTTCTAACGAGGTCATCGATGTAAGTACGCTCCTATAACCGAAAAATCTTTCCTTTTGTCGATATCCTTTGTTTGATAACTGAATTTCTGATATTTTTATGATATCATTTTAATATCAAAATAAAATTAACATGGAAGAAAAAACTGTTTCCCCTATTTCAGGTTACATCATGCTACTTGTCCTTTTGGGCCTCATTGCTGGAATTATTGTAGGGATTATCTATGAAAATCCACTTCCTACACTTATTTGTGTAGCCTTGTTCCCTTTTATTGCAAGAGGGATGTTTTTTATCAATCCGAATGGATCCAGGGTATTGACGTTATTTGGCGAATACAAGGGCACCGTCAAAAAGAATGGTTTTTTCTGGACTAATCCTTTTTACTCCCGAAAAACAATCTCATTACGTGCGCGTAATTTTGATAGTGAGCGGGTAAAGGTGAATGACAAATTGGGTAATCCAATTATGATTAGTGTCATCCTTGTATGGCGTGTGAAAGAGACCTTTAAAGCTGCATTTGAAGTTGATGATTATGAAAGCTTTGTTCGCATTCAGTCAGATGCTGCTGTTAGAAAATTGGCAGGATCATACTCCTATGACAACTTTGATGATGAGCAGGCAGAGGTGACGCTGCGCTCTGGGATGACAGAGATCAACGAAGCCTTAGAAGATGAATTGGCAGAAAGATTGGCTATAGCAGGCATTGAAGTTATGGAAGCCCGCATAGGTTACCTGGCATACGCTTCAGAAATCGCGAATGCAATGCTAAAAAGACAACAGGCTGAAGCGATCGTAGCTGCAAGATTCAAGATTGTTGAAGGTGCCGTGAGTATGGTTAACCAGGCACTTGATGAATTGTCAAAACAAGAAATAGTTGAACTTGATGAAGCGCAAAAAGCCACAATGGTGAGTAACCTGATGGTAGTGTTATGTTCTGATAAAGATGCGACACCAGTGCTGAATACGGGCACGCTAAATATGTAGCTATGGCCAAGAAGAAATTTGTGCTCCGAATAGAGGAAAGCACAATGAAGGCAGTTGAAAAGTGGGCAGCCGACGAGTTTCGCAGCGTGAACGGGCAATTGGAATGGATGATCACCAAAAGCCTCCGCGATGCTCGCCGGCTTCGGCCGTCAATTCAAAAAAAGGAAAAGGAAGAAGGCAAAAATCCAGGCGATAAGGAGAATTAGTACTTGTTAGGAGTTTAGTCTTTAGTTCAAAAGCTTATTGTATATTTAGCTGCTAAATAGCCTGATATGGATAAAAGATGGCTTCTCCTTATTGCCTTAACGCTGGGCGCGATCATTGCCCTTATTGCCTATGGGCCAATTCCGCAGTGGCTTGATTATCATAACTTTGCAGACCAGCGTGGTATGTGGGGGATTCCCAATTTCCTCAACGTCATTACTAACGTTCCGTTTTTCTTCATTGGGGCATACGGCATGTGGCGCTCTGTAAAAAATTGGTCTCAACGACCTGATATTACCGCCAGACTGATACCGGTTGTCCTATTCTTTGGCATTTTTATCGTTTCCTTTGGATCAGGCTATTATCATTGGAAACCGACCAACGCTACATTGGTTTGGGACCGTCTCCCGATGACTTTAATGTTTATGCCATTATTTGCGCTGATCATCTATGACTTCATCAGTAAAGATGCCGGAAAATGGGCTTTTTTGATCTCTGTTCCACTGGGCCTTTTTAGTATCTGGTATTGGAATTATACAGAATCTATTGGCGCTGGCGACTTGCGGATATATGCCATGGTTCAGTTTTTTCCGCTAGTTGCTGGTCCGCTTATTCTTTGGCTATGGCCCAAAAAAGTACCATACCTGAAAAATATCATTTGGCTTGTGGTGTATTACATTCTGGCTAAGTTATTTGAAGAATTCGATGATGAAGTCTTTAACACAATTTTCATCATGAGTGGCCATTCTATCAAACATCTATTTGGTGCCTTTGCCTTATATCATGCCTCTGAAGTCGTGTGGGGCTGGGAAAAAAGTTTGGAGTAGATTTTCCTTACCGGAATGGATGTTTCAAACTAAAGACCTAAGCATTTCATCATTAATCTCTGAGTCCGACTGAACTGTAAAAGGCTAATAATTTTTCCGGTTCACCGGGAAGATTGATGTGCTTGATGGCTATGATCTTTCCCTCTTCTTCAAAGGTCAGAATCTGCTTGCATTGATGCGTATGTTTAATTCCCTTATGAACGAGATAGTCTGTGAAATACAACTCGATCTTATTTTCGTCAATAGTTTTGGCTTCACATTTTCCCCAGATTAATTCATCCAGTTCCGCTCTTCCGCTTTTCATATTGCTTTCGTACGAACCACATATGGCTTTGGGACCGATTAAGATTCCAGAACCAATATCATAAGCACAATTATGATGTAAAAAAGTGGCTGCCTTATCAAAGTCGTCGATATCAAGGGCAGACCCAAAACCTAAAGCATTTTCTAAAAATCTGGACATTTGTAATAGATGGTTTTTGAGCAATTGGTTTCATACTGATTGTACCTAGGGTTCTCTTCGAGAGGCCCAAAATGGAACAGACTTTTTACCGAGTCACCACAAATCTCAAACTTGAGAACTGTTCTTCATTTTCAACATAAAGGACATAAACACCATTTTCGAGATAAGAAATATCAATCGTTTTCTGAATGCTCATTTCCTGTGGTGCAGTTGCAATGACCAGGCGGCCAATGGCATCAAATACTTTAAAGGTTAACGGGTAAGGCTGACTGTTCCAAAAATAAAGGTCAATTTTGCTGTCTGCCGGATTAGGAATTAGCTCAACTATAATTTCCGGAACAGGCGGAATTCCTGAAACCAGGCAAGCTACATCTTTAAAATCTTCATAGGTCATCTGGTTGGTTTCTGTATCAATTTGACCATTGACAATTCCATTATCCAACGATAAAAAGTAAATACCACAAACAGACAGTTGATAATCACCTTCACCTTCAAGATCAGGCGGAAACCCTGTCGTAATAATATTTCCTGAAAAGTCAGTGTCCTGAAGCGCCAGGATCAAGGTTTGCCCAATTTCGAATTGACTAGTGTTAACCCTGCATAAAGCACCATTGTCGCCCCAGACCACTAATGTATCTCTGTCGGTTTCACCCTGTATTACCTCAATGACTTCGACCTGCATACCGTAGTAATAATCTTCTACTTTTTTTGCAGAAACGATGAGATCTGGAGGTGATGAAAATTCACTGGTAATAGAGGAGCAAAAATTGGATTCTCCAAAACAAGAACAAGCCCAACTCACACTGGAGCTTAAAACTGTTATGACAAAAAGAGTAAAAAATTGCTTCATTCTAATGTTTTAAAGTAAGACTTCAGATATCGTCTAAACAGTTGGGCACAACAAATAGATTCCATAAAAAAGATAAAATATCTTAAATTTTTTCAAAAATTATATCTTGAATTATTGATATTTTAATCTTAAATTTCAGGCAAAAATCCACTTTTTTATTCTTTTATGTCGACTTATCTATAAATGATAGAATTTTATTCTGTTTTAAATATGTGATTTTGTAAACTTAACTTACGCATTATGTATCCCAGGAATGGCTTTTATGAAGATGGTCATGAGAAGGACCATTTGAGTTTCAAAAAAAGAGGTAAAAAACTTAATAACTACCAAAAACAGAAACCTAAACACAAAAACGCCTTTTGGAATGGCTACGAAGAAGATGTAGACGATATTCTGAAAGACGGGATGAATCTTGATCTAAAATCAATCCTTAGGGAAGAAGGTGACTTCTAATTCCTTTTTCTATTAAACCATTTTAAGGAAGGTTTCCCTTAATTTCATTTAGGCTATATTATCTACCTTTACAGAACATGTCTGTATTGGTCCAATCTATTAATGCCAAGTCCTTTCTGGATGATTCGGAATCTTCAATTTTACTTGATGTCCGCAGTCCTGGAGAATATTCAAAAGGCCATATTCCGGGGGCGGTAAATCTCCCATTGTTTTCAGATAAGGAGAGGGCAGAAGTAGGAACTTTATACAAACAAAAGAATAGAGATACAGCTTATGAAAAAGGCCTGGAGATTGTTGGCCCCAAGATGGCTGGATTTGTCAGAAAGGTCAAATCCCTGACCAATGGCTCTGACCTGACAGTACATTGCTGGCGGGGAGGCCAGAGAAGTCAAAGTATGGCTTGGCTGTTGTCTAACGCAGGGTTTAAAGTCAGGGTGATCGAAGGTGGATACAAAGCGTTTCGAACATTGATGCTAAAGACCTTTGAAAAGACTCAAGCACAATTTCTTATTATTGGTGGGAAAACGGGAATAGGGAAAACAGAGTTGCTCCATGCCCTTAGTCAAGCAGGTGAACAGGTCATTGATCTTGAAGGGATGGCCAACCATAAAGGTTCAGCTTTTGGCGCTCTTGGACAAGCGACACAACCTACCACTGAACAGTTTGCTAATGACCTTTTTACCCTTTTCCAGAAAATGGATATCAATCGGCGTATCTGGCTCGAAAATGAAAGTCGGACTATTGGTACTGTATATCTGCCTGATCCGTTTCTTGACACGATGAAATCCTCTATCCTCATCAATGTAGATATTCCAATGAACCTTAGAGTCCAGAGACTGGTGAATGAGTACGCCACATTTCCCCCTGAATCGCTGATTGACGCATTTGAAAGAATAGAAAGAAGACTAGGAGGGCAAAATATGAAAGCTGCCATACAAGCCATCAATGCTGGTGAGTTTCATGAAGCCGCTGCTATTGCTTTGAGATATTATGACAAATCCTATCTCCATGCAGTCAATCGGTGGCCGTTTAAGAAAATTTTTGAAATTCAATTGGAAGAAGATAACCCTGAGAATGGGGCCAAAACCATAATCGAACTAGCTAATGAACAACAATTATAAATTGACGCAATACAGCCATGGAGCAGGGTGCGGATGTAAAATTTCACCAAAAGTGTTGGATAAGATCCTTGAGAATAATGGCCCGGTAGCCAGTTTCCCTGGACTCATTGTGGGTAACGATAACCGAGATGATGCTGCCGTAATGGATATAAATGACGGCACAGCAGTGATAAGTACCACCGACTTTTTTATGCCGATAGTGGATGATCCGCATGACTTTGGGCGCATCGCTTCAGTAAATGCTATTAGCGATGTTTACGCCATGGGAGGAAAACCTGTGTTGGCAATTGCCATTCTTGGATGGCCTGTCAATGTTTTACCTCCTGAAGTCGCAAATGAAGTGGTCAATGGCGCCAGGAAAGCTTGTGAAGAGGCAGGCATCCCATTGGCAGGTGGTCATAGCATCGATAGTCCTGAACCTATTTTCGGATTGGCCGTTACCGGAAAGGTTGAATTAGAACACCTTAAGCAAAATAATGGTGCTAAATCCGGTGATCTCCTGTTTCTGACCAAACCACTAGGAGTCGGGATTTTGAGTACTGCCCAAAAGAAAGGAAAACTCAAACCAGAACACAGCCTTTTGGCTCGAAATTCAATGGTAAAACTAAATTTCATTGGTGAGACTTTCGGACGAATGCCATACATCAATGCTATGACAGATGTTACCGGATTTGGCTTGTTGGGGCATTTAACAGAAATGTGCCTGGCATCTGAAGTTTCTGCGGAAGTTAATTATGATGCCGTACCATGGATTGAAAAAGAGGCTCTGGAATATTATATTGAAGAAAATTGTATTCCAGGAGGGACAAATAGAAATTGGGCAAGTTATGGGGATAAGATCTCTGAACTTTCGCCTCTCCAGAAAGCAATTTTATGCGATCCTCAAACCAGTGGAGGTTTGTTGGTTGCTGTAAACCCTGAATTTGAAAGTGATTTCAAGTATAAAGCTTTAAGTGAAGGACTTGAATTACGATCAATTGGACTTTTGATAGAAAAAGCCGAGATTCTGGTAACTGTATTATAATCCCTTTGCAACTTAATACTATGAGAAAATTATTCCTCACCGCAGTGGCCTTTGCTTTGGCCTTTGCAATTAGTGCCCAACCTGACCTTGAAGGCCTTTCCATTGAAGAATTGTCGAAAAAAATGGAAAAAGCTTTTATCGATAGTGATTTTGAACTGGCCATTTTCATTTCCCAAAAGACCCTCAAACTCAGGGAGGATAAATTTGGTAAAGAAAGTGCTGAATATGGACAATCGATCGACGACCTTGGAGTTATCCACCATCATAAAGGGGACCTGGGAAAAGCTAAAGAATACCTTTTGGCAAGTGTCGAAAATGGCAGAAAATATCTACCCCCCGGCCACTCAGACCTAGGGCTGAGGCTCAATAATCTTGGTATGCTCTATCGCGATCTGGGAGAATATGAAAAGGCCATTCCTTTATTTCCTGAAGCTATTGAAGCCGTCAGGAATGGATTAGGCGAAGAGCACGTTTATTATGGTATTCTTCTCAATAACCACGCCCTGATTCATGAGCATCTTGGACAGTACGAAGAAGCTATTGAAATTCTCAAAACGGCGCTTGAAATAACCGAGCTTACTGTGGGGAAGGAGCATTACAAATACGGGATTCGCCTTCATAATATTGGAGCCAATTATAATCAACTCTTTCAGTTTGATACAGCGATTACCTACCTCGAGGCATCTTCAAAGGTCTTAAAAGCTGCGCTTGGCGAGCAACACTACATTTATGGTAATTCCTTAAGAGAATTATCTTCCGCTTATGCTTCTATTGGAAGGTATAATGATGCTATTCAATTGATAAATAAAGTAGAAACAATATTTATCAATTCCATTGGAAAAGAAACTGTGGAATATATCGTAATGCTTATTGATGCAGGTGCGATTTATGCCAAATCTGAGACTCCGGAAAAAGCTTTACCCAGGTTTACAGAAGCCATCGAACTTACAAATCATGTATTAGGATACTACCACAGTTACTCGAGTAGAGCTTATCATCATTTAGCCAGAACACAGACATTAATCGGACAATATGAGGCCGCAAATGAAAGCTACTTGGCTATGATTGAAATGGATCGAGTCAAGATCCGGAAACTATTTGGTAAAATGAGTGAAAAGGACCAGATATCTATGGCCGTAGATATTAATGATGGCTTATCAGACTATTTGTCTTTCCTCAAAAATCACCCCCATGAAAACGAAGATCTAATAATAGCTTATGAGCATACAATTCTTCAAAAAGGCCTGGCACTTGGAAACAGAATGTTGATGATGGAAACGCTTCGTCGAACAAGCGACTCTATACTCCAGCAAAATCTTGAGGAATGGAACGACCTCACCAGCAAGTTATCTGCCGAATACCTTCTGCCATCTAATAATAGATCCGCAGATTTTGAAAACATGGTCAATGAAGCGGAGGTACTGGAACTGGCACTTATTCAGCGATCAGTAGCATTCAGGGAAGCAAGTGAAATAATTAGCCTTGAAGACATTTCTGGTGTTTTGGGTAAGGACGAAGCCGCTATCGAATTTGTATACGCAAAACATAGCGGTGAAGAAGCAGGTGATTATTTAGCTTTTATCATAAAAGGAGATGGTACGCCTATTAGCCTTCTTAGCATATTTTCAGAGAATGAAATTCAGTCCTTGAGGAGTACAAGGAAGCTTTATAACTGGTCATCCAATAGTGATTTCACCAATTTGAATGAACTCATTTGGAAGCCTATTGCCAATGAACTTGGTTCGGTAAAACGACTTTACTATGCGCCAGCGGGTATCTTACATAAGATCAATTTCTCTGCTATTCCCATTTCCGAAACTTCAACTATTGGAGAAAGTTTCCAACTGCACCGTCTCGGATCGACAAGGCATCTCGCATTCAGATCACAGGAAAATGTCAGACAAGGTAATGAAGCAGTTTTGTTTGGAGGAATAGAATATGACCATGTAAGAAATGGAGAAACGATAAGCAGAGAAATAGCATCTTTCCAGGGTAACACGAATGCCGAACGCGGCTTCCTGGCTGAAGATGGTAGTATGATGCCTTTTGAATACCTTGAATGGACTGCAAAAGAAACGGACAATCTGGCCGAACAACTATACACCAAGAATTGGAGGGTTTCGCAAAACCGTGGCTTTATGGCTAGTGAACCTGCGTTCAAATCTATTGGTGTACGTGGGCTTTCCCCAAGGGTGATCCATCTGTCTACCCATGGCTACTTTTTTTCAAAGCCTGCTAATAACACAGTTTCCTCAGAGGCGGGCGGTTTCAGATATGCCGAAAATCCGATGATCAGAGCTGGTCTCGCTATGGCAGGGGCCAACGAAGTTTGGTTAGGGGGTAGTCTGGACGCAGGAAAAGATGATGGTGTGTTAACCGCTTATGAAATCGCAAAGATGGACCTCAGTAACACCGAATTAGTCGTTTTGTCAGCCTGTGAAACCGGCTTGGGCGACCTGGTCAATAACGAAGGCATCTTCGGATTGCAAAGAGCATTCAGGATCGCTGGTGCCAAATACGTCTTAATGAGTTTATGGAATGTGAAAGACCAGCAGACTTATGAATTTATGACGGCATTTTATGATGGTTTCCTTTCCGGAAAACCGATACCGGAAGCCTATCAGGCTGCACAGAATACCCTGAAATCCAGGTATATGCATCCATTTAACCCTTCACTTTGGGCAGGATTTGTACTTATTGAATAATGGTGAATTTGTTAACAGCATAAATGTCTCCGCTGTCCTCATCTTCCAATAAATAATAATAAAGACCAGGAGGAAATTTGAATGCTGCATTGACTTTAAAAATCTTGTCTTCAGGTAAGTTGTCTGTGCTTAGATCTTTCTTCCAGAGCGGATTAAAACCTTGGTAAGCTTTTGTGGAATTATTAAAAAGCAATAATCGAAAATTTCTGCTTTCTTCCACGTTACCTTCAACTTTTATGGATAGGCTAAAATTGGCAAGATCGGACTTCAGTCTAATCGGCTGGCCATCGTTCCCCTCAGAAACCGAAATTCGAATATCGGAACTCCTGAAATTATTATTGATCTGACTTTCCAAAAGGGGGTTTGGCGTAAAGTTGGCTGCGAATAACTCAGGTTCTGAAGATTCGGATTTTTCGGCCTTCGGTTCGATTTTTTCTGAAGGTGTTGAGGGCAAATCTTTTTCCTCTTTTTCCCTGGGCAATTCGGCTTCTGGTTGCTCAACGGGCTCATCCAATATCTGTGGCATTTCTATACTTTCATTCGCTGGTTGCTGAGGAGTATCAGGCACCAGCTTCTGAATAGGGAAAACAAAAAAGCCAATTGAAATAAGACTCAAAAGCACATATAGGCCCAAAAGCGATTTAAAAGGCATTACTGGGTATGCCTCAACCAATTTAGCTTGAGCAGCGGGAGTCGATGAAGAACTCGAAACGGTTGCCAATACTGATCTGAATTCTGATTCAGGACTGCTTTTTAGCAATTTTGCTAAATCAGCATGCAGTTTTACTTCTTCAGCAAACTCTGGATCTTTAGCCAGTTTTGACTCAAAATCATCAAGGGCTTTCCCGGAAAGTCGGCCATCCAGGTAGGCCTCAATCAGTTCTATTTGATCTGTTTTATCCAATTTCCTTAAATTCTGAAAAGCGGGGATCCTCTTTTATCATCTGAATTAATTGCTCCTTACACTTATACTTTTTCCTTTTGACATAATGTTCTGTATATCCAAGTGCTTCCCCTATTTTCTTTAGAGAAAAGCCATCAAAGAATAGCTGAAGTGTTTTTTGGCAACTTGGTCCCAGAAGTAGGAGTTTCGACTGGAAAAACTTTCGTTTTTCCTCCGCTTCAATAAGTTGTACAATCTCAGGTTCAGTTATATATCCCTCGACGTCATCAAAAGTGACCGTTTGGCGATGCTTTTTTTTCAATTGCCTTAGCCAGAGGAAGCGGCTAACACCATATAGATAGTTATAAAAAGTGGATTTTAGTTGGAAATCAGGCGAATCTGCCTTTTTGAAAATGACAACAAGGGCATCCTGGAAAATATCCATACCCTCTTGTTCTGTACCGCTATTTTTTACCACGAGATTAATTATGCGTGGTTGAAATAGACGGTAAATTTCCGTTAAAACTGCCTTATCACTGGATCTAATTCCAGTAATATAATCCATCTCTAAATTTGTCGTGGACGTAAGACTCATGGAGAAGTTAGGACTGCCTATGGACAAAGGCTTTTTCTGTTATCGGTGGACGGCCTTTATCAATTTAGGTAGCGTGCTGTTTATTTGTTGGTTCTTTTATCGGAATAAATTAGGATGAGTAAAATACAAATTTTTAGGATACAGGTCACCTTTCCCTTGGTAAGGAGATTATTAATAAAACCATTTTTTGGTAGTAACATTTTTGAAAAAGAGAACAATAAAACAGCAATTGTAATTAGGTGATGGCCAGTTTATTATGAAATTTAATACTGGTATATGACAAAGGCATATCATTTTAGCTCATGTCATAGTAATTTTAGAATCTTAGATTTATTTTTATCATAATT
>JBCCHF010000071.1:0-21282 GCA_039028895.1 Bacteroidota bacterium | reverse complement strand
GGTGCGGGAAAGGTGGAGGTAGGGCTTTTTGTCGGTTCCAATACCGTGTTCTGCGGAAATGGAGCCATATACCTCTGTTAAGGGTTCATAAACCGTTTGGTTAATTTTTTCTATCAAGGTTTTTTCACTGGTGATTCGTCCCACAACGAGGTGGATATTACCATCGGCTATATGGCCAAATGAAAAAACGACTTCAACCCCTTCCAATTGAAGAAGCTGTTGGGTTACTTTTTCTACAAAATCTCCAATTTCCCCAACTGGTAAGCTGATGTCAAAATGCTGATCATGCTTAATATGTGCTGCAAACACATGTACATCTTCCCTTATCGTCCAAAACCAATTCAGGTCAGTTTCGGATTGGGCAATAACGGCATCAAGGATCAATTCCTGCTCAAGCGCTTCTTCCAGAAGTTCCTGGAAATGTTCCTGATCTTTTTCCTGTGAACTGCCTAATCCTTCCAGCAAAACATAATACTTATAACCAAGTGGCAGGGGTGGTTTTGTTGAGGCAGGCGGTGAAGTCATCACTTTGTAGGCGGACTCCCATATCAATTCGTACCCGGTCAGCAGCCCGGCCATGCCTTTGTCCATAAACTTGAGGAACCCAACAACTTTGGTGAATTCATTGAAAGCAACAAATGCGCTGGTTCGACTTTTCGGTGCTTCGATTAACTTGAGTACTGCACGTGTAACTATACCAAGTGTGCCTTCGGAGCCGATAAAAAGTTGTTTAAGATCATAACCGGAATTGTCTTTTATGATCTTTTTCAAAGCAGAAATGACAGTTCCATCAGCCATCACTACTTCAAGTCCTAGCACTAGTTGGCGTGTCATGCCATACCTAAAAACGCGCAATCCCCCTGCATTGGTAGAAATGATGCCGCCGATCTGCGCTGTACCCTTTGCGCCAAAGTTCATTGGAAACAACAACCCTTTTTCAGAACAAGCCTGATGCAGATTTTCTAAAATAACCCCCGCCTGGACAGTGATCGACCGGCTTTGTTCGTCCAATTCTTCAATGGTATTCATTCTTTCAGTGGAGATTACCACTTCGTCTTTATGTGTTTTGGCACTACCAACAAGGTTAGTCAAACCACCATGTACGACAACGGGTTGTTGATATTTATGGCAGATAGTCATGATCGCCGAAACATCTTCAGTCGAATCAGGTAATAACACAGCTTTTGCCTGCAAAGACTCATTCATGCGCCATATGTGGGTGTGCCGTTCGGAAACGGCTAATCCAGTCAGCACTTTTTCAGGGCCAAGCAGGATTGTTAATTCTGAAATGAGTTGGTCTTTCATAAATGTCCTTAAGTGGATAAACGCCCTGACAAATAAAATTGTGGAGTACCATTATCTGCTCCAACTGAATTCTGAAACGTAGAGCCCTCTGAAACAGTCGTCTGCACAATTATTCGGGGTATACCCGCATAAAGTCATGATGCCTTCTTCATTGGTGTCGAAAGAAATAGAATTCCACTGGGGGTCTTCAATGATATAGTCTTTACCACAGCTTTTGTAAAGCTCTTCAAACAAAACTGCATGAAAGCCCTGGCTATTGGAGTTGATCTGATCCTGGTTTTCTACGTAGGTGATATCATCAGGATTTTTGACACTGTTACCATCTTCATCAACCATTTTCCCTGGCGAGAATTCTTCA
This sequence comes from Bacteroidota bacterium, assembly GCA_039028895.1. GTDB lineage: Bacteria > Bacteroidota > Bacteroidia > Chitinophagales > Saprospiraceae > JAHDCJ01. The sequence goes on along the minus strand of JBCCHF010000071.1, from coordinate 19,619 downwards.
TATTTTCGGGAAACGATCTTGCCATTTCGAACAGAGATCTCTGTATAGTTATGATAACCTACCCACGAGGCATAAGAGATGCGGTAGACGTAAGAATTTCCATTCTCAGCTTTAAGTTTTTCCCAGGCCCCAAGACTTTCCATGTAATTGAAGCCATATTCGCTGACGACTTCAGTGTAAGCATGATCAAGTGGCGCTTCAGGTTTCCAGATTTGAGAAGTAGAGCAAGCTGTAATGAAAAGGATAGACAACAAAAAGGAAAAAAATCTCATTGGTAAAGGGTTTAAAGCTTGTTCAGGATTTGCCAACAATTCGCCGAAGGGTAAAATCCAAACAAGATATTAGATTGGTAATAGCATGAAATTGACAATTTTTAGCCTATTATCCAACCTTAATCAATGATAATCCATTAGCCTGGCTTTACCTGATTTCTTCCTTTGTGATTATGAGTTCCAGCATACACTCATATTTGGATGCGGAGTTTAATTTCCCAAATACCAATATCTTTTGCTTTCCGGAAACGGGAGGGGTGATAGATAAGGTGATGTCTTTGTTTTCAGACTTTTTAGCTGTGAATTTGCAGTGCTGTTGATTGGGACCTACAACCGAAGTTACCTTGAAGGAGAGATCGTACGGTGTATTGAATGTCAATTCCAATTCATTACTGACAATTGTATTGTTTTTTTTGATCACATCTGTACAACCCAATTCGAAATAAGGAGAAAAGAACCTCGGTAAACCCATAAATTCCATCATGGAGAAAAATGGATATTTATCCCGGTATTCCTCCTTTTCAGGCAAATGACTTGTTCTAAGCTTCTCGACTTCCGGAAGGAAATAGAAAAGTTCCAGGTCTTCGTCTGCTTTTGAAGGTGAAGCCCACGTAACATCGGTGAAATACCATTTACCTTCTAGCTGGACAGCATTCCAGGCATGGTTGGTTTCAAAAAACGGATCGTTGATCTCGTACCCGGCCCCTTTGGCATATCCTTTTACCACACGACTGTTGACACCCATTTTGTCAAGTATAGCATGCAATAGTGCAGCGTAGTCTCCGCACACCCCTTTTCGAAGTTTCAGGGTTTCATTGTTATTTACGCGCCGGATGTTGGAGGTTTTGCTATTTATCTTGTTGCGTCGCTCATGGTCATAAGAAATGTTGGACGCCACCCATATGAATGCAGCTCTGAATTTTTCAAATTCACCATATCGCGGACTATCGAGAAACAGGGCGAGGTCTTCAACCGAATGTTCAAAGGCATCGGGAATGAATTGGGTGCTCCAGTCGACAACAGCGTAATCTCTTTCTTGTGTGAAAGCTGGAAAAGAGAAGAACAGGAAGATCAGCAATGCAGCTATTTCCCTCATAAAAGGAATATGAGCCCAAAACAGTGAAAAATCCAGTTTTTTCTACCAGCGCTTCGGTTTGATCTTCAAATGAATAGTTTTAATCAGAGTATCTCTTCTATTCTGCTACCCTGTTCCAGATATCAAGATAGATCTTCCAATCCTTACCGACTTTTTTCCATACGATGACGTATTTGCCTTTGAAATTCACTTTTTCACCATTGGCGCGCTGGTTAGTGCCTTCATAGTAACCGTAGTCGTAAGCCGTCTTTTTCACGATGGTTATTTCTTCAGGAAAGATCTTGTGGTGGAGAGTCTTCATGCCTTCAGGTAATGTCCAGCGTTCTCTAATGGCATCAATGCCTTCTATGATCCGCGTATTACCAGGGAATATCTTACCGTCTTCAGTATAGCATTCTGCCAATTCCTGGTATTGGGCATTCATGTAAAATGATGAGAATGTCTCGATATTGACCAGTATTTGATTGATGTCTTTTTCCTTTCCGGAATAGGTCTGGGCATAGCTGTTTTGGGAAAGACAAATGCACAAGATAAACAAGAGCATAGGCGACCGATTAACGGAGAATATATATTTCATAATTTTCAGAAATTATTGAAAGTATTAAAAATTACTTTTAACTTGTATTCGAAATTAATTCAAAAGCATTTGTAGAAAAATAGTTTCCAGATAAAAAAACAAAATAATGATGGGATTAATAGATGTATGGCCCAAGATCAGGGCACATTTCAGGAATAGTTTCGGTACCACACTTCACGTTGCGATCGCTTCCGTTGACCAGGATAATAATCCGACCACGACCCCTATTGGTTCTCTTTTTCTGAATGAGGACACTACCGGGTTTTATTTTGAAAAGTATACGACCAGTTTGCCAAAGAATGAAGTTCAAAATCCAAACATCTGTGTTCTGGCAGTAAACAGCAGTCGGTTTTTCTGGCTCAAGTCTTTGTTTAAAGGCTACTTTCCATCTTATCCTGCTATGAAACTTTATGGAAAACTTGGGGTGAAACGCAAGGCTACAGAAAGAGAAATTTACGCTTTGAAAAGGCGCATGCGATTAACCAAAAGACTCAAGGGACACCAGTATTTATGGGGAAAAATGGGATATGTTAGAGAAGTGGTCTTCACCAGAGCCGAACCCATTAAATTAGGAAAAATGACGCCCGGATTATAGGTTAACGTCTTTTCCTGCGGCCTGTTCTGGGATTCTTGTCGCGAAAGTTGCGCTTCTTTCCAAAGCTCTTGCCTTTCTTCCTTTTATTGGGGTTTCTTTTTTCCTTGAAAAGGTAATTGGGCATGCCTTCGGTCAACTCTGCAAAAACAGAGACACCTTCAAATTTCGTTCTTTTAAGACCTTCAAGTAATTGTGGCGCAACCAGGGTATCAATTTCGAAGAAGCTGTATTTTTTCGTGATTTCGATCTTGCCAATTTCAGCTTCAGACGAATCCAGAACTTCGTTGATAAGGCCAATTAACCGATGAGGTGTCAGGTCGTTTTTATAACCCAGGTTAATATACAAAGTGGAAAACCCCTGGCTTCGGCGTTCTCTTTTGGTTTTTTGTTCCTGTTTGCCTCTGTCTTTTTTCTTATCCGTTAGGTTTAGATCTCTTGAGCCTTTGTAGTATTCAAGAAAACGGTTGAATTCGGCTGATACAAATCGCTTAATGAGTTGTTCGCGACTAAGCCAACTCAGTTTTTTGTTGATGGTAGGCAAAAACGGACCAATCTGATCCTCGTCGACCTCTACATTTTCAATTTTGTCGATCAATTTGTACAACTGCTTGCTACATATGTCTTTTCCGGTTGGAACTAATTCTTTCTTGAAAGAAATACCGGACCGCTTCTCGATGTCCTTAATCTTCCGCATATCCCTGGAATGGATGATTGCTATCGAAATACCGGATTTGCCAGCCCGGCCGGTTCGTCCACTCCTATGGGTGTAGACTTCAGGATTATCTGGCAGGTTAAAGTTGATCACATGTGTGAGATCATTTACGTCAAGACCTCTTGCAGCGACATCTGTAGCCACCAGCATTTGCAGATGCCTTTTCCGGAAACGGTTCATCACCTCATCGCGCTGAGCCTGCGACAAATCACCATGGATCGCATCGGCATTATAGCCGTCCTGCATCAGTTTATTGGCAATGTCTTTGGTGTCTCTGCGTGTTCTGCAGAATACGATTCCATAGATATTAGGATTGATATCTGCAATTCGCTTAAGTGCTTCGTAGCGGTCTTTAGCCTGAACCTTGTAAAAAAGGTGTTTTACCGTTGAGGCTCCCAGATTTTGCCTGGCAGCAGATATTTTATCAGGATCATTAAGGTATTGCTTGGTAATCCGTTCCACCTCTTTTGACATCGTTGCCGAAAACAACAGGGTTTGTTTCTCATCGGACGTATTCGACGGAATATCATCGAGGTCTTCTTTGAAACCCATATTCAGCATCTCATCTGCTTCGTCGAGGATAACCCTTTCTACTTCACCCAACTTGAGTACTTTTCTTTTGATTAGGTCTTTTGTGCGGCCCGGTGTACCTACAACGATATGCACTCCTTTTCGTAGAGATTTGATCTGTTTTTCTATGCTGGCACCGCCATAAACGGCCAGAACTTCAAGTCCATCTACATATTTGCCATAGATGTCAAGGTCTTTCATAACCTGGATACAAAGCTCTCGCGTTGGGCAAAGCACCAATGTTTGAGGGTGTTTTTGGCTCAAAACCGTAAGTTGGATAGCCGGCAACCCGAAAGCTGCCGTCTTACCAGTTCCGGTTTGTGCAAGCGCGATTAGATCCCTGTCGCTGGAAAGCAAATGGGGAATTGTCTTGGATTGAATAGGGGTTGGGATGTCAAATCCAAGTTCCTCTATTGCTTTAAGCAGTGGGTTTGATAGCCCGATTTTTGCAAATGCAGTCATTGATGCTGTTTCAAATGAACTGCAAAGGTCGCATTAATAATCGGGAATAGTGTTATATCATTGATCTTTTGGATAATCCTCAATCCAGCCCATAAAATTTTTTTAAGGCATCGAAGGATACTGGATGGCTGATTTCGGCTATGGCCAGTTGCATTTCGGTGTAATTAGGAACAAGATCAGGAATCGTTGTATTGGCACTTTTCTGGATCAGCAGTTTGTCATGTTTAAGACCTGCTTTTGCTTTTTTTCGTCTTTTGACCTTTCCTACTTTTGAATTCGTTTTCATGGGGTATTGTTTTACGAAACAAATGTTCCGGGTGAATCTTACCCTAAGATTAAGGAGAAACAAGGCTTCGGGAAAGGTCAATTTATCAGAACGGGCTATTACTTGAGTGCCTGTCCGGTTGAAATTATTTCGGAAAAAATCTATTTGTAATGCAATTCGACAATTACTGGCTCAGGTAAAGAATTGACATAAACAACCTTCAGTGTTACTTTGGGGAAATTAATCGGATCGGGTTTGATCAGGTAATCAATAAATCCTTTGCCTGTTTTTTGGGTAATCATACTGCTGAACTTTGCATTGAGGTCTTCCCGGGTATCAGATAGTTTAAATCCAAACGGTAACAATTCATTATACTGGACGTTTTCGATGCCTGTACTTCCAAAAAATGAAACCATTTTCAATTTTTGAGGGCTGGTATCATGAAAGTGAAAACGGACACCTTTTTTGTGAAAAGGAACAATGATACTCTTATTTTTTCGCTGTAACATTTCATCACCACTGTTGATCCTGTCTGGGACACCGTATTGCTCAATGGCAAGATTTGCAGCTTTACTGCCTTTCGGGCTGCCTAGTGCTTCAAACCAGATTTCATCTACAGTTTTATTCGTTTGAGGTTTTGGCTCAGGTTTCGTTACAACTATCGGTTTTACTTCCGGGCTTGGTTCGGGTTCTTTTATTTCTTCTTCATTTGGCTTTTCAATGGGCTTTGCGATGGGCTCAGGTTTTTCAGCCACCGCATTCGGGTCAATGTCTAGTGGGTTAGGTGGAGGCATAACCTCTGACTCGTCCACTTTTTTGCCATTTTCAAAAGTAATTCTTGTCCAATTGCCATCGGGATGTACGTAGATAAAGGCACCGTTCTTTTTTCCTTTGACGTAATTCCCGTTTTGAGAAGTGCCATCTTTCAGGATTCTTTGGCCCTCGCCTTCCATCAAATTATTGATCCAGTTGCCCTTGTAGACTGTTCCTGACTTGGCCCAGAAATATTCGCCATATCCATGCCGTTGGTTTTTGTTCCAGTTGCCATTATAAACATCGCCCTGGAAGTAATTATAAAGGCCTTTCCCATGGCGGTCACCAAAAAGGAATTGGCCTTCATATATATCTCCATCGAGGTAAATCGCTTTTCCATTCCCGTGCGGCTCCCCGTCTTCATTTACTTCACCTGAATAGGTAAACTCAGGGTATTCTTTATTGTCTACTTCAGCAGTCTTTACGGCTGATTGTCCTAATAGCAGGAAAGGACTAAATAAAAGCACACAAGTTATGGGCAACAGGTTTTTCATTGGTCTTAATGTTTTTTCATTTCCGCTTTAGCCTTTTTGATTGCGTTATACAATTCAATATCCCACATGTCATCTGGATTTTCAATTAGTCCTTGTTTAAGGCCAAAGTCATAAGCTGAAGGCTCGGCGGTATTGGCTCTTGAAAGCCCCATACTATTGATGATTTTCCAGGTATCTTCAACCATTTCAAGGCTGAGCCTGAAGTTATTTTCAATTTTAGTACCGTCGCTTTTCGTCCAGTACGTTTGGACAATGGCAATTACTGCGCCATTTTCTTTTTCAATTGAATTTATTTCATGTCCATCCACTTTCGGGACTGCTGAAAATGGAAAGTTTTGATAAAGATCGCTTATTTTTTTGAAGTCTACAGGTTTATACATGGCTTCAATAAACTCGTTGACTACCTCCATGGCGGCTCCATCTGAGTTGTTGCATCCAATAAGTTGAAAAGAGGTTAAAAGGCAAACAAATATGATCATCAGGTTTTTCATTGGTTTTGAATTTTTTAGATGTTAAAGAATAGCGCCTAGAATAAATGGTATTGCAATGGTGCAAATGCTGGTAAGGAAGAACCATTTACCTCTTTTTGCAGTTTTTTCCTTGTCTTCGTCAGACATGCCTTCGTATTCGGAAATGGCATTATAAAAGCTTTCATCTGTTCCAACTGTAAATTTTAAAATTGGATAGATAAGGAGAATGAGCGCAATACCAATTAATCTGCCGATGGTTTTTCCTGAGCTTCGCCCGAAAATGTCTTTTAAGGTATCGTCAAACCAATCGGCCACATCCGGGAAAAGCAGAGCGGTGGAAAGGGCTATACTAACAATAAGCATGGTAAGGCTGCAGGCCAGAACAATGTTGCCGGTTGTCGGACTACTTCCGGAAGTGTAACCTTCCTTTAGCCTTGCATCATGTAAATAGACATAAACGGATTTGAGCAGATTCATTTGGGAAATTTTTATTTTATAAGGTCAAATCTCTATTAATCTCTAATAATTTTCAATGAGGCATTTGCCTTAAATCCTGTTAATCCACTGATTCATTGAGTTTTATTTTCCGGATTGGACCTGTTAAAAGTGCACCGATCATCAAAATGCCAGAGCTAATAGCCAGTGCAATACCAACGCCCGCATAATCCGCAACGATGCCCATCGTCAATGCAATGGCAGAGGTGAGAATGGTCTGGTAAAAAGCCTGTCCTGATAACACTGAAGTAAGGATGTCATTGGGGACATTATCAGCCATACTACCTGTCAGAATAGGTTTCCTAATGTTTTCAAGGATGTAAATCATAATGAAAGCCAGCAATGCTACTACTAAAAGGTCAAAATTGTAGAAAAGGCCGCAAGTCAACCCAGCCATAAATCCGACAAGCATTGATCTGAGTGGAAGGTGTTTGATATCCATAGCAGCAAATTTCCCTGCATTCCTGGAAGCATAGGAGGTCATCAGGAAAATGAAAAAATAGATGATGCCAATGACGATACCACTTTTTTTGGTCGGATCATCATTTATAGTCAGCGGCATCAAAAGGGCAACACCTACCATAATAGGTTGGATATAATCTTTTACTGCCTTTAGGTAAGCCGAATGCATTGCGGTGGAGTTGAGAATCCTGAAGACATTGGGCTTTTTGACTTCAGTAAAGAAAGATTTAAAGGTGCCCAGGAATGACCTCTTTTTTCCAAGGTTTTTCTTTTTGGAAGAAAAATTAATCTCCTCCGGATATGTAGCAATATTGATGAAGTTCAGCAGATACGGTATGATGGAAAACAGGAATACATTCCGGTAAGAACCGAAGTATAAAACCAAAAGGCCAGCTGCTAAGGCTGACAGGGCCGACCCGAATTGCGACCAGGAACGGGTATGGCCGTAATAGTGGACCTTTTGGTCGCTCCACCCATTCAGCTTAAGATAGTCCATGATCATGCCTTTATGGGTACCTGACCTGAAGGCGTCGGCAATACCAAATAAGATCATCGCTCCAATGAAAAAAACTAAATCAGTCGCAAAAAAGAAAACCGAAAAAGAAAGGATGTAGGCCATGAAAGATGCCATGAGCGAATACTTTCTGCCCAGGGTGTCTGCCAATATTCCGGAAGGAATTTCTGAAAAGTTGATAATGACCTCCCGAGTGGCATAGATTACGCCAATCTCGGTATAGGAAAGTCCTTTTTCTAGTAGAAACAGGAGTAGAAAGGCATCAAAAAACCGCAGATTCTTCAAGAATCCGTACGCACAAAACTTTTTGTATTGCCAGTTTTTTTCAAACGTTGCCATTGATGCCTACCCTCCAGCCCAAGTTAGTGACTTTTGGGGAAGGCAGACACAGCAGGAAGAGGAATATTATACCAATACCAGCAAACAGCAATAAATTTACGGGCACCACGGGTAATTTTGCAGGTGTACTTTCCCCTGCAATAAAAATAGGTGAAGCAGAGGTCAGGAGGTAATGACTGGTGTTGTCGTCTTCCTGAACAATTGTAAGGTGATTTCGCTGTTTAGGATGAATGTTGAACATCAGGGTATTTTTGATCTTTACCCCCTCAAGACTTTCAAGCGGGTATTTAAAGTCAAGGATCATGCTGTGTCCATGGTTTTGTGGTAACTCTTGTATGGACTCAGGCTGAATCACTTTCCCTGAATGGCTAATGACGAGATTGGCTCCAATATAATTAGTGAGCAAGGCATAGCTTTCGGTTTTTGAGAGATTGGTTTTGGTTTCTGGTAAAGTTGCTTTTACCGCATCGGAAATTGACCAAGGCAATTCAAGACGGAGTGAGAGAGATCCGTCCTGAACACCAAGGTTGGTAAATGTTTCCATGGGATTATGCGCTGCCAGCTCTAACCCGAATAGCGGCAACAACAAAAGACTAAGCAAACTTCTTATAATTATCGTTTTCACGAGCTTGTTTTTAAAATGTGCAGGGCCCACGCCTTAGGCCCTGCTGGGCAGAATATTTCCTAAAATCCTGTCCTTTGTGCTAAGCACCTAATCTAAAATCATTTGACGGTGTCCCAACTACACAACGGGGAACGTAGGGATAACTATCTTGTGTTAATACATAATAGTAAGTGCCTTCAGGATATTCAGGGGTTACCCCTTCACGCCCATTGCATTCATCGAGTACACCAAATCCTTCAATATATTCGTAGTCGCTGGTATATATGCCAGAGTATGCCCCACAGGGAGCATTAATGCCATCTCCTGGCCTTTCTCCTGATTTTAACCTATAGCTGGAAGTTAACTGGACAACCCCTGATGCAGGGTCATCAGCGACTGTGTATCCATAATTATAGTATATCGGGAAACCATCGGCCGCATAGCCGAGAAGGGTCATGGCATTGTTTGGAGCATTAATCGATTCAAGGAAGAGCGTCGGGGCACCATGGTGGTGGTATTTACCACTTGGCTGAACATGGGCGTTATTACAATCGAGCCCAAGGTTAATGTTCATCGCATCAAGATTCCATTCCCAGTTTCTTGACGACATGGTGAAAGCACCATTATGAGGCCATGGCTCGGCCGCTTCCGGATCCAGAATTACGCCATTCAACATGACGCCAAATTCGTATTGTGGTCCTGTAGCTGTATTCAGCATATAAGTCAATACATTTGACTTTACAGGATTGCTTGAAACGGTATACGTTTCATTCTGCGGCGAGATAGCATTAGGGTTAAGCGATCCAACTCCTCCTCCGAATAAGCCGACCATGTGGTCAGGGATACTATTGGTTGAAATTATTCGGCTGCTTCCTTCTACTCTGATCGATACTTCATTTGTCCAGGCCAGCGTTTCGCTGCAAGCGCCTCTTGTATTCAGGTCAACAACTCTGGTAACATCATCACAATTTTCAAGATTGGTATCTGTATTGTTATCTGTAGTGGTAATTGTTTCTGTTTGTTCGCAAGAAAGGAAAAGTAAACTGGCTAATCCTGCTGCGGAAACTAGTGCTGAGGTTTTCTTAGCGTGTTTCATTTTCTTTTTTACACACTTAGATGACAGCCAGTGAAAAAACTTGTGGGAGGGGTGTGACTTTTTTTGAGGTGAATAGCGTAAGATGCTTAAATGGCTAATTTTCAGTTATATATTTATGTTATTTTTTTTACAAATTTTGTAACCCGCTCAACCACTAATTCCTCCGGTGCTTTCCCATCTTCCACCCACGTATGCAGGTGACCAAGCCAGTGCATACCGAGATAACCGGCGCTTTCGCGGAATGGCACTTCATAACCCTCCGGAAGGTGATCGTCCGAACCACAACTGATCGAAGCCATTGACTTACCTCTCAGCTTTCGACCAGTTGGCTTATCGACGATCAATCCATCGGAAATTCTGTCAAAGAAAACCTTCATCAACCCGCTCATCGTGTACCAGTAAACTGGAGTAGCGAAAACGATGAGATCATAATTATTGGCGATATCCCTGAAAATGGGCATGAAGTCATCATCCCGATTGTTGAAATCATAGTCGAAATGACCAATGTTCTTTTCATTCAGATCAATGAGGTCAAACTCCAACTGTTGCCTTAGGAGTGCTACAACCTTGCTGGTGTTTCCGTCGCTACGCGACGACCCCTGGATGATAATACGCTTCATGGCCGCAAGGTAACCCCCCAAATTTTAAATTGTACGTTTTCAATCGTCAATTTTCAAACAGAGCAAACAACTACTCAACGACAACTAGCTTCTTTATACTTTGACCAAATTCGGTATTTAGCCTCATCAAATACACCCCTGCCGGGATTTTCTCTAATGAAAAATTCAGTTGATGATTTCCTTCCGGGAAAATCCTGTTCGCCAGCTTACCTACAATTTTGCCTTTAACATCAAGCAAGTCAATGTCCAGAAATTCCGTTTCCGGAAGGGAAAACTCGATAGTCACATCTCCTTTTGTCGGGTTGGGGAATACCTCCAGCGGAATTTGAAACTCAGGCAGATGCGGAACAGAAACCGGATTGGTCAAGGTGTTGACCACAATATTCGTTAATATCGGTTCATTAAAATCGAAATAGATGGCTGCCTGGTTTTCGAATACGGTTCCAAAGTCTGGTTCATCTTTCCATTTGATATCAAAAAGGAAAAATCCATGACTGGCCGGCTCGTTGACATTGCTGTCGGGTAGCATGATATTGTCAAACCAGACTACCAGTTCGTTTTCATTTTCTACATCCATCCTGTATTCATGGCTTGCGCCAATGGGTATGATAGAGCTGATGTCGAGATTGGGATCAATCAAATCGCGCAAAACAACTGTGAACGCTGTGTCTGTCCCTGTATTTTGAAACCTGATCTGGTAGTGAAAAACGGAGTCACTCAAAAGGATATCTCCTCCAAGGGCATCCTCACCAGCGAAATTCATTTTGTCGTTGGGGTCATAAGAACCGGTTACGGTAATTGCCCATGGAAAGTCGTTGTTTGATGGGTTTATATCGCCTGGTGGCAGGTCGATAGATGCAGATCCATAAACCTGGGTGCCGATTGGGGTTTCGGGTGGTACGTAGAGGTAAAAGTATTGATTCCAACAGGTGTTTGGGGGCAAATCATTGAACGACCATGTTGCTGTTTGAATTGCCGGATCATAACTGTCCTCTGTTCCATTAGCATTGAAATTAATTAACTGACTGTCATGAGTAATGTTGATCGTGCCGCTTATTGGTGCTTCACCATAATTGCAATAATAAATATTGTGCCATTGGGTAAAACCAGGCCTGGCAGGCCCCATGCAAACCCAAATACACAAATCGTTAATTTGGGTGCTTTCCATGAAGAAATTATTGTCAGTATAAGTTTGCCCCGGTGTAGGAGCGCTAACAGATAATATTTCATCGGCAGGACAAAGCCCTTGTTCAAATGTATATGGTGTAATCGTTAAATCATAATCGCCGGCATCCACTTCGAACAAGTAAAAGCCAACAGCATTGGTGAAAGTGCCACCACCTGGTTCTATATCTATGTAGCGATTGGCCAATGGCACGGTAGTCATATCCTCTATACAATCTGGATTTTCGTTGTCATAAAGCGCATACCCCGAGATGATCACATGACAGGCGGGATCCTCAGCAATCATGACATTTCGATGCACGAAGCAATGTGTAGCCAAATCGGTAACCGTCACAGAATATCCACCGGGAGCGAGACCGACGACAGTAGCAGTAGTGGCACCATTACTCCACTCAAAAATCGGATTAGTGGCACCTGAAATAACCGTTGCAGTCGCTGTTCCGTCATTTGTATCACAGGAGGTAAACGTCGAGCTGACCTCAATTTCTACATTGCTGGTAATGGTAAATTGTACCACCTCGACACATGGCGTATTTCCGGTAACGGAAACCGTGTAAGTTCCTGAAGGCAGGTTATTAACGGTTTGTCCGGAATCTCCGGTAGACCAAAAAAAGGCATGAGGGGGTGCCCCGGAAATAACATTGACAGTAGCTGTACCATCATCTCCAAAACAGGTCTCTGTCGAGAAAACAACTTCAGCTTCAATGTTGATAGCTTCAGGGACTATAGCTTCTCCGGTAAGTGAACATCCGTTGAAATCCGTTACGGTCACTGTGTATGTTCCTGCATCCAGATCATTGTTAATACTGGTAGTAGCGCCATTACTCCATAAGAAGGCATAGGGTGGAGTGCCTCCGGATACCGAAAATAATGTTGCGCCAGAATCTTCTGTTCCACAATCTACCTGAGTGATGTCCATAACCCCTTGCAGTAAAGAAGGTTCAGTAATTACAGTTGATGATGTAGCAAGGCATCCATTCGCATCAGAGACAACTACAGAATATAAACCTGCTGTTAGTCCGGGAGGACCAGCAATAGTTGACCCTGTAGCGTCACTCCAAACAAAATCATAGGGTGGAGTACCTCCGGTAATATCCAGGTCAATGTCGCCATCGCTGTCGGAATTGCAAAGTAAGGTTTCTCCAATGGCTGTTACTGTCAGATCAAAAGTTGCAAGAATATCCGCGCAGGTGGTTACAAGACATCCGTTAGCATCAATAACAGTCACACAATAATTCCCATTAGGAAGTCCTGAAAGGTCTTCGGTAGTTTCTCCAGTGCTCCAAATAAAGTTAAAGGGCATGGTGCCTCCGGAAACGGATAGGTCAATATCGCCATCCGTACCGCTGGAACAGATCACCGTTTCACCCACTGCTGAAGCAACTAATTCGGCGGGCTCAGATATCAGAACGTCATCGGTGGCAGTACAACCATTGCCGTCGGTTATTGTAACGACATGTAATCCTTCGACCAGCATAGATGCAATTGCATCTGTTTCACCATTATCCCAGGCATAGGTATATGGTAAGATTCCTCCAAATCCAAAGATTTCTGCCGTACCATTATTTTCCCCAAAACAAAAAACATCGCCATTTACATAGACATTTGCTACCAAAACCGTAGGCTCATAGATGAATTCACAATGTTCGATTACACAAGAACCACCATCTGAAACTGTTACACAATAATTGCCTGACGATAATCCTGAAAGATCTTCCATGGTACTCCCGTTGTCCCAAAGGAATGTATACTGACCACTACCTCCGGATACTGCCAGATCAATGGTAGCATCGCTATCACCAAAGCAGAGAAGATTTGTGAAGTTAGCTGTTAACGCAAAATCATTTGTAGCTATGATATCGGCACAGGTTGTAATGATACATCCATTCGAGTCATAAACAGTTACACAATAGGTGCCTGCCGGAAGCCCGGTTAAATCCTCTGTGTTTGCTCCATTACTCCATCCAAAAGTATAGGGCAATGTACCTCCTGAAACAGTAAGGTCAATATCTCCGTCTATACCATTACTGCAAAATACGGTTTCGCCAACTGCCGATGCAATTAATTCTGTAGGTTCAGAAATCAAGACCGCAGCGGTATCTGAACAGCCATTGGCATCTGTTACGGTAACATGATGTACCCCTTCAGATAAATGTGATCCCAAAGCAGTTGTTTCTCCATTATCCCAGGTATAAGTATAGGGTAGGGTTCCACCAGATCCGGTAGCAAGGGCTTCTCCATTAGATTCTCCGAAACAAAGCACATCACCATTTATAAAGACTCCTGCGATCAATGGTGGTGGCTCATTAATAATGATACATTCTTCAAAAGAACAAACCCCACCATCAGTGACCGTATAGCAATAAGTACCTCCTAATAGTCCGGTCAGGTCTTCTATGGTTGACCCGTTGTCCCATTGGTAAGTATAAACACCACTGCCTCCGGAAACAGCCAGGTCAATTTGTCCATTGCCATCGCCAAAACAAAGGACGTTTGTTGAGTTGACTGTTACAGCCAATGCGTTGGATGCTAATACATCCGCACAAGTCGTTGTCGCACATCCGTTATTATCAGTGATCGTTACACAGTAATTACCGGCTTGAAGCCCGATGAGATCTTCTATAGTTTGACCATCACTCCATAGGAAAGCAAACGGTGGTACCCCTCCATTAATGGTGAGGTCAATAGTACCTGTATTGTCGTTGCCGCATAAGATGGTATTTGGAGTAGCATTGACACTTAACTGAGCAGGTTCAAATACAAAGAGGCAATCATCTGCGGTACACTCATTGATATCCTCTACTGTTACGCAGTGTATACCCGCATCAAGATGGGTCGTCGGAGAGTTAGTGTCTCCAGTATCCCAGGTATATGAATAAGGTGGGGTCCCTCCACTAGCTGTGGCTACTCCAATTCCGTCATTTCCTCCAAAACATGTCACATCCAAGATCAAAGTCGCTGAAATGGACAAAGGAGGCGGTTCATTAACAGATACAGAAATGGTCGTATCACACCCCACAGCATCCTCTCCATAAACAATATAATTGCCAGCTGCGAGATTGGTGAAAACATTCGAAACCGTTAAGTTACCTCCATCAATGGAATATTGATAAGGCGACACACCATTAAATGGCGTTAGTATTATTGCCCCGTCAGAAAGCCCAAAACAGGACACATTGTTTACAATAACATCGAGGTCTAAACAATCGGATTGGGCCTGGCTGGCATTAATGACCAATAGCAATAGAAAGCAGGTACAAAGTTTTCTCATAGTGGTGCAGGTGTTTGATACTTTGTCAGAATAATGTAAAAATATTACGTATCAAACCTCCAACCTGCTGCCTGCCCAGTTTCTAAAATCTTCCCACCTCTGTTCTAGCGGGATTTCCTGAAAGGGACCCTGCGTTACTGCGTTAAACCCAAACTACGCAGGGTCCTCTTTGAGAGACCCTAGTAAGACATTTGAAAGAAAATTGAATAAGGAAGGGTATCAACCATCAATTCAATAACTCATCAGCAATGCTCGTCGCCAAATTCGAAGGACTATGCCCACCCTGATTTGACAAAATCGTAATCACCAATTCATCATCTGCATCACGATAAACACGCATATGTGAACGTGCACCTGTCCACGAGCCGCCATGTTCTGCAAAGTTACCATGCGCGTCACTGCCGATTGACCAGGCTAGACCATTCGCGAAATTCGGATTGACTCTTGTCCAAAGGCGATTATCGCGGGTTGCAGCATTGACGATAGTACCGTTGCGGACGCGCTCACCAAGCCAGGCCAGGTCTACAGCGTCGGCTTCTATACCACCACCCAGAACTTTCCAGCTGTTGTCACCATAAGTTGTTTCATTGCCATTGCTGTCGTAAGGGGCGACACGCTCATAGTTAGAGCGCAGGCTATTTTCGCGAAACTGCACTTTTATGCTATTGAGATTATAGCGGTCTGAGATCTCTTCTTCGATTAACCGGGCGATATCTCTTCCAGTAACATCTTCGAGTACAGCCCCAACAAAGGTGAAGGCGTGGGTGGAATAGTTGCGATTTGAACCTATAGAGCAGCTCCCCATCGGAGATGTGTTCCAGATTTGTTCAAGGGCATCCTGGGCATTGCTGAAATGACCATTAGGCTCAGGCCCCGTGCTGTAATGCCAGATACACCCCAGGTGAGATAACAACTGCTCAACAGTATGTGTATGTCCGTTTGCCGGAATGTTGAGATAGTTCGTTGTAGGTTGAGTTAAATCGAGATTCACATTAGTACCGTCTTTTAACTGGCCTTCATTTTCCAGTTTTGCAGCGAGTGTTCCGCCTAACACTTTTGATATAGAAGCTGTCAGATAAACAGATCTGCCGTGGGCATTTTTCCCTTTATCCTGTTCTGCAAAACCAAAACCACGTTGGTACTTGAGTTCACCTTTGTGGATGATTGCTACTGAGATACCTTTTATGCCGTTGTTGTTTTTGTAATTCGTGATGATATTGTCAACCTCGTCTTTTTTGTTCCAGCGATAACGTGGTGAATTTTCCGTCCAAACACCGGCATATCTTGTCCCGGAAGGGGTTTCGTAGCGTTCGAAATCAATAAGTCGCATACCCTGGTCACGGTAGAGGCGCCAGTAATTGGCATATTCTGTCGCAGTTCGATTGGAGCGAACGGCTGTTGCGTGATTGTAAATGTTTTTCTCCCAAATAGCGGCATAACGCTGCGAACCATTCTTCATATACGATTCAAAGTCAATGACCCGGTAACCGTCATCGGAAAACTGGTCGATCTTGTTTTGATAAGATTCTCGCGTCATGTCGCGGTATTCGGCCCATAGAATATTGGTTTTGTTTTCGTGCCAAATAGCGGCGTATCGTAAGCCGCTTGGTGTTTCGTAGGCTTCGATATCGACGATTCGCTTGCCATCGGCTTTTTGTTCTTTGAAGTAAGTGCCAAATTGACTGGATGTCATATTGCGTTTTGATGACCAGGCCAGACCATCAACGTTTTGTTCCCAGATACCGGCAAAACGCAGGTTGTTTCCTGACATATAACCTTCTACATCAGTAGGGATATAGCCTTGTTCGCGATATTGATTCCATTTTTCGTGGTAGGCATCGCTGGTGAGGTTGCGCCATTCTGCCCAGCCGCGGCCGTCAGTATTTTCTTCCCAGATCATAGAATACCGCATATTGTTACCGGAAGGATAAGCGTCAACATCTTTAATGATCCAGCCACGGTCGCGGTAATGGTCAAACCAGTCTGAAAACTGATTCGTATTGAGGTCGCGTCGTGAAGCCCAGGCGAGATTTGGAGGAGCAACTGCTTCCGCAATGTCATCGATGATTTGAGTTAAGGCCGTGCAATCGGAAAAGAGCAGAGTGAGAATGAACAATGCTGACCAATGGATTGGCCTCGGAGAGAAGGTTTTCATTTTGTTGGGATTTTAGTTTAGATGAAATTTACTAAAAATTCAACAAAAAAAAGCGGTTTCCTTTTTCTGGAAAACCGCTTGTTGATAGACCTAATTAATGCTTGAAACTAAGGCTTAACTATATTGCTTTTTGATCTTTTTAAAATTCTGCTTGGTAACCGATTCTCCTGTCGTTCCATAATGCTCAACAGCGATAAGGTAATTTCTGATCAACTTCTTGAACTTGCCTTTGGCCATAGCCCCCATAAATGCTGGTTTCGTACGATATTGCATATCAAACGAAACACGACTTTTACCATTGCCCAGGTCTTCAACTTTATAAACAGCCCTTGTGAGATCGGGATCAACCGGGAATTTGCCGGCTTGTGATACCTGGTTGGTAAACTGCATATTGGCAGGATCGTAATCCAGCATTTTCTCTTTCAGAAATTTGATGCCTTTTTCATTAAAGTGGCAAACTCTTTCGGCCCCCTCACCTGCTGTCATAGTACCATTGATATAATCTGAAGAGACGATAAGTGGATGCGAATGGGCAATAGCTCCATAGTCTTCCCCGACGATTTCCCAAACCTTATCTGCCGACAGATCGATATCTCTTGTAATCTTGAACTTTTGAACTTTCTTTTCGCCTTTCTTTTTCGCTTGCACTGGTACGGCCATTATCAACGCCAAAAGCATTAGTCCGCTCATTCGAATAATGTTGTTCATCTTTGCAATTAATTTGATGTGATTAATTCAGTTTACACATTCAAATTGCAGGAAAACCCGGGACTACTTTTGGCCGATTAGTTCAATGATTTGCAGATTCGGATCAGGATGGTGCTCACCCTTGCGCAATAGCATCCTGACGATATTCAGAAGGAGAATGGCCAAAATGTTTCTGAAAAGATTTTGAGAAATGAGCCAAATCTCCAAACCCGCAGTCGAAAGCGATATCTGAGATTCGTAATGTGGTTGCTTTTAGCAATTTGGCGGCTTTCTCCAGCTTCCTGGTTTTAAGATATTTACCTGGAGAGGAATCATAATGTTTGACAAACTCGCGTTTAAAAGACGAAAGACTGAGATTGGTTAACGAAGCCAGTTCTTCGAGGCTCAGTTTATTGTAGACATTAGCTTCTACCACAGACCTGAAATCGACTTCCGAAGGATTGAAAAGTCCGTTGATAAGGGATTTGATGGCCTCGGCTTTATCAGTTTTGGCGAGGAGTAGAATAAGCTCCTTCATTTTCAGCTTGAGCAGTTCCTCACTGACGAGTTCCGGATTGTCAAAATAAAATTCAAGGCTTTGGATATAGTTTTTCAGCAGTTGAGAAGATTGGAATTTTTCAACCTTTATGGGTTTTATATTATTGAGGGTAACCAAAAGGTCCGGAATCTCATTTTCATATATCATTTTGATCACTTCCGGATATAAATGAACGGCGACAGCTTCACAACAACCCACCTCTGATGTGCTAAGCATGTCAGCGATGTAGTTACCACATTGCATAACAACCCCTTCCTGTGCAGTCAATTTAACAGTTTCGTTAGCTGAATACATCCGACTTTCTCCTTCGTGGATATAAAAGAAACAAGCTTCATTAGACATTTGATAAACCACTCTGAAATCCTGATCGATGATCGCTTTTTCAAAGGTCTTCTTACCACATAGATCAAACTGTTGGTGAAATCTGAACATAAAAATAAGTTATGAGCAAGCGCCCGATTGTAATAAACCAAGCCTTGCTCAAAGTTATCATTTCAATTTAAATCTGGCTTACGCCAATTTCAAGGTAGCCTCCTTTTTGTGAATTTTTTCCAATCCTTTTAAAATACTCGGTGCAGCTACAAACTTGAAAAATAAATACATAAACGGTGCAAGAATCCGATATTTCGGGATCAACCCTACATGCATATATGCTTCACTCTTTTTTTCTCCTAGCGGGCGTACCCCTAAAGTTGCCACCGCATTTTTAATCGGCATTGAAGTCTCATAGATTTCAACGGTATAATGCGATCCCTCCTTTATATCAATAATCGTTTCCTTCAGAATGTTACCGTCTTTCATGTCACATTGCCTTTTACCGCCCACCTCGCAGCTTTCGGTCCCTTCGATATAACTCGAACCTTTAAGCAATGGATGAAATTTGTGAATATTCGAAAAGTCCGCCAAATAATTCCAAAGTGCCTCGCTAGGCGCATCAATTTGTCTTTTTGCTTTAATCTTCATGCTATTTTTTTTGATTCAAGATGCATCGAAATCGCTTAAGTCGATTGGCGGTTTGGTCCAAAGATTTGTGGAATTGGGTCAGGGTGGTTTCGATGATTCGTTGTTGGATACTAGTCTTCAATTGGCAATATTCAATCAGCAATTTCACATTTTGTTGAAAGTTTTAAGCCATAATATTTTGAAGTAGTCAAAATATCCATTTCCTTAAAGCCCGACTGCCGACTGCCGACTGCCGACTGCCGACTGCCGACTGCCGACTGCCGACTGCCGACTGCCGACTGCCGACTGCCGACTGCCGACTGCCGACTGCCGACTGCCGACTGCCGACTGCCGACTGCCGACT
>JBCCHF010000070.1:0-23493 GCA_039028895.1 Bacteroidota bacterium | reverse complement strand
CCAACCTGGCAAACCCGTACAAAATGCATTTATTGAACGGTTCAATCGAACCTATCGTAATGAACTGTTGGACATGTATGTATTCAGGAATATGGACCAGGTTCGGGAAATGACCTGGGGCTGGCAGATGAATTACAATTTTTCAAGGCCTCAAGAGGCCTTGAAAAATCTAACTCCTGTAGAATTTGCAGATACAGGATAAATAACAAAATATTCTACTTCCTAGTGTCAACTAATTGGGAAGCTTACACCACCCTGTATGTGCGTTCAAAAATTTGCTGCATTAATATTGGCTATTATTCCTACTATTAATCAACCCGCAACATACAGCTTAAGTGGGTGAGTGGTTTCTGGATTGTCTAAAAGGATCGAAGGATATGATCAAATATTTTCCTTTTATCGCTGAGTCTGAAACCCCATTCACAGAAATAGAGTAGTGGAGATATTTCCCATGCAAATTTTTTGAGGCGTGATTGATATACAGCTTCAGTTATTGTATGGGGGTCTTTTGCAATAGCACTTAGTTGAGGTAAACATTCAGTCACAAACCTATTCAATAAAGAATGTATTATTTCGTAATCTATTTCGACAAGCACAACAGGCATTTGAACATCAATTGCAAGCTTACTTAGGGGTTCCTTTGAAGGTGGAATCCTCCAGCAGAATAACAATTTAGACATCCTATTTCCAAGTTTGACCTTTTGGCTAAATGAGTAGCCAATGCTCATTTCATCTGTGATTCCTTCGATTTTATGAATTGAATCCGTAAATATCAAATTTGCAGCTCCAAGTATGTCAGAATCAGTGTTAACTCCTTGTATTATGGGTCTATTGGTGTTGCCCATAACTCCAACAATTGTAAATTGAACTGAAGAATTAATTTCAAACGGATAGGATAACATAATTAGGCTTTTTGGTTTGCTTCAATGCTGAGAATAATTTCTGTCCTCTTTTCAACAAGTATATTTGAATAATCGGTAAACAAGATTTTAGTATTTCGAAATTCATTAGAATACGATTCTATTTTTTCCGAAAATTGCTGTCTCATTTGATTGACCTCACCTTCATCCAATGAAGCCCAAAGGTCTTCTTTGTTAAGGAGAAATTGAATAAAATTAGGGGTGTGTGATTTAGTTCGAAGTCTATCGAAAAGGCCATCAATGAAATCAATATTCTCTTTTATTCTTTCAGGATCTACTTCGTTAATATTGTGAGCATCATTATGAT
Source organism: Bacteroidota bacterium (assembly GCA_039028895.1). Lineage (GTDB taxonomy): Bacteria > Bacteroidota > Bacteroidia > Chitinophagales > Saprospiraceae > JAHDCJ01. The sequence goes on along the minus strand of JBCCHF010000070.1, from coordinate 22,266 downwards.
CAATTAAAACAATAAGGTAGTTAGAGTATAGGGCAAGGTCATATTGTGAGTTTCTACTTTGACCAGAACTGTCGAGGAATATTACCTTATTATTAGAATCTACTGGAAGACTTGTAATGTAAGCCCAATAACCTAGAGTTACTTCATTTTGATATGGAATTGTGCATATATTCTCAATAAGCCTTGTTTTGCCGGAGTTTGCCACTCCTAGAACACTAATACAATCTAACTTTTTTACCAGCCAAGAGATTTTTCTAATTCTGGTAGATATTCTTGAATATTTTTGTTTTCGTGCCAGGAGTTGAGCCAAAAATGCTCCAAAAAATATATCGAAAACAAAAACCCATACTATTATTATTATAATCGCTGTCCAGGTGTAGTTTTCCCAGACTTCACTAGAGATTGGGTTTTCTCTATAACTATTAATCAGTAGCCTAAGTTTTTTACTCAAAAATATGATAGCAGCGCCTATTAATGTAGCAATAACGCTAAGAACTACTATGAAGCTATTTGATTTTGGAGATGCCAAAGCAATGTTGAGATCTTGACAAGTATTTACGTTGATTAGGTCTAATTTAACAAAATTTATTGGACTGAAAACTTCAAAAGTTAACTCGGTCTCCAATTATACTGAAAGGCAGAAAGAGTTTTCAAAATTTCAATTAAATTAGGGTTCATTAATCACTCGAAGATAAAACTCACCTTACTTACCACCGCCACCGTAAAAAAGATCGGTATCTGCCGGTGTTGTTTTTTAGCAGGAAATTGGCAGCCTAATAATCAGACTCAGTTTCCCACCTTTTTAGAGATTTTTGAAATTCCCTTAGCAATTCAAGGAACATTATTTGGGAAATGACCTCTTTGGGCTCTATTGTAAACCTCAAACCAGAATTGTATGGATTTACACTTTCGCACTTTAATTTTTCACCTAATCCTGCAACAGTTATTAAACCTATTATTGCTGCTCTCAACCCTTCTTTATTATCTAAAGTAGAATTGGTAATGCCTAATCCATTTTCCACGATGATTGCAAGATCATCTTCTCCGTACTTAAATAAATGTTCCATTACAAATAGTTATTTCAACTTTCTTGATCCTCTTTTACTGGACTTTGGCTTCTTTCTACAACTTCAGTCGCTAGAGAGTTTACAAATAATCCCATCAGGATAATTCCTAACATTGATTCAAGAACAACAAGTAACCTGGAAGTGTTAGTAACAGGAGTTACATCTCCAAGCCCCAATGTTGTAAGTGTTGTAGCGCTCATATAGAGCATTCTTGGATAAGTTCCAATTGTATTGTGAGGAAATCCTTTACCGGCATGGAATAGGGTTTCCATTAGTTCCTCAGTAGTTTTGCTAATCTCAAATGGGAAATATTTTTTCGATTCAGGATCCCTTTTGAAAACCAGATTAAACAAATGATGGTCAAATTCATTATTGTAAGCAATTTCGGAAGTTGAGTAAAATCTAGTTATGTTATTATTCAATCTATCTTTTCTAACTTCCCAATTAAGATTAAACGGCCTGCCATAATGTATTCTTCTACCCATCGAATCAGGTTCAAGGAAGTTTAGTTTAAACCAATAGAATAATTCTGCACTTACATATGTTTCATGAATAGTAACATTATTACATTCTATATCCTCAATAAACAACTCAATTGATCCAGATCTTATTCCTCGAATTCTTGCGTTAAGTTCATTCAAAAGGTCTGATTCGATTGTTAATCTTGATTTTGCCCCACTTTTTGTTCGAATGTCCGATTTAAAATCCTCATTGATTAAATATTTAAGTTCATCTAGGCCATTTTCAAAATATGGCTCATGAACTGCCGTAGAATGATAGAAATGGTGAGGAATTAAAGAAAAAATACCAGCAAAGACGGGAATAGTGATGAGATAAATTATCATGTATTGAAGACTGGAAACCTTAGTTAATCTCACTCTAAGGTCTTTTAACGGTATCCAACTAATTTTCTTCGTAGCTCTAGCCCTAATTTCAGCGAACCTTTCTCTTAATGATTTTTTTGGTATGGTTTCTTTTATGTTGGCTTCATCTTGAACCTTGTCTTTATCTTTCATGCTGCCTGGTTATTGAGAGTGAGGAGAAGTATCAGAATTGGTTCTACGCCGGCCCGAATACGTCCAAATATATGTAGCAACAAGTGAAGCTAAAACGCCTATTGGAAATGATATGATTACCCCTCTTTGAAAAGATTTCTTATTCTCTATTGCTGCGTTTGCTGTAATTAAACTTTCAATAGCCTCAATCTCATCTTCAGACAGGTTTTTGAGGGTATTTGCCTGTTTGATACTTTCATCAGCTTCTTCTTTTTGATAGGCCAACTCTAGCTTTAATTTATTAATAGACTCTCGTTGAATGATTGCTTCTTCCTTTATTTTTTTTAAATACTTCAAGGATTTATCAAGCTCACTTTTTATTTCAGAAATAGATAAATTGTCTATATTTTCAAGCGAATTCGTAATGCCTTGAATTTCAATAGTCAATTTATCAATTTTGTTATCGGCATAAGCATCTGCATAATCATGACTTATAGGAAAAAAAAGAAAATAAATAATCATTGTCATTATAGTAGACCCTCCTAACAAAAAGTCTACACCCCTTTCATTTACGAGTGGTCGGTCTACTACTGAAAAAGGTGACACAGATTTTTTCCTCTTACTCCAAGAAACAAAGAGAAATAGACCTCCTCCGTAGAAAACAAAGAAAACAAATATTAATGCTAAAAGCTCCATATGAAAGAATTGCTTTTTGGAATAAAATTAATCTTTAGCCAGTGCTAAGATGCGCCAGGGATCGACCTCTAAATAAAAACATATTTCAAAGAATCGTTCCAGGCTAAGTGTTTGTGTACCGTTTTCAATACGACAATAGGAGGAGTGATCTACCCCAAGGTGTTCGGACATTTCCTTTAATGTAAACTTTGGGTTTTTACTTTTTCTAATCTCTGTAATCCTGGCTAGTGTTGATTGAAGTAATCTGACCGCCTCTTTTTGTGGATCTTCTATTTTTGTACGTTCCATTTATCCAGTTGATTTATGATGTAGTTGGTTTGCACTTTGGCATAGTGACGGGTCATCTTAGCATCGGAATGCCCCATCATAGCCTGGACAACTTCTTGTGGTATGCCTAAGTTAAGAGAAAGAGTACCAAATGTGTGTCTGCCTATATGAAAAGTTACTCTTTTATTGATGCTGGCCATGGTCATCAAAGTCTTCAGGTTTTTATTGGTATTCTGGTTTGAAATGACATTTTTGAACACTTTTCCAGTCTTCTCGATGGGTTCTATTAATTCAATGGCACGTTTGGGGATGCCAACAACATAATGTATCCCAGACTTCTTTCTTGCTCGGCTTATTATAAGCTTCCCGTTTTCAACTATGATGTCATTATAACTAATTTCTTTAGTATCGTTAAAGTCTAATCCAGTATGACAGGAAAAAAGAAAATACCTTAAGGTATTTCGAAGACCATACGATAATGTCGGATCATGAAACAACGTCCACAGTCGATCTAATTCTTGATGACTTAGATGCGGCTTGATCTTGTTGACATAAGTCAATTTAAATTCGTCAAATGGACTAATAGCTATTACCATCTTTTCTTTTGCTGCCAAAACAACAGCCCTTAGTGTTTTCATCCTAGTCCAAACAGTATTTGGATCATTGCCTAGATCATAACGGAGGTAATAGTCAAATCTTTTTAGGAAATCTAAATTGATTTCATGCATCATAAGTGCTGGACGGTAACGTTTAAGGTTTCTCTTTAGGAGGGTGTAGCTACGAATCGTATGCTCAGATAATCCTTTCTTCCGCTTATGCTCAACTAATTCATCTAAATATTCATCAAATGACACTGATTTATGGCCAATAAAATAGGATTTAAATTTGGCAAAGCCTATTGCCTCCCCTTTAAGTTGCATTTCAAGAAGGATCTTCTTGGCCTTTGAAACTTGTTCTGCCAAATACATATTCATCAACCTGGGATTGTAAAGTTGGTTAGAAGATGACTCCTTAATATACTTCCCATTTCTATTTACCCAATCCTCTTTGCGAACAAACTGGCCAAGTGCAATTCTATTCTGCTTTCGTTTCAAAGTAAACTCTAAATACACATTGTGAAGACCATGTCTATTTGGGTTATGCTTAAGAATGGTTAGGTTAATGGTTGGTTGGATATACATTGCGTATACAAATTATTGCGTACAGCAATGAAATAACAAATATTTCGATACAAATACTAGGAAGAGTGGAAATAAAACGTAGAAAAGGCGCGTATTTCGTCAAAATCTGACATCATACGCACCTTTTCTAAGTGCCCGGAGCGGGACTTGAACCCGCACGACCTAATGGTCACAGGATTTTAAGTCCTGCGTGTCTACCAATTCCACCATCCGGGCTGGTAGGGATGCAAATATATTTAAAAGGTCTGAACCAATCAAGAAAGTTCCCTTTTGTTTAATATTGAATTTTTGACTTTCTAAATATGACAGGCAGGCATTAATTTTCAAAATCTACGTCATTATGGCAGAAAAATGTGGCTTGGAACAGCAATTGCAATTGGTAAAGTATTAAATAACTAAAATTTAATTTGCCATTATGTCAGAATCAAAATCACATCGGTCGCATTTTTTTGATTTTTCGAAATTTCTAGAGGACTGCTTTTCGGGAGATCCGGTTGATTGGCAATCACACTTCAAGATGAACATGGGGTGGCCATTTCCATTAGCCAACATCAGAGAAAATGATAAAGCTTATGTGCTTGAAATGGTAGCTCCAGGCAGGGAAAAAGCTGATTTCTCAATTAAATTTCACAACGGAGAACTTTCGGTGAATGCTGGCAACAAAAAGAATGACGCCAAGGAGGGTGAAAAATTCAAGAAGCGCGAATTTCATTATGGAAAGATTTCAAGAACTTTCAGGTTCTCGAAATACGAGATTGAAAAGGAGGCAATAAAAGCGAGTTACAAAAAAGGTATCCTTAAAGTTACGCTTCCAAAAAAAGTAAAGGCTGATGCCAGCCAGGATAATGAGATTAGAGTAGAATAGTGGATATTTTTAGATAGGCAGGCACTCTCACAGGAGACCCTGCGAAGACTTAACAAGTAAAAAGCCCCGTCAAAATGACGAGGCTTTTTTTTAGAGCGAAAGACGGGATTCGAACCCGCGACCCCGACCTTGGCAAGGTCGTGCTCTACCAGCTGAGCTACTTTCGCTTAAAGGGATTGCAAATATACTATAATTCAAATTTAATAGGCAAATCACTCAATCATTTTTTTCAACAATATTTTTGACTGAAAAAGTTCAGTGGAAATGCAGAAATTTATAAAGTCAGATTCTTATTAAAGTTAATGCCATAATCTTCTCCCAAACTAGCCAGAATTAATCCTGCTTTCTGCTTTTCACACTCTTCTAAAACAAGATTTCTGGCAGTTTTTGCATTGTCCTCATCCAGGTGGCTGAAGGGCTCATCAAGCAACAAAAATTCGAATGGCTGACATAAAGCTCTAATTAAAGCAACCCTCTGCCTTTGTCCGTAAGAAAGCGCATTAACAGGTTGCCGAATTACTGCACTTATCCCAAGCTTTTCGATCATATTGTTGATCTCTGACTCTGTCTTATGATCGGTCAGCTTATTTTTTACCAGAATATTTTCAATACCCGACAGATCAAGAAATAACCTTAGATCCTGGAACACAATGGCCAGCTTTTGGGCTCTTAAAACAGACCAACTTGGAGCATCAATGGATTTTGAGAATTGGTCATCAATAATTAAATCTCCTTCAAAATCATGCCTAAGCCCATAAATTATATGTAAAAAAGTAGACTTACCCTTCCCTGATGGCGCAGTAATGAGGTAATATTTGCCTTTAAAAAATTGACAATCAGCATTCCAGATTTCCGAGGAACTAAAAAGCCCGCGCAAAGGCACGGGCTGAATATGATGGAGTCTTATCAATCTATGATAGTTTTTTGTCTTTATCATCAACCTTAATGTCCAGTTTATCTTTCTTATACGCTTCGTTCATCATTTTGAAGATAGACTTCAGGCTGTTTTCATTAGGCTCGTTTGTCCGCATTCTCATTTCGGACTTTTCGCGATTAGACTTAAGTTCCAAATCATCAAACTGTAGTAATTCTAATTGATCTGACCATTTGGCGAGATCACTAAAGTCGAGGTGCATTCCGAAAATATTTTTAGAAATGCTGTTATACTTGGATGCCTCGATTCTTTCGTTATTAGGGAAGCCACCTTCATTGATTTTTGCGATCAAATCCTTACGAGAAGAAATAAACACCATGCCATCCTTGATTAACAACTGAGCATCATTTGAGGTAACAGACGGCTGAGCCCCCATTCCTCTAAAAGCATCACCTAAAGCACCAGATGTTCCTCTCATAGTATAGATGTTTTCGTCTTCGGCAAACAGGAAGCCCGCATCTTTCCCTACCTGGATAAATTGATCCAAAACATCACTGTCAGCAATGTTAGTCCCGAAAAGCATTTCAGGATTATTACTGTCATTATTGGCGAAAGCCGCAAGCATAATATCCCCACCGAAAGCATTTGCAAGGTCATCGGCTGTTAATCCATATCTTGCAATGGCAAGATTAACCATTCCACCAACACCTTTTTCCTTGAGCAATTGGTTAGTGCCTTTAATGTCCATTGCAAACGTCATGAATGAAGTCAATCCTTCATTAGGTACAAACGGTGAAAAATCCGTAGTAACTTTATCATTGAACAACATATTCAAATCTTTTTCAACCTTCTTAGAAAGGTTAATAAAAGACTCTGAGTGAACCTCACCATCTTTAAAATCGACATAGCTGGCCACATTATTGCCGACAAGGTCTTCGTCAGAAAGTCCCATAGCTCCAAGTTGAAGTTTTGCAGCCTCAGGAAGCATACTTGTATAGGAATCAAAGTTGATATAAGTTACAATATCATGATCACCTTTCATGGCTTTCTGAAAACCGGGATTATCAGCTATTGATCCATCGTTCTGACCTGTAAAAACTTCTTCTACAGCCGTAACTATAGAATTTTTATCAGCACCTGATCCTATAAAACCTTTTTCTCCATCCCAGGCAATGATACTTCCACTCTCCGGGGTCACGTAGGAAAAGGACTTACTTTTCTCAAATCCTCCGATGTCAGCAGAACGCAGCATATCGGCAAAAGCATCTGCATCAGCAAGAGAAAAAACTAACCCGCCAATGAGTTCCATATTCCCTTCAGGCTTTATTTTGGTAAAAAGGTAGGCGTTCTTCCCAAGGTCGATTCCAGACTTCTCAGGATCTTCCATTACTGCTGCAAGGGCAGGTTCATTCATTTTTGCCTCTTTGAGTGCATCTTGAAAGAACTGCATGGATTTAACAGCCTCAAAATCAGCTTTATCCATTAAACGCTTTGGATTAAAAGAAGAGACGTTTGATGCTGAGGCAGGCACAAGTCCTAACGCATCACCTGTATCAGTAGCAGGTTTTTCATTACAGGATACGACAAAGAGCATCATAAGGGCCATAAACCCATAGCTTGCGAATTGCTTAATTTTATGCATAGGTAATTAGATTGAAGGGATTAATTATTAAACCAGAAGCAAATGTACAATCTAACATATTATCATAGGTGATTGTTAGACTAATGGGACCTAAATATCGACAGGTAATTTTATTGCCCTCAATTTTTGAAGGAACTACTTCCCGATTTTCAGGATTTTCATCTCAATTCTTCTGTTCTTCTGTCTATTTTCGTCAGAATTGTTTGGAGCCACAGGATTCAATTCACCGTAGCCTTTTGCAACAAGTCTTTCCGGAGCTATTCCCTTTCCCATAAGGTAAGCAATTACTGCATTAGCTCTCTTCTCAGATAAATTCCGGTTTACCGAAGCGGATCCTGAATCATCTGTGAACGCCCCTATCTCAATATCTACTTTTGGATTATCCGAAAGGAAAAAAGCAAGCTTTTCAACCTGCTTAATAGAAGAATTATCCAGGTTTATTTTGCCGCTTTCGAATGCAATACCAGGAATTATTGTCGAAACCCCAACCTGTTTCTGAAGCAGCGAGACATTGAATTCTGGAATTACAGGGTCTTCCAATTGATCTGCGTTTATGTAAAGGCTTCCTACAAGAAAACCTGGCCTAGTGAAGACTATTCTATAATCTGCACCTGGAGATACTGTAGTCCTAAAGCCTTCAGAATTAAGCGCAATGGTTTTGACTAATTTGGGGGCTTCCGATTGATAGGATAATCTGTATATTTTCATCTCTGCATCATGTAGTAAAATCATACGTTTACCATCCTCCCCATAAACGACCCCACGCACTAAAACTCCCTTCGCATTTAAAAAGAAATCTTTGAATAATATTGAATCGGCGGCATTCAGCAAAGTTTGATCAAAAACAAAAGCACCTTTTTCATACCCGTTCTTTTCCAGGGTTATTTCGTATTGATTTCTTTTATCTGCAGAAAATTCAAAAGGCTTATTGTCAAAAGCAAAAATCTCTTCCAACCAAACCTTTACCCCATTATCCGATATTTCGAACCATTGCACTAGTACATCGTCCAACTCAAAGGTCTGTTGGCCTTCTTTACCAAAAACGCGGGCATGAACAACTATCTCTTCATTAATGGCACTGGTATTAACTTTAGAAAACCTGAAAATATTATCACAGCAGGCCTTACTATTTCCCTTTGAAATATTCTCTCTGTTAGACACAATGAATCCGCCTTCTCCATCAGGGTTTTGGGTGAAGTAAATATCATCGAAGCTTGAATTAAAAGGTTTCCCCATATTCATTGCCAGTCCAAATGATTCACCATCAAAAGGGATTCGGTAAACATCAAATCCGCCGTACCCAATTTGACCATCAGAACTAAAAAAAAGTGTATTTGAAGCCAGGTTAACAAAAGGCGAGACTTCATTAAAGGGCGTATTAACTGAAGGCCCCAAATTTTTTGCTGAGGTGAAATTACCTGCGACATCCCTAATCACATACCAAATATCTTTTCCCCCTTCCCCATCCGGCCTATCAGAGGCAAAATATATGCGCTCAGTTCCAAGATTATCAATGGTTACAAAAGGGGTGGTGGATTCGTAGCCTGCAATGTTGATCGCTGAAACAAATGAAGGATCGCTCCAGGAATTGCCTTCAACCTGAACATAGTAAATGGAACAAAGTGGATCGTTATTGGTATTTGATGGGCATATAGTAAAATAGAACCGTTCTTTATCCGGTGAAAAGGAGCCATGACCGACATGATCATCGAGATATCTGAATGGCCCTGGGAAAGGAACGGCTTTTAACCATTTTTCTCCGCTGTATTGAGATGTATAAATCGAAGCCCGCATACTGCTGCCGGCACTTTGCGTAAGATCTGGCCTTAAAGAGGAAAAAAGGAGCACATCTTCCTGGATAAGGACAGGACTGAATTCGGTTTTTCCTGAATTCACAGTCTTATCAAGAAGGTGGATATCAACATCCACTCTCGTATGACTTTCATTAATTGCCCAACTGCAGCTATTAGCTAGTATTTCAGCCCAGTTTTTATAATAGGTTTCCTTGCTGCCTTTGTAGTTTCTTTGAAACTGGCTGAAGATCATCTCTGCTTCTGAATAGTTTCTCCCTTGCATTAGGCATCGGCCATAATGAAAAAGAATTAACGGGTAGTTCAGATAGGCGGAATCGTCTGAAAATTTTAAAACTCTCCCATAGTATTTTGCAGCCTGATCGCCATTTCTCGCAAGTCTATAAGCCTCAGCCAACTGGTACAACAATGTGGTATTCTGAGGTTCATAGGCTACAATCTTTTCAAGATATTTTGCTGCTTCAGCATAACTGGATTGGAGGATCAAATGATTTGCTTTTTCTTCGTACTCAGATAACATTAACTTTTCCTTTCCTGGCTGACCAAATACAGTGGCAGAAAGCAACATTACAACCAGCGAAAACCAAATTCTGGGTTTCATCCTTTTTGATTTAGAAGAACCTGATGGCAGGCATTATTGGCTTTTCAGCCTTTTTAAAATTCCCTGTATAAGTTAATGAAAGCTCAAAAGCGCCAATCCCATCATTGAAAGCATTTAAGTCTGAAGTTGTCATATCATAGCTGAAGTGGATATCGAAACCTTTGAATCCAAGTCCAAACCTTCCAATGGCTGCATCTTTATTTCTGATGCCACCTCCAATAGAAAAAGAATAATCTCTGGGGAAATTATATTCTAATACCACGCCCGCATTAGTTTGTTGTACACCGGACTGTTTCATATAGAGCAAGAGGAAAGACAAATCCACTCTTGAAACCACACTTATCCCAACATCAAGGTGAACGACAAGCCTGGAAGGCAGATTATTTCGTTCGAGAAAAGTCTCATCAGCTTCAAGCATATTCATATATGCAGCACCGACGATTACCCGCATCTTTTCGCTGAAGTAGGAAGACCAGGTAACCCCTGCTCTAAAGTTAGGCTGGATCACTTCTTCTCGTTGGAAGTTTTCCATTGCACCTATGCCAGGATCAATTTCAAAGCCGTTAAATTGTGATTCAAAGGTCAACTTTGTAAAATCAAGCTTCTTTTGGTACACCCCTCCTTGTACACCAATGGACAGGAAATATTTTTCAAAGGCATCAAGACCCAAGTGATAACTTAATGAGAGGAGGCCAACTAAATGCTCAAAAGCGCCACTGCCGCTATAATCTTTTGCAACCACAAGTCCGATTCCATAAGAGCTATGACTTTCCTTCATACCTATATTGAGGTCGAACGATGCAGAAGGCGTATTATAAACGCCGTTATCAGCGAGATTATACCATTGGTTCCTGAAATGGAGGTGAAAACGATAGGACCCCTCAATGTAACCTGTAAAGGCGGGATTTAGCATAAGGGAATTCCGCTCAAACTGAGAAAAGTGCATATCCTGCCCTGTCATTGGTTGAACCAATATCAGGAAACATAGCGTACAAGACAGACACTTTGTCAAAATTTTGAGCTTCAAATCCAGTTTTTTCATCAGATAAAGTTCAAGAGGTCAGCGTATGAGATTAACTTCACCACTTAATTTTATTCGTTCTCCATCAGGATCCACATATTCAATTGTGTATACATAAGTGCCTACCGGCTGTGGTGTTCCCAGGTAACTTCCATCCCACCCCAATTCAGAGGTACTTTGGAAAACCACCTCTCCCCATCGATTATAAATCCTCATCATCGAAATCTCTGCGCTTGTAGTCACTAATGGTCTAAAAATATCGTTATGATCGTCTGCATTTGGAGAAAAAGCATTTGGCAATACTACATCAAAAGGGTTTTCCGATACCACTATTGTAATTTCTCCCATCCCAATGCAGCCATCGGCACTTAAAACAAACAATTCATATGTCGTGGTGGCAAGTGGACTGGCAAACGGATTAAGTGCTGTTGCATCGCTTAATCCTTCAGCGGGACTCCATTGAATGATTGAAAATTCTTGAATATTCACCGATATATTAAACTGTTCGACTTCTCCTGGCTGGATAATCAGATCTGGGCCGGTATCAATAATGACTTCACTAAAATCCAGGTAACTGATATCCGTCGCTACCTTACAGGCTCCGGCATCGGTAAGGGTACAACTATATTGCCCTGGTTCAAGACCAGAAATTGAGACCCCAGTGGAACCATCTGTCCATAAGTAGGTATATGGCATTGTGCCGCCAAATCCCAATACAGTAATCTCCCCCAGATTATCACCCGGACAACCTCTTTGAGTGACTTCCAATTCAATCTCCAATTGGTCAGGTTCAATAATTTCAAGTGGGTTGCCATTAAATGTTAATGTACAATTATTATCATCCTTGACCACCACTTCGTACATCCCGGCAACGAGTCCGGCTGCCATGACTACTGTTCCATTAACAGGTTGAAAATCAACGCCATTGTTAATTGAATATTCATATGGAGCTAATCCCCCTGCTATTTCAATAGTTATTCGTCCGTTACTCAGACCGTTACAAGAAATATGATCAACAGAAATGTTTGTTATTTCCAGGGATGAGCAGTCCTGGGCAACGCCGCGAGGGGAAGCCAAAAGAAAAATTACAGAAAAGAGGATCAACGAATTTCTCAAGCTTTGTTGTTTCGTCCCAGGGGAATTGAAAACTTATGCGGCATCGCTAAGTAAATATAAAATTACTATATCCGGAAATAAAACAAGGTTCAAGGTTGATTTTTTGTAATTTCGTGCCTCCTGATTAAAGCTAAAAATGTAGAGGTATGCCAGTAAGGAAAACAGATGTTAACCTGGAGTTTAACAAGAATGAAGATGCCATGAAACTGGAAGTTTCTGCGATCAACCGTATGCTTGATGAAATATTCCTTGGAGGAGGCAAGAAGAAAATTGAAAAATTAAAGAGCAAAGGTAAATTGACCGCACGGGAAAGAATTTCCTTGCTCATTGATGAAAGACGACCCTTTCTGGAAATAGGTGCATTTGCCGGACATGGTATGTACAAAGAATATGGCGGCTGTCCTGCAGGAGGTGTAGTTGCTGGTATTGGCTATGTCAGCGGCCGTCAATGTGTTATTGTAGCCAACGATGCAACTGTTAAAGCCGGAGCCTGGTTTCCCATCACTGGTAAGAAGAACCTTAGGGCCCAGGAGATTGCCATGGAAAACAGGTTGCCCATAATTTACCTAGTCGACAGTGCTGGTGTTTTCTTGCCGATGCAGGATGAAATTTTCCCCGACAAAGAACATTTTGGACGCATATTCCGCAACAACGCCAAAATGTCAAGTATGGGCATTCCACAAATAGCTGCCATAATGGGAAGCTGTGTCGCCGGTGGTGCCTATTTGCCCATTATGTCAGATGAAGCCTTAATTGTGGATGGCACTGGTTCCATTTTTCTTGCAGGCCCATATCTAGTAAAAGCTGCTATTGGTGAAGATGTTGACAAAGAAACCCTGGGTGGCGCCACAACACAATCTGAAATTTCCGGTGTAACCGATTATAAAATGCCTGATGACGAGACCTGTCTAGCCACTATTAGAGAACTTGTCGATAAGATCGGACATTTTGAAACTGCTGGGTTTGATCGTGTGGAGCCAAAGCTTCCTGCTATTGAGCAAGAACAAATTTATGGCATTTACCCGGAAGGCGGGGCAAAGCCTTATAATACGAGGGACCTGTTGAAATGTATTGTAGACGACTCCAAACTAATTGAATACAAAAAAGGCTATGGAAAGACGATTATCTGTGCTTACGCCAGAATTGATGGGTGGTCAGTTGGGATAGTCGCCAACAATAGGGAAATTGTAAAAACAGCTAAAGGTCAAATGCGTTTTGGGGGTGTAATCTACTCTGATTCAGCAGATAAAGCAGCACGTTTCATTTTAAATTGTAATCAGAAGAAAATTCCCTTGGTTTTCTTCCAGGATGTAACTGGCTTCATGGTAGGAAAAGACTCTGAGCATGGCGGAATCATTAAGGATGGTGCAAAAATGGTGAATGCTGTTTCAAATTCCACGGTTCCAAAATTTACAATCGTGGTGGGCAATTCGTTTGGAGCTGGCAATTACGCGATGTGCGGAAAAGCTTACGATCCAAGACTGATCGTTGCGTGGCCAACGGCTAAAATTGCGGTAATGGGTGGCTCACAGGCCGCCAAGACACTACTACAGATACAAGTTGCTTCATTGAAATCAAGAGGAGAAAGCATTGATCCCGACAGAGAGAAGGCGATGTATGAAGATATTAAATCGCGTTACGACGAACAAACCAAGCCCGTTTATGCCGCTTCAAGATTATGGGTTGATGCAATTATAGACCCTATCAAAACCAGGCAGGTAATTTCAATGGGGATCGAAGCGGCCAATAATGCGACAGTAGAAAAATTTAACCCGGGTGTAATTCAAACTTAAGCAAGTGCAGTTAATAGCAAAAACGTTTTATGGCCTTGAAGATATTCTCTCAAAAGAAATAGCAGGCCTGGGTGGTACAGAAATACTGAAGTTAAACCGTGCAGTAAGCTTCGAGGGTGACCTCGACCTCCTTTATGAAGCCAACCTCAGGCTTCGAACTGCATTATCCATTCTTGTACCCATTTATAAATTCAAGGTAACCGGAGAAAAAGATTTGTATGAAGCCATTAGTGAAATTAACTGGATTGATTATATGAGTCTCCAGGAAACATTTGCTATAAATAGTGTGGTAAACTCTCCTTTCTTCAATCATTCAAAGTATGTTGCCCTGAAGGCTAAAGATGCCATTGTTGATCAGTTTAGAAAAAACACGGGTGACAGACCATCTATCAACACTACTAATCCTGACCTCAGAATAAACATCCATATCACGAATAATCAAGCGACACTTTCATTAGACAGCTCTGGTGATTCCCTTCATAAAAGAGGTTACAGGAAAGGCCGACATGCAGCCCCGATTAATGAAGTTCTTGGAGCCGGCCTATTGCTATTAGCCGGTTTTGATGGGAGTAAACCATTTTTAGACCCAATGTGTGGTTCAGGCACCATACTTATTGAAGCTGCAATGATCGCTCATAATATTGCTCCGGGCAAGTATCGTGAGAAATTCGGGTTTCAAAACTGGAGGAATTATGATGAGCGGCTTTGGGCCAAGATCAGGTCAAAGGTATTAGGCCAGGAAAAAGAAGCTGCCTGCAGAATCGTTGGCTCTGATATATCAATAAACGCTATTAAGTCCGCTCGCATAAACCTGGCCGCAGCAGGATTTGAGGATGTTTTGCTATCGAGAAAATCGTTTTATGATCAAAAACCGAGTTTCGAAAATGGTGTCGTTGTAACAAATCCTCCTTACGGAGAAAGGCTTGAGGTTGACGACGTGATCAGGTTATACAAAAAAATTGGAGATCAATTCAAACAGTATTATCCAGGATTTGAAGCCTGGGTACTGAGTTCTAATATTGAAGCACTGAAACATTTGGGTTTAAAAACGTTTAAGAAGTATATTGTCTTTAATGGGGCTTTGGAATGCCGATACCATGGCTATCAATTATATAAGGGATCCAAAAAGGCAAAAAAACAGGTTTAGTTTTCAAATAAGAACTACACAATTTTATGCACAGGCTTCTAATTGTATTATTGATTTCTTTTTTTTCTTTCCAGGGAATGGGATACGCCCAGGTCATACAGCCCCCTACGCTCCAACTGCTGCATGAAAAATATACATTGGACGGCCACTCATTACTGGCTTTAAAAGCCGAACTCGAGTCACCTTCGATTAAGTCATCATCAGCGGCTAATACCAAAACTGGTTCCGAGGCATTGAACAACAGTATTCCAGCGCCTTTGATTTTGCCCAAAGCATGGTGTTATGAAGACTTGGCAATATTTTGCAAGTTGGAAGTAAAGCTTGAAAAAACATTCAACCTCCCGGTGAAATTTCGCATTGGAGAGGTCAATTATGCAGAACAGCGTGAAGGAAAACCTTATTCTCCTACTATCTACTAGCCATTTTTAACACAACTTTAATACGTCTTAATTTTCAGACCATCTATAGGTGTTAAGGTCAAATCCAGCCAGGTCTAAAACCCGGTCAATAACCGTGGCTACAAGTTCTTCGAAAGTATCCGGTTTTGAATAAAAGGATGGGCTAGCAGGGCAGATAATTCCACCAGCCTCAGTTACAGTTTTCATGTTGTTGATATGAATCAGGTTATAAGGCGTATCTCTGATTATTAGAATGAGCTTTCTTCTTTCCTTAAGAATTACATCGGCAGCCCTTGTAACAAGGTCATCTGACACGCCTGAAGCGATGCGTCCTAGAACACCCATTGAGCAGGGACAAACGATCATGGTTTCATATTTGGCAGAACCAGAAGCAAAGGGTGCCATAAAATCCATTTTTCCATAAAAAGTAAATGGATAATTCTCATAGTCTTTATTACCCAATTCATATTCCCAGTTAAATCTTGCATTATCACTCATCACGACCCCTACATTATCAGTCTGATCTTTTAACATATTTAATTTATCAAGAAGTACTTTGGCATATATTGAACCGGATGCACCCCCTACTGCGACAACAATTTTTTTCATTATTGGTTATTTGGTAAATTTGGAATCATTTTTGGAATTCCACGAAATGTGAATTTCATGAATAATAAGCGTAAAATGAAGAAAATTGTTCTAGGGTTGGTATTGGGAATTATGGTGATGAGCATCAGTTCGTTCACCGACGGTAATGTTGATGCCGAAAAAGGACTGGTAAACTGGTACACATGGGAAGAGGCTGTTGAAGCAGCAAAGGAGGAACCTCGGAAAGTATTTGTGGATATTTATACCAATTGGTGCGGTTGGTGCAAAAAGATGGATAAAAACACTTTTAATAATCCGAAAGTGGCTGAATACCTAAATGCTAACTATTACCCTGTAAAATTAAACGCTGAGCAGAAAGAAGACATCGAGTTTCAGGGCCATGTCTTTAAATATGTTCCGGGGCGTGGAGGTCGTGGTTATCACCAGTTGGCAGGCGCTCTACTTGAAGGACAACTCAGATATCCAACTGTAATTTTCCTGAATGAAGAATTTCAAGTCATGCAAAGGTTTGCCACCTATCTTGATGCACCAACCTTTGATATGATCCAACGTTATCTCGCAGAGCCCGAGTTCAACAGCAATATGTCCTGGGAACAGTACCAGGTACACTACAAAGAGACTCAAGGCTCGAAATAAGCCAACACATCAATGAAAACACCCAAAGATTTCGGCTCACTTTGTGTGCATGAGCTGAAGAGCAAGGTCGATGTCAGACCACACCTCAATCCGATTTACGCCACTTCGTCGTTTAGTTTTGACAGTATAGACCAAGGCATAGCCATCTTCAGCGGACAAGAAGAAGGACATGTTTATGGAAGATATGGTAATCCAACAATTGATCTGGTGGCTCAAAAAATTGCCCTGTTAGAAGGCTATGACCTGGAGGAGCCACCTGTGGGAATTATGTGTAGTTCTGGAATGTCGGCAATCAGTACATTACTTATAGCTCTATTAAACAAAGGAGACAAGGTGCTCACCCAGGGCAATTTATATGGCGGAACAACTGAATTATTAGTCAAGATCTTCGGAACTGTTGGTATTGAACCGGAAATGACAGACCTCAAAGATTTCGTCTCTATTGAAGACAAGCTTAAAGCTGACAAGGATATAAAACTACTGTACTTTGAAACTCCGGCAAACCCTTCAATGGCATGTGTAGATATCGAGGCTTTAGCCAAACTTGGGAAAAAGTATAATGTCTACACCGTTATTGATAACACATTCTGTACCCCCTATCTTCAGCGACCATTGACTCTGGGGGTTGATTTTGTTATTCATTCTACTACCAAATTCCTAAACGGGCACGGCAATTCTATTGCAGGCGTCATAATAGGCAAAGACAAAGGCTTGATGAAAGATAAAGTGTGGCAAGCCATGAAATTACTTGGTACGAATTGTAACCCCTTTGATGCATGGATGGTCAATACCGGAATGAAGACCCTGGAGCTAAGAATGGACAGGCATAGTCAAAACGGAATGGCAGTAGCAAAATTTCTTGAAACGCATTCCAAGGTAAAACAAGTTAACTACACTGGTCTTCCCTCCCACCCTGATCACGAAATTGCAAATAAGCAAATGAGTCAGCATGGTGCAATGCTCAGCTTTGAGCTCGACGGAGGACTTGAAGATGGCATAAGATTCATGAATGCCATAAAATTCTGCACACTTGCCCCTACTTTGGGTGATATTGATACGTTGATCCTTCACCCAGCCTCCAGTTCTCACCTCAATATTCCGAAAGAAATCAGGGAAGCTAACGGCATAACAGATGGCCTAATTAGGCTCTCAGTTGGCATTGAATCAGCTGTGGATATCATTGCAGACCTTAAACAAGCCTTATAAATCTCTTTTTTGAATTACCGTGTAGGGAACAAGCAGAAAAATCGTGGTGTAGACTAAGGTCAAAACAATTGCCTCTGTAGGAGACAGCAATGCCAGCTCAATATCTTTTGCCACATTTCCAGCATTAAAAAAGGAGGGATATACAAGATCTTCTATTGAATTGAGCGGGTAATACCAAAATGCCTTGTTCATTCCGAATAACTTATAATGGACAAAATATCTCAAGATAAGCTCAATGATAATGGTGTAAATGGTATAAATTAAGAGCGCAAATCCAGACCGCCTTACCAGAATAACGATCATGAATGCAAAGCTCATATAAGCAAACACCATCAGGAAAAACCTGAATACCATTTCTGCATTTTCAAATGCATATGAAATATCTTTTACATAATCTGTGTTGTAATAACCAAAGGCCAGAGCAATGACAAAATAATAAATGGCTGCAACTGCGCTCAGCACAAGGAACATCAGTATTTTACTGGTAATGAAGTCCCTCCTGCTTACACCAGTCATAATGTTTTGGCGGAAGGTTTTAAAACTAAACTCATTAGATACCATCAGGATGGCGAGAAAACCGAAAAGGAAAAAAGTCAGCCAATTACCAGCATACCCCAGGCTCTCCCAGATATGAGGAAAAATATAAAAACTGGGAATTGCCAATTCTTCGGGTGGATCACCAGGAATTCTGAAAATCAGTACCGTTGTTGGCAGTAATATGAAGTACAGGAGCATAATAGCTCTGAACATGAAGTAGTCTTTCAACTTCAGCCATTCTAATTTTAACAAGTGTAACATCAGTTGTTTTCGCTTCTGGTGATTTCCAAAAATTCTTCTTCAAGGCTTTTTTGTCGTTCTACGAGATGGGTTAAAAGATAGCCATTGTCGTAAGCCCATTTATTCAAATCGCCTGTTGAATAGTTTTCTGATAAAGTGAGAATTATTTTTCCATTATCTACGGTCACAGAATCTACCTCAGCATGGGCAGTTACTGCAGCTTCGAGGCTTTTCAAGTCTTTTGCAGCAATTTCTACTGTCGGTTTCGCATTGATAATGGCTCCAACGCTTCCTGTGGCCAGGAGTTTGCCCTTTTTGATGATTGCTACATGTGTACAAACCTTTTCCACCTCATCCAGAATATGGCTGGCCATAATGATCGTTTTTCCTCTTTGGGCGATCTTCAGGAGTAACTCCCTGACTTCTTTGATGCCTTCAGGGTCAAGACCATTTGTAGGTTCATCAAATATCAATACATCAGGATCGCCAATGAGGGCTGCGGCGATCGCAAGCCGTTGTTTCATCCCAAGTGAGTAGGTTTTGAAAGCTGAATCTTTTCGATCGTAGAGGTTGACAAGTTGCAGGAGTTCACCAATATCCGAAGTTCTATCCTTCTTTATGTGAGCGACAATTTTAAGGTTCTTTACCGCACTCAGATAAGGATAAAAATTAGGGGTTTCGAGTAAGGTACCGATACGCTTTCGCAACCTTGAACCTGAACCTTCCTCAAACCAACTGAATCCCCCATCATCCTGATGGATTATTCCCATGATCATACCAAGGGTTGTGGTTTTACCAGACCCGTTTGGCCCCAGGATTCCATAGACTTGCCCCGGTTCCACGGTAAGGTCTAGTCCGGTTACAGCCTTTATTTTGCCATAGCTTTTAGACAAGCGATTTGTCTCAAGAACTTTCATGGTCAGTCGTATTAATTTATGCTAGTTTGGAGTTAACCCACTCAAGGGTGTAGTTAAACACTGCTTGTTTGTCTTTTTCGTTATGGACCTCATGATACATACCCTCCCAAAGTTTGGTAGTAATATCACCAGAATTATTAGCTGCGAAATCCTGACTGCCTGATGCTGCAATGATCTGGTCACTACTTCCATGCATGATCAATGCCGGAACCGATAATTCAGTCTTTTGCGCTAATAGCCAATCACAGGCATCGAACATATTTACCGCTGTAGCGGAAGTAATCCGATCATGTACCAATGGATCATTTTCGTACTTTTTGACTTCCACGGGATCAGTGGAAATATGCTCGGTTTTCAGGTTGTTTCCCTGAGTAAATCCAGGAGCAATTTTATTTGAGATTCTGGCTAGCCAGATCAGGAATTTAGGGGGCTCAAAGGCTAATCTTATCCACGCTCCGGTTGTCACCAAAAGGGCAATATCCGGATTTCTGCGTAAGAAATAGTTCAATACCAGGTTGCCTCCCATACTGTGTCCGTAAAGAATAATCGGCTTACCAGGATAGCGTTCTTTTGCTGCATCAAGGAGATGATCTATTTCATTGAGGAATGCCTCGAATGTGGTGGTATGTCCTCGCTTGCCTTCAGAATTTCCATGCCCACGGCGATCATAGCCCACCATAGCAATACCGTGCTCTGAATAGAATTTGGCCATATGGTCATAGCGACTGCAATGTTCGCCCATCCCATGAACGAGGCAAATCACCGCCCTGGGATCTGTGGCTGGTTTCCAGTCTTTAGCAAAAATTTTGATTCCGTCCTTTTCGGACCAGTGAAAGGTAGTGGTCTCCATAGATTTTGGTATAAATGCCCTGCAAAGGAGGCCAATTTAAGCATTTATACCAATCACCACGAAAAAATTCGATAAAATGCCTAGTCCAGCCGTTTACCGTCCACAAAATGGATAACAGCAGCATTTGGGAAGCGTTGAGAGATGTTTCTTTCCAGGAAATCTTTGGCTTCACCTTCTTTTTCAAAATCCCCTACCAGGTAATGAAAACGTTCCTGGCCGGACTGATAGACGACCAGGTCTCCAAATTCTCGGAATATTCGATGATCCGCAGATAATGGGCTCGAGACACTTATCACCTTAATTTTATATCCTGAAAAACCAGCATCAAGCATTTTGACGTTCGATAACAAATCCAGTGGTTTTGAAGATGCCACAGATTCATCATTAGCTTTAGTCCTTTCCTCAAGGACTTCGTCATTTTCTGCCTCGATTTCTGATTGGGGGTCTATATCAATGCTAGTAGCCTGATCTTCCATTACTATTTCTGGTCCTGCTTCAACCTTGACAGTTTCCATACCACCCAACAAATCATTTTGGATGGGCTTGCTTTCAGGTTTTTCTTCAGTTGGTTTTGGTTCGTCTATCTTTTCCTCAATAACTTCAGGTTGTTCTGTATTTGAGGGTGGTGCCTCTCCAGGGGCAATCTGGATAATTGTTTTATCAAGATTCATGATTTCCTCCATTAATCTTTCTTCTTCAATAATTTCTTTTAGACTCACCTTATCATAAGGGTCCTCTGGTTTAAATCCAATTACTGTAAACTCTGTCCTACGGTTTTTCTGGTGCTGCTTCTCTGAACATTCAACACCGTCTTTACACTTGTTTCGCAATTTGCTTTCCCCATATCCCTTATGAGCGAGCCTTGACCTTTCAACCCCTTGACCAACCAGGTAATCCACTGCGGATTTGGCTCTCCTTTCCGAAAGTTCCTGATTCGACGAATTCGAGCCTCTTGAATCAGTGTGACTGGAAATTTCCACAATCAATTTTTGGTTATCTTTCAAAACTCCGACAATCTTATCCAGTTCAATAGCTGCATCCGGCCTGATGTCAGCCTTTCCAAGATCATAGTAAATATTACTCAATACAATTGCTTCTCCTATTTCAACGCGCTGAAGATTTACATTGGCTCCTAGTGTTCCAGACACATTACCCATCGTTAAGTTTTCGGAGACGCCCGGATTCACCTCTCCAAACCCATCCATACATAAAATACATCCATCAACTGCTACATCCAGTTCCATCCTTTTCGTATAAAATCCTTCTTTACGAATCATGGCTGTATAGCTGTTCCCTTGTTCCAGCATGAAGGAGAAAAGATGGTTGGGATGGTCTTTCAAAACCAAGGCCTCTTCATCAGTAGTATTATTATAAATTTCAATAAGCGCACCCGTTATTGCATCAACTTCTCCATCATCTTCAGGGTCAGCTAATTCGGCCATGGTGACTTCAAGGATATAGCCAGGCGCTCTGTCAAGAGGCAGTTTTAGAAATATCTTTTCACCAGGTGTTTTGTCGACTGAAGACCATTCTATAACCCCCTCATTAAAGCCTGGTTTGTTAGCTCTGATCCGGTAGTTTTTCCCTTCCAGGAGTTCAAGATTGAAAATGCCAGCAAGATTACTTGTTGTCTCTGCGATCAGCGCATTATTTTCATCAAGTACCGAAATTTTGACTTCATTAAGGAAGCCGGTATTATTTGCTGCATACACATAACCTTCAACAGGAATGAACTGACCGAAGACAGCAGAAGAGCAAAAAAACAAGCAGGCAAATAAGGTAATATGGAATGTGGAT
>JBCCHF010000069.1:0-23949 GCA_039028895.1 Bacteroidota bacterium | reverse complement strand
TCTTTAATTTGCCTAACGCAGCGGCGATATCGGTGGTTTTTCTCAGTTTGATCACCAAATCATCGCCAGTCTTTTTAATTTTTTCGTCAGCAACTATTTCAGGCGTATAATCGGCTACTGCTGCAGCAAGAATAGCAATGTCAGTAGCAGATTATACGCCTGAAATAGTTGCTGACGAAAAAATTAAAAAGACTGGCGATGATTTGGTGATCAAACTGAGAAAAACCACCGATATCGCCGCTGCGTTAGGCAAATTAAAGAAGGCCAATCAGATCAATATCGGATTTGCCCTCGAGACTAACGATGAAATGGCCAACGCCAAAAAAAAATTAATCAATAAAAACTTTGATTTCATCGTACTAAACTCTCTCAATGACCCGGGTGCTGGCTTTGGGCATAATACGAACAAGATCACCATCCTTGACAGAGAAGGTGATATTCGTAAATTTGAACTCAAGTCAAAGCAACAAGTCGCTATTGATATCGTTAATAAAATAGCCGAACTTATCGGTGCATCCGAAATGATTTCGGATCAATCAAATTAAGCTGAAAATTCCACTAAATATGCGTAGACTACTGACTCTATCTCTCTGCCTTTTTCTTGTTGTTTTTGCGGAAGCGCAGGAAATCAACAGTAAAGTAACGATCAACACCCCAAAGTTACAGACTACAGATCCCAGAGTTTTCAAAACTATGGAAACCGCTGTACAGGAATTTCTGAATAATACAAAGTGGACCAACGACATCTACGAAGCCGAAGAGCGTATAGATGTAACCATCAATATCAACATCCGCGAAGAAGCTTCTTCAAAAGTCTTTCTCGCAGACTTTTACGTCCAGGCTTCAAGGCCAATCTATGGGAGTAACCAGTCAACTGCGATGTTTGAGCACAATGACAAAGACTTCGGTTTCGAATATGAAGAGTTTCAGCCACTCGAATTTTCTGACAACATCTTCAACGATAACCTGACTTCTTTCCTTGCTTTCTACACCTACGTAATCCTAGGTCTTGATTATGACTCCTTTTCCCGTGAAGGTGGAACGGAATACTTCCAAAAAGCACAAGATATCGTCAACTCTGTCCCAACGTCTTTAAATGCTGCTTTTCAAAAAGGCTGGCGTTCAATCGATGCCAACAGAAATCGTTATTGGATCATCGAAAGCATGTTAAGCCCAAGAACCCAACAACTTCGCCAGGCGAATTACGAATACCACCGCATGGGGCTTGACATGATGTCGGAAAATGCAGACGAAGCTCGTGAATCTATTTTCCAGGCCATGAAAAAGGTAAAAACTGCCAACGAAGATTACCCAAATGCCATGATCACCCAGCTTTTCGTCAACGCCAAATCAGAAGAAATCATAGAAATCTTCCTGAAAGGCACAAACCAGCAAAAACGCGAAGTCTACGCCACCATGGTGCGCATTGACGCCGCTAATGCTTCCAAATACCGATCGATGAGGCAATAACTCACTAACTTGGGTGTTCGGCTGCGCCATTGCTTTGACTTCGTCATTATTTTGGCTGCCCCAATGTTGTCATTCACTACGTTCATTTACTTGTTGACGCTGCACTATTGTTGAATTATTTTGGCTGTGCCATCGATTGTGTAAGAATTTCAATAAATAATATTACCCGAAGCGCAAACAATAGCTTCAGCGAAACAATTGTGACTGAAAGGAGCAAAAACCATAACGACCGTAGGGAGTAAACAATTAAGCGACCAACGGGAGCGATAATAATTGCGACCATTAGGAAGCAAAACAATCAGCGACTGAAAAGAGCGACAACAATTGCGACTGAAAGGAGCAAAAAAGTTAATTATCTTTCCGACCTTTGTCCATCTAAGGAAAGGGTATGATTAATCGCCTTTACATAAAAAATTATGCGATCATTGAAGAGCAGGAAATTGCTTTCTCCAGGAATCTTACAATCATTACTGGAGAGACCGGGGCTGGAAAGTCTATTTTGCTGGGCGCACTGGGGCTGATCATGGGTAAACGCGCTGATTCTAAAGTGCTTTACAATCGTGACACCAAATGCGTTGTGGAAGCATGGTTTCAGGTTAGCGAATACGACACCAAATCGTTTTTTGATGAACATGACATCGACTATGACGATGAAGTGATTATTCGCAGAGAGTTAACCCCTTCCGGGAAATCCAGGGCATTTATTAATGATACACCTGTAACCCTGGCAGTCCTCAAAACGCTCAGTTCAGCTTTGGTGGATGTGCATCAGCAATTTGACACGCTGGATATTCACCAGGTATCTTTCCAGATGCGGACGATAGATGCCCTTGCAGGAAATAAAGAATTGCTGGTCAGATACCAATCTCAATTCAAAGTTTACCGCAAAGAAAGAAAACAGCTTGAAGAACTGATCCAACAAAATACTTATGCTGAGAAGGAATTTGACTTCCTCGAATTTCAGCTCAACGAATTTCTGGAAGCCGATCTTGAAGACGGCGAACAGGATAATCTCGAAAACGAGCAGAAGACACTCAGCAATGCGGAAAACATCAAGTCCATTCTCGGAAAAGCATACCTGGAAATAGCAGAAAGTGAATTTGCTATAGTCGGTCAATTGGGTAACCTGAGCCATAGCATGGGTGACTTGAAAGACATCAACCCAAAGATCAAGGCCGCTTGCGAAAGACTTGAGAGTATTATTGTAGAGTTGGAAGATCTTTCCAGTGAATTTCAAAACATTGCGGAAAGTACAGAATATGACGAAGAGCGGATATCTGAAGTGACGCAACGCCTTGACCTTATCTACAAATTACTTAATAAACACCACGTTCAATCAATTGCCCAGCTTATTGCGATTCAAAATAAGCTTCAGGAGAAAATCAATAATTATGCTGATCTCTCCTCAACAATAGAAAAACTGGAAGCCAGGATTAATGAAATGGAAGTTGCCCTCTACGAACTGGCCGGTCAACTCTCTGGTCGTCGAAAGGCACAAGTGGAATCTTTCGAACAAAGTGTCCATAGTCTGCTTACCCAGTTGTCAATGGAACACGCACAGCTAAAAGTCGACATTCAGTCCCTTGAAGACTTAACACCGACTGGCACAGACCAGATTAACTTTCTGTTTGCAGCCAATAAAGGCAGTCGACTTGAATTGCTTAAAAATGTGGCATCAGGGGGAGAGCTATCAAGGCTCACACTCTGTGTTAAATCGTTGGTAGCAAGCGCGATTCCTTTACCAACGCTGGTCTTTGACGAAATCGACTCAGGTCTTTCTGGCGATGTCGCTATGAAAATGGGCAATATTCTCAGCGAATTATCAGACCAACACCAGGTCATTACCATAACCCATACACCTCAGATCGCAGCAAAAGCTGATAAACACTATTTTGTGTATAAAAATGTTTCGGGTGACCGGACGCTGACCAGCGTCAAACAACTTGACCGCGAAGAACGCATTACTGAGATCGCGACCATGCTTAGCGGTAATCCACCATCGCAATCTGCGGTCCAAAACGCCCAGGATCTCTTAAGTAGATAAAACACTATCATCACTGAAATCATACACCATGTCTAACAACTTACTTGAAGGAAAGAAAGGAATTATCTTCGGAGCCCTCGACGAGCAGTCGATCGCATGGAAAGTAGCCGAAAACTGTGTTGCCCAGGGCGCCCAGATCACACTTTCAAATGCTCCTGTTGCTCTGCGATTCGGGAAAATTCAGAAACTTGGCGAAGCACTTAATGCAGAAGTCATTGCAGCTGATGCAACCAGTCTGGAAGATCTTGAAAACGTACTCACTAAATCAATGGAAGTACTGGGTGGGAAAGTTGACTTCATCCTTCATTCTATCGGAATGTCGTTAAACGTTCGCAAAAAAAGAGAATACACTAACCTGAAATACGAATGGATGCAAAAGACATTTGATATTTCTGCGATCTCCTTCCACAAGCTCATGCAGTCAGCACTTAAGCTGGATGCCATTAATGATTGGGGGTCTATCATTGCACTCACATATATCGCTTCGCAAAGGACATTTCCAGATTATAACGAAATGGCAGAATCCAAAGCATTACTGGAATCTTTTGCAAGAAGCTTTGGCTACCATTTTGGTACACAGAAAAAAGTAAGGGTGAATACGATCTCTCAATCCCCTACATGGACTACAGCTGGTTCAGGTGTAAAAGGGTTTAAAGAGTTTTTCGACTATGCAGACAAAATGTCTCCCCTGGGCAATGCTCAGGCTGAAGACTGTGCCAACTATTGTGTCGCCCTATTCTCAGATCTATGCAAATTTGTTACCATGCAAAATCTGTATCATGACGGTGGCTTTAGCAACATGGGCATGAGTAAAGCCGTTATGGATTTAATGGAAACTAAAGAAGAATAAAAATGAAAAAAATCCTCTACCTCGTTATTTTCCTTCCAACATTCATTTTTGCACAGGAAGCCGAAGAAGCCAACATGCTATTCAACTGGGACGACACCGATATCCCGGGAAGCTTTGCTTATGATAATGCCTATAACGAAATATGGGGATTTGTCGCAAATAACCGCGAATTTGCTGTGATTGGCAGCACACTTGGCACCCACTTTGTCGATGTTACCGACCCTGCGAATTCTGTGGAGTTGACGAATGCTTATGTGCAGGGTGCTACGAGTAGCCCGATTGTCATTCATCGTGACTACCACGATTATCAATGTTATCTGTACGCTGTTGCTGATGAAGGTAATAACAGCACATTGCAGATTATTGATATTTCAGATATGCCTTATTCGAATTCGGTCGTCTATGATTCGCCTGCAGCTATTCGGACTTCGCATAATATCTTTATCGACTCGACGAATGCGATCCTGTATGCTTGTCATGTCACCTTCACATCGAATAATTCGACCCAATACTATCGCCTTGCTGCATTTTCATTGGCAGACCCTGTTAATCCTACGTTGATTCAGGGATATTCTGTGATTGATGGTGTCAGTATTCCTGTGATTCATGATATTCACGTCAGGGACAATATTGCTTTTCTGAATGGCAGTTATGATGGGTTGCTGGTAGTTGATTTTACCGACCCAACCAATCCTGACCTGTTAACCAATCTGGATACTTATCCTCAGCAAGGTTATAACCACTCGGGGTGGTTAAGCGATGATGGCAATTACTATTTTATGGCTGATGAAACGCATAATCTTGACATCAAGGTTTATGATGTTTCCGATCTAACGGACATCCAATTGGTCACTACTTTCGACGCTGAAAGTACTGAAATGGGATCTATTGCTCATAATTTGCTGGTGAGAGGGAATTATTTGTATGCCTCCTACTATTATGATGGACTCCAGGTGTATGACATTTCGGATCCCACAATGCCAAGGCGTGTTGCTTATTTTGACACATATCCGGGAACAAACATATTGTCTTATGAAGGTGCATGGGGGGTCTACCCATTTCTTCCTTCCGGGAATATCCTGATATCAGATATGCAGACTGGTTTGTACGTATTTGAAAAGATTGATGAAACGATTACCGGGCAAATGGACCTATTAGGCACACCGACTAACTGCTCAGTGGCTACAACATCTGTTATCGATTTCGAAGAAGGCTTGGTTTTTGCTTCTGTTTATCCCCAGCCATTTGGCAGTGAATTCATGCTTGAAATGGAACTTGAAGAACAACAAGAAGCCAGAATAACCATGACTGATATTTCTGGAAAGGAAGTGCTCGATATGGGAACCAGAGTGCTCTCTGCTGGCATTCAGACACATAGATTCAACGTTCCTTCAGCCTTTGCAAATGGTCTCTACATGTTGAGAATAACTGGCGAAAAAACACATTTTGTTAGAAAAATCGTAAAACAATAGATCTTGATCAGGGCGCTGTCGATACTCAGCTTTAGCTGTTTTTTCTTATTGCCATTTATTGTATCGGCTCAATTCCCCAGTATC
The DNA here is from genome assembly GCA_039028895.1 of Bacteroidota bacterium. Classification (GTDB taxonomy): domain Bacteria; phylum Bacteroidota; class Bacteroidia; order Chitinophagales; family Saprospiraceae; genus JAHDCJ01. Next base: position 18,029 of record JBCCHF010000069.1, on the reverse strand, counting down.
CCCAGTTCTTTTGGGTCTTCAAGGTCAGGCGGTGCATCGCAATCCGAGTTTATCCCACCGCCAGATAGTGTTAGTTTACTCTATCTGGATTATGGAGATTTCAGATTCAAGGAAGAAGACAGTCTGACGATTGATAATTTCCAGAAGTTTGACCCGGTATTACTAAGTGAGTTCGATCATCTCAACCTCGGAAATGTAGGGTCTCCTCATAAGTACCTGGTTTATCAGCCACGGATACGAAAAGGCTTTGATCTCGGTATGCACCAATACGATCTTTACTTTTACCGCAAGGCAGACAATCGCTACTTCAACAACTCAAATCCCTATTCAGACCTTTATTACACCGCAGGGAGTCAGGAGAATGCTGTAATTACTGCTTTGTTTAGTCAAAACCTAAGCAAGTCCGCTAATATCGTATTTGATTACCGAAAGATCAATCACCGCGGTGGTTATTCCGAACAACGGGTCAGACACACCAATCTTACATTAAATGGATGGTTCAGAACAAAAGGTGACAAATACCTGGCTTTCTGGAGTTGGAATAATAATCTTATCAAGAACCAGAATAATGGAGGCATCCAGGCTGATTCGTTTTTATTGGACAGCAGGTACCTGACACGAAGAGATCTCATTCCGGTTAATCTGACATCTGCTCAAACCGAATTTACGGATAACGAGCTCGCATTTGGTCAGTATTTTCAATTCCATAAGAAAAGTACGCTACCTCCTCCGCCTCCACCCGACACATCAGCGTTTATCTCTTCACCAGACACCACCACAATCATTTCCGGCTCACCGGGATTTGGTTCAAACCCGACTCCAACTCCTTTTTTCCAGGCTGATCGGAAAATGCCACCACTCAGGCTTGCTGCAGCAGCAGCTCATCACGAAATGAGTTTCCAGGATATGGTCTACAAATTTTTTGATGATGCACCGGCTGAAGATGCTTCATATTATGGAAACTTCCAAACCAATCAACGCGGTATCCGACATTTTTTCAGAGTAAGGAAACTTGAAAATACAGTCGGTGCAAGAATTGAACTTGGAAAGTTAAACGACGATTCTGATAAATCGCCTTTTGAAATCCAGCCAGCGCTTACTCATAAGATTTTCTTTGTCAACCAGGAGCCCATCACCTATACTATTAACAACCTTCTGGTATCTGCAACGGTAGGCATAAGAACCAAAAATGACGGGCTTGATCTTTCCTTCTATGGCCATTATGGCTTGGCAGAAAACATTGGAGACCTCGCATTAACCGGACAATTGGGCATCGACTTTGGTAAGATCGGACGGCTTGAGGCCGGGCTTATCCAGCAACGTTATAACCCTTCCATGATCGAGCAAAGATTATTTGTTTCCCAGGAAGAAGTATGGAGCAACGATTTTGCAAAGACGAATGAGCTGAACATCAGCGCCTATTTCATTCAACCAAAATTAAATCTGAAAGTTGGTATTCAGAATCACCTAATCGACAACCTGGTCTGGTATAACGAAAATGCTGTTCCGGAGCAGGCAGATGCAGTGGTTAATGTTTTGCAGATTATTGCTGAACATCAATTCAAATTCTGGAAATTCAACCTGCATAACAAGGTCGTTTATCAGCAGGCAGGTAATAATTTCATCCGTTTACCGGAATTCTGGTCAAGGCATAGCTTTTACTTCGAAACGCGACTTTTCAAGGTTATGGAAACGCAAATGGGGGTTGATGTTAGTTATAACACCAATTACATGGCTGATGCCTATTTTCCTTTAACAGGGCAGTTTCACCAACAAAATACAGAGGTATTGGAATTTATTCCCCGTGGTGATGCTTTCCTTATTTTTAAAGTCAAGACTTTCCGTTTTTCCCTTAAGGGAGAAAATATCTCACAAATGATCTTTGGATCAACCAAATCACAATCTCCGCTTTACCCTACTCGTGATTTTATGATCCGGTTTGGTATTGGCTGGCGTTTTTTCGATTAAATTCAGAACCTTTAATACAGGATTACTCCATCCTGTAATTTGGACGTAACTTGCTGGTATCGTAGAAAGCATTGATATATTCTGTGATCTCTTCCTCGTCATCGATGATAGGCAGGAGATCAAGATCTTCAGGACTGATATTACCATTCCTGTCCAACATTACATTTTTAATCCAGTCAACAAGACCTTCCCAGAAAGACCTTCCCACAAGGATTATAGGAATACGATCGATCTTTTTCGTTTGGATAAGCGTTAATACCTCAAACATTTCATCCATTGTGCCAAATCCTCCCGGAAGGACGATAAAGGCCTGGGCATATTTCACAAACATCACCTTTCTGATAAAGAAATAGTTGAAGTTGAAGTTTTTATCTTCATCGATATATGGATTGAAGCCCTGTTCGAAAGGCAGGTCAATATTCAATCCTACAGAGACACCATTCGTCTCTCTCGCCCCCCTGTTACCGGCTTCCATAATGCCTGGGCCACCACCGGTGATAATGCCATACCCTTCTTCGGTAAGTCTTTTCGCAATGCTGACTGCTTTTTCGTAATATTTATCGCCTGGCTTAGTGCGAGCTGAGCCAAAAATTGAAATACAAGGTCCAATTTTGTTAAGCCTTTCAAAGCCTTCCACAAATTCGGCGATCACTTTGAACATGGTCCAAGAGTTTTCGCCTTTTAATTCACTCCACTTCTTTTGTGGTTTGATTGGAGGCGTTTCCTGATGATTAATCATATGTTGTAGTTTTTTGAAGGCAGGTTATGTAATTCAGAAAAATTGTGTTATTCGATACAACTATTTTTCAGACTTATAGGCCTTATACTCCTTTTCGACATAGGAAAGCAGATCTTTCACATTATCGTATTCAGCGTACAATGACCGTAGTGATTTACCGATAGGAGAAGTTGGGACAACGTAATCATTGACATCTGCTTCTGTAATTTCCTTATCGGAAAGAATGATCAAGCGCTCAACTACATTGCGTAACTCCCTGATATTACCAGTCCAATTGACTTTCATTAAAGCTTTTACGGCTTTATCCTGGATTTTCTTTGCAGCAATACCGTATTCGTTACAAACGGAAGAAATAAAATAATCGGTCAATAAAGGAATGTCTTCAATCCTTTCATTGAGCGGTGGTATCTGGATGATAATAACAGCAAGTCGGTGATAAAGATCCTCACGGAATTTCTTTTCCTCGATTTCTCTGCGCAGGTCTTTATTGGTTGCTGCTACTACGCGAACATCTACTTTTATCTCTTTGTCACCGCCAACGCGGGTAATTTTATTTTCCTGTAATGCCCGAAGCACTTTGGCTTGCGCCGAAAGGCTCATGTCGCCGATTTCATCAAGGAAGAGTGTTCCTCCGTTGGCTTGTTCGAATTTGCCGATGCGTTGCTTATGTGCAGAGGTAAAGGCTCCTTTTTCGTGTCCGAATAGCTCAGATTCAATAAGTTCTGAAGGAATTGCTGCACAGTTAACTTCGATAATCGGTCCTGATGATCTGTTACTTTTTTCGTGGACCCACCTGGCAACTAACTCTTTACCGGTTCCATTTGGCCCGGTAACCAGTATGCGGGCTTCAGTTGGAGCAACCCGTTCAATAGTTTCCTTAATCTTGGTTATGCCTGATGACTCGCCAATAATTTCCTGGGTCTTTGACTTGGCCACTCTTCGCTTCAACACCTTTGTTTCGGTGATCAGGCTTGATTTATCCATAGCGTTACGGATGGTGATGAGGAGCCTGTTAAGGTCTGGTGGCTTGGCGATATAATCGAAAGCTCCTTTTTTTACTGCTTCAACAGCTGTACCGATATCACCATGGCCGGAAATCATAATGACTGGAGTTTCGGGAGCTAACAACTGCACCCTTTCGAGTGCTTCCATTCCGTCCATTTTTGGCATTTTGATATCCATGATCAGGACATCGTATTTATCCTTTTTCAGCTTGACCAGTGCATCCAGTCCATCGGCAGCCTCATCCACTTTATATTTTTCAAACTCGAGGATATCGCGCAGGGTCCTTCTGATACTTTGTTCATCGTCAACGACAAGTATTTTAGCCATATTTTAACGGTTGTTTGTTTAGTTGAGTTAATAGGTCTCAAGTGAGAGCATGACCAAAGTACATGCCACTTCCGTTTCGATACCTCTTTCCCTGGCCAGATTAATAAGTTCAGGGTTTTCGGTACCCGGATTAAAAATAATCCTTGAAGGGTCGAGACCAAGGATATAATCGTAGTATGCCGTTTGTCTGGATGGATTGAGATACAAAGTTATTGTATGCACATCATCCACTTCGGGCTGATCATTAAGAATTTCGAGGCCATTGATTTCTCCTTTCCTAATGCCAATAGGAACGACATCAATACCTTTCCCCAGCAGCCTTTTGGTAGCAGCATATGAATAGCGCATCGGGTTCGGACTAGCCCCAAGTACGACAGTCTTTTTTTGTTTAAGCTCCATTTCAGAAGAGAGCATATCAGACCAGTAGTCTAACTGGTTCTTCAAGGTTTTCTCTGACGGTTTTAAGGAATTGTGCGCCTTTTGCACCGTCGACTACCCTATGATCGCAGGATAGGGTCACCTTCATACGATGGCCGACTACGATTTGACCATTTTCAACAACAGGTTTCTCCACGATAGTGCCAACAGCCAGAATACAAGAATCTGGTGGATTTATGATGGCTGTAAACTCCTCGATTCCAAACATTCCGAGATTTGAAATCGTGAATGTATTACCAGTCATTTCGTCCATAGACAATTTGCGCTCTTTGGCTTTTCCGGCAAGTTCTCTTACTTCTGTATTTAGTTGAGAAAGTGATTTCAGGTCGGCATGTCGAATCACTGGTACAAGCAAGCCTTCATCTACGGCAACAGCAACACCTACATGAACGTGTTTATTGTAGCGAATTTTGTCACCCATCCATGCAGCATTTACATCCGGATGTTTATGAAGTGCGACTGCGCAGGCTTTAACGACCAGATCATTGAATGAGATTTTGACAGGAGCAACTTCATTCATTCTTTTTCGCGCTTCTATGGCACGCTTCATATCGATTTCTACTGTAAGGTAAAAATGCGGAGCTGTAAACTTACTTTCACCAAGTCGACGTGCGATGGTCTTCCTCATTTGGCTGAGGCTAACATCTTCATAAGATTCTTCTGCAGACATGCTGAATGCAGGCACTGAAGGCAAGGATTCACCCATATCTGGTTTGACAACTCCTTTTCCGGTCTGGGCGCCACTTTCGAGATAAGCCAAAACATCACGTTTGATCACTCGACCACCATCTCCACTTCCAGTCAGCTGCGAAAGGTCAATACCTTCCTCCTGTGCCATTTTGCGGGCTAGCGGGGAGGCTTTCAAACGTTTGTCTCCACCTGCTGTTGCAGGCTCAGGTGTAGGCGTAGTTTCTGCAGGAGCTTTATCTTCCTGAACTTCTTCTTTTGGCGGTGCAGACTCTTCGCTACCAGAAGTGCTTGCATTTTCTTCAGCTTCCAGTTGTGCTTTAAAGTCTTCTCCTTCTTCACCGATAACGGCGATTACGCCATCTACAGGTACTGCATTACCAGCCTCTACTCCAATGTAAAGCAAAACCCCATCGAAATAACTTTCGACTTCCATAACCGCTTTATCTGTCTCTACTTCTGCGAGTATATCTCCAGCTTCTACGGTATCTCCAACACTTTTGTTCCAGGCAACGATAGTGCCTTCTTCCATGGTATCACTTAGCAACGGCATCCTGATGATCTCAGCCATAATTCTTTTCTTTTATTCAATAGGTAAACGAAACGATAAAGGTAATTGTTTTTGATAAAAAAATTGTACCAAAGTCAACGAAAAAAGCCGAAAAACAAGGGCTTTAAATAGGCTTAAATTTAATTGAACAGTTTGTTAATTTTGCTTATCTTTAAAGTATTGGGGTTATGCATTTTTGATTTGTAGAACCAAAATCCTAATTTTTATTGCAAGTCACTTTTACCTATTTTGTTTGTAATTAAAGTCTTCACTTACCAATGTATTCTTGGTAGGTGTCAATAACACGTACTCAACGCGTAGCCTTAAGCCCAAAAAAACTTTCCACGACAAAAGGTTGCCCAACAAGTTGACTACCAGGTTTCTATTAATTACTTACATCCTTTTTTTTCGGGTTTGTTCAACAAAATGAAGTCATTTTTATTCTTCATTTGGACTTACTTTTATTGCGTATTAGTGAATACTAAAAAGACATAAATCCACCACAATAAATGATTGCAACATCTCACAATCTACACGATGCCTTAAAACAATATTTTGGCTTCGATAAATTCAAAGGAAATCAGGAAGAAATCATCATAAGTCTGATGGCAGGCCATGACACATTTGTTATCATGCCAACTGGTGGTGGTAAATCACTTTGCTATCAATTGCCCGCATTAATGCTGGAGGGCACAGCTATCATCATCTCTCCGCTCATTGCATTGATGAAAAACCAGGTTGATTCTATAAGATCCTACAGTCAGTCGGATGATATTGCTCACTTTCTTAACTCTTCACTCACTAAAGCACAGATTAAAAAAGTAAAAGAAGATATCCTTGACGGAAAGACCAAATTGCTTTACGTCGCTCCTGAAACATTGACAAAGGAGGAAAATCTTCAGTTTTTCAGAAGTACTAATATCTCATTTGTAGCTGTAGATGAAGCGCATTGTATTTCGGAATGGGGACATGATTTCAGACCTGAATACAGAAGGATCAGAACAATGATCGATTCGATCAACGACAAGATCCCAACCATTGCTCTTACTGCCACAGCAACACCAAAGGTTCGTTCAGACATTGTCAAGAACCTCAATATGACAACCGTCAATACTTATTTGTCCTCATTTAACCGCGACAACCTTTTTTACGAGGTAAAACCGAAAGGGAAAAAGGAACAGACGATGAAAAGTATTGTCCAGTTCATCAAGAATAATAGCGGTAAATCAGGCATCATCTACGTACAAAGCCGTAAATCGACCGAAGAAATTGCCCAGGTACTTAGAGTAAATGATATCAAAGCAGCGCCTTATCACGCAGGGCTTGATGCCAAAACACGGTCTGGCACACAAGACGCCTTCCTGATGGAAGATATTGATGTCATTGTGGCAACCATCGCATTTGGGATGGGCATTGACAAACCGGATATCCGATTTGTGATCCACTATGACATTCCGAAAAGTATTGAAAACTACTACCAGGAAACTGGTCGGGCAGGAAGAGATGGACTGGAAGGCAAATGCCTGATGTTCTACTCGTATAAAGATATCCTGAAGCTTGAAAAGTTTCTGCGTGACAAGCCAGTGGCAGAACGTGAAATGAGCAGTCAACTCATGGATGAGATTGTCGCATATGCAGAAACCTCAGCCTGTCGTCGCCGGTTTTTGCTTCATTATTTCGGCGAAGAATTCAAAAAGGAAGAATGCTCAAAAATGTGTGACAACTGTGCCAATCCAAAAGAAAGTCAGGATGTCATGTCTGAGATGAAGTTAGCGATCGATTCTGTAAATATTCTCAATGAAAACAATAGGATAAAGCCTGTCATCGATTTCATCACAGGGAAAAAGACCAAGGAAATCGTTGATTTCAAATATGATCAGCTTCAATTCTTTGGCGAAGGGAAAGAACAGGATGACCATTTCTGGAACTCTGTACTCCGTCAGGCACTTTTGCATAATCTACTCCGGAAGGATATTGAAAACTATGGTTTACTTAAATTGACCGATAAAGGTCATGGTTATATTTCCAGACCTGAGCCGATTAACATTGTGCTCAACCACAATTTTGAAGAAGAAGCCGCGGCCGATGCAGCTTATATCGCTTCCGCCAAATCAGCAGTTCTCGACCCAAATCTTCTGAACATGCTCAAAGATTTACGCAAACGTGTGTCAGCAGAAAAAGGCGTTCCTCCATTTGTAATTTTCCAGGACCCCAGTCTCGAAGACATGGCCACCCAATATCCTGTCTCCATGGATGATATGGCCAATATCACTGGTGTGAGTAAGGGGAAAGCCATGAGATATGGAAGAAAATTTATTGAGCTGATCAGTAACTATGTGGATGAAAATGACATCATCAGACCTACCGATTTTGTGGTTAAGTCAATAGTCAACAAATCCAGCCAAAAGGTTGCGATCATCCAAAGCATCGACCGAAAGATCCCACTGGAAGATATTGCAAGATCCAATTCCATGACAATGGAAGAGCTTATGCATGAAATCGAGCAAATCGTCAACTCAGGCACCAAGATCGACCTCAACTACCACATCGAAGAAAATGTGGATGAATACTCCCAGGAAGATATTCACGATTACTTCATGGAAGCAGAGACCGACTCTATCGATGATGCCCTCGCAGAATTACAAGACGACGATATCACACTTGAAGAGATTCAACTGATGCGGATTAAGTTTTTGAGTGACATGGCCAATTAACTCTCCCTAATCCAAAATACATCTTCACCACTTCTGGATACATCTTCACTCATTGTCTCTTGACATAGCCCCTGCTATGTTTCATCTTTGAAGCATCGTAGTACGAAAACGAGTGAAATGATTAACCAACAGGTTGCCTGACTCGCCCAAAACCTATCGTCTGGCAAACCTGGTCTATCCCTCCTTTTTGGCTACTTCCATCTATTGTACAAACAAAGAAATTTAAGAGTTTGAGTTTTGGGTTTGACCTGGCTCCATCTGAGATGTTGGATGGAGCAGGGTCATTATATCCCTCACGTTCAAGCTGGAAATCTAAAGTTAAAACGATGAGAATACCTTTAATCATTACCCTCCTGTTTTGGGCACTTTTTATTCAGGCACAAGACTGTGAACCTGCTACTGCAATGCTAGAAATAAGCAATGAAAATATGCGCGTCAACCTGCTGAATGGAGGAGACGCATTTTGGGACCTGGCCGATGGCAAATTTATCGTACCTGATGACCCTACCAACCCCATAAGCTCAGTATTTGCCGGAGCACTATGGATCGGCGGATTCGACCCAGGTGGCAACCTTAAAGTAGCTGCACAAACTTATCGTCAATCTGGTATAGATTTTTATCCTGGTCCTATTGACGACAACGGGGAGATAACCAATCAGACCTGCAACAATTTTGACCGGATTTGGAAAGTATCATCTTATTCGATACTGAACCTGATTGCAGATTACGAAGACAATAATACCATTGATGACCCAATTGGCCCTAGCTTACTATCATGGCCGGCCAGGGGTAATCCGTTTTTTCTTGCTGAAATGGGGTTTGAGTTACCTGATCAGGACCTCGCCCCATTTTTTGATCGTAATAATGACGGCAACTACAACCCAATGGATGGAGAATATCCGGTTTTCGACCATAATGATCCGAATGCCATAGCCTGGGAATTAACCTGGTGTGTGTTCAATGATGTCGGCAACTTGCACTTCCAAACCGGAGGAAATCAGTTAGGTATCGAAGTACAACAATCGTTTTGGACACTTCAATGTACAGACAATGAAACCCTGAACTATACCCTCTTCAACAAAAACAAAATCATCAATAAATCCTTTGAAGCACTTTTTTCTCTAAAAGTTGGACAATGGGTTGACTTCGACCTGGGGTGCTATAATGATGATCACCTGGGATCCATTCCTGAATTAAATACTTTCTATGTCTACAATGGCTCCAATGATGACCAGTCCTGTCAGGGGGTAAATGGATATGGACCTAATCCACCTGTTTTTGCAGTAACCTATTTAAATCACGACATCAGTACATTCATGTCGTACAACAATAATTTCATGCCAAATGGCAATCCAGAAACAGCACTGCAATACTATAATTATATCTCCGGTTTATGGAAAGATGCTACACCATGGGAATGGGGTGGCGATGGTTATAACCAGGGGACTTTTCCAATCTCTTTTTTTTACCCTGATAACCCCAATGATAACAACTCTGAAGTCTGGCATGAGATTGAACAAGGCAATACGCCAGGCGATAGAAGAGGTGTAGGGTCTGTAGGACCTTTCACTTTGCTGCCTGGCGATGACGTCGAAGTGGCTAAGGCTTACAGCTATCACCGAGATGAAAGCCTTACTAACCTGGGAAATGTGGATCTCATCTATAATAATGTCCCTGGCATCCAAACAGCCTATGACAATGGCTTTGGAGCCTCGGTTTGCATGCCCGAGGCAGTTTGTACTGACGATTGTGTCTGGCCTGGTGATGCCAATGCCAACGGTATTGTCAATTACCTTGACTTTCTACCGATAGGTATCGGCTACAGTGAATCTGGCTTACCGCGGTCTGCCACATCAAGTTCCTGGACCCCAAAAAATGCTACCAACTGGCAACAAGTACATCCTGGTGAACTCAACTTCAAACATCTTGATGCCTTTGGAGATGGTAATGTTGGTGAAGAAGATGTCATAATCGTCCATGACAACTATGCTTTTGTCAATGATTTCTATGCAGGTCCTTATGGCGATTCAGACAATGGGACAGAACTCTATATCACTAAATCACTGGCTACCTCCAATGATACCCTTGACCTCGGCATATCATTCTTCGATATTGTGCTTAAGCCTTCTTCTGCCATTGCCGATGATATCCACGGAATTGGATTCAGGTTACTGTATCCGGCCGATGACATCATCCTGACTCCCGCTTTTGGTGCAGGATTTATTACGAATGACGACGTTATTCGATATGGATTTGACTTTGAGGGAGAAGGACATTTCGACTTTGCTCACGTTAAAGTTAACAACCAACCGTTACTAACAGGTGATTCGATCATCCTTGCCAGAGTTCAGCTTAACTGGTCATCGCCTACCCCTTCAATCTGTTCTGCAGATATCGTTTTGGATAACTTTCTTGCAGTTGATGCTTCCGGGACGCCCATACCGATTGGCAAAATTGATAAAACAGTTTACCATTCCTGTGTTGTAACCAATACTGAAGACCTCAAGGAAACATTGACGCAGGTTTCAATATTCCCTAATCCAGCTGATGATTTGCTCCATTTTGATCTTGCTAATGCTTCTATTGATGAATTCATTATTTACGATGCACTTGGAAGACATGTTGCTGCTGGAATCGCTACACCCGGCATCCAAACCTTTGATATCACTCATTTACCGGAAGGCATCTATATCATCTCCTTTTACAGGAATGGTGATGTGGTCAGCAAGCGGTTTAGTGTGGTGCGGTAACGTCTTGACAATGGGTTCCTATCAATTTGAAAACTTACTGAATATTATGAAACACACACTCATCATTTTTTTGACCTTTATTCCATTCACAATAATGGGGCAGGGTTTCACAGAAATTTGCCCCTCAGCGACTACAAACGGTACATTGGTTACATTTGAAGAATTTGAAGACGACTACTATGCTACAGGTTTTTTCAACCAGATTTGTGGTAATTCTGCTAATTACATTGCCAAATGGAATGGTTCGGAATGGGAAAATGCCGGATTTGGGCTTACTGATCCAGGTCATTCACTTACGCCGAGTAATGATACACTTTTCATTGCCCGATATGAGGAAAGTATCGACTCTAACTGGGTTTATTACTATCACGACCAAACCCTCTCAAAATTGGGAGAAGGCGTCTACCTGACAACTGCATCAGGATTTTCAAATCTGCCGAACATCTATGATATTGCCATTTTCCAAAATAAAATAATTGCATGTGGCGAATTTGACAGGGCAGGCACACAAACTATTTCTGGCATTATGCAATGGAACGGCAATCAATGGACTGGCTTGGATAGTGGCCTAGGCGGAAATATTCCTGCAACTGCTCCAGTCATGTTCCCGCATGAATTAATGGTTCACGATGACAAATTATACATTGTAGGCAATTTTCGAATGGCAGGTGGGCTCGAAGTAAATGGCATTGCATATTGGGATGGCAACAACTGGCATGCCATGGGTGATGGCTTCAATAACACAGTTTATGGGATCGGCGTTTACAACGATGAAATTTATGCAGGTGGCAGTTTTACCGCCTCAGGGCAAACGCCCCTGAACAGAATCGCCAAGTGGACCGGCTCTGAATGGGTCTCTCCCGGTTTTGGATTTACGTCACTTAGTGGGAATGAATTCACCTTTGTCCATACCCTGAAAGTTATTGATGACCAGCTTTATGTTGCAGGAGGCCTTAAAGAAATTACCTACGATGATCAATCCACCGAACCCTGTGGAGGCATTGTGTCTTTCAACGGCATTGAGCTTGATAATTTTGATGGAGGCGTTGCAGGCAATGACATTGAAGCAGTGATCAAAACCGATGATGGTCAACTGTTAGTCGGCGGAGGCGTTTTCGGAAACGGATATGCCGGGGTACAGGAAATTTCCACCTCAATAACTAGCACCAATCCGAATGCTATAGAGGTAATAATTTTCCCTAATCCTGTCGATGATCGTTTGTATCTAGACACAAAATCCTTTACTCCAGAAAGCATAACTATACATAACACGATGGGTAGAATGGTGGCTTCAGAAATCAAGTATTCAGGTCAGTCCAGTCTCGACATTAACCATTTACCGGAAGGTATATATATCGTTTCCTTTTACAGTAATGACGAGGTGGTGAGTAAGCGGTTTAGTGTGGTGCGGTAGGACGTTGATGGTAAGGCAATGAAAAAGGCCATTCTACAAAAGCAGAATGGCCTTTTTCTATGTTTCGTTAATCAGCTTAAAGCGTCTGTCTAACCTCAACAATCTCATACCCTTCGACAATATCTCCGACTTTAATGTCATTGAAATTTTGAATTGTGAGACCGCATTCCATACCTGTTTTGACTTCTTTGACATCTTCTTTGAAACGCTTGAGTGATGCCAGTTCTCCGATAGCCCCTTCCTTAATCGGGAAGATGACGATACCTTCGCGAATCACTCTGATCAGGGTATTTCTATTGACTTTGCCATCCTGAACATAACAGCCGGCAACGGTACCTACGCGACTAATCTTGTAAACCTCGCGAACTTCGATCGTACAGGTAATTTTCTCCTCTTTGGTTGGCTCGAGCATCCCTTCGATCGCGGATTTGATTTCTTCGATCGCATCGTAGATAACTGAGTAACCCTTGATCTGAACGCCCTCTTTTTCAGCGAGTTTACGTGCGCCGAGTGAAGGACGAACCTGGAAGCCAATAATAATGGCATCCGAGGCCGAAGCCAAGAGTACATCTGATTCGATGATCTGACCAACTGCTTTGTGTACAATATTTACCTGAACAGTTTCTGTTGACTGTTTCTGTAAAGAATCTGTTAACGCTTCAACAGATCCATCCACATCACCTTTTACGATAAGGTTCAATTCTTTGAATGAACCGAGTGCAAGGCGTCGGCCAATATCTTCGAGGCTGAGGCGTTTCTGTGCTCTACGTGCTTGTTCACTAACAATTTGTGAGTGTTTTGTTGCCAGAGCTCGTGCTTCCTGCTCATCAGGTAATACCTTGAATTTCTCACCAGCTTGTGGTGCGCCTTTAAGACCAAGAATCAAAACCGGGGTTGCCGGGCCTGCTACTTTTACGCGTTTCCCGCGCTCATTGTACATGGCTTTTATTTTACCATAGTGAGCGCCGGCGTGAACAGGATCGCCAATCTTCAGTGTACCATTTTCAACAAGAATCTTGGTCACATAACCGCGTCCTTTATCAAGTGAGGCTTCGAGTACAACACCGATTGCTGCCCTTGAAGGATTGGCTTTAAGTTCTAGTAAGTCTGCCTGGAGCAAGATTTTCTCGAGTAGTTCGTCTACACCGGTACCTTGCTTGGCTGAGATATCCTGTGATTGGTAATCACCACCCCAATCTTCCACGAGGAAGTTCATGGAGGCGAGTTCCTGTTTGATTTTTTCGGGTTGGGCGTTTTCCTTATCAATTTTGTTTATCGCAAAAATGATTGGTACTCCCGCAGCCTGGGCGTGACTAATGGCCTCTTTTGTTTGAGGCATCACATTATCATCCGCTGCGACAATGATCACAGCAACATCCGTAACTTTTGCACCCCTTGCACGCATCGCGGTAAATGCTTCGTGACCCGGCGTATCAAGGAAAGTGATTTTGCGTTTTTCTTCACCCACTACAACTTCATAAGCACCAATGTGCTGGGTGATACCCCCTGCCTCACCGGCAATTACGTTAGCTTCACGAATGAAGTCAAGCAAAGACGTTTTACCGTGGTCAACGTGACCCATTACCGTAACGATTGGAGCACGTGGCTCAAGATCCTCTTCTGCATCTACAACTTCATCGTCTTCAACTTCAAGTTGTTCTTCAGCACTGATGAATTCGATTTCAAAACCAAATTCTTCAGCGACCAATTCGATGATTTCTGCATCCAGACGTTGGTTGATTGATACGAAAACACCGACGTTCATACAAGCTGTAATAACCTCAGTAGCAGAAATATTCATCAGGCTCGCGAATTCGGAAACTGAAATAAACTCAGTTACCTGCAATGCTGCGGACTCCTGTTTTTCCAGGTTTGCAAGCTCTTGTTTTTCACGGCGTTTTTCACGCTCTTCACGACGTATTTTGGATCTTTTATTCTTTCCACCCCCGGTAATACGGGCCATGGTGGCCTTGATTTTTTCTTCGATCTCTTTTTGCGATACCTCTAAAGGTTCGTCCTTTTTCTTACCCCGGTTACCGCGGTTACCAGCATTATTCCCTCCGGATGAAGGCTTGACAATTTTTTTGCGTTTACGCCTGCGTTTCCTGGCTGGTTCGTCTCCTGGCTTGCCTTTGGAATCCGATTTCGCAGCACCTTCGTCTTTCTTTTTCTTTTTTGCAGGTTTTTCGATCTTATCCAGACTGATCTTACCTTTAATCTTAAGACCTTTGAGGGTTGGCGTTACAGCTCTGAACTCCTTATCTTCTTTAGGCGTTTTGGGCTTGGCCTCCTCTTTTGCTTCAGGCGCTTTTACTTCCGGTTCGGGAGTTACCTCTTCTGGTTCCGCTTTGACTTCCGGTTCTGCTTCAGGCTCCTCTTTTACTTCAGGAGTTTCTTCGACCGGTTTCTTTTTCTTCTTACCATCTACCTGGTCCAGGTCTATTTTCCCGACGACCGTTGGCTTTTTGAGCTCGACTTTTGGTACTTCCTCCTCCTTTGGAGTTTCTTCAACCACTTCCTCTGCCACAGGTTCTTCCTCTACCACCGGATCTTCCTCCTTGACAGGTTCTTCTGCCACGGGTTCTTCCTCTTTGGCAGGTTCTTCTGCAACAGGCTCTTCCTCCTTGGCGGGTTCCTCGGCTGGACCTTCACCTTCAACTTCTACATCAGTTTCGGAGTCTTTGCGTTTCACACGAGTCCCGATGGTCAGTTGATCGGCTTGTTCTTTAATGGCAATAGAATTTTGGAAGTCCTTCAGAAGAAGCTCATACATTTCTTCAGAGACTTTAGTCCGCGGATTATTTTCAACCTCAAATCCATTTTTCTGGAGATGTTCTACGATGGTTGAAGTACCTACGTTTAATTCTTTTGCTACCTTGACTAATCTAATCGACATAAATTGTTTTTCGCTTCTTTCGAAGCCTTATTAAATATGAAAGCCCAAGCCTTCCACCTATTTACAAGGAATTAGGAGGACAAAAAGTTTCTTGCTAATTACTCATCGTCAAATTCTGCTTTAAGTATACTTAATACTTCCTCAACAGTTTCTTCTTCAAGATCGGTGCGTCGGATAAGTTCTTCACGGTTGAGCTGGAGTACATCTCTGGCTGTATCACAGCCAATTGCCTTAAATTCATCGATCACCCACTTATCAATCTCATCGGTGAATTCGTCCAGTTCAATATCAAAATCATTCTGTTCGTCAGAATCTCTGTAAACATCAATTTCATATTCAGTTAGCTTCGAAGCCAACTTGATATTAACACCACCCTTTCCAATGGCTAACGATACCTGGTCAGGTTTCAGGTAAACTGAAGCTCTCTTGTTTTCAAGATCGAGATCAATTGAAGTTACCTTTGCTGGTGTCAATGCACGTTGAATTAAAAGGCTATCGTTATTCGTATAGTTGATGATATCTATATTTTCATTCCTCAATTCGCGTACAATACCGTGAATCCTGGAACCCTTCATACCAACACATGCACCAACCGGATCGACACGATCATCATATGACTCAACAGCAACCTTGGCTCTTTCGCCCGGCAAGCGCACGATCCTGCGAACCGTGATCAAACCGTCTTCAATCTCAGGCACCTCTTGCTCAAGTAACTTGGCGAGAAAGGTGTTATCTGTTCTCGAAAGAATAACGACCGGGTTATTATTTTTCATCTCCACCTTACGAATAATGGCTCTGACCATTTCTCCCTTACGGAAAAAATCACCCTTGATAGTTTCATTACGTGGTAGTATCAACTCATTACTTGTCGCATCATCCAGTACCAGAATTTCTCTTTTCAGAATTTGGTGAACTTCACCAAGGACAATATCTCCTACCCTGTCGCTGTAACGTTTGAAGATCTCATCTTTTTCAAGTTCCAGAATCCGGGAAATCAAAGTCTGTCTTGCAGCCATGATAGCTCTTCTTCCAAAATCAATCAGATGAAGTTCTTCGTAACATTCCTCCCCTACTTCGTAATCATCTTCAATCGATTGTGCTTCGGAAAGTGAAATTTGCATTTGCTCGTCTTCTACCTGGCCATCTTCAACAATCTCACGTACCCTCCAAAGTTCGAGGTCACCCTTGTCTGTATTCACAATGACATCAAAATTCTCATCTGATCCATACTTCTTCCTGATCAAGGTTCTGAACACATCCTCAAGAACACGCACCATAGTCGGGCGGTCAATATTTTTCATGTCTTTAAATTCCGAGAAGGAATCTACCAGATTGATGCTCATTTTTATTTTTTTATTTAATGGTTTGCTTTACGCATTATTTTATTTAAAACTGACTTGTACTGTAGCCTTTTTGATTTTTTCTAAAGGAATCTGCTGTACGATAAGCTCTTTTTTCTTCTTCTTACCTTTTTCGAATTCAATCGTTATTGACTCTTCTTCTACTTTCGTGAGCAAACCACTGACCGGTTTGCCTTCTGTCAAAAATATATCCAGTTTGCGACCGACGTTTTTCTTGTATTGGCGCAACAACTTCAATGGCTTTCCTACACCTGGTGAAGAAACATCGAGGGTGTAGCTTTCGCCAAGCCAGCCCGCTTCATCAATATGTGCCTGTAATGCTCTGTTGAGTGCAGCACAACGGTCAATATTCAATCCTGTATCACTGTCGACAAATACTTCAAGAAACTTTTTCGAAGTATTAAATTTTACATCCACAAGGAATAGATCCTCATTCCCTTCTTCCTTGAATTTGTCTTCAAGAATTTCTCTTACTCTTTCTCCTATCTGTTCCATTTCGACAGGTTTGTTAATAAAAAGAGGGGACAATGTTGTCCCCTCCTTTCGGTTCTGGCTGCAAATATACAAAAAATCCCGGTATTTTTCATTACCCCTGCGCTTATTTAATAGTGTAAAACCTTGATTTTATTGATGTTCTTTACTTCTAATGGATTTTTTGCAAATACATCCTGAAAAATGTCACATTAATCTAATACTCCTATATTTCTTGCTAATAATCCGGAATTTGGTGTATCTTCCCCAACAAGGTATCAGAAGGAAATCTATGTGCAATTAGTTTTCCGATCATTCCTCTCTCTCAACGAGACGATTACCTAAACACCATATGAGCGAACACTTCATTTTACTTCAGAACCTCGTTGAGGAGCCTTTATCATGGATCGATACGGGCACCATGATTACATTGCTGGTAAAATTTCTACTTGACCTGTTTATGGTTTTCCTCATTGTAAGAATGATCTACAAGCCAAACAGCACGTCTAATGATTATGCGTTCACTTACTTCATTTTCAACATTCTCATTTTCTTTCTTTGTCACCTGATGGTGAATGTCGATCTGAGTCTTGGCTTTGCTTTTGGCTTGTTTGCCTTGTTCTCAATTATGCGGTATCGCACCACAACGATCAGCATCAAGGATATGACTTTCCTTTTTTCGGTGGTCTGCATAGCGGTGATCAACTCG
>JBCCHF010000068.1:0-24733 GCA_039028895.1 Bacteroidota bacterium | reverse complement strand
GCAAGCTCAATGTGGTTAATCTAGATTTTGATGTGACTGAGCGGTACACCCATTGGTCAGGTTTGACCGGAGGCTTTTTCAAAATTCCAATTTTTGTAACTTAGATTCAACCATTATTAAACGCAAGTTGCGGTTTAATGAAAGTTTGAAATTGACAACGTAAAATTTAAACTGTTGTGTATTGAATTTCTGATTAATGTAATTAGCGTTTATATGTTCTTAGCTAATCGGGCATATTGAATTGTATATTTTCAGTTTTCAAGTCGGTCGCAACTTGAATTAATCAAACACCACTATCATGAAGAACTGGTCTCTTAAAAAGAAAATATTATTGGGCTTACTCGCATTACTTGTATTTGCCCAATTTTTTCGTGTTGATCAAACCAATCCTACTTTTGATGCCAGTAATGATTTTTTAGATATGGAACACGCCCCTGAAGATATGGCAGTACTAATTAAAGCTGCTTGCTATGATTGTCATTCTTATGAAACAAAATACCCGTGGTACTTTAATGTATCGCCTATTTCATTGTGGTTGAAAGGCCATGTTGACTTCGGGCGGGAAAATCTAAATTTCTCTGATTGGGGCAACTACACCCCTGAGAAGAAGGCGCACAAAATGGAAGAATCAATAGAAGAAGTGGAAAGAAAAGAAATGCCGATGACCAGTTATACTTTGACCCATGCTGATGCCAGGCTTACCGATGAACAGCGGATCGCAATGGCAGACTATTTCAGAACTATTGCATCAGGAAAAAATCATGAAGGTCATAGCCATTGATCTATTCGACCTTGTAATATCGCAGATCATCTTTTGATTTTGGGCGTTTATTTTCCAGCCATTTAAAACCTTCCATTCTCAAGGCTCGATGCCCCACCTGACCCATCGGATAAATCGTTGCCTGTGGCTGTTGGTAGAAGGTAATTTTCCCGACTTTATTATTACCGAAATAAACCAGCATTTCACTGCATATTGTTTTATTTACTCCGACGTAGGCCCCACCATCATCCTCCACATAGTAGACAGATTCGCCATTGCCCAAAACATTCATACGGCGTAGTTCATTATCCGAAAATCTTGCTATGATCTCACGCCCTTTAACCTGGTTAAAAAAGACAGAATCGTTGGTGTTGATTATGAACGCATTTTGGTACAAATTGATACGATTAATGACCTTATCGACCATATAAACTGTTATGGTATCTGCAGTAAACTGACTTGTGTCGGACCACAAAACCGGGTTTTCAAAAAATCTGAAAGTTTCGGATTTTGTCGAGTAGATAAGCGAATCACTAATTGATTGAAGGTCAGCTTTGAACATTCTGACATCTTCATCAGCGATCAGAATACGAAAACTATCTTTTTCCTGATCTTTAAACGAATACAATGTGTCTGCTGAAAGCCAAAGGGAGTCACCGTCGACCAGCGTTACCATATAGGGCCGCCCACTGGCTTTCAGATAGCCAGTTTCGTCATTATACTCGCCAGTTTCGCAGTATACCGTAAACTCTTCTTCCTCATTTATGACAATCACGTTGCCTGTAGCAATACTCTTATTGGTTGTACCAAAATGCTTGAGCGTATCCGCTTTTATGGTTTGTACTGAGTCCTGGATCACTACATTCCCGGTAAGGTAAGTGACTTCATTCTCTGCATCGTAATCTGTACTTTCGGCTTGCATCGTTCGACCTTCTTCTTTGATCTGTGAACCACCAACCAGTGCTACACGGTCTTCATCGCCATAGTAAATGATCTTTTCCGCTGTCCCTTCCTGTTCATCCTTTAGGTAACGTGCATTTTTTTCAAACTCAGCGTAATTGTTCTGCGTATCGAAAAAGCCTTCTTCACAATAGATCTGATAGTCGCTTGTTACAATAGAAGTAGGTGCCAGGAATGTCGTAATCTGCGTTTCGGTATCGATCTTAAGGGTGTCAGTCGATAAGGTATAATTGGTATCTACGACTTCTACCGCTTCACTAAAGTAGGCTTGTTTTTCATTGACATGATAATACCCTCTAGCACTCTTGAGGACTGTTGATTTATTCACTAGTTGCCCCCCAGTCTGATAATTGCCGATCTTGGTATTGAGATCATAATCCAGTCGTTCGGTATACAAAGTTTGCACAGAATCGGTCAGTACCACTTCACCAAGTAAGGTCGACAACCTGGTATCGCCATAATAAAAAAGGGTATCTGAGAATACAAATACAGAATCGCCTTGTTGTATGATGACGTTTCCGTAGGCTCTCACATTATTTTCGATAATGGCTGCGCTGTCGCAAAACATTCTTGCATCGTCTTGCCTTAAAGCGACTTCACCAACGAGTTGCTTGACGCCATTAATAAACCTTAACACTCTTGAGGAATCAATAATTACCTGTTTACCGGTAGTGTCTGGTTCGGTAAAATAAACCTGACTATAGGCTTGATCAATATTAACCAGAACAGTCAAAAGGCAAAGGATTGTCCAAACGATAATATTACCCTTAGTTGTTTTCATTTGGAAATTAAGCCTCGAATTTTGTGCCAGCCTATGAAACCGTAGAATTCTAAATGGAGAAATGGCCGAAAGTCAAATTAGTAAATTGGCCACAAATTGCATTAGTTGTTCGATCCTTCCGGAATTGGATTTTCGGATTTTTCATTAGGATTCGATCCTGCCTCTTTTCCTTCAGGGTCATCAGCTACGCCTTCGTATTGCTTTTGCTTTTTGCCAAATACTGAAACATTAACATAGCGCTTCGGATTTAGTCTGAAATCCTTGAGCATCAGGTCGAGATCGCGCATGGCATTATTGAGGTTATTATACAGTTTGGGATCATTCATCAATAGCGCTGCAGTACCTTCTCCGTAGTTAAGTTTATCCATAACTTCTTCAAGGCTGCCGAGTGCTTTATCTGCTGATTCCATGGTATTTTTCAATTCTGTGATAGCACTGTTGGTATTTTCCAGTGTTTCATTGATATCAGCGTCTTTCAGTTTTTCAGTCAAATCAGCTGTATTTTGCATAATGGCTTCAATCTGGTCACTATTGTTTTTTAGGGTGAGGGTCAGATCATTGAGGTTCGAAGCAATACCAGTAAAATCATCTGTGGTATTGGCTAACAGGATGTTTAGACCTGCGGTGGCACCACGAAGGTTTGAAATTGTGGCTTTCAGGTCGTCAAAAGTTTCTGACATACCATCTCCATCTCCTCCAGCGCCAAATTTGACCAGAATAGAATCAATCCCGGAATTAATGGCATCTTTTGCTTTTTCAACATATTCCTTTACAGGAACATCACCTACCATAGATTGTAGCATATTTTTAACTGTTCCCTGGATGGTATCTCCAGACATCACACAATCATCACCACATGCTTTGTCAAACTCAAGGGTAATAGCTTTTCCACTTAGCAGGTCAGGCGAAGTAATCGCAGCTACTGTATTTTTAGGAATTTTTACTCCGTTGTCAAGACTGATAATAGCAACGATTTTTCCAGATCCATCTTCTTTCAAATATAGATCGGAAACATAACCAACCTGGAAACCATTAATCAAAACCAAAGCGGACGCCGTCATCCCGTCAACACGGTCGTATTCCACAAAAACATAATCTGAGGAAGAAAATACATCTTTCCCTTTGAGAAAATTATATCCCCAAACAAAAGTGAAGATGGCTACAACTGCCAATAGGCCCACTTTAACTTCATTAGATATTTTCAAAATTCAGGAATTTTCAATTCAAATAATTGCCTGATAATCAGGCGTTAACAACTTAAGAGGTGAGGATTGTGAATTCAAGCCACAAATATAAGGAGAAAAATCAAGACAAATCGCTTAACTACTTTTTCGCCATCTGTTTGGCCTGGTGAACCGAGATCCGAATTTCGCCTTTATATGCTACGACAAAGGCACCATCAAACCCATTGGCTCTCCAGTAATTTTGAAGAGTTTGGGCATCTGGGAAATTATCTGTGCTGCCTACCAGGTATTTATATCGGCCATCTTCGCGTACAACTTCCAAACCTTTTACCCTTGAGAAAGCACCAAGACTGGTATTCAAGGAAGAACGAGAAGCACTCAATTGTACCCTGAACTTAATTTCCGAAGACTCGCCTACAGGTGGAATTAATTTGGGCAAATCATTATAAGAATCAGACGAATTGGCATTTTTATCATTATCAGCAATCATTTTTCCTGAATTTGCCGCATTTGACATTTCCCCATCCACTTCTTTTTTGTAAGCACTAAATGCATTGAATAATGATGATGCTAATTTAGACTGCCCGTGAGAGGACATCATATAAGATGCTTCATTCCGATTCGACAAAAACCCGGCCTCAACAAGTACAGAAGGCATCGTAGTCATTCTTAGTACAACAAAGCCAGCCTGTTTAATGCCCCTGCTCTTCCGATTAGCGGTTTTTTGAAACTCTTTCTCAACGTGATTAGCAAACTTTATACTTTGATCGAGGTAAGCATTTTGCACCATAGTCAACCAGATATGGCCTTCATCAGAATTGGGATTATAACCATTATAGGTCACTTTATAGTTTTCTTCGTAAAAAATGGAGCTGTTTTCTCTTTTGGCAACAGCCAGGTTTTCAGCTGCGCTATGAAGTCCCATTACGAAAGTTTCAGTTCCGGAAACGGATGAAGAATGCCAATTGACATGGACGGAAATAAAAAGATCTGCCTTGTTGCGATTGGCAATTTCTGCTCTTTCATTCAACGGAACGAACTTGTCAGTCGTTCTTGTATAGATTACTTTTACATCGGGATATGCAGCTTTGATCTTATTCCCGAATTTTTTTGAGATTTGAAGAACAATATCCTTTTCTTTGCCATTATTTGCGCTACAACCAGGGTCACGACCGCCATGACCAGGGTCAATGACTACGGTCTTGAGTGCAGATGGTTTGGTTTTGGGATCATTTTCAGGAAAACCGTTACCGGAATACGCCTGAAAAAAGAAGATCGTCAAAACCAGGATCAGCGAAAATGCCTTCACGTTGATAGCGATTTTAATTTGGCAATAAATTTGAGCAAACTCTTAATACCTTTGATAAGAAAGCCAGAAAATTTTAGAACAAGTCCAAATATAGTGACTTCCTGAGATGATACCATACAACATCCAGACCAAAATCTGCAAATCCCTCCATGTGCTGGTGTTTGTTCTTATGTATTGCGCCTTGGCTGCCCAACAGGACAGTCTCGCGATACCGACTCCTCCTATTCCTGATGCTGACAGCTTAACCGTCTTTCCAGTACCAGATACCATACCTCCAATATTTAGCCCTCCCGAAGCAAGTCCTTTGCTAAAGGTAATCGACTTTGAACTGTCTGCAGATTCTTTAGACTTTCCCGTTGAATACACTGCCAGTGATTCTATGATCTACGATATCGAAAATGAAATCGTCTACCTTTTCGGAAATGCTGAGGTAAAATATGAGGAAATGTCACTAAAGGCAGGGTATATCGAATTTAATTGGAAAACCAATATCGCTTCAGCGGAAGGTATTACGGACAGTCTTGGTAACAGGATCGGAAATCCTGTCTTTGAGGATAACACTCAAAGTTTTACAGCCAAAAAACTGGATTACAATTTCAAAACGGAAAAAGGAAAAGTTTATGATGTCAGGACCCAGGAAGGAGATGGTTTTCTGCTAGCTGGACAAACTAAATTCTTTCGAAAAAACCTGGGGGTTGACGGACAAAATGACGTTGCCTATTCTGGAGAAGTTATTTACACTACTTGTAATCACTCGGAACCTCACTTTGGTGTACATTCCAAAAGAGCCAAGATCATTCCGAATAAATTGATTGTTGTTGGACCTTCAAACGTTCATATAGGCGGCGTTCCCACCCCACTTATGTTACCTTTTGGGTTTTTCCCGATCACAAAAGGTCAGCGATCAGGTCTGGTTTTTCCAAGAGACTTTGAGTCTTCACCAACTTTGGGCTTTGGCCTTAGGAATGTTGGCTATTACTTCGGCATAAGCGATTACTTCGATCTTACCCTAACCGGAGATATCTACACCAGGGGAAGCTGGGGTGTAACGGCGAGATCCAATTATAACAGGCGTTATAAGTTCAGGGGTGGTTTTTCGGTCAGCTTTTCAAACAGGCGTTTTGGACAAAAGGGAACTCCGGACTTTTCTCGCGATCGCGATTTTTTAATCACCTTAAATCATTCTCAGGCCAGGCAGGCCCACCCTACCAGAACCATAAGCGCGAATATGACTTTTGGTACAGGCAGTTATCTTTCCAACAACAGGAATGATGCGACCTCTGTACTGACGAATACACTCTCATCAAATGTTTCGCTATCGAAGTCGTTCCCGGGAAAACCGATATCGCTATCAACCAGTTTCAGCCACTCGCAAAACACCAATACCCGGATTATGAATATCAGTTTCCCGGTTGTGGATTTTAGGATGAACCAAATTTTTCCTTTTCAAAGAAAAAAGGTATCCAGCGGAAAGGAAGGGTGGTACGAAAAGATCGGCTTTAGCTATACCGGGCGGGCAGAAAACAGGGTCTCTATAGCCGACACTTTGCTATTCACCAGTGCCGTATTTGACGAATTGCGATATGGGGTGGAGCATAATATACCTGTTTCGGCCTCCTTTAAATTATTCAAATGGTTCAATATCAGTCCATCGGTTCGCTACCTTGAACGCTGGTATCTAGAGACACTCGAAAAGGAGTTTGATCCTACTTTGCTCATTGAAAATGATACCATTTTCAGTTCAACCGATCCCCCCGAAATTGACAGGATTGACCGCGATACCACATTCGGGTCCGTAGTCGAACGAGAAATATTCGGCTTTAAGTCTCAACGGCAAGTCACGGCCAGTGTGAGTCTCTCAACCCAGTTATACGGGCAAATGGGATTCGGTGGAGGACGAGCAATAAGACATGTGGTAAAACCCAGTGTGAGTTTTACTGTTTCTCCGGATTATACCAAAGATTTTTGGGGCTATTTCGATTCGGTAAGAGTCGATACCCGAACGTTAGACAAAGAGATCTATTCCATTTTCGATAATGGCATTTATTCTGTGCCGTCCCGGAATCGGCAGGCCTCTCTGAGCTATTCGATAGGCAATACACTGGAGGCCAAAGTCAGGAATCGCAAAGACTCGATCAATAACCTCAAGAAGATCAAACTCATCAACTCCTTGACTATTAGGGGTTCCTATAATTTTGCCGCTGATTCGCTTAAGGCATCTACAGTTAGTATCTCAGGTAATACGACCTTTTTTAAAGTTATTAATGCCAATATGTCCCTGGTATATGACCCCTATACGGTTGACGACAATGGTCGACGAATAAACGTAACTGAATGGAAGGCTAACCGCCGTTTAGCACGTTTCCGATCGGCCAATTTCACATTGACCACAAGACTCAACCCCAATGATATACAGGAACTGTTCAGACGGAATGATGGGTCTCAAAATAATCAGCAAAACAACAGAGGACAATCCAACCGGGGTGGCATTAACAGCCTGAATATCAATTATAATTTGAGATTGACCAATGTCTTTGAAAATGGAAAAGATACGATCAAGATAACCACCAATAGTCTAACCCTTCGAGGAACATCTGTCAATCTTACTCGAAATTGGCGGATCAGGATTGGTAATATTGGTTATGATTTCGTCAATAAGCGGGTCACTTATCCGGATTTTGGTTTTTATCGGGATCTTCATTGCTGGGAAATGGGTCTTGACTGGCAGCCTGAACGGCGAACCTATTCTTTCTTCATCAGGGTAAAACCTTCTTCGCTGGATTTCCTCAATATACCTTATCGACGTAATCAGGTCGATCCATTTGGTTTTTGACGGATTACCAAATTACTTCAGATCTTCTTTCCATCAATACGGTATCGCGCCATTTTCCATAATGCTTGCCAATCTTTTCTCTTACGCCAATGATCCTGAAACCGACTTTCTGGTGGAGTTTGATACTGGGTTCGTTTTCCGGGAAGGTGGCCGCCATAAGTGTCCAAAGCCCCTCGTCTTCAGAGGCTTTGATCACTTTTTTCATTAATGCTGTTGCTAATCCGCGACCTTGAAACCTATTTCCGATGTAGATACTGGTTTCTCCTACGCCTCCATATACACATCGGTCAGATACCGGGCTAATGGCCACCCAACCAGCAATCTCACCGTCTATTTCGGCTACAAACCGACATGCGGGTAAATGGCTTTTATCCCATCGCGCCCAGCCTGGGCTGCTGGTTTCAAAAGTTGCATTATTCGTTGCAATGCCTTCCAGGTAGATCGATTCTACTTTGGGCCAGTCAGATGGTAAAAGAGGGCGTATGGTCATGTTCAAAGGTTTTTTCCGGGTTTTCGAATGATTAACAACAGCCGGAGGTGGTGCAGCAACTATCAGCCAGAGCCGCTAATTCGAGTCGAGGTTTGCAAACTGTTGGCGGCACTTCCATCATGACTTTCATTTCCTCGCCTCCTACCTTAATCGATTTGACCGCATGGTTGGAAGTTTTAACCGTCTGATCTCCGTATTCAAAGAAAATTTCTGAATCAAGGAATAAAGGCTTAACACTATCTACTTTTTTGAATATCGATAAAGCCTTTCCAGATTTCATATAAGCTTCAGGGGCTGAGCCTTCAGGTACCCATAGCTGTACCACCATTTGTTGATCTTCTGAAGGCCTGCCACCACAATCTACAGCATCTATACTGACTTTCTTGATTTCCGTGATGTGATAACCACCTTGGACTGATTTTTCATTTTCATAAAAAAATACGAGGTCTTTATCTGAATGCTGCTCCAGTAAATTTAAAAATTGTTTCGTTTTCATGTCTTCTAATTTATAATCGTAATTTTACGATGAATTTGATCAAAAAAATATCAATTATTGAAATTTAACAGCAGTTTTTATAGCTGCTGAGGAAATTATTAAGTATTGTTTTTAGTTCTCCCCAAACCTTTGGGTTGATACAATAACAAACGGTTACACCTTCGATATCGCCATGTATAACTCCAGCTTCTTTTAATGCCTTCAGGTGTTGTGAGATGGTGGATTGAGAAAGCGGAATTTCTTCGACAATATCACCACAGACACACCGCTCCTTGTTGATCAAATGTTGAAGGATTGCAATGCGCGCAGGGTGCCCAAGCGCTTTTGCCAGGTTTGCCATACGATTTTGTGCAGCAGTAAATACGTTTTCTTTTGTCTTTCCCATAAAAAATTAATTCATCGCAATATTACGATTAATGTTTCAAAAATTCAAGCCAGTCAAAAAAAAATGATGAAAAACTTAAATGACTGGCTTGAAACTTGTAATAAACCTAAGCTGTCAGCCTACCAAGTCTGCTAATCGTTCTTTTCTTAACTGCCTGGTGTACAGCTGATAATACTTACCCTTCTGCTTCATCAACGTTTTGTGAGAACCATCTTCGAGGATAGCTCCTTTACTAATCACAAGGATTCTATCACAGTTTTTTATGGTACTCAAACGATGAGCGATAATGATCGAAGTCCTGCCTTCCAGCATTTTCCCAATACCTTCCTGTATCTTGGCTTCTGTAAGGGTATCGATAGAAGAAGTAGCCTCATCCATAATGAAAATTTTGGGGTCAGCCAATATGGCCCGTGCAAATGAGATTAACTGCTTTTCTCCCATTGAGAGCTGATCTCCGCCCTCTCCTACTTCCTCATCCAGTCTTGCAAGAAAATCTTCCCCGCTAACCAATCTTAACGCTGCTTCAACTTCTTTTTCTGTTGCATCGCTTCTGCCATAAACAATATTTTCTTTAATGGTGCCTGAAAAGAGATGCGGTGTCTGCAAAACAATACCCAGTTGACTTCTGAGGCTTTGCAAGGTATGATCCATATAATCTTTCCCGTCAATTAAAACCAGTCCGCCAGTTGGTTCATAAAATCTGCAGACAAGATTGATGATTGTCGATTTTCCTTCTCCTGTTGCTCCTACCAATGCGATGGATTGCCCTTTTTTAATATTAAGATTGAAATCTTTCAATACCGGATGCCCTTCAACATAATGGAAATCGACATTTTGAAATTCGATCTGTCCTTCTATGGCTCCTATGTGCGTCGCTTCTTCCTTATTTTTCACATCTATGTCTTCATCGAGCAATGAAAATATCCGTTCTCCGGCTGACAGGCTACCTTGAGCAAGAGCGTAAAACATGGAAATATCAACGATCGGGAAAAATATCTTCATGGCATATTCGAATGACGCTGCCAAAACACCGATTGTAATCCCGGTAGAGACAGCAATTGCCATACTTCCACCCCAGAAGATAACAGCCGCTGCTGCAACAGAGCCGATTAAAAGTACTACTGGAACATACATTGCAGTGTAAAAAGCTGCACGGTATGATGAAAGACGCATTCTCCCGCTCAATCCTCTGAACAAGAGACTTACACGATATTCCTGGGTGGTACTCTTATTTACTTCAACGCCATTGATATGCTCATTGAATGATGCAGTGAGCTCACTATTGAGTTTTCTGGCTTCACGTGAATACTTTAATACCAGCATTCTAATCTTCACCGAAGCCACCAGCATCACGGGTATTGCGATAAGCACAACAAGTCCCAGTTTCCAGTTAAAAATAAACATGGAGCCCAGGCAGAAAAAGATCATGGTAATTCCCCAAAATGCATCGAGTAATCCCCATGAAATCACTTCACAAACCCGATCTGTATCTGAAGTTAACCTGGTCAGCAACCATCCAGAGGCGGATCTGTCATAAAATGAGAAGGAGAGTTTCTGAAGCTTTCTAAACATCTCTTCTCTCAAATCATACATTACATACTCCTGGACTTTTCCTGTTAATTTGATAAAAAAGTAGATACCAATAATCTGGATGATTCCTATGAGCAAAAATAAACCAGCGTAGAGCCAGACCCCTGAAAAATCCATTTCGAAGGGTATTCCGGCATCCATTGCGGCTTTCAAAGCTTCCAACTGTGGAGTGACTACATTGTCAAGCATTCCTAGCAGGACGAGCGGGAATGCGGCATCTGCAATAGCCACAATACAAACCCAGATACAAAACCAGATCATCCATTTTTTATACCTGAAGCTGTATCTGAATATCCGTTTTAAGAAGGGCCAAAGTGCCCCCTTTTTATCGAACGATCTATCTTCAAATTGTGCCATGAGTGTGTATTTTAATTCAGGATCTCCTTTTCGATATCGGCCTCAATCGAGACCTGGAGATCATAGACTTTTTTGTAAAATCCTTTTTGTTTTAATAAAGCATCATGTGTGCCTTTTTCGATGATCTTGCCCTGTTCCATGACTATAATCTCATCCGCTTCCTGGATTGAGGTCAGTCTATGTGCAATTATGAAAGTCGTTTTACCATGCATCACTGTATGCAGCGCCTTTTGAATGGCAAATTCAGTTTCGGTATCAACTGCAGAAGTAGCATCATCAAGAACGAGAATATCTGGGTCTCCCATCAAGGTGCGAGCAAGGGCAACCCGTTGTTTTTGTCCTCCTGAAAGGGTTACCCCTTTTTCGCCAACCATGGTTTCGTAACCATTATTGAGTTTCTCGATAAAACTATCAACTGAAGCAGCATTTGCCACTTCACAAATTTCCTCATCAGAGGCATCAATTTTCATGTAGGCTATGTTCTCCCTGATCGTAGTCGAGAAAAGAAATGGTTTTTGATGCACTACGCCGAACCGTCTTCTAAGGTCAGATTTATGATAATTTTTCAGGGGTTGACCATCAAGTATAATCTCACCAGATTCTGGTTCATAATAGCGGCCGAGTAAAGCGATGATCGTACTCTTTCCTGATCCGGCAGGGCCCAACAAAGCTACCTTATGGCCAGCATTTACTTCGAAACTAACTCCTTTAAGCGCATATGTGTCTGATTTTGGATACTTGAAATAGACATTTTTGAATTCGATGTCACCATCCAGTTTCAGCTTAACCCGATTGCCTTCATAATCTTCTTGCTCAGCATCCAGGATTTGCGAAATACGTTCCATAGCGACTGCTGCCATACCCATTTGAGACACAATACGTCCTACCCCGCGCATAGGCCAGGTCACCATTATGGAATAAGTAAAGAAGCTGGCAAACTCCCCTACTGAAATAGCATTATTCAAGGTAAAATAACCACCTGCCAAAAGGGATAGGGCTACCTGGCCATTTACCAGGAAATCTGAAAATGTCCAGAAATTCATATGCAGGTAAACGTGTTGCAGGCCAATTTTTAGTTTTCGCTTATTCTGTTTAACGAATTTGTCAATTTCGAAATCTTCCTTGGCGAAAGCCTGTACTACTCTTATTCCTGAAAGGTTTTCCTGGATAATTGCCGTTAGTTTATCTTGTTCTTCTTCATGCTCCTGCCAAACTTTGCCTTCTCTTTTAAAAAAGAGGTATGCGGTAATCAGTATTAAAGGAACAAGTGCGATGGCAATAATGGCATATACTTTATGCACCATAAACATCATTACAAAAGCACCGACAAACACGGACAAAAGCCTGATCAGTTCAATTACTTGGGTTCCAATAAACCGCCTTACCGTATCTACATCACCAGTACATCGCTGTATGAGTTCACCTGAAGGGACTTTGCTAAAATGTGCCAGGGGTAAGGCCTGGATATGTGCAAAAAGGCGATCGCGAAGTTGCTTAATTGACTTTTCGGTACTGGCTGCCGAAATGGCTGATGCCATAAATCGTGTTAGGGCTTGCATGGCAGCAACGATCAGAAACATAATGCCAATGAGGAAAAGCACACGAATCAGGTTATCCATTCGTATTTCAGGAAGGAAACTGTAGAAAGTTTGCGCGATAAAATCGTTTTCAGAAGCCACACCTGGTGTTCCTTCCCTTGCAAATACGACTACCCCATCAATAGCGATCTGGAGGATTTTGGGTTCCAACATCCTTATGAGTGAAGACAGGGCTAATAGGACACCTGCAAGGATATAGAAATTCTTCCATTTTTCTAAGACACCAAAAAGTTTGTAAATATTCTCCATGCCAGTTTATTGCTTTATATCGACCTTTTACAAGTCGATTTGAGGATTCTACAATAATTATTGAAAAAAGCGGGTTAGGTCCAAAACCGCATCATTCCAACCTGGAAATGCGGGATTAGAGAAATTTTCACTACCACGAACGGGTATCCGGGAATTAAAACTGAAGTGTGTGCCCGGGGGATGTTAGCTGATCATCAAACTGGAATTTTGTTAACTTGCTAAATCGAAATTGCAAATAATGCTTAGTAAAGGTAATCCCTGAGAAAAAAGTTCCCTAAAATCTGACTTTAATGCCAAAAGAGAAAAAAGAAAAGAATTTTATTAAAAAACCTGTTTATCCGGGGGGCAATAAAGCGATGAAGGATTTCATCAGGAATAATATGAAATACCCAAAGGAAGCTGCTGAAAACAGGATTGAGGGTACGGTAAGGGTCAAATACACGATAAACCATCTGGGTAGAGTCATAGAAGCAAAAGTCATAAGTAAACTAGGGCATGGTTGTGATGAAGAGGCGGTCAGACTGGTGAAATTATTACGGTTTGAAACTGAGAAGCCTAGAGGTGTGAAAGTAAAATTCCACAAGGATATAAATATCTATTTCAAGTTACCAAAGAAGAGCAAACCCCAGATTGCCGTTGAATACACACCCACTGAAAAGCCAAAAGAAAAACCTAAAAAAGAAGGTGGCAACAGTTATTCGATTACCATCGAGTATTAAATTTCCATAAAAACATATTGACATTTTATTCAGGAAAATTCTTTCCTGTTAGCTCCTTCGTTAACATAGTTCTATTTTAGACAATTGGCATTTTGGGGAAAGTAAAAACAAAAAAGGCAGCTCGTAATGAGCTGCCTTTCAATATCAAACTAAGTTTAGCAATGCTACTGGAAAGCCCAAACTGGTACATCCATAAGGGCACCACCTTGGTTATTTCTTGCAACTTCGAGGTTTGCACTGTTTGTCTGCGCCTCACTTGCAGCGTAGAGCCATCTTTGAGGAACTCCACCAGATGGATTAAGACCATTGGTACCATTAGGTGCAGGAGTCAAGCTTGGGTGGCCTGTACGACGGAAGTTAGCGAATGACTGTGGGAAAGCAACACCGTAGTAAGCAAAATATGCTTGAACCATAATGCGCTCGTGAATCTCAGCTGAACTTAAACCACCAAGATCACCGTATGTGTCAACATAAGCCTGATAGTCAGTCTGAGCGATACCATTTGCTTCCATACTAGCAGTAATAGCAGCAATAAGTGCATCCTGAACATCAGAATCAGACGCACCAGTGTGGTATAGTGCCTCAGTTTCGAGGAACTTAAGCTCTACAAAAGAGATAAGTGGCATTACTGAAGCGTTAGCGGCCCAGATAAGATCAGTGTTAGAATCGTTGAAGAATAGCCAGTTTTCACCATCAAACTCCATGTACTTCACCTGACGTGGATCAGCGTTTGCTGTCATTTGATCAGCAAAACGAGAATCAATAACGATTGTGTTAGGACGTTCAACACCAAATTTAGCCAATGGGTTATTGTCAGTCTGTCCAGAACCGAATGCAAAATTAGGCTGATCAGCAGCTGACTGGAAAGCACTGTTCTGAATGAGTGTCAGAGCATTTCCAGCAGCACCTGCATCTCTTTTCTGAGTATGCATGTAGTACCTTGCTTTAAGTGCATTTGCAGTAGCAATCCACTTTGCAGCATCACCACCAAAAATGAGATCATCATTTGTTGGAGGAGCAGCAGAAGCAGGCTGGTTTAATAATGCGATTGCTTCGTCCAGGAGTGTTTGAACCCCAGCGTAAACGGCTTGCTGAGTATCGTAAGCAGGCTTAAGGTCATCAATACCTTTTAGTGCTTCTGAGAATGGAATATCACCGAAATATGAAGCGGCAGTTCCAAAACCATCAGCCATAAGGATCTTGGCAATACCCTGATAGTGTGGGTTGCCACCTTCAATAGCCTTGTCTAAAATTCTCTGGCAAGTCTTTAAAGAACCAGCGTAAAGACCGGTTCTCCAGTAGTTATTAAAAGTAATTTCTGGAATACTGTAGTTGTCTGAATAAGCAACCTGCTGGGCATCAAAGCCTCTGAATTGCTGTATAACAAGACCTGATATCCTTGCTGGATTGGAATATTGATTGAAAACAGAAGATGTAATAGCTTCCGGCATCATCAAATTCAAAGCTACATCAGCAGGCCTTGTAGGGTCAACGTTTAACTCTGCTAACTCACATGACTGGAACGCCGATAGTGAGAGAACAGCGACTAAACAATATTTGAATATGCTTTTCATTTGTTATAATTTTTGATCACAGCTAACCAGGACTGACCTGGGTGCTGTTATTAATAATTTTTCCTTGATTAGAAAGATGCGTTAAGCGTAAAAACGTAACTTTTAGCGTTTGGCATATTAAAGTAATCAAGGCCAAATCCATTAGATGCTCCAGTCAGGTTGGTCTCAGGATCAATACCTGGGTAGTCGGTATTCAACCATAGATTTCTTCCTGTAAAGGTTAGAGAAACATTGCTGAATGTGTTAGAATTCTTGAAAATGTTATCCGGCAATGTATAGGAAACTGTAAGTTCCCTCAACCTGATCCATGATGTATCGTAAATACTCATTTCGGTAATACCACCAAATCCGTAACGTACCCAGTAAGATCCACCTACACCAGCAGCAGGATCTGCATAGGGAACAGAAATAGTATTTGGAGTACCGTCAGCAGCGCTTACACCTGGCCAAACAACGCTTTGCTCGCGTAGCTCACCTGTAATTGCTGAAGTTCCGAAGTAGTCGATAACACCACATGTACCACACCACATGTCACCGCCCTGGCGGAAGTCAAGTAATGCAGAAATTCTAATGTTATTGAAAAGCGTAAATGTGTTGCGGATACCCATTGTCCAATCTGGATTAGGATCACCGTATACCCCGGTATTAGGATCTTGTAGTGGCCATCCGTTAGCATCGATAAGAATGTCACCATTCTCATTACGCTGGAAACCAGATCCGAAGATCGCACCATAAGGCTGACCAACAACAACTCGTGATGAAGTAGAGGTAAATCCGGCAAGAGCAATCTGCTCAATACCAGAAGCTAGAGAATCAACAGTATTGGTGATCTTCGTAAAATTACCTTCGATATCCCAACGGAATTTGTTCTTGATACGAACAGGATTCACATCTGCGCTAATTTCCCATCCTTTACTTGTAATCTGTCCAGCATTCTGAATAATATCAGTAAATCCTGTTGTAGCTGGCAATTGAACCTGGATAACCTGGTCTTTTGATGTTGAATTAAAGTAAGTAACATCGATACCAGCGCGGTTTTTGTGGAAACGCAATTCAGCACCTAACTCCCATGTGGTTGTTGACTCAGGAACGAGGTTAGCGTTACCCAAAATTGTTGAAGGCTCGAATGCGTTTACGCCAAATGCTGGGAATTCAACACCTGAGATAAAGCCGTCACCATCAGAAATAGCGGCGTTAAAGTAGTTAGTAGTTGCATAAATAGGTGCATCGTTACCTACTTTACCGTATGAAGCCCTCAACTTAGCGTATGGAACGTATTTGTTCTGGCTAACGCCAAGTGCTTCTGTCAATGTGAAACCAAGACTAGCTGAGTAAGACTGGAAAGCATTGTTTTCTTTTGGCAATGAGGATGACCAGTCATTTCTTCCTGTAAGGTTAAGGAATATGTAATCAGCATACGCCAAATCAACAGTTGCGTAAACAGCGTGAATTCTCTTACGTAAAACCTCTTCATCAGAAGTTACGTTAGACGCATTACTGATATGATAAAAATCAGAAATAGCGAGTGTTGTTCCACTTGAGCTCTGCTCTACAAAGCGTGAATCAAAGAAGTTCTGACCTACAGAAGCTGTCACTGAGAAATCATCAGAAATCTGACGGTCAACTGTTACGATGAAGTCAGAGTTCATATCACGGTTTGTACCGAGAGACTGATCAACAGAACCAGCATTCCAAAGGTTTCCACCAACACCACGGTTGATATCCTGAGCGAAATTACGACGGTCTGAATAGAAGTCAGTACCCAATTTGTAGTTAATAGTCAACCAATCCAATGGCTCATACCTGAAAGAAGCATGACCGATAAGACGATTTACAACATCTTTAAATGGGTTTTTATTAACAGTCCAGTAAGGATTGTCATAGATACCATCACGATATGAACGCTGTGAACCATCTTCATTTTGGTATGATGCCAAATTGTTAGCAGCATCGTTACCTGTGAGACCGAGACCATTATCAAATGTAGGTGTGGTACGCATCAGCCCGAGCATTACACCCTGGAGGTTTGAACCTCTCTGGATTCGATTACCACCTGAATTGACGTAGTTTGCAGAAAGACCAACAGTGAAATCATCCCAAATCTTCGCATTTGTGTTTACACGAAGTGAGTTACGCTGGAAAGTAGAATTTGGAACAATACCGTCTGAAGAACGACGACCACCTGAGATGTAGTAGTTAACACGATCATTACCACCTTCAACAGATATGTTAGCATCGTAGCTTGAACCAGTTACCCAGAAATCATAAGGATCATAAATATTTGCAGGCTGACCATTACCCTGACCAGCAGGAACAAGGCTACCATTTGGATCCCATACAGTAGGTACACCATCATACTCTAGTGTAGAGATAGCTGGACCCCAGCTAAATCCTTCAAAAGTATTAGGACCTCTCCAGATTAATTCTCCACCTGAAGGACGACCTTGTGCATAAGCTGATTGTCTTTCTGGTAGTTTGTTGACTTCATCAAGACCATAAGAAAACGAAACGTTAACTTTAGGTTTACCAGAAGTACCAGATTTTGTGGTAACAATAACAGCACCACTAGCCGCACGTACACCATATAGTGCAGTAGCAGCAGCACCTTTCAATACTGTGATTGATTCGATGTCATTAGGGTTAATGTCAATGGCACGGTTTGACAAGTCAACACCGTCAACTGCATTTCCACGCTCATCGTTGTCGATAGGAACACCATCAACTACAAATAATGGACTGTTTGAACCATTAACAGAAATACTTCCTCTAACACGGATGTTAGATGAAGCACCAGGTGAACCAGCTGAACTAACAACTGTTACCCCTGCAACTTTTGAGTTCAAAGCATCAACGAAGTTGGTTTCCCCTGAGCTTAAAACATCATTTGGGTCAACATTCTGAACTGAGTAACCCAGCTCGCGTCTGTTTGACTCAAGACCGAGAGCTGTTACAACAGCCTCGTTAAGTGTAACCCCCTCGAGCAAGACCACGTTCATAACGTTTGATGCTCCAAGATCAAGTTCCTGAGACTCGAAACCGATATAGGAAACTACAAGAACCGGATTTTCTGTTCCATCCGGTACTTCAATGGAATACTTTCCATTAAAGTCGGTGAGTGTACCAGTAGTGGTACCTTTAATAACGACGTTAGCACTGATCAACGGTTCCCCGTCACTATCAGTAACTGTGCCCGTCACAGTACGCTGAGCGAAGGCCATAGAGCCCACTAGCAATACCATAGCGAAAATTAGTGAAAGTTGTTTCATACAAAATTCTCTTTTGGTGAAAGAATTAGTTCAAAGAGAGAGACAGAAGCAAATTTAGGTCTTTTTTAATAAAAATTTAACTCCTTGTTAGCAATTGTTAAGGATTTCTTAACAATAGGCTACCTTACTTAATTCTGTAAGAATTTCAGGCCGACTTCTCAAATGACGAATTTTCGCTCAACTATCTTTGAGCTGGAAAGACCCAACTTCACAACACCCCTCACAAATAACTATAAATCAACTACTTACAAGCCATAAGTGAAAAATGTTTCAAATAATCACTCATTTACAAAAGAAATTTTGGGAAATAAATGACAGGGCAGAATATGCTTCTTTAATTTAATTAAAATTATATGTGTTAAAATTTTCCAAGTCCGATTTGAAAATTTTGGTAACGCGTTGATTAAAAGCAGAATTAACGCTGAATTTCAAATATTAGGTTGAATGGAAAAGAAAGGCTAAACTAACTGCCTTAGATACAATTGGATGGTATTGTGTAACCCTAAATAGATGGCATCTGAAAACAAGGCATGCCCAATCGACACTTCCTGAATTCCGGGGACTTGTTGCTTAAAATACTTTAGATTATCAAGGTTGAGATCATGTCCGGCATTAAGGCCTAATCCGATATCAATTGCTAACTGACCGCATCGTTTGTAACCAGCAACCGCTTTTTCTGGATCTTTATGAAAATCTTCGGCATAAGGCCCGGTATAAAGCTCTACCCTGTCTGCTCCAACTGCCTTGGCGCCTTCAACAAGTTTTTCTTCAGGATCAAGAAATAAAGAAACCCGGATACCAGCTTCTTTGAATTCAGCAATGACATCTTTTAAAAAGCCAGCTTCGTTAATGGTATCCCACCCATGATCCGAAGTAAGGGCTTCCGGTTTATCGGGTACTAGTGTTACCTGGTGGGGTGGATTGTCAAGCACCAGTTTCCTAAAGGCTGGTATTGGATTACCCTCAATATTAAATTCTGTTTTTACAATGGCCCTTAATAAAGGAACATCTGCATATCTAATGTGTCGTTCATCAGGGCGGGGATGAACGGTTATGCCTTCAGCGCCATAAGTTTCACAGTCTTTTGATACCTGGACAAGGTCAGGCAAGTTTGCTCCTCTTGAATTACGGAGAAGTGCTACTTTATTGACATTAACACTGAGGCGGGTTTTCATTTTGTTTTTGTTCAATCAATAATTGCCAATCAAAATCATTGGGACAAAGATGCAGACATACCTTTATTAAAAGATAGTCTGCTGACCGTTATCATCTGTTTTTTTATCATCAGGGAGGTTAGTAATTTCAAATTCGATATTTGAGCCCGGACTGTCATTTTCCTTTTCTTCATCACTGAATGGCTTAACACTCATGGCTTTGAAATCTCCCAGTTTATTGCCTAAAGCCTTCCATCCTTTCACCTCTATGAATTCAGCCATGTTTACCTGGTGCTCTTTGGTCCCTTTCTTGGTTTTCACTTTATAACTGACAATTGGTTTTTTATCAGTTGAAACAAATAATAACGATGATCTCGAATTTTCGCCAATAAAACCAAATTTTTGATCTTGCTTGGATGTCTCAATTTTAAAGCGCTTGATCACTGATGCTTTTTTATCGGCATCATAATATAAGGCAGAAATGACCGCTTCGGGGTCAAACTTGTTGATCAATAATAGCGTTTTCGGATCGTAACGATTTGTTAATTCGTAAGATGTCAGTTCGTAACTACCATTAGTATAAATGGCCAATATCTGATCTCCGGTGTCAAAAGCACCCAATAAATTGCCCCTTTCTACGGTATTGAGTCGGCCACTGGCGTCGTCTATCCAGATATTTTGAGCACCGAGTGTTGACTTGCCTACATCGTTTTGGGTGATCTTCCTGACGGGATATTTGGTCAGCACATTACCCTGAGAGGCTCTTCCTTTAATAGCGAGGTCACCAAATTCGAAATCAAAGACCTTTTTCCTAGCAGAACATCCTTGAGACAATTGAACGGTTACACTCTCGGCTTCTCCATTTGGATGGCAGCTAAAGTAATGCACCTTGGACCTTGGAGTACCCTTGGTGAGGTCATATGGTCTGTCTCTTGTAATGGCCGATACATTAAATCGCTTGACGAAACTTTTGCCACTTTTACCATCAACATAGGCTAGGTGGTAAGTGGTTCTTTTGTCTCCTTTTTTCCACACATTGGCATGAAGGATATCTTTCCCGACAAATACTTTTTCAGCAATTCGGGTGACCATGAATTTGCCACTCTTCAGAAAAACAATGATATCTGAAATGTCTGAACAATCGGAAATAAACTCATCCTTTTTCAGACCATAGCCAATAAAGCCTTCTTTTCTGTTAATATATAATTTGCGGTTATTGGCAACGACTTGTCTAACCTTGATGTCGTCAAATTCGGTAATTTCGGTCCTTCTTTCTCTGCCTTTCCCATATTTATCAAGCAATGTCTCAAAATAACTAATGGCAAATTCAATAAGGTGAGCCAGGTGGTGTTCAGTCTCTTTAATGCCTTCTTCCAATCCGGCGATCAATTCATCTGCCTTAAAGGAATTATACTTTGATATCCGTTTGATCTTGATCTCGGTCAATCTGACAATATCTTCTTTGGTGATTTCGCGATTTAGCTGGAACCGATCTTTACTCTTGTTTTTTGTAGAAGGGGTATCGACATATTTTTTTAATTCACTGTCGATGGTTTCAATAACTGCTTCCCATGTTTCACATTCTTCTATTTCGCGATAAATGCGATTTTGAATGAAAATCTTTTCAAGACTGGCGAAATGCCACTTCTCCTGCAACTCATTGAGTTTGATTTCCAATTCAAGTTTAAGAAGACCTTTTGTATTTTCAGTTGATATTTTAAGTACGTCATTGACGCTCAGGAAATGTGGTTTGTCATCAACAATGATACAGGCATTCGGGGAAACCGAAATCTCACAATTGGTGAAGGCGTAAAGGGCATCTATGGTGACATCCGGTGAAACTCCGGGTGGCAGATCAATCAGGATTTCAACATCTTTAGCTGTATTATCTGTTACTTTTTTGATCTTGATTTTGCCTTTATCATTGGCTTTTATGATACTATCTATGAGGCTTCCTGTATTTGTGCCGTATGGAATCTCCTTGATGACCAAAGTCTTCTTATCGATCTGCTCAATTTTTGACCTGATCCTGACTTTACCTCCGCGTTTACCGCCATTATAATTAGATACATCAATTGACCCTCCTTCAAGAAAGTCAGGATAAATTTTGGGGTTCATCCCCTTCAACACCTTGATCGAGGCCCTGATAATTTCTATGAAGTTATGAGGCAGGATTTTAGTTGAAAGTCCAACGGCGATACCGTCAGCGCCCTGGGATAATAATAAGGGGAACTTTACCGGCAAAGTTACAGGCTCTTTTTTGCGGCCATCGTAAGTTAGTTGCCATTCGGTGGTTTGCGGATTAAAAACGACATCAAGGGCAAACTTTGACAGCCTGACCTCAATAT
The DNA here is from genome assembly GCA_039028895.1 of Bacteroidota bacterium. Taxonomy (GTDB): domain Bacteria; phylum Bacteroidota; class Bacteroidia; order Chitinophagales; family Saprospiraceae; genus JAHDCJ01. Next base: position 2,680 of record JBCCHF010000068.1, on the reverse strand, counting down.
ATCTGGCTGCAGCAGCAGGATCACCTGTTCGTGTATCGCCCCAGTTCCCCTGGCAGTCAAACAATAATTCTTTTTGGCCGAGATGCACAAGGGCGGCTCCAATTGCAGCATCTCCATGAGGGTGATAAGCCATGGTTTGACCAATAACATTGGCTACCTTGTGGAAACGCCCGTCATCCATTGTTTTGAGCGCATGCAGAATACGACGCTGAACAGGTTTCAACCCATCCCCTATCGCAGGAACGGCTCTTTCCAGAATAACATAGGAGGCATAATCGAGGAAATAATCCTCATACATTCCTGATAAAGTAATGACATTGTCGTGTCCATTCAAAGATGGATCGTCTTGTCCATTTTGGTTGTTTTGCTCCTCGCTCACCAGTAAATCATTTTATAAAAAATCCTCAAAAAAATTCCCGTGTAAAGATAACAAATAACCTTGAAAAAATAAAACAATTTGTTTGCTATTTTTTGTTTTTCGCGTACCCCCAAACAAAAAATGGTGGGAATATGTCGGGCATTACACAGACATAAAATCAGGTTGTTTGTACTTTAAGTTTCATTGCAATGGTTAAAATCCCGGATTGCCCATTGGTAATTATCACATTAAATTATTGATTATCGATATTTATTTTAATTTTGATATCTATCCGTCATGAGCAAAGACACCAGCATATCTTCCTTAACCGGCGATAAAGATATCAGAGCGGTTATTGATAGTACTCCAGACCCAGGTACTAAAGTAGATTTGCTTGTCGAACACGCCCTTTCCCAGATCTCCACTATTCCGGAAATAGCCCTCGGTTTTGGCCGTGAAGCCCTTCAAATTGCAAACGAACACAGTTTACAATCCGGACTCGCCAAGGCCCATAACTGTATGGGTACACTAAACTGGTTTCTTGCTGATTATGAAACAACGATCAAGCATCAAAATAAAGCGCTCAACCTCTGGCGCGATCTCGCAAACAAGGAAGGAGAGGCCAAGTGTCTGACAGGGATAGGCAATGCTTATGTCAAGCAGGGCTTCAACAACCTGGCGATGGATTATTATTTACGGTCCATGAAGATCCAGAAAGCCCTGAAAAACCAGATGGGCGTGGCCAGTCTCTACAATAACCTTGGAGTAGTCTTCAAAAACCAGGGCGATTATGATCGAGCACTCAGGTTTTATTTTAAATCTCTCAAAATTAAGGAAGGAGTAGGTGTAGATCCAACAAGAATCGCTATTTCCTATGTCAATATTGGCATTATTTTTTTCCTTCAGAAAGATTTTAAAAAATCGCTGGATTACTACGAGAAAGCCCAGGCCATTAACCAGGAGCATAACGACGATTTTGCCATATCTGATGTACTAAATAATATCGGTGTATTATATGGCGAATGGAATAATATACCCAAGTCTATGGAATGCCTGAGAAAGGCATTGACCATGAAAACCGAATTGGGTGATAAAATGGGCATGACCGTCTCTTACCAGGAAATGGGAAATGCGCATTTGAGGGAAAACAAATATGAAAAAGCCCTTGAAAGCTACCATAAGGCGCTTTCACTTTCACGTGAAACAGGTTCAAGAGGCGCAGAGTCGGACTTCCTCACCCATATTGGTAAGGTTTATATTCAGGCAAAGCAACCGGAAAAAGCAATTGGCATGCTGAATCGTGGACTGGATATCAGAAACGAACTCAACGCAAAAAGCCATTTGGAGCAATCCTATGCCCTGCTGGCAAAAGCGCATGCCCAACTTGGAAAATTCGACCCTGCATATAAGTACCAGGTGCTTTACTCTGAGACGAAATCCGAACTCTTTAACGAAGAAAAAACCAAGATTCTGCACGAAATGGAGCTCAAGTACGAGCTTGAGCAGAAAGACCTTGAGATAGAAAAACTAAACATCAGGCAGGAATTGCTTGAATTGGCCAATAAAGAGCTTGAATTGTTTGCAGGAATGGCTGCCCACGACATGAAAGAGCCCCTAAGAATGGTGCATAGCTACAGTGGACTACTCGTCAGACGTTTTGGAGACAAAATGGATGGTGAAGCGAAAGAATATATCGACATCATCCAGAATGCTTCAGACAGAATGAACGACATGCTGGTCAGCCTTCTGGAATATGCACGTGGTGACGTAAAAAGCAAGCAAACAGAAGAAATAGACCTCTCGCTAACGCTCGAAATCGTTTTGAATAACCTGCAACTCGTTGTAAGCGAAAGACAAGCTACAATCAATGTCGATAAATTACCGAAGGTTACTGCCACTGATGTTCATATGATTCAGTTGTTCCAGAATCTGGTCTCAAATTCTATCAAGTTCTGTCCAAACGAACCACCTGTTATAAACCTGAGCTTCAGAGAAGAAGGTAATTTCTACCATCTTACTCACCAGGATAATGGCATTGGAATAAAGCCGGAAAACCAGGAAAAAGTATTTGATATTTTTACGCGCCTCCACGGTCCATCAAAGTTTGAAGGATCTGGTATCGGACTGGCAACCTGTCGTAAAATTGTTGAAAGTCTCGGTGGCAAAATCTGGATACAACCCACAACAGAAAAAGGAACCACCTTTCATTTCACCCTGCCCAAGTAGGTCTTATTTAATGTCACATTACTGCCATAATTTCGATTAAGATTTCATACTCTTTTTGGAGAAAATTTGCCTGTTGTAAAATTGTCAAATTCGATC
>JBCCHF010000067.1:0-24899 GCA_039028895.1 Bacteroidota bacterium | reverse complement strand
TGGCATCTGAAGCTCCAAAGCAGGATATTGGCTGATCTATGGTTACTGAGTCGACCATATGTAATGAAGTACTTCCAATAATAACGGTATGTACGACAGAACAGCCCAATTGATCTGTAATTGTAGGGTTGTAAACTCCGGGACAAAGGTCATCAGGGTTCATCTCCGTACTACCGTTATTCCAGAGAAAATCGTAAGGTGGTGATCCGCCAAAAACGGTTAACATGGCGCTTCCATCGCAATCATTACAGAAGGCAGGAGTTGTGTTTTGGGTAATAGCCTGAATCTCACTCGGGGCTGGAATTTCCACACATGTTTCTACAAAGAAGCATCCCGAATTATCGACCACTGTAACTGCTACTTGCCCACCCGGCAAAGAGGCTGCAGTCATTGTATTTTCCCCATTAAACCACAAGTAATCATAAGGTGGCACGCCTCCAGTAGCATTTACAGTTGCCTGCCCATCAAAATTTCCAAAACACGATATACCATTATCAATAGTTACAGTTGCTGACAATGAAGATGAGGCATCGCTGACCGTGACCTGTGAAGTTTGCAAACAACCATTGGCGTCTGTAATTGAAAAGCAATAGTTTCCGGCACAAAGCCCGGTTTGAGTGGCTGTTAAAATTACCCCGTTAGACCATTCGTAAATGTAAGGAGCTGTACCTCCGGTAACAAACATCGACACAGAGCCTGTGCAGGTTCCGCAATCGTCTGGCAATATGCTTCCGACAGTAACATTAACAGGTGTCGGTTCGAAAATAACGGCAATTTCTGTGAAGCTGCAACCTGCATTGTCTGAAACGGAAACCTGGTAAGCTCCTGCGACCAAACCAGTGGCCATTTGGGTGGTTTGAGCACCAGGGTCATTCCACATATAGGTGAATGGTGGATTAGCTGTTGTGGCAATAACTTCTGCCGTCCCGTCAGCACCTCCAGCGCAAAATACACTGGTTTCATTCATGAAATCAAATGAACATTGACCATAGCTTTTCAAACTTAACATTGAAAGGCCAATAACAAATGTCAAAATGGCGAAATATGGTCTGCTAATTCTTGTTTTTCTTCTCAATCCTTGTACAGGTTTTTTCATGTTATGGCTATTTGCAGTTCTAGTTATAATCCTACGATAGCAAAAGTGCATGGATTTTGAATGAAAAAAAAGTACAAATTTGTGTATTTGTCGGCAGCATATTTTTGTAAATTTTTGTTTTAATATTGTCTATTATCTTTTATTGCTTGTTTTTTATTAGTGCTTTGGTGGCATAAATGAATATTTGTCGAGATGTGTTTGTTTTTATTTCGAATTGAAGTAAACAATTTTTGCATCTAAAACTGTTGGACGAAAATGGAGAATTCCAAATTACTCATCTTATTTCAAAATTTATCAGCCAGAGAGTTGATCGCCTTTGATCGTTTTGTCCGGTCACCATATTTTAATGAGCATCCCAGAATGGTCAAAATCTTCGAAATTCTGTGGGAATTTCGTCAGAATGACGCGTTTGATACTTTTTCAAAAATGGACATTTTTAATGCTGTATTTGGGGCCCTTCCATATGATGACGGTAAGTTCAGGCATTTAATGAGTGATCTTTTAAAGTTAATAGAAGAGTTTTTAGTTATTCACCATTTCCGAAAGGATAAAAGTGGCTTCCAGTTAAACCTTCTTGAACGGTATAATGAACGTGGGCTGAACAAACATTTTAAGGGCACCAAGATATTAACTGAAAGATACCTGGGTGAAGAAGGGGTAAAAGATGCTCGGTATTATTTTCGTCATTTTCGCACCGAATCTGAATTATATCTCCACTTCGTGGCACAGCGAAAACGTGATTTTGCGGAAAGCCTTGAAAAATCAGGGTTATATCTTGATACTTTTTACATAGCAGAAAAGTTGAGGATTTGCTGTGTGATGCTAAATAATGAATCCATCTTAGGTTCAGAGTACCAAATTCCCATGTTTGAAGAGGTTTTGGTCCATCTTAACCAGAATACTTATGAAGATGTCCCTGCCATTAAGATCTATTATGCCATTTTAAATACATTTTTAGATGAGCAAAACCAGGAATTACACTTTCTGGAAGCATGGGATCTGTTAAAGCAATATTCACAACAATTTACTAAGATCGAGGCTTATGATATGCATATTTACGTGCTTAACTTTTGTATCAGAAGAATCAACCAGAGCGGCGATTATTTGCGGATGAGTCTTGATATCTACCAGTCGATGATCGAGAAAGGCATTATCGTAAGACGTGATTTTCTTTCACCCTGGACGTTTAAAAATATTATAGTCATTGGCTTAAGGCTAGGGGAGATTGAATGGGTAGGTGAATTTATGCAGGCATTTAAGGATCAGATCGTTCCGGAATATCGTGAAAATGCTTATGTCTATAATCTGGCTTATTTCAATTTTTACCAAAAAAACTACGACAAGGTACTTGAGCTACTGCAGAAGGTGGAGTACGACGACGTCTTTTATAATCTTGACTCAAAAGCACTTTTATTGAAAAGTTACTATGAACTGGGCGAGTTTGAAGCCTTGTACAGCCTTATGGATAGTTTCAGGGTTTTCTTGAGGAGAAAAAAGAATATTTCAGAAAGGCATAAGCGTAATTTTTCCAATTTAATCCGGTTTACCCGAAAAGCCACCCGCATTCTGCCAGGCCAGAAAAAACGTGCGAGTTCGTTATTAGAACAGATCAATGCTACCGAACAAATAGCCGATAAAGCCTGGGTAAAAGAAAAGATTGAGATGTTTTTATAGGATTCCTATCCAAAATATGGATCGTCATATTTTTTTTACATTAAAAACTTATAATATTGATTATCAGTGCTTAAGGATGTTTTTTTTGAATCAATTTTGCAGTTAGGTAGCTGTTGCGATACCAGTTTTATCATTGAGGCAAGCTTTTTGACATCTAGTGAGATCGTATGCCAATCGTTATATCCATTTTTTTGATGTCGTTTGGCAAAACCACTTTAAAAACATAACCAATTAATCCAGGTCTAATGCCTGGTCAAAAAAACACAATTATGAAAACTATCCTTAAGCCGATTTTGACTATGGTAATTTGTTTTGTTGCATTCAATTTTGCTGTAGCTCAAAAACAAACCCTTTCCCCTTACATACAAGGAACGTCAAATGAAATACAAACTGAAAGTATAGATGTGGCATTTTTCACCTTTCCAATGTCAACTACTGGTCAGTGGGTAATTATTGCTTACGATAAAAATACAGGAGATTACCATAGTTTCGACAGTTACTTGTTTGATGTAAAATGGTATGGTGCAGCTGGAGATCCGCTTGGCGAAGGCATCGCTTTGACTGTAGATCCGGGAACCAGAGTAGTAGCCGTGGTCACCAATGTAAGGAGTGGAATGTCAGGTTATGCCTCAATTGGTATTAACCAACATTAGAAGCTTAAAGATTAAACCCGTGTTCAGGGTTTATAACTAGATATGTCAAGGGCAGATGAATTTATTCTGCCCTTTTTGTTTTTATTGATTTAGTTGTTCCTCGTGCCATAAACCAATCTTGGCTCCAGCTTGAAGTTATCAATATAAATCTTTCCTTTTTTACCGGCGCTCAGGGTATTAAAGCCAAGGTTAATGTTATCCAGCGAGTTAAGATTGAATTCTTCATTGGCTCTTTGAAAGTCACGTAATGGCACAATCATCTCTGTCCACTGGTTGGTGATTTCATTATAGTGATTAGAGTTAAAGCCAACTTCATTACCATCGGAATCGCGCATCTTGATCAGAAAACGCTCGTTTCCAAGTTCTCCTCTTACTGAGAAGGTCAAAAATTTCATGCCTTTGGTATCAAATCCTCTCAGATGCATTCCCCAGCCATACCATTCGTGGTCACCTAAATTCCATTCGATCCATCTGGCATTTTCACCCTGATAGGCACAATTGTCATATTCACCAGTCTGGCAAAGGTCGGTTTTTGCTTTTACAGCTCCAGGATCAGGACCAGAGTAAGTGAACTCTTCAAATCCTGTTGGACTGTCAAAATTGTTAATGATTACGGGCTTTTTTCCGGGGGTTTCACTAATCCAGAAAAATGCAAGGACGATAAGTCCGAAACTAGCCAAATACCTTTCCATGCTTTGAGTTTTAAAAATGTTAGGAGATGTCTTTCAGCTAAATATCAAACCACCCAAGAATAGTTTTTATTGAAAAATGTCTTAATTGTGACGGCTAACATAAGGTCATAGTTTGGGGAGTTTTGATTGAGTAGCTCTTTTGTTTTGTCTGATACTTAACAATCATTCGCTTTTCAGCGAATGTGTACCCTGATAAAATTAATGAAAAATGATATTATTTAGTTGATAATTAACATATGATAGTTTTCAATCTACATACATTGTCTTTTGTTATCGTGACTTAATTGCTTACATTAACTCCTTGACAAACAGTACTTGAAATGAATTTAAAAGTTAAAAAAGAACAGGGAATAGCGATTGTACAACCAGAAGGAAAATTGACGCTTTCAGATGGTGCAAAAGAGATTTCAGATCAAGTTAAAAGGTTTCTGGATGATGGCACCAAAAGATTTATGATCAACCTTTCCAAGGTCGACTATATCGATTCAAGCGGAATAGGGGAGTTGTTAGCTTTGCGCAATGCAGTGCTGGAAACAAAAGGGAAAATAGCAATTTTGAATCCTTCACCAAAAGTTGATGAGATTCTGAAAATGACAAAACTGGATACGGTCTTAGAGTTGTTTTATAACGAATTCGAAGCCAAGGCCTCCATAAGTTAAATAACCTTGATTTTGTCATAAGTCCGTTTCAACCAATTACGGTCCGCTACTGATTCCATTTTTGCCAATCTTTCGGGTAAGGAAGCCATTTGGCGAGGACTATTTCTTGATAGCTGATATAGGATTTTATGAAAGTTTAGATAATGTTCTTTCACCTTTGAGGAGATTAGTTTATTGCGTTTAATGAATATCTGGTAAGCGGCAAGCAAGGAGAACAAGGCTTCTTCTTCACCGGATTCATAAAAAATCTTTAAGAGCATTTTTTTGCTGTCGAGGTTGATGTAAATATCACTATACACTACTTGGTTGAGGTGGTCCTGTGCCTTTTCGTATGCCTTTTTATAAAAATTCAATTCGGCCAGATTGTAGTGCAGGGCATTCTGTCTGAAACCCTGAGCCAATTTCTCATTATAGTCAACAATAAATTCTTCAACCCAGTCAAATCGTTTAAGGCGGAGCCCTGCTGCAATAACATTTTTGTAGGCCCAGGGAGAGAGTACGCCATTATCTAATAGCACTGCTGTGTCAATCCCTTTAAGGTAAAGGTTTATGGATTCCTCCAGAAACCTTGGTTCTCCTTTGTTAATCTTCCGGATACAAAAATTAAGAGCATATTGGAAAAATTCTAACATTTCTGTCTTGGGGAAAAATCGTCTTTTTGTATCGAGCAATTCCTTTAATTTTTCAAAATGTCGGGTGCTGTCTTCTTCAGTCAGCATCAATAATATCGTATGGTATATGTGAATTGCCGGGTGATCTTCATGAGGGTATTGGCTTAAGTGCTGCTTGATTTCTTCCAGCAAATGAATTTCATATTCGACTGAGATTACATTTTTGCGGTTGACCATTTCACAGCTATATTTCAATTTGTTGCCGAGATAATATGTGTCAAAGTGATCTGCTGCCAGTTGAAGGCTATTGTCGTGTCTTCTTGCAAGCTGGTTCGAAAAATATCTGTTAGAAGCTTCTGCCATCAGGTATTGCTGATAGTCATGATTAATATTCCTGAAAACGGACTTATTAAGTTTTGTAGTCGTTTTCTTGTGGGTATATCGATAGTTTTTTTCAAGTTTTCGTTCAATTAAAGACGAAAGAATGTGAAATTCAGGAAGACTGTTTTGATGGGTATAGTGTTGAATGCCAATAAATTGCTCTGCCAGCTTTAGTAAAAAACTCATTAGGTAATTAAGGTGCTTATCATCATATTTTTTTCCGGGAAACAGGGATGCATAAACGTATTCTCTTTGCAATTTCTTTTCCGGAAAACGAGGGTATAACTTTTTGATAAAAGCGTAAAATTCTTCCAGCTCTTTATTCTTATTGAAATAGGGCGATGCCACAAAATCGCGAAACCCCAATAACTCACTAGATGAAAAAGTTCGAATCAATTGAATTAATTTGCTGTTAATCATTTTGCTTGCGTCAATTAATTTTGATAAAACAATGAAATTATTACTTGTAAATAGACTGTTAAATATTTGATTTACAGATTATTGTAATTTTTTTTGATTGATATGATGTTGTAAAAATGTAAAATAATTGTGAGAAATGGTAAATAAAGTAGTTGGTTGATGAAGGAATACCAAGTACATTTAAATTGTAAATCTTTATCCTATGCACTATAAGGTTATGACAAACAAGCTAATGAAATACATATTTTGGATTTGCTTATTTGGATTTAGTGCCACAAATCTTTTCTCCCAAACGGTTTGCGGCGATATTTCCGTTTCTTTCTTTAATTCACCAGATACCTACCAGTTTGAGGTAACAAACCTGGATTCATTGTCTCCGCCTTATACCTACTTCTGGGACTTTGATAATGGTGTTTCCACTAACCAGCCTTCGCCAATTCAAAGTTTTAGTGGTACTGATACACTGGATGTATGCGTTACCGTCTTAGGATTCTTAGGAGGAAGCTGCTCAGATTGTATAACAATTTTTGTTCCTGCCTCAGGTCCTGAAATTGTTTGGCCAGGTGATATCAATAATAACGGGATAGCCAACAATGTTGACTTGCTTTATTTGGGGAATGCCTTTCAGAGTAATGGCCCTCCAAGGCAGATGATGGGCATTGAATGGGAGCCCAACCTGCTGCAGCAACCCTGGGGGACCACATTCCCCAATGGGACAGATTTCGCGTTTGCTGACTGTGATGGGAACTCAATCGTCAATGCAATGGATCTTGATGCTATTTCAGCCAACTATAATGAGGTGCATTCCTTTGTTTCCCCTGACTCCCTTTCGCCTGCAACACCAGGCTTCGATCCCCCACTTTTCCTCGCTTTTGCGCAAGATTCTGTATTGGAAGGGACAGCCTATCAAATTCCGATTATTCTGGGTGAACAACAGTTGCCAGTTGACGACTTTTATGGTATCACTTTTTCAATTGATTATGACACAACCTTTATTGATGCAAGTTCCATTTTCATCGTTTGGGACCAGACAGCATGGGTAAGTCAGATTAATTTTAGTGATATTCTGACCATTGAGCATAATAATATCGAAGAATCTAAATTCGAACTGGGTCTAACACGGACCGATCACACTCCAATATCCGGGTTCGGTGAGATTGGGACCTTGCATATTATCATGGAAGACAATATTAGCGGGCTACAGCCTGGTCAGCAGGTACCGATGCAAGTTAAAATTGACGAAGTTTTGATGGTTGATGAAAATCTAGATGTCCTGGGAGTGGTGCCCTCAGACTGGGTGACAAATGTAGTGTCCACATCGATAATTGAAGTACCTGAGCTGAATGAAACCATTACTGTTTTCCCCAATCCTTCTAACGGACAATTCTATATTGAAACGGAAAAATTTATGGTAGAAGAGGTGCAAATGTTTAACAGCCTGGGACAATTAATGGTCAATCAGTATTTCGAACCAACGAGACTGGCACACCTGAATTTGCCAGCATTAGCGCCAGGTGTCTACTATTTAAAGATTAAAACAGATAAAAATCAAGTTGCTACAAAGGTAGTAATTCGCTAATTTTTTTGATAAATGGATATTTTTGTATTCAATAATTTTTTACAATAAATAATTGATAAACAGATACTTGTTTTAAATTCAATTGCTTTTTTTTATCTTGAAAAAGCGAAAATTAATTTGAAAATTCTGATAAAACTTAATTATTGTATTTGAATTCCGATTCCGGGTAACCTAGTTTTGAGATTGAAATTAATTCCCCCCGGATTTTTTACGGATAAATAAAAATGAACTTATGAAACGACTTTTGCTCCTTTGCATTTTGATCAGCTTCGGATTATCAGCAAATGCCCAATTCATTAATGGCATCTTCGGAACAGTTTCCGATGGTAATGGCAACCCCATTGATAACCTCCCTGTGAATATTGATGTAATTTGCGACGATTCACTAAATAGCATGTACAGCACGGTATACACCAATCCTAACGGGTTTTTCGGTGATACGCTTTACAATTGCATAAGCGGAACTGTCTATGTGAATTATACTTGTCCTGATGGATTCTTTGGGCAAGCAGCTCAGCAGTTTACGCCAAATAATCCTGTGATTGACTTTATACTGACCTGTCCAACTGTTCCTCAGGATTCATGTGATTTAAATTTCACATCAACATTGACTGGTCCGGCTGGGTTTACTTTTGACTTTGCTGCTTCTCAAACCAGTGGTACAGCTCCATATACCTACGATTGGGATTTTGGCGATGGCTCTAGTGATAATTCGGCAAACCCAACACATACTTTTGGGCAAACCGGATGGAATCAGGTCTGTGTCACCTCAATTGATGCGAATGGCTTCACCTGTACTTATTGCGAATGGTTATGGGTGCCAGGGGGAGCAGGAGATACCTGCTTGGTTGATTTCAATTATAATTTCGATTTCTTAGATCCTAACCAGGTAAATTTCACCTCATTCGTAAACGGAGCAACTTTGCCCGTGACATATGCCTGGGATTTTGGCGATAACGGAACAAGCACAGTTGCCAATCCGAGCCATACTTATAATGGTCCTGGACAGTACACAGTTTGTCTGACGACAACCGATGCAGATGGCACTATTTGTTCATACTGTTCAGTTGTCTGGATACAAGGGCAGCCAGATAGCTGCTTCGTTGGCTTAACCTATTCGATAGATCCAAATGATCCGTTAACGGTCAGTTTCACGACTTCAGTTTCGGGAGGAACCCCGCCTTATAATTATTTCTGGAATCTTGGCGCCGGAGGTACCAGTAGTGATGCCAATCCAACTGTGACCTTCCCATGGGGCGGCCCACAAGTGGCTTGTGTTGATGTATGGACGGCCAACCAGGGTAGCTGCCAGACATGTGTGCAGTTCTCACTTCAGGAGCCAGTTGATAGTTGCGACAATAACCTGGTGATCTTACAACTCGGCCTCGACAACTATCCACAGGAAACTTCATGGGATATTACCGATGAAAATGGAAATGTAGTGGCCTCTTCTAACGGCACTTATGCTGGAATTCCTGACGGTACAGTTATTACTGAAACTGCTTGTCTTGATGATGGCTGTTATGTGTTCAATATCTATGATACTTACGGAGACGGTATTTGCTGCTCATGGGGCCAGGGCTATTACAGCCTTACTGATAGCAATGGTAACCCTTTGGCCTTTGGTGGAGACTTCGATGATAGCGAATCTACTGGTTTTGGTTTTGGTGTCCCTGTGGATTCCTGCCTACTACCACCTCCTCCGATTGATACTACACCGGTTTGTATTGACTGGACGTTATTCGACTGGCCTCCTAGCTGTGATATTACAGTTGACGACCCGGTTTGTGGGTGTGATGGTGTAACCTATTCCAACTCTTGTATAGCAGAGGCTTGCTTTGGAGTTGCAATTTGGACACAAGGCGCCTGTGACGGTGATGGTGGTGGTAACAATGGCGGTGGCGGTGTGCCTTGCGATACCTTGAACGATCTCTCGATAGGATTTGAATACTTTGGACAAATGCTTCAAAATGGTGATTGGGGTTATGCCTTCTTTGGCGATGCTTCAGGCGGTAATCCTCCATTCACCTATTTCTGGGAAATCAGTGACAGTTCATTCTATAACACTGAGGATATTGCCCATACCTTCCCGGCTACGGATACCTTACAATCCTATACAGTTTGCCTCACGGTTACTGATCAGTCACAATGCTCAGTTACTGTTTGCGAAACGATTGTTATCGACGCCTCCTTTGGTGGCAATGTTCAGGGTAATGTTTCTGAAGATGGTAACCTTCGTCCGGGCGACATCGTTAAGAGTGACGGCCCTGGTGACCCAATGCCAGATGTCCATATCAGACTCCTTGATCCTGCTGGTAATATGATTCAGGAAACCTGGACTGATGCCGATGGTAACTATGAATTCTTCGGATTACAGCTTGGTGATTACTACTTACATGTAGATATCCCCGGCATCCCGCATGAGCCTGAGCACTTCAAACTTTCACCACTTGTCATGAGTCTTGAAAACTTCAACTTCTCAGTAGGCGATGATGGTGTTTCTTCAACCGGAATCGAAGATATCACATTTGCCGATAGGATTGCTGTTTACCCAAATCCAGCTACTGACTATGTCATGGTTGAGCTCAATTTAACCAACCAGACCGACCTTAAAGTGCAACTAAGTAATGTTTTGGGTCAGCGCGTAATCGAACAACATGAAGTACTGTTCTCAGGAAACCAGAGCTTCAGTGTAGAGCTTAATGGTTTAACGCCGGGCATTTACTTGTTAAGTATGCAATCTGGCAACGAAATATTTACACAAAAGATTTTAGTGCAGTAATTGTAGAGTAATTAGCATTTCTCGATCCTCAGCCCTTCCGGAGTAATTTCGGAAGGGCTATTTTATTCAAGACACAAGAGGTTTTTGAGGACCTATACCACTTTGATTCACGATGATAACGCACAGTAGGAGGATTGAATTTAGAAATCTTCTAATCGTCGGTATGCTTTTGAAATGCTGTTAAAAAGACCTACTTTTGGGCTTTAATTTTTAGTTGGTGTTTATTATTTTAAAAGCAATTAACAACTCGATAAAATGAATCTTCACGAATATCAGGGAAAAGAGCTATTGGCAAGCTTTGGAGTTACCGTTCAGCGCGGTATCGTAGCCACAACTGTAGATGAAGCTATTTCTGCAGCTGAAAAAGTCAGAGCCGACTTCAACACAGAAGGCGTAATCGTCAAAGCACAAATTCATGCCGGTGGGCGTGGAAAAGGGGGCGGTGTAAAATTCGCTAAAGACATAGATGCTGTCCGTGAGCATGCAAGTAATATCCTTGGCATGATGTTAGTCACTCCCCAGACACCAGGTGGAATGGAAGGGCCAGGTAAGCTTGTCCGTAAGGTTTTGGTCGCTGAAGATGCCTATACCCCTGATTTCGACGCCTGCAAAGAATACTACGTCTCTATCCTGATGGATCGTGAGAAAAAATGCAATGTTATCGTTTATTCAACTGAAGGTGGGATGGATATTGAAGCCGTTGCTGAACACACTCCTGATAAAATTTTCAAGGAATATATCGACCCTACATTGGGTATGCAACCATTTCAGGCAAGAAAAGTAGCCTTCAATCTTGGATTAAGTGGTCAGGCTTATAAGGAAATGACCAAATTTATTACCAAGCTTTATGCGGCCTTCCTAGGCAGTGATGCTTCGCTTTTCGAGATCAACCCGGTTATCAAGACAGGTGATGATCGCATAATTGCTGTTGACAGTAAAGTAACCCTTGACGGGAATGCTCTTTTCCGTCATCCAGACCTTGCTGCATTAAGAGACACTGACGAAGAAGATCCTATGGAAGTGGAAGCCAAAAGCTATGGCTTGAATTACGTCAACCTTGATGGTAATGTTGGGTGTATGGTTAACGGTGCCGGACTTGCCATGTCTACAATGGATATTATCAAACTTTCCGGAGGAGATCCTGCCAACTTTCTCGATGTAGGAGGTACCGCTGATGCTGAGCGTGTTGAAAAAGCGTTCCGGATTATTCTAAGAGACCCTAATGTAAAAGCGATCCTAATTAACATCTTTGGCGGTATTGTCCGCTGTGATCGTGTCGCCCAGGGTGTAGTCGATGCTTATAAGAATATCGGTGATATTCCTGTTCCGATTATTGTTCGTCTTCAGGGGACCAACGCTGATATTGCCAAAAAGATTATTGATGATTCCGGTCTTGAAGTACACTCGGCTATCCTTTTACAGGAGGCTGCAGACCTGGTTACCAAGGTGTTGGGATAATCCCCATCATATTAAAACTACAAAAGCGCACCAAGGCCATTTACGCCAGTGCGCTTTTTTTATTTCGGTTAGCCGAATACGGTCAGTTTTCACCTCCGGCTTGCTGCTGGTACATGGAAAGGGATTGCATCAATTCGCTGATTTCCACATCATTCATATAGAACTTGTCCATGTAGTCGTTTTGGCCCATTTTTGAGACTACACTCGGGTCATACCTGACAAAATATGCGTAATCATACAAAGGCCCTCCAGCTCCCCGGTAAACGGCTAAGGCGTCAGTATCTCGCTCATGTTTTGCCCTGAATTCTGTATCGATCAGATATAGCACCCCAAATTTCAGCATTTGCAACATGTTGAAGTTTTGATAATGGACGGTATGCCCAAGTTCATGAGCGAGAATGCCAACCTGACCGTTAAAGGAGAGGTATTTCATTAATATAGGTTCCATTCCCTCAGTACTTTCACTGCTGATAATAATGTTGTAGATCCAATTGGACTTATTTTTGAACATGGCAAAAAAGCCAGGCCTTGACGCCATTGGAACCAAAGCAGGTTCATAAGTAAACCTGATATCAGCCTCTTTAAGATCTGGAAAATAGGATAGTGCAATTAAAGATTGCAGTTCAAAACCAGGCAATAAGATTTTATTATTCCCGTAAAGGGCATTCAAGCTGTCAAATCGCATGGCATAATAACTGCTATCGTATTCAATTTCAGCTGAAAAGGAAGCTTCTTCTAACCCCTGATCGGGATAGACCTTTACAAATGCAAAAATCAGGGTCATTAACAAGGAGAAGCCTAAGAGGCCCAAAAAGAAGTATTTGAGTACTTTCGAAATTGTTTTGATCATGTTAAAGGGAGTAATGTTCAGTTAGCGGATGATTAATTTTTGTGTTTCGATCAAACTCTTAATTAAATTAGAGGATTATTTGTTTAAAACCAATAATTTTTCGCTGCTCATTAATGAGGCATGGCAACAAAATCCTATACATTACTGGAACTCAATGAATACCTGAAAAGAGTACTGGCATTGAATGTCAGGGATGCGGTATGGGTAAAATGTGAAATCACCCAGGCAAATATCACGCGTGGTCATTTTTACCTCGAACTGGTAGAAAAAAGGGGAGAGGAGATTGTTGCTAAATCCAAAGCGATCATTTGGGCGCGCGAAGCGGTAAAGCTGAATAAAAAACTTAAAGGCATTTTATCCCAGTTGCTACAACCTGGTATCCAGGTGATGTTGCAGGTGAAGGTCAACTTCCACGAAGTCTTTGGATTAAAGTTTATCGTTACTGACATCGATCCTGCCTTCACACTTGGCGAACTCGAGTTGAAAAAAAGAGCAGTAGTCTCAAAACTTAAGGAGCAAGGCCTTTTAAGGAAAAATAGCATGTTACCATTCCCGCTAGTGCCGCAAAGACTGGCCGTACTTTCCTCTGAAAGAGCCGCTGGTTGGCATGATTTCCTGGCTCATTTGCAAAACAATCCTTATGACTATGTATTTGATATTACGCTGTTTTCAGCATCGGTACAGGGTGAACTCGCGGTCAAGGAATTGGTAAAACAACTTAGCCAGATCGAAAGCCAAAAAGACGAATTTGACATCGTGGTCATTATCAGAGGAGGAGGCGCACGCCTTGATCTTGTAGCTTTTGATGACGAACACCTGTGCACCGGCATTGCTAATAGCAGCTTGCCAGTCTTGACAGGGATCGGCCATGAAGTGGATGAGACAATTGCTGATCTGGTCGCATTCAGAGCCTTGAAAACACCAACGGCAGTGGCGGGTTTTTTGATTGATATGATGATCAGATTCGAATCCGAGCTTAACAGGATTGTTCAATTATTACAGATTGCAGCACAGGGTAGATTAAAAACAGAACAACAAAGACTGGAGAACCTCGACAGAAACCTCAAACTGGCCGCAAAACAACTTGTCAAACAACAGTCGATGACGTTAAGTGCGCTGGAAAAATCACTGCATTTACTGGATCCAAAAACCATTTTAAATAAAGGCTATAGCCTGACCACGAAAGACAATAAGATCATTACTAAGTCACAAGATTTGAAGTCAGGAGAGGAATTAACGACAATCCTAAAAGACGGAGAGGTTAAGAGCATTGTCAAATAGAATTATGGAAAATCAACCAACCTATAAATCAGCACTTGCTGAACTCAGGCAGATCGTCAACGATCTTGAACACGAACTTGTGGATATCGACGAACTCAGTGAAAAGGTAAAACGCGCAAAAGCCCTTCTCGATTTTTGCCGCACAAGAATAAAAAAGTCTATGGATGATCTGGCAGAAGAAGATAAAACCTTAAAGGATTTCTGACAGCCGTGATTTAAGCCAAACCTAAATTTCACATTGCACCATACTTTTTTTATTTCCTTCTGTATTAAATGAAAGTTAATAGCTAAATTGCTGATGTGTAGAGTTTTAGGTATTACCGAAAATCAGTCCACCTAACTATTTTTTTGAATAAACCCGACAATAGATGAGAGTCTTTTTTGCCATTCTTGTCTGCATGACTTTTTTATGTTCATGCGAAACAACTGGTTTGGAGAAGGAGTGTACGGTTACATCTCCCAATAATTCGATTAAGGTTTCGTTTGCATTGAATGAAACCGGCCAGGCAGGTTATCATGTGGAGTATGCTGGAAACCCGGTTGTTTTTCCTTCCGGAATGTCATTTGAGTTTACTGATCAGCCCCCATTAGATGGAGGCCTTGAAATCCTCGATGTCAAATACGCTTCAGCAGATTCGTCCTGGGAATTACCTTGGGGAGAAAAAAGAAAAGTCAATGATCAGCACAATGAAATGCTGATAAAGCTCGCAGAATCGGGCGAACCAGGTAGGCAAGTCGACATCCGCTTCAGGGTTTTTGATGATGGGGTTGGTTTCAGGTATGAGTTTCCCGAGCAAGTAGATTGGGATACTGCTTTTATCAAAGAGGAAAACACAGAATTCAGACTCACCGACAATCACAGGGTGTGGTGGACGCCCGGGGACTGGGATATTTATGAACATTTATATAATGATACGCGGTTCTCAGAAATTGATGCTCTCAGTAAGCGAAACGAACCATTGGCTCAAACCTATATCCATGAAAATGCTGTCAATACACCTGTAACCATGAAGACAGCAGCGGGTCTTTACCTGGCTTTCCACGAAGCAGCATTGCTCGATTATTCAGGTATAACCCTCAAGGTAAATCCAACTGAACAATCTATGGTCTCAAGTCTTGTTGGCGGAAGGGCTGATCATAAAGTCGAACTGGCGCTTCCGTTTAAAACGCCATGGCGCACCATCCTGATTTCTGAGAATGCCACAGGGCTAGTTGAATCCGATATGATCCTTAACCTCAATGAGCCAAATCGATTAGGCGACGTATCCTGGATAAAACCCTTGAAATACGTCGGTATTTGGTGGAGTCTGCATCTGGGCAAAGAAAGTTGGGATATTGCCTCAGGAAAACATGGAGCCACCACAGGAAATGCCAAAAAGCATATTGACTTTGCTGCAGAAAACAACATTGGTGGCGTCTTGTTTGAAGGGTGGAACACCGGGTGGGAACCGGATGAGCCCTTCGACTTTATAACCCCATATCCAGATTATGACCTGGAGGAAGTTGTTCGATATGGAAAGGAGAAAGGTGTTGAATTAATCATGCATCATGAAACTTTTAGTAACGTTCCTGTGTATGAACAACAGCTCGACACTGCATTCAGGTTGATGCACCGTCTTGGAATAGGGACTGTAAAAACCGGTTATGTAACCGCGTTAAAACCAGAAGGGGAGTACCATCACGGACAATGGATGGTCAGGCATCATCAACGCGTACTTGAGGCTGCTGCCAAATACCAGATTGCCGTAAATGCCCATGAACCAATAATGGCAACCGGAACAAGGCGCACTTATCCGAATGCAATTTCCCGTGAAGGTGTTAGAGGACAGGAGTTTAATGTCTATGACCCATCAGGTAGTCTGAGAACCGATCATTTGACCGTGGTTCCATTTACGAGAATGTTGGCGGGCCCAATTGACTATACTCCAGGTATTTTTAACCTGAGCATGAATCCCTACAAGCCCAATAACCGGGTAAGCACTACGATTACGCATCAATTGGCGTTGTTCGTGATCATTTATAACCCGATTCAGATGGCAGCGGATTTGATTGAATATTATGAAGACAATCCCGCGTTCCAATTTATTAGGGATGTAGGTGTGGATTGGGAAGAAAGCAAAGTGCTGGATGGAGAAATCGGAGATTTTATCACCATGGCCAGAAAAGAAAGAGACACACATGATTGGTTTGTGGGAAGTCTGACAGATGAAAATGAAAGAGAAATATCAATAGCTTTGGATTTTCTTGAAGAAGGAAAAACCTATAAGGCGACAATATATAAAGACGCGGAAACAACTCATTGGGATACAAATCCTACTGAGGTGGTTATTGAAACGACAGAGTTAACACATGAAGACTTGTTGAATATCAGGCTAGCACCTGGAGGAGGGCTGGCAATAAGTTTTGAAAGACAATAAATTGATGATTAGTTAATTGCCTGAGAATCACGAATTCATATATGTCACGTTATATTAGTAGATTCTATTGGAATTATTGCATCTTGGGTACAAATTTAGCCAACTGCCCAGTTGAAATATGGGTAGAAATTTGGTCGAAAAAGAAAAAGGAATACATTTGATACATTATTGGCACGAATCCTGAAGTTTGAACTGCGCAATAATCAATAACCAAACTATTTTGAGTTACTATGAAACTGAGAAACAAGATATTACTGACAGAGTTGCTGACACTGGTAATTCTATTTTGCAGTAGTCTGGTGTATGGCCAGGTAGAGTCATTCGATTATAAATCTGAAGACGGTGGATCAATGATGCTTACCAAGGAGATTCCAGTAGCCAACAACATCGAGATTACTGGTGATGGAGAAGTGGTTGAACAAATGTATGTGGTACAGCTTGCCAGGTTCGAAAAAATGCCTGAAGCACCCGATTTTTTCCCGAAAGGGTCTATGTTGTGGGTAAATCCTGATCATCCAAATGAAAAACTATTATTGGTCGGTTTCTACAATACCCTTGAAGATGCACGTCTGGCAGCGGAAGAATGGAAAGTTAAATCCGAGCAATTCCAGTTTGCTTTTGCGAGGCAACAGCCATTTTTTATCAGATATTACTAATTGGGCAATAAAATTTTCACATTCCTTTACAATGGTCGCATTCGTCTTTCCTTTTATGGGCTAATTCGTATGTTCTGAGCGTTTGCAGATTCGTCGCACTCTGTTAAACTCTTCTTAATTTCATAATCCTGATCGCGATTATCAGTAAATTAGATGAGTTCAACCAATACAAATTATGGTTTTTAGGAATTTAGCAATGTTGTTAGTTGCGTTATGCTTCGTTATTGAGCCTGTGATTGGACAGGTGAAGATGACTGATGAAGTTAAGGCTACCCTTGAGAAGATGCAATTGGACTACCTGCAGCCAGTTGAGAGTTTTTACCGTTCATTGCCGATCAAAAA
Source organism: Bacteroidota bacterium (assembly GCA_039028895.1). Taxonomy (GTDB): domain Bacteria; phylum Bacteroidota; class Bacteroidia; order Chitinophagales; family Saprospiraceae; genus JAHDCJ01. The sequence goes on along the minus strand of JBCCHF010000067.1, from coordinate 7,348 downwards.
GAACATTTTTCTTGACTATCAAATGGCCGTTACTGCTCCTGATGTCAACCTTGAGATCAGGTATGCCTTCAGACCTATTGGCTCCCACTCCTTTGATAGTTATCCCAACGTCCATTCTATGTCAGCGGTTTCTTCAGTCGCTACTAACAACCAGGATGAGGAAATGATATTACGAGTTTTGGAAGATGACGTAGCTGCTGAAGCGTATAATGCGGATTGGGCTGCAATAGTTGATTTTGTGCCCAAGTTTCAATTCTCTGAATTGCCCAATGGCCGTATGTTAGCGCTTTATGCAGAAGGGAAAGGGTCAGTATTTATCTTTTTCTTGTACGACGAACCTTCGAAGTTTTTGGAAGATCAAATTGCCAATATCAAATTCAAAGAATAAAATATTTACGCTTATTCTTTTCTTGTCTTGTATCTCCGATATCTTTTTTGCGTCTTTTCCTATCCTTTTGTGAAATAGGGTGTGTAATAAAATGTTATTGATAATCAGTTAATTAAGTTAAATTTATTCGTCAACTGATGTAGTGTTTTATCTGATCAATAAATTGGTAAATGGAATTTTTGTATCTTCAAAATTCGATCTTAGTGTAATAAATACATTATTGAAAGTCGATTGAACCAAAATTTGTACAAACCCAAACCCTCTTAATTAAATTATCGTGCCTTTTCCATTTTACCTTCGCTTATTATTATTGTTCTTCTCGTTTTCTTTTGGCTTACACCCACTGCTTGCGCAAAAAGGCCAGAAGGTATCTGTACACGACAAGAAAGGAGAAATGACCCTTAAGGTCAACGGCAAACCATTTATGATCAATGGGATGAATTGGGATTATATACCGATTGGCACCCATGCCGTAAATGCGAATTTTTGGCAAAAGCCAGATGAAATTATTAGAGCCGGATTGGACGCAGAAATGTCTCTTCTTAAGTTAATGAATGTCAATGCCGTTAGAATATACTCTGGTATTCCTCGAAAATGGATAGCATACATCTATCAGGAGCATGGGATTTACACAATGCTCAACCATTCGTTTGGCAGATATGGTTTGATGATGAATGATGTTTGGGAACCAGTCACCGACTATGCGGATCCTGTCGTCCAGGAGATCCTGCTTTCAGAAGTAACCGAATTGGCGGAGGAATTCAAAGGTACACCAGGGTTATTAATGTATTTGCTTGGCAATGAAAATAACTATGGCCTGTTTTGGGCAGGCAATGAGACTGAAGATTTTCCGGATGAAGCCGATAAAATTGAATTTGTAGGTGAGACCAGGGGCAGGCCAATGTTTCGTTTGATGAATGAAGCTGCACTAAAAATGAAAGCTATTGATCCTAATCGGCCGATAGCTCTGTGCAATGGCGATGTACTATTTATTGAAATCATAGCAGATGAATGCCCGGATGTAGATATCTATGGTACCAATGTCTATAGGGGAGTATCTTTTGGAGATATGTTTGAAGTGATTAAGGCCAAACTTAACAAACCGATTATGTTTACAGAGTTTGGTGCCGATGCTTATAACGCCAAGGATCTTGAAGAGGACCAGGAAGCACAAGCCTACTACATGGTAGGTAACTGGAAAGAAATTTACGAAAATGCCGCCGGGCTTGGTAAGGCTGGAAATGCAATTGGCGGTTTTACCTTTCAATTCAGTGACGGTTGGTGGAAGTTTGGATTTGACCACCGGAAAAATGAACATGTTCAAGATAATAATGCATCCTGGGCTAATGGCGGTTACCCCCATGATTTCGTTCGCGGGAAAAATAATATGAATGAAGAGTGGTTTGGGATCTGTGCCAAAGGACCTACCGATGAAAGAGGATTATATAGGTTGTATCCTCGGGCTGCATATTATGCTTTAAAACAGGCACACCAACTCAATCCATATGCAAAAAGTGTTACTCTTTCAGCGGTAAATAATCATTTTGAAGCAATTGATATTTCGGAAGCAGCTAGATCAGCAAAAGTTGATAAAGCAGCTTTAGCCGTTCAAAGGTATGTTGCCACCAAAGATGAGAAACGCTCTGATGATGCACATTTTCCTTTTGATTTTGAGGATGGCGTGAATCCACTGATTGCATTTGAAAATGGAGCCACAGCATCTGTTGTTGAGAATTCAGTAAAAGGACACAACTCATCGGATAAGGTTCTTGAGTTCAATAAAAAAGAAGGTTCAGCCTGGTATTCGGGGATTGTCTTTAATGATAACATCAGAGCTACTCCCTTGATTACTCTTGCGAATGGTACAGTTTTTAAAATTAATATCTGGTCTCCCAATGCAGGAGTTGACATTTGTTTTAAGCTGGAAGGAGGAACTGCTCCTGAATTGGAAATCATTGAAACCCTGGAGACCGCAAATGAATGGGTGACCTTGACATTTGATTTTACTGATAAGGTTAATACCACAGATTCCTATCAAAAGTTTGCTGTGTTTCCTGATTTTGATCCAACAAAGCAGACGCCAATCAGGTCTGGAACAATCTATTATATTGACGATATTATTCAGGAATAGTCGATATCTGACTTTCTGTAGTTAACGCTAAATGGGCTTCAACGACTGGTTTTAATAATCCAGAACGAATTTTGATAAATTCTGACCGGAACTCAGGTTTAATTTTTTCCTCAGCCGATATCTGGCCATTTCCACACCTCTTTGGGAAACACTCATAATATTGGAAATTTCTTTTGAACTGAGATTAAGTCTTAGAAAGGCGCAAAGTTTTTGATCATTAGGAGAAAGGTCTTTGAACTCATTTCGAATCCTAGTCAAAAAATCTCCGTGTATTTGGTTAAAGTGGTATTCAAACTGGATCCAGTCTTCCTGAAGCACAAGGGTTGTCCCGATCTCCCTCTCTATCTTCATCAAGGCCTTTTTGGTAGCAGAGCTTTTAGCATTTAGGATGACCTCATTCAATTTATTTTTTATGCTGTTGATAAACTCATTTTTCACCACGAGATTCATGGTGGAAGCAGCTAACATTTCATTCAGATGCACCAATTCAGCTTTCATTTTTTCTTCTTTTAATTGTAAAAGCCGAAATTCATTTTGACGCTCTATTGCCTGGAAGTGTCTTTTATTTTCCTCGAGTTCCTGTTGTTTCTGACGGTTCAGATCCTTGGTTTGTCGATTGTATACATTTTTCTGATAGCGGAAAATACCGAATAACGACACAAACATAATTACGAAGTAGCCAACCTTGGCCATGGTCCTCCTGTATAGAGGGGCAGTAATGGTAAAGCTGACTGGCTCACTTTCGATATAATTACCAAGACCATTTATGGTTCTGACTCTGAATGTATAATCACCTTCGGTAAGATTGGTGTATTCCTTCATGGTAGCTGACGTCCAGTCACCGTAATTTTCATCGAAACCTTCAAGAAAGAATTGATAAGTCTGATTTTCAATGTCTTTTAATTGAAATGACTCTATGAAGAATTGAAGCACTCGTTCCTTATAAGAAATAACGAGGGGCTCTGAACTGGCGGATGCTTCTCCAAAAATGGATCGTTGGAAAAGGACGGTATCTTGCACGACACTATAGACCTTGCTGGTAACCAAGGGGATATTAGTCGATAACCGATCTTCTTTATCGGGGTTATAATGAATAAACCCCTCATTGGCATTAATCATGATTCCATCAGAAGTATTTGGGGATGCATTGAGCAGATCGTTATTGAAGGAATATCTTAATTGAAATAATGATGAAGGTGTGAAGGCATAGTTGTTGGGACTGATCTGCTTGTAAACCCCATAAATATTTTCAGCGTAGACATGTATATTGTTATTATTGTCTTGCCTTAAAAGGTAAACAGGTTGTTCACCAATATTGTTTACAAAAAGGTCTGAAAGTATGATTTGATCGGTATCCTGATCAAGGGTGTAGACTCCTTCTTGCGTAGCAAAGTAAAGCTCATTGTCAATCTTACTGAGTAGTATTTGTTCGGATACAAGTGCATTTTGTTCAGGGGATATTTTATTTACCTCGAACCGTTTTAAACTCTCTGACAGGGTCAATTCGTATAAGCCTTTGTAGAATTGGCCAACCCATATCCTTCCTGATTTGTCTTCTTCAAAAAATCGACTTGATTCATTAAAGTCTTCAATTTTATGAATAGGTTCTAAGTCGTTAGAAGCGTTAATTCTAAACAGGTAGATCCCTTCGTATGATCCGCCAATAACATGGTTGGGATGTGCTTGTAATGCCTTAATCTCCCATATCCCTTTAGTCTCCAAAACCAGGGATGCCCTATTATTTCCTAATTGGAAAAGTCCACGATGATGACCAGCATAGACCTTGCCTCCTATTGTTTGTATACTGTATGAAGGGCCTTCGGTACCTTGGAGAAATTGAGTTTGTTTTGAATTTTTATCTCTGTAATAAATACCATTCGAAGTGGTATAGTATATGCCGTCTGCTGTTTCATAAGCTTCATACCCACTGCCTTGGATACCTACATTGCTATTGACGAACCTCATAGGAGAATTGATGTCAATCATTGCAATCCCATTTTGCATCCCTACCCAAAGATGACCGGAGTAATCTTGAAAACTGCGCAGGCAGGCATTTGATAACAATCCATTATTAATCCCGATTTGCTCGATGGTACGACTCCTTAAATCGTAAATAAATAATCCTGATGTTTGTGTGGAAATGGATAGGCGAGTATCAGAAAGTTGGAGTACGTGGTTGATATAGGTATCTGTTAAGGCAACACTTAGAGGAGATAAAGCATTTTGGTCCGAGGTTGCCCCAATGGCCTGAATTTTTCCAGATTGATGAATGACAAAAAGTTGATCATCAAAACGCACCAGCCCTGATATGACCCCAAAGTTTCCAATAGGGCGTTCACTTTTAACGAATTGGTTTTCTTGTAATTCTAAGAGTTCTCCATTATAATTCTGACAGTACAGATTATTTTCAAATAAAAATGCCTTGTAAAACCCGCCATCCTGGCGAATAACGTTTATCGAATTTCCATCATATACATAAATACCCTGGAAAGTGCAGAAATACACTTTTGTGCCTAAACAAAACACATCCCATACCTCATCAAAATCTTGAGCACCTTCAGGAATCTTATCGGTCAGGGATATATAATTCCATTCATCGCTAAAAAAGCCAAACTCACCCTGTAGGCCGACATAAAGTCTGTTGTTGTTTTCGTCAAAAGCCAGTGACCGTTTTTTCTTTCCAAATTCGAAGGTGTGTAAATCCCACTCTTTACCATTGTATGAAAGCACGCCGAGATTGTTAGCTACAAATAGAGTCATGCTTCTGTTCTGAACAAAATCGATGTTCTGAATACCTCCTTTATAATTGGATGGCGGGAAATTTTGGATAGGATATCTGCCCTGCGCAAACAGACTGGTCTCTATTATTAGAAATCCAAGTAAACAAACCCATAACCCAAAATCATAATAAGAACGTTTCATGATGTGAAAGTTTGTGAAATACTAATAATATTTGATTATCAACGAATTAACAAAATTTTTGTGAAGGAGTGTAGAGGTTTCATGAAATTATAATGAAAAATTTGTAGAGGTGGTTTTTTTCTTTAAGTCATATTAGGGTAATAATTTCATCATGTTTTATCGAAATCCTTAAAAATTCGAATATGGTAAAGATCAGCACACTTTCATCTCTTTTTGGAGTCTATCTTCCCTCCCGTCTTCAAAAAGCATTATTGGTTCTTTCCGTTATCTGCCTCCACGGTACACTATTCGCGCAGGGTAGTCAAAATGTATCCGTGATCAATGATAATGGACAAACCACCCTTATGGTTGATGGGAAACCGTTTATGGTTAATGGTATGAACTGGGATTATATTCCAATCGGTACGAATACCGTGGATGCCAATTTTTGGAAAAAATCAGACGATCTCATCAGAGCCGGCCTGGACCACGAAATGTCCCTGTTAAGAAATATGGGCGTTAACGCGATCAGGCAATACACTGGCGTGCCTGCCAAGTGGATTCAGTACATCTATGAAAACTATGGTATTTACACGATGCTTAACCATTCATTTGGCCGTTATGGCTTATTGATGGATGGTGTTTGGGTGCCAGTTACTGATTATGCAGACCCCAAAACTCAGAAATTCCTGATGGACGAGATTGATGAGTTGGTTGAAGGGTATAAGGATACCCCAGGCTTACTTTTATGGTTGCTTGGTAATGAAAACAACTATGGCTTGTTCTGGGCAGGAGCAGAAACTGAAGATTTTCCTGATGATGCTTCCAGAATCGATTTTATCGGAGAATCACGAGGTAGGCCGATGTATAAGCTAATGAATGATGCAGCATTAAAAATGAAGGCTGTTGATCCTAATCACCCAGTGGCTATCTGTAATGGTGATGTACTATTTATTGACATCATCGCTGAAGAATGTAAGGATGTTGACATCTATGGTACCAATGTATACAGAGGACTCTCATTCGGTGATATGTTCCAGGTTGTAAAAGACAAACTCAATGTGCCTATTCTGCTTACTGAGTTTGGAGCCGACGCTTATAATGCGATTAGTCTTGAAGAGGACCAGGAGTCACAAGCCTACTACATGACCGGAAACTGGAAAGAGATCTACGAGAATGCCGCTGGTTTGGGTAAAGCTGGAAACTCAATTGGTGGTTTCACCTTCCAATTCAGTGATGGATGGTGGAAGTATGGTTTTGATGACAGAGAAAATGCTGATGTTCACGATAATAATGCATCCTGGGCAAATGGCGGTTATGGCAGAGACCTCATCGAAGGTGAAAATAATATGAATGAGGAATGGTTTGGTGTATGCGCCAAAGGCCCAACTGATGAAAGAGGTCTTTATAAGCTATACCCGAGAGCCGCTTATTATGCTTTACAGGAAGCCCATAGCTTTGATCCTTACAGGCAAGGCGTCACCGCTGAAACAGTTGATGCTTATTTTGAAGGTATCAATATCATGGGAGCAGCGCTTAAAGCGAGAGGCGACAAAGCTGCACTTCAAAGCAATAAGAAAATTGACCTGAGCACTTTTAGAGCCGAATTTGAAACATTCAATACTGGTGGTGCATTGATCACGACTCCTGATGATCCGGATCCAGGTGCTGTTGCTCTTGGAAATACCACTTTCCCTGATGAATTAGGTTTCGATCACACCCAATCATTTTACTTGGGGGTTGAAGCTAATCCTACAGGAAATATGCATGCTAATATTACCTTCAATTTCTTGGGTAATGTAGCAGATAATCCAATCGACGAAATTTTCTATGAGAATGTCGCCAGAGACATTGAGGGTAATCGCAAAATCGGTAATCTGAGAGTCTATGATGCTGAGTTCGAATGGAAAGAAAAGATGTTTGACCTT
>JBCCHF010000066.1:0-25189 GCA_039028895.1 Bacteroidota bacterium | reverse complement strand
TTTGTGAGAAGGTGGAAAAGACCTAGGGGATAAATACAATACGTTTATTGATACAAAAATGTTTTCCCAGAAATAAAAATTTGAAAATGCTTTATGCTAGAGATAATGAAAAGGTTTTGGAGGAACTCATACTCACTGGAAAGTGTATATGATTACTGGGGATGCACGTTATCTACTAACTGATGCAAAAATACACTATATTTTTCATATTCAAATACTATCTTTGCAAAAAAGTTTAAAACCCCTACTTTTTAATCGAAAAAAACACAAATAAGCTATTTTACAACATGCTGCAAGTAAACTTTATAGAAAACAACAAAGACCTAGTAATCAACGGTTTAGGCGTTAGAGGTTTCAAGGAAATTGACCTTGTGGAAACTATCATTAAAAAAGACACTCTAAGACGGAATACGCAGTCAGAACTTGACAAACTTTTAGCCGAAAGAAACCAGGCTTCAAAGGTAATCGGAAAGTTGTTTTCTGAGGGAAAAAGAGAGGAAGCAGAACAGATGAAAAACAGAGTTACAGAGATCAAAGCAGCCGTAGAGAAACTGAACGAGGCCCTTAACGCGGCCAAGCAAGACTTGCAGCAGGCACTCGTACAACTCCCCAACATCCCCCACCCCTCTGTACCACCTGGAAACACTGACGCTGACAACGAAGTATTTAAAGCCTGGGAAGGTGAACTGCCGAATGGTGGAGAAGCAGGGACACCACACTGGGAGCTGGGCAAAAAGTTCAATTTGCTTGACTTCGATCTGGGCGTAAAAATAACCGGTTCAGGATTTCCCGTTTTCCTGGGTAAAGGTGCCAAATTAGAACGGTCTTTAATCAGCTTCTTCCTCGATGAAGCCACTAAAGCAGGCTATCTGGAAGTTGTACCGCCACTTATGGTCAACTCAGCTTCTGCATATGGCACTGGTCAGCTACCGGACAAGGAAGGTCAGATGTATCATATCACTGAAGATGAGCTCTACCTGATTCCGACAGCGGAGGTACCAATAACAAATATCTATCGCGACACGATTTTAAAGGAAAGTGATTTCCCGATCAAACTTTGCGGTTATACGCCTTGCTTCAGGCGCGAGGCCGGATCTTATGGAAAAGATGTAAGGGGGCTAAACCGTGTACACCAGTTTGACAAGGTTGAGATCGTTCGATTCGAACACCCTGAAAAGTCATATGCTGCATTGGAAGATATGCTCCTCCATGTCGAAAGTCTGCTCGACAGACTCGAGCTACCTTACAGGATATTGAGACTTTGCGGAGGGGACCTGGGTTTCACATCTGCACTTACCTTTGATTTCGAGGTTTGGGCGGGCGGACAAGGCCGTTGGCTCGAGGTCAGTTCTGTTTCTAATTTTGAAACATTTCAGGCTAACCGATTAAAGCTTCGTTATAAAGATGCTAATGGAAAGACCAACCTCGCGCATACGCTCAATGGCAGTGCACTGGCATTGGCAAGGATCGTGGCAGCGTTATTGGAGAATAATTTCGATGGCCAGGTGATCAGGATACCAGAAGTTCTGCAACCCTACACCGGATTCGACGTAATCGAATAATCAAGTTTAAACCTCAAAGGTTAACTAAGCAGCTTTTCCAGGTCTGTATTGGAGTAATCTCTGAAATTAGCGAACCTCAAATCTTCTCTGCTTGACCTGAGGTGAAGGATCATATCCCTGCGGGTAGGATTGTCAGGTAACTTCGCAGGTATTTCTCCTAGATCCAGAATGTAATACCCTTGCTTGTCAATAGCTCCCAAAATTTCTTCAGAAGGATCTTCAATATGACAAAACTGACATTCTTTGGAAGAAATCACAGATCGGCTTTCGCCAATACTGTCAAGGTAGGTTTTCCCAAAATTCAAGACTTCCTGCTCCGAATATTTTCCATCAGGAATGATAATATCGAAATGCAGGGTATCACCGTTGGCTTTTCTGACATAGGTATCGAAGACGGCAACAGACATAATAGTATCCAGTTTAAAGTTTGAAATGGAACCTAAATTTAGTGAAATGGTTTAAGCAAAATGACCGAAATCAGGAATTCTGTCATTTAATCAACCTTAATAATTTCTCAAAATCAATTGGTTATTTCTACTCCAAAAAAATGGAATGGAGCGACATTGCGAACCCCGTCATTCGCGCCTAACGAGAAGTGATAAGGACGAAAAACCAGAATTAAGGGTGCTGTATATTCTAAATTAAAATCAAAAGTCTGGCCCACATTTTCATCAAATGTGAAGCTGCCATTTGATGGTTCCTAAACTGTTATTTCGGGCAGTACATCATCAAGTGGATTTTTGATTTTTAGCGACAAGAAATTAGCTATTGGATTATCATTTCCTGACTCATCCAACACTTGTATTTAGTAATGATAATTACCCGCTGTTACATTCGTCCGTGCAACAATCGAAGTTGTTCCTGCGATATCATGAATCTCCACAATCGACCAGTCTTCAGTTATATTATTAACCGCTGGCACCGGCACATTTGGAGCACTCCATCCTCCATGGCCATGGCAAACAAAATTATTTCAGAATTATCAAAACAGAAATTGATAAAACACGTTTCTCTGTTATGTACACTTTCAAAAGTCCTATCTTCGCATCTATGGCAAAACAACTGTTTTTTTTCTTTTTTTTTCTGTTACCTGTTTCTCAAGCCTGGGCCCAAATTGAAGGTTTAGTTTTTGATGAAACCAAAACAGCTTTACCAGGTGCCAGTGTGCTCCTTCTCCCCGACAGCCTTTCAAAAACTACCGGATCAAAAGGAAATTTCTCTTTTGAAAATCTCCCCGACGCCAACTACGAACTGCAGGTTTCTTTTATTGGCTATTTCACAGACACCATTTCTGTCAAAGTCAAAAACAGTCGTTCTAAAAATCTGAAAATCAACCTGCAACCTTCCAATACTATTCTTCAAACTGTTGAAGTCACTGAAGAACATGCGAAACAGGAAGAAACCCTTAGAGCCGAACACATACACGAAGATTTTTTCCAAGAGAATCTGGAAGGTTCTTTTTCCAAATCCATTGAAAAATTACCCGGCATTAGTGCCATTAATGTTGGGGTTGGTATTGCCAAACCCGTTATCAGAGGCCTTTCAGCTAACCGCATCATTGTCAACCATCAGGGCATTAAACAAGAGAGTCAACAGTGGGGTAGCGACCATGGTTTAGAAATCGACCAATTTGATGTAGAAACTGTCGAAATCATCAAAGGGCCCGGCTCTCTCCAGTATGGCTCAGATGGGCTCGGAGGGGTTATCAACATTATGCCCGAAAAAATAATACCTGAAAATAGTTTTGCAGGCAGTATTGTCGGGGTCTACAAAACCAATAACGATCATTGGGGTGGCTCGGCAAAACTGGGCATCAATATCGACAACTGGTTCCTTACTGCTCGTTACTCCAGACAAGATTTTGCCGATTACCGAGTGCCGGCCAATTCATTCCTTTATAATGGCTTTGAATTACCCATCATAAATGATCAACTGAAAAACACAGCAGGTGACGAATCCAATTTCAGTATCTCTGCAGGGGTCAGCAAACCCTGGGGCATTACCCGGTTGCTTTATAGCCATTACTCACTCGATGCAGGCCTGTTTAGCGGTGCTGTAGGCATTCCGCGATCATATGCTCTGACGGATGATGGCAATCCCCGTGACCTTGATGTACCCAAACAATCCGTTGATCATTACAGGGTTTCTCTGAATCAGATATTTTTCTTTGGCAGCGACCACCTTGCCTTTGACATCGGTTATCAGCGCAACCAAAGACTGGAGTTTTCAATTCCTGAGTTCCATAGTATCCCGCTTTCTCAGCTCGAAGACCCGAATGATAATTTGGCCCTTGAGCTTGAACTGGAAACTTTTAGTATCGCTTCCCATTACGAACATCGTTTTCAGTCAAACTGGAAGAACATCTATGGCATTAATGCACAATGGCAACAAAACCAACGTGGTGGCTTTGAATACCTTTTACCTGATTTCAAGACTTTCCGAGGTGGATTATACCTCATTTCAGAAAAAGAACTGCGCGGCAACTGGATCATCAATGGTGGATTCCGTTTAGACATGGCCCAAAACGACACGGAGTTTTTCCTTCAGAATGTTTACGACAGTAATGAAACCATTACCGACTCACTTATTTCCCCTGCTACGGATGACCTGTTTTTCAACTGGTCTGCCTCACTTGGTACCAGCCTTACCCTGGCGGAGGGAAAATGGGTGCTTAAAGCGAATTTTGGAAAAAGCTTCAGAGTACCCTATCCTGCCGAAACGGTTTCAAACGGCATTCACCATGGCACCTTTCGTCATGAAGTTGGCACCCCTGACCTGAAATCAGAGCATGGGTATCAGCTTGACCTTAGTGCTGACTGGAGCTTTGAGAATTTTGAAGGAGGCCTTGCGTTATATTTCAATTATTTTGATAATTATATTTATCTCGGTCCAACTTTTCCTGCTCGTTTCTCTCCGTTACCTGAAGCAGGACAGATCTTTCGCTACAGGCAAGATGACGCTATCTACGCAGGATTAGAACTACAATGGGAATGGGAGTTTATCTCAAACCTGGAACTTCATCAGGCAATTGACTTTGTTCAAAGTTATAATCCTCAAACCAGATTGGCTCTGCCATTTACGCCACAACCAGCAATAAGAACAGATTTAAGGTACTCGCCGTTTGAGAAAAAATGGATTCAGGACTTTTTCATTGAGATAAGTCACCAATACCATTTTGCTGCGGAAGGAAGGTTAAGGGTTGACCGCTCAGAGCAATCTACTCCAGCGTACCAACTATGGGGTTTGGGTATTGGCTCTGATTTTCTTATTGGAAATCAAGAGATTCAATTTAACTGTCAGGTGCAAAACGTTTTTCACACCAGTTATTTGGCACACCTAAGTCGCTATCGCCTAATTAATGTCCCCGAACAGGGACGAAACATAGTACTTAACATCAAGGTGCCTTTCGGAGGTAGTTTTAAAAAGTAAGGGTTTACAATATTACTGTTAAGCAATAATGTAAACCCTTTTCATCTTTTTACTGTAGGCAGAATTCAGCTTCTGCAGTTGCTCTTTCTGTGCAATCATGATCTACACAAGCTACTACTTCAAGGTGGAAGCAAGCGCCTGCGCCATAACTACAAAGGTCAACTTCTTGTTCGAAAACGATTACTTGATCGTGCATATGCTCATCGTAATCAATGATTCTATCATTAACATCACCTTCTGGGTGAAGGATAATTTCAACCTCATGGTTTTCAACTGATGCAACAAAATCTACATGTACATGTACATCTGCACAATCTGCTATAGCAATAGCCTCGCCATCTACAGGTTCTTCAATGGTAATTACAATTTGGTTTACAACAGCATCTTCTTTACAACCGGTTGCAAAGAGAACTAAAGAAACTAAAGCAAAAAGAGAAAATAATTTAAAGTTTTTCATAATTGAAAAAGTTGGTTAAGGATACGCCATAAACCCAGTCAACATAATGACTGACGCTTAAGGAGTTGGTTAAACAATTATTGAATTGAATTATATTTTCGAGGAGCTATCCAGTCAAGCTGAAAACACAGCTTGAACCAGACAAACCATTTTCCCGTGCATTGGACATTAATGCACAGGCAACTAAAATTTTAATCAAAAATTAATTAATAATATCAGGCCAAAAACGAGGGAGGCCCACGAAGGTAAGGCTGAAAATACTTTAAGGAAAAGTAAGTTTTCTGGTAGTCGGTTAGAATTTCAGAAAATACAACATCAGGTTGTTTGATTTCAAACTCATCATCATAAATTTCTGAAGGGGCGAAATGGAACAAACAAATATCGCAGGAAAAGTGCCCATGTCCTTCTTCGTGTATCTGTACACCCTCAGTTTTACACACCTCATCTGAATGGTGATGCCCAAAGATGTAATGAACACCCTGAAGGATGAATACCTGAGAGACCAAAGCTGCAAAAAAGATTGCAGCCATAAAGCGATATGTTTGACTTTTAATCAAATCAATTGTACTTGCCCTGAAATATCTCAATATAGATTATGAGATATTAATCAAAGATAAGCAAAAAAGGGATAATTCTTCGAAAACACCCCATTTTGCAACCCGAGAAGAACAGCAATAAATACTACTCATCGGATCAAAAAAAAATCGCTCAAATACATTGCCAAACTCCCGGATTCTGGCTTTTTATCCAGTCAAATCTATAGGTTTGTCTAATTTTTGACTCCCTAATTAAACCTTTACTATATTTTGTACTTTTAAAATACAAATCAAAGACTGTGACGTACTCACATTCTTTGTGTCTAAATAGAAAACAAAAAACCTAAGATTATGGTATTCGATACAGGGTATATGTTGATCGTTATCTTAACGGCAGCAGTAGGAGGATTGATTGGATTTATCCTTAGAGCCAAAATCAAAAAATATAGTAATGTCCCAATCAGTGCTGGAATTACCGGGGCTGAAGTAGCCAGAAGAATGCTCGAACATTACGGATTATACGATGTACAGGTCGTTGAGGGTCGTGGTGTTTTGACTGATCATTATAATCCACGAACAAAAACAATAAGCCTGAGCCCGGAGATATATAGAGGGCGCACCATTGCCTCCACAGCTGTAGCAGCTCACGAGTGTGGCCACGCTGTACAACATGCAGAAGCTTATCAATGGTTGGAAATGCGATCAGCGATTGTACCCCTGGTACAGTTTTCAGCGCGTGCCCAGCAATGGGTACTCATTGGTGCCTTCGCAGGAGTTAGCGCCGGCCTGGGCAATATCCTGCTCCTTGCCTGTGTTTTCTTATTCTCGATTACAGCATTTTTCAGCGTCATCACTCTTCCTGTTGAGTTTGATGCAACAAAACGTGGTCTTGCATGGCTAGACTCATCAGGAATTGCACGTGGCTCTGAACATGATGGTGCAAGAGATGCCCTAAAATGGGCAGCAATGACTTATGTTGCAGCAGCAATGTCAGCGATGATCATGGTGCTTTACCTGATTTCCAAAATGGGAAACAGGAGGTAGACTCAAGCCTAAAACGCAGCATAAAAACGTTTCAGCCTTTCATTTGGCTCTGCGGCTATGATATCTTGTATCATTTGCTTGAAATCGTCTGAAAGCGACTGGTACTGAGTTTTTTCGTCAGTTTCAGTAGCTTCCTCAGCCATTTTCCCAAAATGCTTTTGGATATCGCTAATACCCTTCGTGGTAGCATATCGTCTGAAAGCAGCGGCTTTTTGGTCCATACTAACGGCTTTCAACTTATTCATTGATTCCCTGACAACTTCATTGTCAGCCAGTTTGACCAGGTCGGTATAGCTGCCAATGAAATTGACTCCTGAAAATCCACTGAACTTATGCCAGTTGTTTTCAAAGAAAGGTAAATACTGCGTATCGTCGGTTTCATTGTAAATTGCACCAATCGTCAATATAATATTACCATTATCTTCTTTCTCCAACTTTTGCGCATACTCCAATCCCGATTCAGGGTCCATTGAATACAAAGCACTCAATCCGGCAGCAACACTTCTGTAAGCCTGATCTTTTTCGATAACTTTTTTGGCTATATCCATATGTGTCGGATCGGCCATTTCGGCAAGCACATCCAATGCAGCAACTCTGACCTGCGAACGCTCATCGTTAAGTGCCATTTTCTTAACCTGCTCTGTGTCAAGCGACTCCAATCCGCGAAGGCCCAAGCGACGAATCACCCAGTAAGTATCATCGAGTGCCGCTTTTAAAGTTGCTCTGGCGGCATCGCTATCCACTGTTGTAAGATGTGTAATGGCATCAAATCTATCTTGAAAATTGCTTGTTCTGTGGAATTGCTCGATAAATTCTTCATCAGTTTTTCCAGTCTCTGATATCTCGGCAAGCAGTACCCGGTCGGCATCAAAGCTTACCCATGTTGGCTCGGTAGCGACTTCGAACGTGAAAGATTGTTTGCGCTGGTCGATCCAGATTGACTTTCTCATTTTTCTGGGCCCCTGGTAGATATCGATGTTTACAGGCAGTTGAAAAATAGGAATACTCTTTTTTGCACTTTGGGTCTGCTTGACATTAATCGTTAATTGCCGTTTTTCAGTATCATACGACTTGCTAATTTCCAGCACTGGGTGACCTGATTCATAAAACCATTGGTTGAAAAACCAATTCATATCCACCCCAATAACTTCCTCAACGGCCAATCGAAGGTCGTGAGCCTCAACAGCCGTAAAGGCATTATCAACAAGGTATCGGTTTAATGACGCCCAGAAAGCATCATCACCGATCGAATTACGCAACATGTGAAGCACCATGCCACCTTTATTGTAACTATGCGCATCAAACATGTCTTCCTTATCGGCATAACCGAAATAGATCAGGTTACGCATATTTCTACGGGCCTGACGAAGATATCCACCCATTTCAGTCAGGAGGTGATAATCAGCAGCATCTCTACCGTATTTGTGTTCAAACCATAGGTATTCACCGTAATTGGCAAAACCCTCATTCATAGTCAGATTCGCCCAGCTTTCGCAGGTCACGAGGTTACCAAACCATTGGTGAATGGTCTCGTGAGCAACGATCCTTTCATTGTGATTATCGATGAGTTCCCGATTCGTCTTTTGAACGAATTCTCCATAGATCACGCCAGTTGTATTTTCCATAGCACCCGATACATAATCGCGAACAACTACTTGTGAGTATTTTGGCCACGGGAAATCAACGCCCAGTTTTTCTGTAAAGAATTCAAGCATTTCAGGGGTATTCGAAAATATGGCCTTTGCTGATTCCTTGTAGTCATGTTCTACCATGTATTCCAAAAGGACATTTCGCCATTGTTCCTGTTGTACGAAATATTCTCCGATCGACATCATAAACAAGTAAGGTGCATGCGGGAGATCCAATGCATAGGTATCGGTCCTTGTGCCGTCATCATTTTTCACTGAAGACTTCAATAAACCATTAGAAAGGGTCTGGAAATTATCTTCGATCGTAATACTGATCTCTTGAGTGCAGCGCTCGTTTGGTTTGTCAATCGTCGGAAACCAACATGAATTTGCTTCAGTCTGGCCTTGGGTCCATATCTGCATGGGTTTGTCTTTGTCTTCCCCAAGAGGATTTATAAAATACAATCCCTTATCGGAAGTAATTGCAGCTGAACCACCTGCCTCACGCTCGTTTGGCTTTGCTGTATAATCGATAAAAATGTCGAATTTTTGATCAGATTCGTGCTTAGCACCCAGGTTGATGTTCAATTTAACGTCATCGTACTCATATTTGAGGTCTTTTGCGCCATCTTTACTAACCAACTGTACTTTGTGAATGTCAAATCCCTTAGCATCAAGTACCAATCTATTGGTGGCATAAAAATGTGGTTTCAAGGTCAAGGTTGCCTTTCCAAGGAGGTATTGTTTAGTCCAGTCAAAACGGACATCCAGCTTGGTATGTAAAAGATCGTGTGTCCTTTCTGCACTTGGGTTATAAATTGGCAATTCGTAAACAGGATCTGACTTTGAAGCAGAAACTGTAAGGGTATCAAGATTCCTGATTTCAACTGGTGGATTTTCTGAAACCAGGGAAATCATTTTTTTGGATCCTGTACAGCCTCCAAAAAGGATGGCTAAAAACAGAATAACGGAACTTCTGAAGTTCATAAATTAGAGTTTTAGGTTGATCTATCGTTTAAGTCCTCAAACCAGAAAGATGAGGGTTAAGGATTGTTTTGGTGGATAAAAGTACAATTTTAACCCCTTTTACAGAGTTTGGTTGATTCACTGCTTTCGCAGAAATGTTGTTTTCGACGTTTTGATGACAATCATAGCTCCTCTGGAATTCACCTTTTTGCGGTACTTTATGCCAACCTTTCTGTTACTTTGTGATTAAAGAAAATTCAAATGGCCGGTAAACTCTATCTCATACCTTCATCACTTGGAGACCATCCAACTGGCGTAATGCCAAATGATGCTATTAATATCGTGCATGGCCTTAAAGTTTTCATTGCTGAACGCGCAAAAACCGCCCGTCGATTTCTCAAAACGCTGAAAACACCCGTTCCTTTTCCAGAAATGGAGATTTATGAATTGAACAAACATACGCCGGAACAGGAGATCAATGCATTTCTTGACAAAGCCATTCATGAAAATACAGACATTGGACTACTCTCAGAAGCAGGTTGTCCTGGTGTGGCAGACCCTGGGGCCCGGATAGTGATGATGGCACATCAAAATAATATCCAGGTAATGCCGCTAATCGGGCCATCTTCAATTTTACTGGCGCTAATGGCATCAGGTATGAATGGTCAGCAATTTGCCTTTAAAGGCTATTTGCCGATAAAAACGCCTGAACGCGTAAAAGCTCTTAAGTCACTTGAGAACCTTGCTCAACGTTTTAACCAAACACAGATTTTTATTGAAACCCCATACCGGAATAACGGATTAGTACAAGATGCTTTGAAGTCGCTTTCCAATGATACGCTATTCTGTATTGCTGCTGATCTGACACAGCCTTCTCAATATGTTTCGACTAAGCAGGTGGGTCAATGGAAAAAGAACGGGCCGCCTGATTTGAACAAGCGACCCGCTGTATTTTTAATCTATCGGTAGTCTCCGGAGTTCTTTGTCAAAACCCCGGGAGGACATTTAACAGTAATTATGTTCTGGTGACTTCCAGTTTTACGACTACGTCGTCTACTAATTGCACTTCTTGTCCGTCCTCCAGACTATCAACTATTTCCAGGTTTGTGGCTAGCACTTCGTTTTTGATGTAATCACTGAATTGATTAAGTGCTGAAGCTAACGCATCGTTTTTCTCAAGGGTCAGTGATATGCGATCTGTAACGTTGAAGTCTTTGTCTTTTCTGATGTTTTGGATACGATTTACGAGCTCTCTGGCTGTGCCTTCAGCTAATAGCTCATCAGTCATATTTATATCAAGTGCCACTGTTAGCGGCCCGTCGTTGGCTACTGACCATCCTGGTATTTCTTCAGCTGTGATGATAAAATCTTCCAGTGTCAGATCAAAGCTTTCTCCGTCAAGATCAAGTTTGTAGCTGCCACTTTGTTCAACTGCGGCTATATCATCCTGGTTAAAACCATTGATGACTACGGATGCGGCTTTCATATGCTTACCCAGTCTGCGGCCTAAAGTTTTGAAGTTTGGCTTGACACTCTTTTTTACCATCCCTGAAGTGTCTTTGACATACTCGATGTCTTTAACGTTAACTTCTGACAAGATCAGGTTTTTCACTGCTTCAACCTGCTCCTGGAAGTGGTTATTGAGCACTGGCAACAAGATTTTTGACAATGGCTGGCGCACACGTAGTTTGTCTTTTTTACGCAGAGACAATACCAATGAAGATATCCGCTGAGCATAATCCATCCGCTCTTCGAGATCTTTGTCTATCAGATTTTCGTTGGCTTCAGGGAAAAATGCCAGGTGTACAGATTCGAAGGCTTCCTGCCCTGAAACGTTATTCAGATTCCTGTAAAGGAAATCAGAGAAAAATGGGGCAACGGGTGCCATGAGTTTAGCGACTGTCATCAAACAAGTGCTCAACGTTTGGTAAGCCGCCAGTTTATCCGCATTCTTTTCGCCTTTCCAGAAGCGGCGTCTACACAAACGCACATACCAGTTACTGAGATTGTCGGTTACGAATGAGGCTATTTTACGGGTAGCGCGTGTAGGCTCGTACTCAGCGTAGTCTGCATCGACTTCCTTAACCAAAGAGTTCAAAAGTGATAATATCCATCTGTCGATCTCTGGTCTGTCAGCTACCTGCACCTCTTCCTCTTCGTAGTAGAAACTATCTACATTCGCATAAAGTGCAAAAAATGAATAGGTGTTGTATAGTGTGCCGAAAAACTTACGGCGCACCTCATCGAGTCCTTCAAGGTCAAATCGAAGGTTATCCCATGGCTGTGCATTGGAGATCATATACCAACGTGTTGCATCAGCTCCGTAAGTAGACAGTGTCTCAAACGGATCAACCGCATTGCCCAGACGTTTGGACATTTTCTGACCATTCTTGTCGAGGACAAGACCGTTTGACACTACATTTTTGAAAGAAACCGAATCAAAAACCATCACAGCTATCGCATGGAGTGTAAAGAACCATCCACGGGTCTGGTCAACGCCTTCAGCTATAAAATCGGCAGGATAGTTATCCTTAAACTTCTCCTCGTTTTCAAACGGGTAATGCCATTGGGCATAAGGCATGGAGCCGCTATCGAACCAAACATCGATCAGATCTTTTTCTCTTTTCATCGGTTTGCCGGAAGGAGAAACAAGCACGACATTATCGATGTATGGCCTATGCATATCAAAATCCTCCGGCAACTGGGCATCCATATACCCTTTGGCTATAGCTTTTTCCACCTCTTTGCGTAACTCTCCCATTGATCCTACACAAAGTTCTTCTTCACCATCTTCGGTGCGCCATATCGGTAGTGGCACTCCCCAGAAACGCGATCTTGACAGGTTCCAATCCTGGAGGTTTTCGAGCCAGTTACCAAAACGTTTTTCACCAGTGTGAGCAGGTTTCCACTTTATCGTTTTATTCAGCTCGATCATGCGCTCTTTGGCTGCTGTCGACCTGATGAACCAACTGTCAAGCGGATAGTACAATACGGGCTTATCTGTTCGCCAACAGTGCGGGTAGTTGTGGCTGTATTTCTGAACATTCAACGCTTTGTTATTCAGCTTGAGATGAACTGCAATGTCGATATCCACCTGCACGAAATCAGGATCGTCTTTATAGTTTTTCACATAGCGATTTGAGAATTCACCGACGTTAGACTTGAACTTCCCAGACTTGTCGACGAGTGTCAATGCGCCTATACCATTTTTGACAGCAACCAAACGGTCATCTGCACCAAACGAAGGTGCTGTGTGGACAACTCCTGTACCATCCTCAGTGGTAACAAAGTCGCCAAGTATCACTCTGAAAGCATCGGTCTTGCCTTGTAATTCTTCTATTTCGTTACCGAAAGCCAGTAACTGCTCGTAGCGTATTCCATCCAGTTCTTTTCCCTTAAAAGGAGAAGATTGTTCCAGCACTTCAGGTTGTTTTTTACCACCCATCCACTTACTGACGAGGTCTTCAGCCAGTACAACAGAAACTGGTTGATCGGTGTAAGTATTGACCGTTTTCACCTTTACGTAATTGACTTTTGGGCCAACTGTCAAAGCTGTATTTGATGGCAAGGTCCATGGTGTGGTCGTCCAGGCCAGGATGCGTACATCTTCATCTTCGTTGTCGAACAAAAAGGCTGAGCTTTCTCCTTTTTCGACTTTAAACATGGCGACTACTGTGGTATCTGTAACATCTTTGTATGCGCCTGGCATATTCAGCTCGTGGGAGCTCAGACCTGTTCCAGCCGCTGGAGAATACGGCTGTATGGTGTAACCTTTGTACATCAGGTCTTTATCATAAAGATGCTTAAGTAACCACCAAACAGACTCTATATAATCATTCTCGTAAGTGATATACGGATCATCAAGATCGACCCAATAGCCCATTTTTATGGTAAGGTCATCCCACATATCCTTAAACCGCATCACCGTTTCGCGGCATTTCTGGTTATACTCTTCTACGGTGATCTGGGTGCCTATATCTTCCTTGGTGATACCAAGTTCTTTCTCAACAGCTAATTCGACTGGCAATCCGTGAGTATCCCATCCACCTTTTCGCTCAACGCGTTCGCCTTTCATGGTGTGGTACCTGCAAAAGATATCCTTGATGGCTCTTGCCATAACGTGGTGGATACCAGGTTTACCGTTCGCTGAGGGTGGTCCTTCGTAGAATACGTAAGCCGGAGCATCTTTCCGGTTTTCTATTGATTTCTCGAATACCTTATGCTCGGCCCAATAGTCGAGTATGTCTTTGTCCAGTTGAGGGAGATCGAGTTTTTTAAACTCCTTGTAGGCTTTCATGATTATTTGATTTTGTTGTCCCGGGGTCTTTCCCTGGGCTCTTTTTTCCATATTGGGCCATGAAAAACTGAATTCACCAACCCGATTTGGAATAGTTTGCAAATGTACGGAAATTCCAAAAACGAAAAAGCCCCGTCAGAACTGAATCTGCCGGGGCTTTTTTATGATTTGAGCAATAAATTAGCGCCTCACAGATTCGAATCTGGTGGTGATAATAATGCTGATAATTATATTCTGTTGCGTTAGCATGTGGTAAATGTATGATTTAAGTGGGTTAGTTGCAAGTGGTAACGTGGATTTTTGGGAGAAGGTTCCTTTGGCAGTTGGCGTTTAAGGAAATTGATATTTTGAATACTTCACGATATTCTGGAGACTGTTTATTAAACTGTGTCTAAAATCTTTCAACAAGTTCAACCCTGCGCACCACATGTAGTAAACTGCCGACTGCCAAATGCAGATTACCAATTGATTCAAGCAACCAGAAGACAAAAGTCTATAAACCTAACTCCATCGCATTCTCCTGTAACACTTGAATGATAAAAGCGATATGCTCTCTGATATCGACCTCAAACAATTCTGCGCCTTTGTAGACTTCTTCTCTTTCAACGCCAGCGGCGAAGGTTTTGGTTTTTAGTTTTTTGGTGACCGATTTGACTTTCATGCCATCCATGCGGGTGGGTCGGATGAGGCTGGCGGCTACTACGAAACCAGTAAGCTCGTCACAGGCAAGGAGGGCTTTGTCGAGGGTGGAATTGTAGGGGACGCCCCAACTGGTGTGGTGGGCAGAGATAGCATGTGCGATTTCCTCTTCCCCCCTTTCTCGGAGTTGGTTGACGATTATGTTTGGATGTTGCTCAGGAAATTTTTCGTAATCTGCATCATGTAGGAGGCCAGTTACTGCCCATTGCTCGGCATCGTGGCCCAGTTTTTTGGCGTAAGCTTCCATGACCATACTAACACTGAGGCAATGGCGGCGAAGACTTTCGCTATCGACCATGCTATGTAAAATTTCGGTGGCTTCGGTTTTTGATATCATGTTGAAAAGATACTAAATCCGAATAAAACGGGATCATCCGTATAACTCGAACTTGACCTGCTTTTTGTCGAAGTCCATTTTTTCCAATCTTTCTCGGGCTTCATCGACCATATTGCTCCAACCGCAGAGGTAAAAGGTAACATTATCTTTTGGACTATAGAGTTTTTCGTAGACCTGGTGGACATATCCCTGAATCCCTTCCCAGTCTTCCTGCCTTGACAAAACAATGGTGTAAAAGAAATTGGGGATGGTCTTTTCTAATTCTTCGAACTCCTCCCTGTACAGGATATTTTCTTCTTTCCTGGTACCAAAGATGAGGTGGATACTGGGAAACGGGCGTTCACTTTTGATCAAATCCTTAATCATACTTCGAAAAGGAGCAACTCCGGTACCGGTGCATACAAACACCAGTTCTGACTCGATATTTTCCGGCAAGGTAAATACACCTGCAGGGCCTTTATAGCTGAATTCCGTGCCAACGGCAGCTTCTTTAAAAAGATATTCAGAAGCCAGGCCGCCTTCAAGGTAGACGATGGAAAATTCCATCACGTTAGAACCATTTGGCTCATTGGCGATTGAGTAGCTTCTCCACCGCTTATGTCTTTTTTCGTGGATAGGTAAGTCCATTGTGATAAACTGACCTGGTTTGAAATCTATAGCCGCTTCACCGGGCACCTTCACCCAAAAGGCTTTGGTTGTTGGGGTCTGGTCTTCGATTTTGGTAATGATGGCTTTTTTCCAGATTGGCATATTGAAAGGTCAGTTGAAAGGGAAGAAAAAGATATTATAAATTAGAACCTGCTATTGCGTGGAAGGTTTATTTTCCAGAGCCATTTGTTTACGCTCATTGATAACACCTCTTATCCAGTTAGGGATCACTATTGCCCCTGCCACAAGATAAAAATAGTAGGTAAGCAGACGCCATAAGAACGCAATCAGAATGGCCATACCGATCATATAAGTACCATTCCCGTCAACAATAAAATCGGAAAGAAACGGTCCAAATGCTGCTTCGGCAATTCCTACTCCACCTGGGGTTGGACTAAGTGCCAATACGATATACATGACTTCAAGTCTGCCGTAGATAAGTGATTGTTGTGCAAAACTAACGCCTTCTCTGACTGCCGGTACAAAGGCGATCATCAAACACATAACGAGCACAAAACGGATAGTCCATGCTGCTGTCGTTGCGCCAAAAGCACCAGCGTGCCAGGTCCAACGTTTCCCCCTGATCTCCTCAGCAGTTAATACCATATCCGAGGCGATCAGTTTTGCCTTTTCGCGAAAGCGTTTTAATAATTTGAACGAAGTAGACCAAATGAGAAACCGTTGAATGCGCTTTGGATTAACGATGATACCATAGAAGAAAAAAGTACCGTATACGATCATAGCTGTGTACGCCAGGTAGAACGTCCTCCTCCAAAAAACGAAGTTTTCATTATCGGCCCCTCCCGGACTTAGCATTTCCGGCCC
This sequence comes from Bacteroidota bacterium, assembly GCA_039028895.1. Lineage (GTDB taxonomy): Bacteria > Bacteroidota > Bacteroidia > Chitinophagales > Saprospiraceae > JAHDCJ01. The sequence continues at coordinate 8,761 of JBCCHF010000066.1, read as the reverse complement.
CAGCCAAATCAATAAAATCGGCATGAAGCCGACGAAAAACAAGGTATCAAGCACAATTGAATAAAAGATGATCGTTGCGATCTTTCCGGCAGCCAGTTTTTCTTGTGCCAACACAAACATGGCAACTGCAGACCCACCAACGCTGGTAGGGGTTACTGCAGAACTAAATTCCCAGATAAAGATCAGTTCGAAACATTTGCGCCAGCTGAAAGCACCATCCGTCAAAATGCGAAGGCGTGTCATATATGCCAAATGTCTGACGCCAAGGAGGAGCACAGAAATAACAACCCAAGTAATTGTCACTCGCGACCATTCAATGGTTGGCAATTCCTGTTTCTGAAAAGAGCGCCACATGAGGTAGCCCACAGCGGCAAGCCCGATAATGGTAGGTAGAATAACCTTACTAACGTTAATCGAACTAAGTACCTTCTGCTCCTCAGAAGTAAGTAATGTCTCTTGTGGTTCTTCCTTAGGCATGCTCTTTTTTGGCGCTGATCCAGAAGTTATTGGCTCCTTCACCTGAAGTAATTTCAAGTTCCTGTGCCTGGAGAAGTTCTAGAAGGGCTAGGAAAGTAAAAATAGCATGAATCCTGTTTTCACAGGCACCGAAAATAGCTTTGAAATTAGTTTTCTTACCCTTTTTCACGAGACCGGTAAGGAAATCTTTTTGCCCGGTAAGGGTATAATTATACTTGATGACGGTGTGCTTGACGACCTTACTGGATTCTTCAAATTGCTGAATTACTCTTTCGAAGGTCTTCAGGAGTCTGAATAAGGTCAGGGCTTCCAGTTCGGCATCTACTAGAGCCTTGTTGGCAATCTGCTTAAGTTCTTTAGAGATATTGCCGCGCGGTGATTTATGCGACCGATCTTCTTCGAGAGACTTAAGTTCTTCGATGATCTCCTTGTAGCGTTTATACTCTATGAGGCGATCAATCAACTCTTGTCTTGGGTCGATCTCATTACCTTCTTCATCGACGTCCTTACGGGGGAGCAGTAATTTGGCCTTGATCCGCATCAAGGTTGATGCAACGAGAATAAACTCTGATGCCAGATCTATATTCATGGCCTCCATTTGCCTGATGTATTCCAGGAAATCGTCAGTTATTTTGGCAATCGGGATATTGTAAATATCAAGTTCATCCCGCTCTATGAAGAACAGTAAAAGGTCGAAAGGACCTTCAAATTGCGGGAGTTTTATAGTGTAGGTCATGTGTATTTACATCAAATTATTGGTGGAGGATCATTTCGGTATGAGGAATATTGTCCTCCAGGTATTCCTTTCCGTTTGACCGGAAGCCGAATTGTTCGTAAAACTTAAGTAAGTACGTTTGGGCACTTATCTTAACTGTGTTTTCCTCGCCAAAAATTTCTTTTATTTGCTTCAGGCTCTCATTTACCAGTTCCTTTCCAGCTCCTTTTCCCCTGATCTTTTGTGATGTTGCGATTCTTCCAATTGATATGGCATCTTTATATGAAGTCCATTGGGGAAGTATCCTTGCATAAGCCTGAAGCTTCTTTCTGTTGCCATAACCCAAAAGGTGCCAAGCATGAGTGTCTTTATTGTCAGCATCGAGATAAGGACAATTTTGCTCTACTACAAAGACTTCTTGTCTTAGCACCATCAGGGCATAAAGCTCTTTGGTATTCAGATCATCAAAGTATTTGCACTGCCAGGTGAGCTGATTTGCCACTTAAAAGAGGTTGACTGATCTCATATTCAAGGAACGTCCTTAAATTTTACGACCCCAAATTTATATCTTTTATTGCGTTCTCCATAAATCAGCATTTCATCTTTTCCACTTTGCTTACAGATTTTGGGTCGGGTGATGATATCTGCATCCTTATTACTAAAGAGGCCATACTTGTCGTATTCACCATTCGCTTTTAACACAGCCAGGGTTACTACTGATTGTTTACCATTGAAGTTGAGCAGCCGTTTGGGATCTTTTTCATTCGCATTTTTAGGGTGATCATTGAATATAAAAAAGAGTTTATCGCGCACTACAGAAGTCGAGAATGAAGAAAAGTACCCGCCATCATTACTGGTTTCCTGGCGTTTAGGAATTTTGGACACCCAGGCAATACTACCATCAGGATTTATATTTGCCACAATGATATCATTGTAATAGTAGTAATAGCGCTCTTCGTAAAGTCCGGTATAATAATCACGGTAACGGAAAACTCTCACGAAATACTGTTCTGCTACCAATACTGCTCCACCATCTGATCGGGGAATCAGTTTTTTAAGGTCGTAACTATATAGCTCTTTGCCTTTCTTTTCTCTTTTGTGGAACTGGTTGAGGAAATCTTCGCCAAATTCTTTGATACCTGAATTATAGACTTCTCCTGTTTCGCCGTTAATTTTAAAATAACAGGTACCTTTCACCGTATAGCTGGTGCGATTAGAGAAGAATCCGGCAAAGATCAGGTCTCCATTTCTTGCGACTCTGAATGTAAGGTCGGAGATGAATTTATCCTGGAGATTAACCTGGTAGGTTTTGGAACTTTCTCCGCCATCCTTATACTCTACTACGACGTATTTGTAGTTGGGTTTACCACCTTTTTTCTCACGCCTGTTTTCGTTGTACAATTTGCCCAGCAGGAATACTCTTCCTCGATCATCCACTCTGAACTCGACAACTTCGAACAAGAAATCGGCGTATGGCAATACGACTTCTTTGTACCAGAGGCTTTCCATCTTGTCGTCGAATACCCTGAAAGCGAAGCGTTCGGGCTCATTTTTCTTGTATGGCATCTCGTTGTAGATCAGGAATTTTGAGCTATCGCGTGACACCCTGAAGTCGAAAAACCCTTCATTGTTTCGGTTCCTTGCCGGAATTTCTCCAACCACTCGGATATCTCCTTTCTTAGTGAAAGTTCTTGGAAATATCCCTTCCATAAAGAGGTAGTTGGTATTTTTTTGTTCATTATTGAAAGAGGTGATCATGTACAATTGGTCATTATACCAGATCACATTTTCCAGTTCCTGTTGTTTCCCCTTATAGCTCAGTGACAACTCCTCCGACTTACGGAGTTTCATATCATTACCATACTCTTCAATATAAGGTCGGCCCCAACTCCCTCTCAGACGCAATGCATAAAACCCATCGCCAGTTGTACCAAGAATATTGGTGATCCTTGAATTAGAAGGTTCCTGATATTCCTGTCCCCAGCCGACATCAGCATATTCAGTTTTGCGCTGTGCGCTCAGGTCAAAAATCAACAGGATAGAAAAGAAAATTAGTAGCAAAAATTTATAGTGGGTCATATGAAATTTATTGTTTAAAAAATTCTCCCATTATCAGCGTATGGAAGCTCAAGCATCAGAGGTTTTTCATTGCGTTATGCTTGTTTATTTCTTTAAGCAAATACCGTGCAAAATGTTTAGTCTAACTCCAATTTGTTGATTTCCTGCCAGGTTATGTCAGATTCATAACCTTTACGGATGACGAATTGGGCTAATTTGGATTTTTTTTGATAGCTGTTTCCTGACAAAGTGTCCAATTTTTTCTTAAGCAATTCTCTGAGGTTATGTTCATATTCTTCCTGGTCGATTTCGCTTAAGCCTTTCCGGATGCAATAGTCGGAGATCTGTCGTTTCTTGAGTTCTATCCTGATCTTTACTCTCCCCCACTTTTTCATTCTGTACTTACCCCTGACAAAAGATCTGGCAAAGCGTTCTTCATCCAGAAACTTTTCGCTAATCAGTTCTGCAATAACCCATTCGAGATCATAACCGCGTACCCCGATATCGAGAAGTTTTGTACGTACCTCTTTATGACACCTGTCCTGATAGGCGCAATATTTCTGAAGTTTGGAGAGTGCTTCTTCTTTGGTCATGAAAAAAACTAGCTTTGTGATTCCCAAAATCAAATTATTCTTGAAAAACTTATCAGCCATCCTCCTCCTTTTTGCGGCTAATACCGTTTCTGGGATAGCTCAAGGTATTAGCATGATTTCCATCCCCTGGTATTTTACCATGCAGGAGGAGACCTCGCTCTTTGGGATCATTTACTGGCTCGTCACTTTCGTCGCTTTATTTTGGGTGCCAACTGCTGGCACATTTGTCGATAAATATAACAGGAAATATGTGTTCCTAGTTCTTGGTTTGATCTCTGGTGTTGTTGTTGGGCTAATTACGCTATCCGGATATATGCAGGGCCATGTGCCGCTTGGTCTTGCGGCGATGGTTTTCGCGGCTACTTTTTTCAACTACAACCTTCATTATCAGAACTTATACGCCTTTTTACAGGAAATAACAGAACCTAAACATTACGGAACAATCACTTCAGCTGTTGAGATCCAGGGTCAGATTGCAACGGCTTTGGCAGGTGCTGGGGCCGCTATACTCCTTGAAGGTTTGGAAGCGGGTCAGAAATCCATTTTGGGCATTAGCTTTAATATTCCTTTCTCCATTGAGGCATGGGAGCTTCATGAAATATTTGCATTGGATACATTCACGTATTTCCTGGCGGCCTTTTTTGTTGTATTGATCCGGTATAAACCAATGGTGGAGCGAAAAGCGGAAATGGGAAAGATTATGGAAAGGCTTAGAACCGGCTTCAACTTTTTGAAAAGTCAGCCATATATTTTTCTTTTCGGGGTAGTTTCATTCTCCATTTTTGTAACCGTACTTCTTCTAGCCTTCTATCTTTCGCCGATTTATGTGGACAAGCATATGGGATTAGGTGGTGACGTCTATGCCATTTCGGAAGTTACCTATGCCTTCGGGGCGATTTTTGCAGGTTTTGCGATCCGACAATTATTTCGAAGGATGGCAGCTGTGGGATCCATAATCCTGATGACCTTTATTACTGCCATTTTATTTGCCACAATGGCTTTTACAAATGATGAACTGTTGTTTTATATCCTTCTCTTTGTTTTGGGTGTAACGAATGCAGGTACGAGAATACAGCGGATAACCTATCTTTTCAAGCACGTACCTAACCAGGTTTATGGGCGGGCGAACAGTATTTTTGCGATATCGAATATTCTGGCAAGGATGTTCTTTTTGGCTTTGTTTTCGTTGCCGCTTTTCCATAAAGACAATAATGTGGTCTACACTTTTGTGATCCTTACCGGTTTCCTTCTCGTTTCTTCCTGGATACTGATTGCTTTTTACAGCAAACTGGTGAGTCCGGTTGTGGAGGATTCTGCCTAAAAAAACAGCCACCTAAACACTAGCGTGAATAGGTGGCCTTAAAACCAAATGAAACCCAAAAACTTCTTGAATATCTTTTGACCGACCCAAGCAATTGTTACCACGAAGGCCGGCAATTTTTATCTTTTTCCTCTATTTCTTTAAACGGACATTAAAGCTCTTTTGTTCACCCAAACGATTAACGTCAAGCTGAACTTCGTCGCCAGGGCGTAGTCGTCCGACCAATTCCTGAAGTTCAGGAGCTGATTTAACGTCTTTACCGTTAACAGCGATAATTACATCATCAGGAAGTAGACCTGCTTTAATGGCTGCTCCATCATCAACAAGGCTTATAACATGGACACCTTCAGTGATGTTTAACCCTAGGTCACTGGCAGTATCTGCATCAAGATCGCGAATATTAATACCAATGAAACCACGCTGAATCGATCCATACTCCATCAGGTCTTCAACCACTTTGCTCACGATATTAGAAGGTACAGCAAAAGAATACCCTGCAAATCGTCCTGTACGGGTCATGATCGCAGTATTAATACCTACAAGATTACCCTCGAGGTCGATTAAAGCACCACCACTATTACCAGGATTTACTGCAGCATCCGTCTGAATAAATGATTCAATAGCAGCACCGCCGCCCAGAATATCAATACTACGCCCTTTGGCACTTATGATACCAGCTGTAACTGTAGATGTCAGGTCAAAAGGATTACCTACTGCCATTACCCACTGACCGACCTTTGTGCGATCTGAGTCTGAGAATTTAAGTGTAGGCATACCATGACCTTCAATTTTCAGAACGGCAAGATCTGTAGTCGGATCTGTACCAATGATATTGGCCTTAAACTTCCTTTTATCGAATAATGTTACACTTACCTCATCTGCATATTCTACAACGTGGTTATTCGTAACGATGTATCCATCTTTAGAAATAATGACGCCAGACCCAGATCCTTCCATCGGCATTTGCCCGAAAGGGCTGAAATCATCGCCAAAGAATTCTCTGAAAAGATCCATTGAACGATCTTCCCTATTATTAGTTGTAGTACCGGTTTGACGTGCATGAATATGTACTACAGCAGGCATACCTATTTTTGCAGCTTTTGTGAAGTCAGCAGGTGCGTCACCTAGCATCTTTAGATTTTTGGGCATTTGATTGACCATTTTCCCAAAATCCGGAGATTCTATAGCGCTGACTTGCTGAGCTTGCTGGGGCACAATCAGGAGGAATCCGCCCAAAGCAAAAATGCCACCCAACATGCCGGCAATTATGTATAATCCTATTTTTTTCATTTCTCGTGGTATTTGGCTCAAAGTATAAACACCAATAACGATGCCTGTTTTTAGCCAGATTTGCTAATATAACTCATCTGCGAATCACTTAGTTATCGGGCCAGTTTACTTTAACATAAGATTAACGAAGGGTTGCTTAAAAGTTATTTTTCTTAAAAAGCTTATTCAACCTAAAGTACATCTCCTTTTTTAGACCATAAAAAAGTAAATGGTGTTTTAGCAAACCATTTTATGTTTTCAAAAAACATATTCTCTGTATACTTAAACCATTTTTACAATAAAGTCAAGTTTTTACGCAAAAAAAAAATCTGTCCACAAGCATTGATTTTGCGGTATGCTCAGGCATTTTTTGCACGAAATTTGTGGTATCTTACAAAGGGACTTTGTTCAACAAGTATACATGGAGAAAGGATTTACTTCTGAAACGTCGATGATTGAGGAGATCATTGCCCCGGAAAATGATCTTGAGCATTCAATCATTAGTGAAAAATCATGGCGCGAGGGTGCGTTATGGGGTAAACCTCGTTGGGGGCACCCAGAAGGAAAAATCATCTACCATGTTCGTGAAGTCTTGGACAATATTGATCGCTTGAAAGTTGATAAAAAACGTCGTCTCGACTTGCGTTTAATCGCCATCACCCACGATAATTTCAAACATCTCGAAGACCAAAGTCGCCCTCGAAACTGGGACCTTCACCATGCTGTTTATGCGCGTAAATTTGCTGAAAAATTTATTATTGATACCCAAGTTTTAGATGTAATCGAACTCCACGATGAAGCTTTTTATGCCTGGCGGCTTTCGCATCCTTTCCAAATGCCTGATCAGGGGTATCTCAAACTTGAAAAGCTTTTGAGTCGCCTCAACGGAAATCTGGACCTTTTCTACCAATTCTTTAAATGTGATACCAGCACTGGTGATAAGATACAGACTCCGGTGACCTGGTTTGAAGAAATTGTAAATGGAATTGACCCTGTATACCTCTAACCAATGAACCTGAGTTACTGGGAAAAAGACGCCTTCTTCAAAGCAATAGATCTTGCAGTTATCGGCAGTGGTATTGTCGGACTATCTGCGGCCATCTCATGGACAAAGCGGCATCCGAAAAGTAACGTTGTTGTACTTGAGCGGAATATTCTACCTAGCGGTGCCAGTACGAAAAACGCAGGTTTTGCCTGCTTTGGATCGCCCTCTGAACTTATTGATGATTTGAAAACCGATACCGAACAACAGGTTTTTGCACTAGTCCAGAAACGCTGGGAAGGTTTAAGCAAATTACGAGCGCTGACTGGGGATGACGCAATTAATTTTTTGCCAACTGGCAGTTATGAGTGTTTCAGGGCAGAAGATGATTCGCTCTATATTGAATGTCGAGATCAACTTTCATATCTCAACAAACAGCTAAAATCTGCCATTGGGGTTGATGCGGTGTACAAACCTACCGATGAGGCTATACCGAAGTTTGGCTTTAAAGGTATTAAACACCTGATTCATAATTCTTCTGAAGGACAATTGCACACGGGTAAAATGATGGTGAGGCTACTTGATGTAGCAAAAAGTCTTGGTATCACCATTTTAAACGGAGCAGAGGTAACAGCTTTTGAGGATGGCACCAATGGTGTCGACATTGCATTGAAAGACAATTTAGTTGTAAATGCTGCCAAGGTTGTTGTTGCAACAAATGGTTTTGCCCGAAATTTATTACCGGACAAGCACGTCTTTCCGGCCCGCAACCAGATACTTGTAACTTCCCCAATTCCCGATCTCTCGCTTAAGAGCTGCTTTTTCCTGGACAAAGGGTACGTTTATTTTCGAAATATTGGCGACCGTGTCTTGATTGGTGGTGCTCGCAATCTGGCTTTCGAAGAAGAAACAACCTCTGAATTTGGCCTGACCGAAAAGATAACCAGTCATTTAACTTCTCTTTTGAAGCATAATTTACTACCTGACTCCAATTTTCAGATCGCTCATCAATGGAGTGGCATCATGGGTGTTGGGCCTGTAAAGACACCAATTGTAAAAAAGGTCTCGCCAAATGTTGTTGTGGCTGTTCGGTTAGGTGGTATGGGGGTTGCGATTGGGGTGCTTGTTGGTGAGGAGGGGGTGGAGTGCCACCTCATCCCTAGCCCTTCTCCTCCAGGAGATGGGAACTGATGTCTTGACTTTTCTGGGTTCGTGTGTCACCTCTTCCCTGGCCCTTCCCCCCCAGGAAAAGGGAACGTACAACTTGATCTTCGTGCTCCTCCTGAAGGAGGAGTTAGAGGAGGTGGAGATGGGAACTGATGTCTTGACTTTTCTGGGTTCGTGTG
>JBCCHF010000065.1:0-25228 GCA_039028895.1 Bacteroidota bacterium | reverse complement strand
TGATCAAACCTGACGCGGTAAGAGCAGGGAATATTGGGAATATCCTTGCACATATAAATAAGGGGGGATTCAAGATCGTAGCTATGAAATTAACCAGGTTGTCAAAAGAGAAGGCATCTGAGTTTTATGGAATTCACAAAGGCAAACCATTCTTTGATGAATTAGTAGAGTTCATGACTTCAGGCCCTATTGTCGCGGCGATTCTGGAAAAAGATAACGCCGTAGAGGACTTCAGAACACTAATTGGAAGTACGAATCCTAAGGAGGCTGCTCCTGGAACTATCAGAGCACTTTATGCCACTGATATTGGACAAAATGCAGTACACGGTTCTGACTCAGATGAGAATGCGGATATCGAAGGAAACTTCCATTTCGCAGGTACTGAAATGGTAGGATAATTACGAAAGCAGGTTTGTTCTAAGTTTAGAACAAACCTGCTTTTGTAATTAAGCCATTCTATCAAACCTTGCCAGATCATACCTGTTAATCAAACTGATCAGCTTTTCAGCATATTTCTTGTCTGTGGCATATCCTGCCTTTTTAAGACCATAAGCCCAGGAGATATAATCAGTTACTGGTAAGTCGCGAAGATGATTATATCGATCCTTTTTTAGGAAGGCACTATGTGCCTGATAGCTTTCATTAATCGATCCATATATCCGGAAAAAGTCTTTGTGCGAATCATCATTGAAATTCGCGCAATGCCCTTTTTTGCAAGTTCTGGAAAAACACTTGATCCCAAAATGATTTTTATTATCAATGGCTAATTTACTCGCACCGCCATCTGATTCTAATAACCCCTGTGCCAGAATGATACTTGCTGGAATTCGATTTGCTTTCATCTGTTTAACAGCTAAAGCTGAATGAGTTTCGATATAGTCCATGTAACGTTCTTTCTTTGTGTTTTTCTCCGAGTGTAAGCTGATTGGTTCAATATCCTGATTAACAAGGCTCACGTTTTCTGCAGGAGATGAAAAGTTGACCTCAACTCTTAAGTCTTTCTGCATTGCCCAAGCCATCACCAGGAAAACAACAAACAGTTTGAATCCTTCTTTTTTAACGAGTAATTTTAGCTTGCCCAGTCCGTTTTGGAGCATAGGCTTCCAGTCTGAAAATTGGTTTTTCAACATAACTCTACGGTTTTAAATTGTGATAAATTGAAGTGTAAATGGTTCAATAAAACTAACGTGTTTTTGGGTAAAACCGTTCAGAATAGTAATAAAAATTTATCAACAATTATATGTATAAATATTTGCAGACCAAATATTTGCAAACAAAACAAAAAGATTTAAGGTCTTTTGAGGATCAGACATTTAAATATCCTGAAAAAACAAAAGTTGCAGGTCCGGTAAGCCAAACGTTAAAGAATTTGTTTCCATCAAACCTAAACTTTACCCGAAGTAAATCATTTCCTTTCGTTTTGACTTTTGTGGAAAACTCCTGAGTGTTAATATCTTGAAAAATATAGGATGCAATTGCGCAAGCAGTAACCCCTGTTCCACATGCAAGGGTTTCATCCTCCACCCCTCTTTCGTATGTTCTTACTTTAATCAGATGCGGTTGTTCTAATTGGAATAGGTTGACATTAATCCCTTCAGATTTATATTTTTCTGAATAGCGAATGGTCCGACCAAAAGAATATATATCATCCTGTTCGATAGTTTTGGTGGGTTTTACAAAATGGGGAGAGCCTGTATTTAGTACAAAATGATCATCGTTAATCTCTACACTCTGGATATCTGACATTTTCAGAGTCACCTCCTCATTATCGAGTAAAGTCGCGTCGTGGGGACCGTCTATTGCTTCAAATTCAGTTTTATCAGATATAAGACCCAAGTGTTTTGCAAAAGCCACGATACATCTGCCACCATTACCACACATGGAGCTTTCCTTCCCATCCGAATTAAAGTAAACCATTTTAAAATCGTGAGAGGCTGAGTTTTCAAGTAATATTAAACCATCTGCACCGACTCCCCTCCTTCTATCACAGATTTCTTGGATTAAGGCTACATTCTTATGATCAAAAAACCTTTCACGGTGGTCAAAAATAACGAAGTCATTTCCAGCGCCTTCATATTTATAAAACATTCTCCTCATCTGATCGTTTCTTCAATTGGGGTTTCTGTTTCAGACTCTGGCATTTCTCTGTAATAGTGGCTGTATACTAACCACCCTACAAAAAGTAAAATAAAAAAGAGACTGAAGATTGAGAATTTCCAGCCCCAAATATTACCGAGGTAATCCTCGTTACTGAGATCATCTTCAGGAATATTTCTTTCAAACATTGTAATTTAATTTAGGTGCCATTTTTAATTTTTCTAGGCAAAATTAAGAAGATCCGACAAGGATAATAGTTCATTGATAACAAAACAATCCTTGGTTTAACAGAGTTTTAACTGAATCAGGCATGTTATTTTAATATAATTATGGTTGAAAACCGTAATTTAAAAATCACTTCAGAGCATTGAAAAACTAAATTTTATGAAAAAGACGCCTTTCATTGTACTTGTAGCGGTGCTAAGTTCGCTGGTAACAGCTTTTGTATTCAAATACTTTGATGGACCACAACAAGTTATTGTTCAGGAAAAGTCACCTGCAAAATACACCAACTTTAAAGCCCCTTCAGATATTGAATCCAGGATAGTTTACTCTTCTGCACCTACAGATTTTTCTGAATCAGCAAAGACTGCGACGCCCTCAGTTGTGCATATTAGCGCAAAGAAAGCAAAGGGCAATACTTTCGAAGATCTATGGGGGCGCTCACCTGTTGAAGCTTCATCGGGCTCAGGTGTAATTATTTCTTCTGAAGGATATGTTGTAACCAACAATCATGTAATTGAAGATGGCAATCGGTTTGAAGTAACCTTGAATGATAGGAGGAGTTTTGATGCTGAATTATTAGGTGTTGACCCATCGACTGATCTTGCCCTCCTTAAGTTAAATACTAATGAAAAATTCGCTTATGTAAATTTCGCTGATTCTGATTCTTCTAATGTTGGAGAATGGGTATTGGCAGTCGGCAATCCTTTTAATTTGAACTCTACTGTAACAGCCGGGATTATTTCTGCAAAAGCCAGAAACATCAACATTTTGGATGGAGATTATTCTATAGAATCATTTATTCAAACTGATGCCGCTGTAAACCCAGGCAACAGTGGTGGTGCTTTAGTAAATACCAGAGGAGAGCTTATTGGTATCAATACTGCCATTATCACCCGTTCCGGTCGATATGAAGGATACTCATTTGCAGTTCCATCAAATCTTGTACAAAAAGTAGTTTTAGACTTAAAAGAATATGGTGTGGTGCAAAGAGGCTTCCTGGGTGTCCTTATTACAGACGTTACCAAAGAAATAGCTGAGAAGGATGACCTGCCTAACCTCGATGGCGTTTACATCAGTCGTGTCAACAACGGAAGTGCCGCTGATGAAGCAGGCCTGTTAGAGGGCGATATCATTACCCATATTAATGGTATAAAAGTGAACAGCACACCTGAATTACAGGAACAAGTGGCCAGGTTTAGACCAGGCAATGAACTAGATGTTGTTTTCCTTCGCCGTGGTGTTACCAAGTATAGTAAAGTAACTCTCAAAAATAAATCCAATACCACTGCACTAATCAACAAGCGGGATGTAAAACTTTTTGATCAATTGGGTGCTGAATTACGGGATCTCAAGCCTTCTGAAGTCTCTAAAATAGATACTGATGGGGTTATGGTAGTAAGTATCACAAGAGGCGGAAAAATATTTCATACAAATATGGAGCCTGGCTTCGTGATTACAAAGATCAATGATAAGAAGGTGAAATCGCTTGAAGAATTGTTAAATGAGATTGAAAAGAAACAGGACACAGTAATGCTTGAAGGGGTTTATGAAGATTACCCTGGTGAGTATTATTACGAGTTCGACCTTGATTAAGGAAGAGGAACACAGTATAAAAACAAAAACCAGAATGGATAAACATTCTGGTTTTTTTATTCCTTCAAAAAAGATTACAAAAAAGTAAACAACTTTAGCTGAAAAATAGTTCCCTACATTTGAAAAAAAATCAGGAAAAATATTTCATACTGATAATCAACCTATTATCATCACTAATGATCGGTTGAACTGCCATTGTCTGGATAGACAATTCCAAAATTTGACCAATATGCGGTCATAGGTGGTAATCCTACAACCTTTCTTCTTTGTTCAATATTCGCCTCATCTTCAATAGGATGGACTTTGTTGATGCCTTCCGTTTCATTAAAGGACATCTGAGTTCCATATAATTGATTTTTTCCTTGGGCAATCATAGCTTTATCATAAACTTCAGCAAAACCTGCAGGTTTGATTTCGCCGGCACTCAATGCATTGGTTACCATTGTCAAGTAATATACCTGGTAATTTGAAGATGCCTTGTTTAGAATAGCCAGGGCCCTGTTTGATGCAGCTTCTCCGTAATGAGTAGTTGCAATCCAGCCATTGGCATCGAGCATTTTCGAGAGCTTTATCATATTGACAGAATCTACTCTGGTTTGTTCCGCATAGATATTATAATCAATCTCTTCACCATCTGCTTTAGCAACGGCGTCTGCTATTTGCAGTTCTTGCTCTCTTGATTGTTTGGCCATTTCCTCTAAATCAGCCGTATATTGATTAATTATTGATTGAGTCGGTTTAGGCGTTTTTAATCTGTCATTATTGGAATCTCCATTATTATTTGAGGTGCCGCCTTCTGAACCGCAAGACATAAACAACACAGGAATTAGTAGGAAAATCATGTATCTCATCATTATTATTTTTTGTTGCCGCTAAAATGAAGAAAATTAACAAATTCGCCAACCACTTATGACAAATAAAGTACAAGCCCTTTAAGATAAGCACCTTCAGGATGAAACATATTAATCGGGTGATCTGCCGGCTGAGACAATTCGTGAATTACCCTGCAGGGCCGTCCGGCTTCAAGCGCAGAAGCAAGTATAGTATCTCTGAATAATTTCCTGTCGACAACCTGCGAACAAGAAAAAGTAAATAGGATACCACCAGGTTTAACTTTTTTTATGCCCTCTAAATTCAACCGCTTATAACCTTGGACTGCCTTATGCCTTGCAGACCGGCGTTTGGCATATGCAGGGGGGTCAAGAACCATAACATCGTAATCTTTGGTACTGGATTGCAAAAACTTCAGTACATCCATGCAGACACCATCATGCGTTCCAGAGGATGGGTTAAGAACAACATTCTGGTTAGTCCAATTAATGGCTTTTTGGGAAGCATCAACAGAGTCAACGTGACTTGCACCTGCCATAAGCGCATAAACGGAAAACCCGCCACTATAACAAAAGGCATTCAGAATAGTCTTGCCTTCTGAAAATCGAGACAACAGTTGACGATTTTCTCTTTGGTCAAGGAAGAATCCGGTTTTTTGCCCAGTTTCCCAATCCACAAAAAACAGATTCCCATTTTCAAGTATAGTAGTATTGTTTTTATCACCAAGAAGAAATTCTTTTTGATGCTCATGGTTTTGTCCCAGGAGAACTTTGCTTTTATCGTAAATGGTTTCAACCCTGTTTCCCAATACGGATTTTAATCCGAGTGCAATATCTTGGCTGGATTTTGCCATTCCATAAGAATGAGTTTGAATTACAGCGCAATCATTATAGACATCTATTATTAATCCGGGTAATCCATCTCCTTCCCCATTTATTAGCCGAAAAGCATTAGTTGACGCATTATCAACCAATCCCAGGTTTTGCCTCAATATGAGAGCTTCGGTTATTTTCTGTTCCCAAAACTTTGGATTGATTTCGGTTTCCCGAAATGTGATAATTCTTACCAAAATACTACCTTGCTGGTAATGACCAATGGCGAGGAACTGCCCTTTAAAATCTTCAACTCTTACGAGATCTCCATCATCTGGGTTGCCCATTATTGTTTGTACAGCTCCTGAAAACACCCAATGATGCTTCCTTAGAATAGCACCTTCTCTTCCCTTTTTTATGCGGATTTGACAGATATCTTTCATCTTTTTAACTTGGTTAAGGCCTTAATTCTGAAACTGATTAGCAGCGCAATGATAAACCCAAGCGCACCAAAGGCAGGCAGAACTTCTGCAGTATTGATTGATGTTCCCAAGGCTCTACCTATAGCCTTAGCAATATTCAATAAGCCTAAAAGGCACGTAATTACCACAACTCCGAAATAAGCTGCATTTAATCCAATGCCATTTAAATGAGATTTCCCCATAAGCTCATCATCATTCAGGATCAGCCATAATGCAATGGCAAGGAAAGGCAGGAGTAATCCGTTCAATGCTTGGGCCAGAATAATTGCCGGAACAGGTTTAACCTGGAAAATGCCGAAGAGAAGACCTATAACCAACACCATAAACCACGTTGTCTTAAACCAGTTAGTGCGAACATACCCCGTATCTTTTTGTAGACTTTCTACAGAAATGGCTGAGGCCAATGGTGCTGTAACCGCAGAAGTGAAACCTGCAGCAAAAAGGCCAAATACGAATAAATTACGACCGAAGACGCCAAGATTGGATTGCATAGTTTGGGCCATTGCCTCAAAAGAGAATTCCCCTTGTATTGGAACGGCAGCCAAAACGATAGACATAGAGATAATGCCACCAATGATTACTGCAACAATGACTCCCCATCGCATTGATCTTATAGCTTGCCCCTCGCTAATACCAGACCCGAGGAAAAGATTGTAAGGCACTATAGTAGTACCAACCAGTCCAAGTGCCAATAATGCAGATCCTTCAGGCAAAGCGGGACTAATTAGTCCTGTAAACACTTCAGAGGTGTTCTTGGTGACCTTAATGGCCATAATCAGAAACCCTACTCCCATCGTAGCTACTATAGCTCCAAGAATATTAGTAACGGTTTTCGTATTTCCCAAATAAAGTAACAGACCTGCAATTACTCCAATTATTGCTGTTATCAGTCTTGAATCTATAGATATCGCGATAGAAATGCCGGCTACTGCACCTAATATATTGCCTGCTTCATAGGCGATACATCCGAAAACAACGGTCCCAACCATAAGCCAGGCTAATCTTTGACCTGTTTTCCCTGGATATTTTGCGGCGATCAAACCTCCGAGGCTTTTTTTTCCTGCAATTGAAGCTCTGGCGGCTCCTTCCTGGAGTAAAATACATGCCAATGTGGAAAATAGTAGCGCCCAAAGAAGTTGATATCGGTAACCAGCACCGGCAGAAGCAGCGGTTGTAACAGTGCCTGGCCCGACAAAAGCAGCTGATATTACCAGCCACATTAATATACTGAGCGCTTGTTTTTTCATTCAGGAAAGGTAGTATAAGATCAATTCTGAACAAACTTTTTTGCTCCTATTTTGCCGTTTTGATCAAAAACCTGGATAATATATACCCCTTTGGAAAGGTCCCTGATGTCAAGCGTGTACAAGGTCGAGTTTCCCTGGAAGGCAACCACATTCTCCTTCATCAGTCGAGTGTCAAGGTCGAAGACTCTGACCTGGTAGCTTGATTCTGAATTAGAGTAAATATGGATGTTGAGGTATTCAGAAGTTGGGTTTGGGAAGATATTGAATCCGGAAAGACCAGTAGTCGCCTTTGTTTGAGAAGGCTCGATCAAATCTAGTTGAACCTCAACCATATTAGATCCGCATTGGTTAGTGGCTTCCAATCCAATAATGAAGTTTCCATACGTTGTATATTTATAAATAGGATTTACCTCCTTTGAAACAGTTCCATCACCAAAGGTCCACGTAAAGTCTGTAGCATTTTCCGTAAGGTTATTAAATGTAACTGATCTACCTTCAACAGAGTAGTTAAAATCAGGATTGGTCAACCAGTCCTCCCTGATCTTGACCGATTCTGAAAAGGTCCCCTGACTTAGATTATAATATGTGCCGCTTGGTGATGTCTCCAGCTTAATTGTTCTCACCATGTATACATATTCTCCAACAGGCAGACAGGAGTCTGTATATTCATTTGAGGTCACGAGATAGGCATTTAGTAGTTCCCAATTACCATTTTTCCCTTTTTTACGGTAGATATGATACCCGACGACATCTTCATTCGGTGATAACCAGGAAAGATTAACTTTTTCGTTCTCTATGTTTAATCTCACATCCTTTGGAGGAGCTGTCATTTTCATTCTCAAAGTTGGATCACCCAGCAACCCCATATGAATATTGCGTGCACCATAACCCGGGTTATACAAGACATGGTTTTTCTGGGACAATACCACTGAGTAGCCAATAGGATTACCAAGAGACATATGATGGAATTGCCAATTTGGACGGCCGGCCCAACATGTCGCTAAAATTTTACCGGAACCAAGTGAAGCCCTGAGTAGATTATCTTCACTATCCCAATCACCAAAATAGCTTCCAAAAAGAAGATTAAACGTAGAATTTATTGAATATTTTGCAAATTCTTCTGAGCTAATTATGCCTTTGCTACTGGCAAAAGAACCTGCACCACACCCATAAGACCATAAATAGGATTTTTTACGAAGATCCTCATTATAGTTGCCTTTTGTGATATTTTCAGGCCCTACTAGCGGTGAGAAATTTTTCCAGCCATTTTGGGCAAACCCTTCAGAAAACGATTTGAAATTGTTTTCAATGAGTCCTCTCGATCGTGGCTCATATTTTTTTTGTCTGAATTCGTGATTTTTGTCTAAATACGCTCTCAACAAGTCTATTTCTGAGACTTGAAATGCTGGAAGGTTCGCAAAGTCGATCCGTCCCGTTCTTAATTCAGGTGGAGTTGGTATTAGATTTTGGTCGAATTTACCATCATTAGGAACATTATGATTTCGAGGTTCATTGGCTTTAGCGTAATTGACTTCGGAATCCGTCCATACACCATCGATATCAGAATAATAGGTATCTGCAGGCCATGCCCCCTTATGGTCAACATGTTTGTCAGGGTGAATATTTCCCGAATAAGGCACAGGCACATGGCCAAACAAAATCAGTGAATTGGTATTATCAGGATCGGCGTAATAGGCGCCTTTTATCCTTTGTTTGACCTTTTGCGGACTGGCATGTCGACTGACATCTACCCTAACAACTTCCCATCCATCACCTTCCAGATCGGAAACGAATCTTTTAAGTTCTTGTTTTAATGGCAAAGCAACGGTATTATCAACAACGAGGATCACTTTGCCTCTGAAATGAACAACGGGCTTACCAATTGCAGAATACATGTAGCCGAAAGCTGTCGCATGTTTAGACTTTTGCCAAACCTTATATTCATAACTTTCTCCCCTTACAATTTCTTTATCGGTAAAATGGGTGGCATTCCCTTTCAGAGTGGCAATTGGCTCTCCCCATTCTGAGGCTTCAGCCTTTTTCCTGAATACCTGGATGCTTTGAATTTTAGACGACTTTTCCCATCTGATATCTATAGAAGGTGGATTCAACTGGATATCAGCTTTAAGCAATACCGACTTATTCAGGTCGTATTGCTGACCAACACAAAAGAAGGGCCATAATAGAATTATCAACCAATAGAAGGTAGATACTTTCATACTTATGCGGAATTATAAAAAAGGGCTTGCATAAAAGTAACAC
Source organism: Bacteroidota bacterium (assembly GCA_039028895.1). Taxonomy (GTDB): domain Bacteria; phylum Bacteroidota; class Bacteroidia; order Chitinophagales; family Saprospiraceae; genus JAHDCJ01. The sequence continues at coordinate 15,679 of JBCCHF010000065.1, read as the reverse complement.
CTAAATACCAGAAAACGAATAGTTTTTGGTTTATTCTATTGTAGGAAAATTACGCTTTCAAATTAGATATCTTTCAAAAGGGCTTTTGCTTTTCGTTGATACTTAGACGGTTTTGATGAAAGTGTCTGGAGATATTCTTTTGCTGAATCAATATTCCCTTCCTTGACATGGATCAAAGCCAGGTACCATTTTGCTGCTGTCACGTAAGTATTATCGCCATCAGTAATAATGAAAATCAGGTTTGTGGCAGCTTGTTCTGTATCTGGTGGAGTACTTGCGAGAAAGGCAATAGCCTGGTAATAAGCGAATGAAGCCTTTTCCGCTTCGGTGAGTGCCACTTCAAAGTCTTTGACAGCTGCATTAAAATTTCCTTTTTCATAGTTTTCGTAAGCACTTTCTAAAATTGTATTGATATCATTTGTTGTCGATCGTTCCCTGTCTGTAATTGGCGGTATCACGAAAGTCTGCGCAAATAGCTCGTCATTTGTCAATCCTGTATTGTCGTTCATAAAAAACCATGCAGCTAATGCTACCAGAATCGCAAAAGAAGCCGCTATTGCCCATTTGCCGGGTTGCATAAATATGGTCTTCCTCTGTGATTTCTGTTGGCTGTTTCTTCTCTCCAGATAATCCTTTCCTATTTCGTTGAGTTTTACTGCGATGGTTTTATCCTTATGTTCATCTGTGACAGCAATTGACATTAGTCGGTGTAACTCCAGCTCTGCTTTTAATTCGGGATCAGTCTTGAGTTGTTCTTCAAAACTTCTGAGGCTATCACCTTCGAGTGTACCATTAAGGTATTGTTCTATTTTTTCGAATACATTCTGTTTATTCTCCATGGTGCTTGAGTTCATTGTATAGAGGATCAGCCTTAACCAAAGCGGTCAGTTTTTCTTTACATTGAAACTTTCGTTTCCGTGCGTACTTTTCAGAAATGTTCATTATTGAGGCAATCTCTTTCATGGATTTGCCATCAAAAAATAATTTGAGAATGTCTTGACATCCTTGACCGAGTTTGGTGAATTTTGACCTGAATAATGAGATCTTATCACGATTGAAAATGGCAGATTCGATTTCTTCGACACCAATTGATACCGATTCGAGCGAAGTGGTTACCCCTTTATCCTTTCTTTTTTTCAATTCCTTCAACCATAAGTTGCGACAAACTGCATAAAGGAACGTAAAAAACGAGCTGGTTAATGAGGCTTCGGGATTTTTGAACTTTTGATAAACCACCATAACAGCATCCTGGAATATATCCATCGCATCATCAATATCGCCGCTATTTGAAGTAATAAAACGCTCAATCCTGGGAAAATAAGCCTGATACAAATAGCCCATCACCTCCGGGTCACCTAGCGCTATCCCTTTGATTAACTCCTTATCCGTGATTGATTTAGGCAGTTTTTTCATTTACACCAATTTATGAATAATCGGCTGCCAGCTCAACAAATATTTCATTTTTCTTATGTCCAGATGGTAACATTCTTTTCACCCCAAGTATAAACGGTTGTTAATGGCCATGCATTTGTTTCGACGACAGAATGTAAATGATTTCAAAATAACACCTAAAAAATACTTGATATGAATATTTTTCTTCTCAATACGACTAAACGCTTTATGCTAATCGGCTTAGCTTTTTTTGTGGGCCTATTTGGCTTAAAAGCAAACCAGGCCAATATAAGCTGTGGTGACCCAACGGAAACAGGCAACGTAACTGTAGAAATTGTGGTGAGAGATGCGAATGGCAATAAAACTACGATAAAATGGAACACTGCTATCCATGAAGATGATGACGATCTTGAAAAAGCTGAAAAAATAAGAGCGGCTGCGCCTTCAAATGCAACTGGTATTGATTCTATTGCAGGTTCTTCAAATGCGGTAGTCGCAGGGTCCTCCGAGGGATTTACCATTTTATCAATGCGGCTAAGGCAAGACGAAACTAAAGAAGATGAATCACATAATGTTTTCTCATTTTCCATAGGTGAACCTTATGGCGGGTTTGCCCTGTCAGGCACTCCTACGGGTTTAACTCCACAAGGTGATCCTGGATTTGTAACCCTTGGTACTGGATCTGCATTTGCTACAATTCCAACTTTCCCGGGCATGACAACAGAAGACATCACTTTCCAGGCTTTCAACATGCTTCAAGCTCAGGGATTACCAGTAGACTACCTCCTAATCGGAGATCCGTTACAAAGTCTGATCGCAGATGATCTGAATAATGATTTTCTGATGTTAACAGAAATTGATCCTATTACCGGATTTTACATTGACATCAAAGACGAAGGGATAACCCTCGACTTCGGCGGAATATTTGATAACACAATGCTTTTTCCTCCTGCCACCCCAACCCTATTCCAGGGCTTGCTGACTGCAGGTCTGGGACAGGCTCAAACAAACTTGTCTCCAGAAGGAAACCTGGTTGTTTCGAATATTGGCTCAAGTGGGGAAGACGGTGTCTCTATTAATCTTGGTGAATCTCGTGGCACAGAAGTCAGATTCGATGCCACTCACCCTCAATATCCTTTACTACAAACTTTAACGCTGGGAGCTTCTGGATCCATGGGTGGTACACCAGGGCTTCCTCTTGGTTTGCTGGAAGTAATAGATAATGGGGCAGGTTTTACAGTCACAGCTGATTACAGCTCAGGGGGAACAACAAGCATGCGCATAGAAGTAGTTAACGAAGGTCAAATCATCCATGTTATAGAAGGTTATACCGATCCGATTATTGCGACTACAACAGAACAACCGCATCGTTGCGGGAAAAGAATCCGGCCAGGTACAGGTGGTCCTTTTCTTCCTCCTCCATTATTGTGTTATTACATTGGTCCTGATTATGGTAATCCACTTCCGTGGAATATCCCTGGCCATGGCACCTATTTTGGCGACGAACTCAGGGTATTAGCTGAAAATGGAAATGCCCCTGTGGATTATATATCTGATTTTTCTATTCAATTTATCGGACCTAATGATTTATTGATCAATGATTTATTCCTTGATATGTTTGAACAATTCCACCAGGGATTGGGGCAAACCCAAATGAGTGCCAATGGAGATCATCTAACGGTTAGTAATATTGGTTCAAGTGGATTAGACGGTGTTTCAATTGACCTTGGAGAAGACACTAAGGCTTTCGAGATGGAATGGCTGCCTCTCGCTCCTGCTACAGGCGCAAACATTCACATCGAATCATCAGGAATATGCGGTGGTGTGGAAATGCCATTAGGATGGATAGATATCACTGAAGTTGGTGGGCAATACCATGTTTTTGCCGATTATTCTATTGGTGGCACGAGTACAATGTTGATCGAAATTTACTTAAACGGTGAAATTATTGACTATATCCCAATGCAACAAAATGACCCTAGTTCACCACGAGTTATTCTTCCTGACCCGCCTGGAGGTTGTGGAAAGGGCATTCCAAGAGGTGGATTATATTGTTACAGAATTCCATATCCCGCTCCAGTGGCATGTACAATCCCAGGCTATGGTACCGTTATGGGTGATGAGATCAGACTATTGGCAGAAAATGGTGCATGCGCTATTGAGCATTTGACACAGTTTGAAGTTACCATGTCCGGTTACCCGGAATTGATAGTTACAAATGAGGCAACCACTGGTGCAGATGAAACAAAACTCCAGGAACTTACTGACTGTATATTAAGCTGTTCCGGAGAAGAGATTTCCGCCAGTGAAAAAGCGGATTGTATAGCAGATTGTCTTTCAGCTTACAACGTCGAAAGAGCTGCTTGCGAAGAACTTGGGCCAAGATTTGATCCAACACAAGGATATAATGGGGTCTCTGAAAACTTTGTACTATTACCGGGAGAGGTTCACGCTCCTTCAGCCGGATTGTTCGACTTCAGTTCAAGTCAATGGGATACCACCTGCGATGGCATTTGTACCATGAACTTTTACTACAATTTTTTCGGCCCGGGTTCAGAACCTTTCCTTCCTTTGCCATGGATTCCTCTTGGTGCAGGTATTTTTGATGGAACTCAGTGGGTTGGACCTCCTTTGCCCTTAATTCCAGACGGCACCATTATGATGCTGCGTGCAGAGCTCCTTGGGCATCCTTTCGGGCCATTAAACGGGTATAATTTTGGAATCGTCGATGATGGCTGCGGACCGGATGATCTCACTCCACCACTTTTTGTTGATAGCTTTTTTGATGTAGCTTACGATGTAAATCCTTACCTGGGAATGCATTGGGTAGGCGATCATCAATCACTCCATGTTTTTGACCCATTTGGGTTGCCGATACTTCTTACGCCAATAACATTGACCTCTGTGGCTGACGTAGTGCCCGATCCCCGTAAAAATGGCAGCTTTTGGGTAGCTGATAGCACAAAAGTGAGATGCTACAATTCAAAAGGCGAACAAGTAGGTTCCGACATCCCAACAACTGGAAAAGCTGATGTAGTACCCGATCCAAGAAATAATGGTGGTTTCTGGGCAGCAGATTCAACCAAGGTTCGTTGCTACGATCAGGATGGAGACCAGGTTGGATCAGACATCAATACTGAAGGAAAAGGGAAAATCGTTCCAGATCCAAGAAATAATGGTGCATTCTGGGTGGCTGATACAGTTAAAGTCAGATGCTATAATCAAAATGGACAACAGGTAGGCAACGATATTAGCACCACAGGGCAAGGAGAAATTGTACCAGATCCAAGAAACAACGGCGCATTCTGGGTATCCGATAGTACGAAAGTTCGATGCTATGACCAGGACGGAGATTTAGTGGGTACTATTATCACAAATACGAAAAGTACTGTGGTACCAGATCCAAGAAATAACGGTGCTTTTTGGGTAGTTGATGATAATCGAATCAGATGTTATGATCAAAATGGCAAACTGAGGACTACTGTGACTACAAACGGTAAAGGAACCATTGTCCCAGATCCAAGAAATAATGGTGCATTCTGGGTAGCTGATGCCGATGGGGTTAGATGTTTTGACCGCCGTGGAAGACAACAGGGAAATACGATTACAACTAATGGAAAAGCCTGTATCATTCCTGACCCAAGAAATAATGGTGCATTCTGGATAGCTGATGATGATGGGGTTAGATGCTTCAACAACAAAGGACAGCAAATCGGTGGAACTATCGCTACTATTGGAAAAGGAGGGATCATTCCTGACCCAAGAAACAATGGTGCATTCTGGGTGGCGGATAGTACAAAAGTCCGTTGCTACAATCAAAACGGGCAGCAGGTTGGTGGTGATATAACTACTGAGGGGAAATCCACAATTGTCCCTGATCCAAGAAATAATGGCGCATTCTGGATAGCTGATGACGAAAAGGTTCGCTGCTATAATCAAAACGGGCAACAAGTCGGTTCAGATGTTACAACGAATGGAAAAGCTGATATCATTCCAGATCCGAGAAGAAATGGAGGTTTCTGGGTAGTCGATGAGGATAATGTTAGGTGTTATGATCAAAATGGTCAGCAGATTAATAGTTTAGCACTTGCTTCAAGAGCCCATATTACCCCTTATTCAGATCCGTACCTTGTACCAATCCCGATTATAGCCGACAATTGCTCAGGTGTCCGTCTGACAAATGACTACACCTTTGGACAAGATGCGTCTGACTACTACCCCGTTGGCATTACACCGGTATTGTTTACTGCGACAGATGCTAATGGTAATTCGGCTGATGTTACGGTCAATGTAACCATTAGAGACCAGGTTCAAATGGATATGAGTATGATGATGCAAGGGCCATACGACATTAGTATGCAAGGCATGTTGGCCTTATTATACCAACAGGAATTGTTGCCGCCAGTTGAGCCTTACTCAGGTTTTGGATTTACACCCGTCAATCCTGGAGAAGTTGCCCCGATTCTTGAACAACCGTTTATGCCTTCTCTTCCACCTGGCGAGATGCCAATTGACTGGATCTATGTCAGAGTGTTTCAAGCTCCAACAGCATCGTCAAACGAATTAACCGGAAAAGTAGGATTGCTTTATGGCGATGGATCTATTCGCAATCCAGATGGTTCACCCTTCACCATTGACTTTCCGGACGGTGTTGCAAGGCCTGACGAAGGATACATCAACTTCGTTCATAGAACGCATTTACAGGCTTGGACAATAGATCCAGTGAACTTCCTGACTTTAGGCGGTACTGTTGATATGACTGACCCAACTGTTCCACTTCCAACAGATGCTATCATTCAGGTTTCTCCGGGTGTTATGACAATTGCAGGCGGTGACGGTAATACTGATGGTATAATTGATGCTGCCGATCGTTCCGGTACATGGAATTTCAGGAATGCAGTTGGCTATTTACCATGGGATATTAACCTCGATGGTGTGGTTGATGCAGCTGACCGAGTATTGCCATGGAACAATCGAAACCTTACTTCAGAATAAAACCTTGGTGCAATCAGGCGGGGGAGCCAATTCCCGAATGCTCCCCTGCCTATTTAATCACTTCCTTTTATCATTTTATCACTATTGTCAGGGTAACATATTGGGTGGTTGAAGTATCAATAATAAAACACCATTTATTGCACCTGATTCAAAATAAAATCAATGATCATGACTACATTAAAACACTTATTCTGCTTATTTATCTTGATCTCTTTTGGCCTGACCGGTAAAGCACAGGTAAAAGTAGAATGCACGATAGAAAATCAAATGGTTTCCGGTACAGATTTCTTCTTTGACATTTATCTCAAAACCACTCCCGGAACTAGTGGTGACCTTTACCTGGATAATGCTGATTTTATTTTCACTTTTAACCATGGCAATTTTACGAATCCGGTTTTTTCGAAAGTTTCCAACCCTAATCCTCCGCTTGGTTTTATTCAGAATGGCTATAACACCTTCGTTTCGGTAACAAATACAGATCCGGAGGCAGTAGCGACGAATAACAATGTTCAGAAGTTTTATTATGACAATACATCCACGTCTATCAATTCCTCAAATGAATTGATCATCAATCTCAACGGAGCTGCGCCTACTGATCAAACAAACTTTGATGATAAAGTAGCCCAGATCGAAGGAACCGCAAGTACATTTAGGCTTGGCCGTTTTAAAGTAAGTGGCATTTCCGATGCTACCGGTTCAGCAGGTATGACCTGGAAAGGGACTGGAGCGGGTCTGCGGACCAAAATATTTTCATTAACACCATCTTCTCCATTTACATCTACACAGGTTGCAACAGCAGATTTGACCCTGACCAATCCATCAGACCAATCCCTGCCTGTTGAGATGACCAGCTTTGATGCCATTGACATTGGTGATGTCGTACAGGTATCATGGGAAACGGCTTCTGAAATCAATACAGACTATTTTGATGTTCAACGGTCAGGTAACTCCAATAATTGGGAAACAATAGCGAGAGTAGATGCAGCAGGCACAAGTTTCACTTCATTGAAATACGAACACTTTGACAGAATACCATTTTCAGGAAACAACTACTATCGCCTAAAAATGGTCGATAACGATGAAACATACGAATACAGTGAGATAAAAGTTGTAAAATTTGAACAGACCTATTCTGACGAATCGGCCATTAGTATATATCCTAACCCGGTAAGTGACATTCTCAACATCAGATTTGAAGAAGCCACATTAATCAGTGAACTTTCAGTTTTTGATGCTAAAGGAGCGAAAGTTTACAGTGCTACTACAGATCCTTCAAACAAACATAAAGCAGCATTAAACCTAAGTATACTACCTTCAGGCTTTTACACCTTAACGGTAATCTCAGGACATAATGTTGTCAGCAAGAAATTTGTTAAAAATTAGGTAAACGGGCACAGGCTCTTGAAGCCTGTGCTAAAAAACCTTTATCTTCTAATATGAATGCCTTCAGAATCGGGAAAAAAACTTGAGGCTATGACACCAAGAATACAAAACTTACTTCGCTCTCTTATGCTCGTTTTCGGATGGCTTGCGCTATGCAGTATCCCGAAAACGGCCAAAGCGCAGGTCCTTTTGCAGGATTCCCTTGCGCTTGTGGCCTTTTACAATTCAACAAATGGCCCTGGCTGGGATGATAATACCGGATGGCTCGTTGACCCTGTCAATGCCTGGACAGGTGTAATTCTTGATGGGACAGGCAACCGAGTCATAGGTCTCGATCTACCAATGAATAACCTTCAGGGAATTGTGCCAATCGAAATAGCGAATCTCACGATGTTTGAAGTATTAAATGTCGAAAATAACGCACTTCAATTCATTCCGGACTTAACTGGAATACCGTCTTTTAACACTTTTATGGCAGCCAATAATGCACTCCAATTCGATACATTCGAACCTTATTTTCTTGGCGGAATTCCTTTGATTCCAACCATAACAATAATGCCTCAAGCGATGGTAGGACAACCGCTTGACACTATTGTTTATGTCGATAGTCAGTTCGTTTTGCAAATCAATGTTGCCGGTGATGATAATCAATACCAATGGTTCCAGAACAATACCCTATTTACAGGTGGAACACCATTGCCAGATGGGGCATTATTACTTGATCCTATTGTGGGGTCCAATGATGGGACATATACTTGTGTAGTTTCCAACAATGAAGTACCTGGTTTATTTATTGAAAACTTTCCAAACATTTTAAATATATGCCAGTTTGATAGCCTTGGTGGAAGATTTAAGCCCAACCAGTTGATCATTCAATGGGATTCAACAGCGACAGATACTGAAAAAGACACCATGCGCAATTTTTTTTCTGCAAACTATGTCGATTCTGTTCTTTGCGGGAATATAGAATTGTGGGGAATTCCAGACACTGTGTTCTTGTCAAACGGAGACACGCTTTTCACCATTGAGGAGGTGAATGCACGAAGTAAAGCAAAATCAAAAATAGAGGAGGTTGATTTTAACTATGTATCAGACATAGAACGTATTACAGTCCGTAGATTTGGCGAGTTTAATTTTGATTCCTTTGGCGAAAAAGGTGGAGGTAGCCCCAAAAACAATAGCACATTAGGAGATACCGTTATTGTCGGCATTATTGACACTGGCGTTGATTATTTACATCCCTCAATAGCTCCATTTATCTGGAATAATCCGCTTGAATCCCTCAACAACCTGGATGATGACGGCAATTGCATTCCTGATGATATCAGGGGGTATAACTTTGTCAGTAAATCTCATGAAACGATGGACGATAACAGTCATGGCACTCATGTTGCTGGCTTGATTTTATCAGGACTTACTGCCACTTCAAAAGTCCGCCTAATCACCTGTAAAACGCACGATGAAAAAGGAGGAGGAGATATTTTTCGAATTATAAGTGCCATCTATTATGCTGGGTCAAAAGGTGCCGATATCATAAATATCAGTAGTGGATATTCGGGAGAGGCAGCAGCGATACTTGAAAATGCGATTAGCGATGTCTGGAAAAATGGAACTATAATAGTAGCCTCAGCCGGTAATCTTGGTATAAACAATGACACCTTGGGTCATTATCCTTCCGGATATACTTTACCGAATATCGTATCAGTAGCCGCACTCGATCAATCAACTGGGGTAGACTCACTTGCATTTTTCTCAAACTTTGGCCAGGTTTCTGTTGACCTCGCTGCTCCTGGGCTGGACGTTATGAGCACATTGCCAAATGATTCATTCGGGACCAAGTCTGGGACATCCATGTCTGCCGGAATCGTTTCAAATGCCCTAACAAGAATGATCGAAATAAATCCTGTCGCTGAACGGCTCAACGTCATTAATTGCCTACTGGCAAATGTTGATTTGGTGGCTAACCTCGATACATTTGTTGTTACTGGTGGAAAGCTAAATCTGGCAAATGCACTGGTATGCTCAAATGCTTTGCTCGACCTTGACCTTTTGTCATTTGACGCCGACCGTATTTCTGATAACTCTGTAATACTCAATTGGACCACTGCTAACGAAACCGGATTTACACATTTCGAATTAGAACGTCGTTATGATGACGAAAATGCCTTCCAAAGCATCGCGATTATAGAATCGGCTGGTATCTCTTCAGGGGCAGATTATTTGTATCACGATGATGAGCGCTTTTTAGGAACCATTTATTACCGCTTGAAAATTGTAAATGCAGATGGTTCGTTTGATTATTCGGAGATAAGAGTTATTGACCCGATTAGGGAATCAACAGGATTTTGGTTATACCCTAATCCCAGCACCAATGATCTGTTTTTAGAAATTGGAGAGATAAATCATGAAATTCAGGCTGAGGTCCAAATTTACAATAGCCTGGGCGTGCTTTTATCGTCTACTAAAAATCAGGTAAGGTCAAAAGAGACTATTCAAATGGACATTGAGTTTTTGAATGATGGTGCATATTTTCTAATTTTCAAGTTTGGTGAGAATACCAGAACATTTAAGTTTATCAAAATGGAAAAATAGAGTGCATAATTTCAGCGGTAAAACAGCCCTTATCACTGGTGCTGCAAATGGAATTGGGAAAGCTTTAGCAAAAGTTTTGGCAAGGGAGCATTGCAATCTGGTACTTCTAGATATAGATGCAAAAGGACTTAACAACCTAAAAACTGATCTTTCCGATTTATCAATACAGGTTACGGTAAAGGAGGTTGACATTTCAAATTGGGATGCTGTGAACAATGCAGGAAATGCAGTTGCTGAAATGCACTCAAACATTCATTACCTGATTAATTCTGTCGGTGTATCAATAAAAAGCTCGATATCAGATCAGTCGCCTGAGGATATCCAATGGATCACTGGAATAAACTACATTGGAACCATTTACATCTGTAAGCGATTTCTCGATTTGATGGACAAAAACCAACCTGGAGCTATTGTGAACATTGCTTCAGGTGCTGGCATACAGGGGTTTTCAGGCAGAACAACATATTGTGGAAGCAAATTTGGTATTAAAGGGTTTACTGAAGCCTTAAAAGCCGAACTCTATAAATCAAAGATTGATGTGTCTTGTGTATTCCCGGGACCCGTGGCTACAAAAATGTATAAGGGTTCGAGATATGCTGATGAATCAGAAAGAAAAAAGGAGGAAGCATATCTGACTAACCAGGGTTATACTCCAGAATATGTTGCTGACGCAATTTTGAAAGGTATTAGTAGGAGAAAAGCCAATATCCTTATCGGAAAGGAGATTTTTTTCCTTTTTCACTTAAAGCGGCTGTTTCCAAAACTATTTCCGAGGTACCTATATAGAAATCAGGACAAATTGCCAGGTTGAACCGAGTTTATCAGTTTTTTTGACTCTTTCCAAAGTTTTTCCCCTTCCGCCCCATCGTACACCTTTTCATCCATTGGTTTTTCATTAAACATATGGAGATAGACGTTCGTTCTTCCTTCGAAATCAGGAGAACATGCCATATATGTAACGGGTTTGGCTGCTTTTTCCGGACTCTGGAAGAACACCTTAAAAATTAATTTTAAAAATGCCAATAAAGCAGGGGGAGCATCTCTAGCAATATTGGTATTAACAGGACCAGGGCACATAGCATTTACTGAAACATCAATACCTGCTTCACCACCTTTTAGTCTTTTGGATAACTCGGCAGAAAAAGTATTCATTACCAATTTGTAATAACTATAATTGGATATGGATTTATTAACCCCATAATCACTATAAACGCCAAATTCATCGTAGTCAATCGCAGAAGAAGTCTGGTGAGAATCAGACGAAATAAAAATAATTCGGGAAACAGGTCCTCCGGCCTTCCTTGAGTTTGAGTAAGTCGAATTAGGAATGACACCATTTTCCAACAACTTTCTGATCCATACAAATTTGGATAAGTAATTTACCATAAACATTTCCTCGAATCCTTGTGGTGTTTTTCTGGCTTTTGGTGGAGCAACTCCTGCATTGGCAATGATAACATCTAGTTTTACGCCTTTTGCTTTAAGTTTATTACAAAACTGATTGATCGAATCGAGGTCTGTCAAATCAAGTTTGATCATTTCTACCTTTTCCGATCCGGAATCTTTTTTCACCATCTCTCCTTTTTCAGGAATTCCACTTCTACAAGCCATTATTACCTTGGCTCCTCTCTTGGCCATCTGGACTGAGATTGCATAACCTAACCCCGAATTGGCTCCTGTTATCAAACAGGTTTTGCCGTCCATTCGGTTATTATCATCTAATTTCGAAGCCAGTTTTTGTTGTCGAAACAGGTCTTTGATGCCTGTTAATACTGCTTCTACAGGGTTTTTAAATCTACCTTCAGACATGAATGATTATTCGTATTTAATTGAAAAATGAGCTCTGTAATTTTTATAAATCGAATCAACTTTTTCCGCGGTTAACCCGTATTTCTCAAGGGTGTATTTATGTTTCCCAAATTTGTTTTTAGGATTGACTTTAGCCCCTATCTCCATGGCTTTTCGTGCTTCTTCTGAAAAGGGGGCCTCCATAAATTCATAGATCTTTTCTACGGCTTTCATCGTATCAGCAATAAGATCATAATATGAAACATCAAGAAACCTCCCTGGTTGTGTTTTGTCGCGGAATGCCAGGCCGTTATTGACCATTATGCCTGTTTTCCGAGACCAGTGTCGGCCAATTTCACGTAAATCGACTTCATCTGAGAACATGCTCCTGGTATGCTCTACCAAAGAGCACATGGAACCTAAAGTTTTTAGTGGGTCTCTATGGGTCTGGATAATCTTGATATCAGGAAAAACATTCACAAGAGTCGGTAAAAACTCCAGGTGATGAGGCGTTTTGAGAATCCACCGTTGTTTCTGATTTTGCCATTGGAGTAGTTTTAGCTGCTTTTTGAGATAAGCATAAGCAGGTTCTTGATCCTGTGTCTCAAGCCATGAAGCATAAGCAGGCACATGAAACATGGCTTCAGGGGTGGTGCTTAAAAACGCATTATCAAGTAGTAAGATTTCTTCCTCAGGCTCATCGTAAACTACGGCGTGAATCTTATAAAATTCCGGATCAATATAACGGACGAATTTTTCCTTGAATCGAGCATCAGCGATCCTGGGGTCTTTCTTTCTGGATTTAAAATCTTTTGGAGGAACAGGGCTTAATACTTCCCACGAGAGCAGTGTTCTGTTTCCAAGGTCCTTGGCCAGCAGCCTTTGTAACTTAGTCGTTCCTGTGCGCTGAAGCCCCGTAATGAGCGTTACAGGGGAAAGCTCAATCTCATCGATTTCGGGATAAGTTTTATAAAAATATTCAATCTTTAATCTTGTGGAAAGGATATCGACCATCCTGATTCTCAGCATAAAGTATCCAAATGGATGTAGATTGGCTTCTTCTTTTACAGACTCTAAGAGTTTCCTGAAAGGAGTTAAAAACTGATCATCTCCAAATTCATTAAGGCAGGTTTTTTTTCTGGCGGTACGTATAAGATCATTTTCATCAAGACCTCCCCAACTCTTGGGCAAACCAATCTTTTTGCCAATATAGTTGTAAAAGGCCACAGGAATTGGTCGCTTCTTTTTGACCAATTGGTTTTGGACTTCTACCTTGACTGACTTCCCTTTCATCGAATGGCAACCTATTAAATTTGTCTTAAAAAAAAGAATAAAAGTGAATAATGAATTTGAATTATTACCTTCAATTGGTGCAAACACTGGAAAAATGAAAAATTCTCGAGTTTCAGTTTACTGCTTTATTCTAACCTTACTTTATTTTTTCATTTTTTCAAACCACATTGCTGGCCAACCTAACCAGTCCCAAAACGCACGGGACACCTTCATTTCAAATATCAATACTGCTTTTGACGAGGCATATGTAGGTGATTTCAACAAGGCTGAACAGTTGTTTGGTGATTTGTTAAAAAGTGGTTTGAAACAATTCGGGCAGCGAAATGAAGATATTGCGCTACTGTATCATAAATGGGGTGTTGCCCTCTATCTTAACGATGATTTCAATGGCTCAATTAATCAATTTCGAAATGCCCTTGAAATCCGAAAAGCTGTTCTCGAATCACCTCACATAGACATAGGAAGAACCTACCACAACCTTGGCCTCAACTATAAATACCTTTCCCAACACAAGTTGGCACAGGATCATTTCTTAAGTGCCATTTCGATACGTAAACAACTGGAAAATCAGAGTCATCTTGCTGACAGTTACCAGGAATTAGGGGTTGTATTAGAGAATATTGGAGATTACCAGGATGCAATAAGCTATTATGAGCTTTCATTGGCAATTTACAGGGAATTATATGGAGACGCTGATGACGATGTTGGATATCTATATTTCCTGATCGGTTCGGCATACGAGTTATTAGAAAACAAAGAAAAAGCTGAGCAAAATTTAACTTCTGCACTTCAGACTTTTATTTCAACAGATAACACCTATTTCCAAGCATTAACCCAAAATTTACTTGGCATTCTGGAACAGAGATTGAAAAATGACTTTAAACAATCACTCGTTCATTTCAAGCGCGCTTCAGATTTATACCGGTCAATGGATGACATACCCGAAGACATAATTGCCGACTTGTTAAATAATATGGGTATTGTTTATCGCAAAAAAGGTGACACACAAAGGGCCCTCTTCCATCTTGATTCAGCACTTACTTTGTATAAAAAATCCTATGGCAAGAACCATCCCAAAATTGCAGGTACTCTTGATAATATTGGAAACACCTACTTATTCAGGGAAGATTTCACCAATGCAATAGAAAAATACCAGGAAGCACTGGCTGTTTTTGGCACAAATCTACCTATAAAAGATTCCTGGGAAAGCCCGGCTATTGCTCAATTATCCGCATTAGACTCAAAGCCTGTCATACTGGAAGTTATTTCTGATAAAGCAAATGCATTAATGCAATTCGGATTAAAAAATGGCAATCTGGATGCTCTTGAATCAGCACTTCATAATTTCAACATTGTTGATAGTCTGGTAAACATAATGAGAAGGGAATATTCGGCCGAAGGTTCCAAGTTGTCTTGGATCACTAAATCAAGAGAGTCATATGGCAATGCCATAAAAACGGCTTTAGAAATCAGTAAATTAAAAAATGACGACGCCTATAAAGATTTGGCATTTTTCTTTGCTGAAAAAAGTAAAGCAGTATTGCTTTTAGAAGGTTTTAGAGAAATAGAAGCTAGAGGATTCGCTGGGATTCCTGATGAAGTACTTAAAGAAGAAAAAGAACTCAGGCTGGCATTACTTAATCTTGAAAAAAGAAATTACAACCCTACCGAGAAATCAAATGGTCCTATGACTGCCATAAAAGATTCATTATTGGAGTCACAGAGAATCTACAGAGATTTCGTCAACTCACTTGAAAAGGATTATCCAAAATACTACAAGTTCAAATACGAAACCACCGTTCCTAAAATTGCATCTATTCAAAACTACCTGGATTCGAAAACTGCCATTTTCGAATATTTTGTTGATAAAAATCACGCCTTTGCTTTTTGTATTACAAGAAATGATTTTCAAATAGTTGAACTTCATTCTTTTCTAGGTTTAGGAAAGGTTGTAGGTGATTTCAGACAGGCAATTGGAGACAAATCATTTTTAGAGGACTCTTTCCAAAAATCATTATCCCAATACCAGGAAAGCGGAAGTTTTTTGACCGATCATTACCTCAACAAGCTCCTCGAACTGGTTCCACATAAGGAAATTGTAAGACTGCTTATTATTCCTGATGGCCCTTTAAGTTATGTTCCTTTTGAGGCACTGCCATTGATAAAAGATATTAGCCAGAAGGATTTTTTCTCAACAAAGTACCTAATCTCAAAATTTATTATCAATTACAGTTAT
>JBCCHF010000064.1:0-25553 GCA_039028895.1 Bacteroidota bacterium | reverse complement strand
TTTCAACATCAACACTTTTTTTCCCGTGAATGATAAACTAACAGCTTGTGGATAAGGTATCGAATGTCTTTATTTACAAGTAAATTGGATGTTAGTCTGTTGTTAACCTGATTAGGTAATTCTTAATATTGGAAATACCTAATTCACTTCAACTTTTTTCTCTACATACTAACAGCAATGATGATGATCTTGTTTTTAAAAAATTTATAATCAATATTAATAACAATACATAAGGAAAGTGGAAAACTAAAGGAAGGGAAAACCATTTAACTTTGCAGGAGCCTCCTTAAATAGTATTTGGGTCAATAGACTGAGAATAAGTAAAAATCTTTAAGGAGAATTTAGAAATAAGAAGTTATAAATAATGTCATCAGTTCCGTTTTATAAGAGTGTAGGTTTCTGGCTGTGGATTGGCGTATTCATGGTATTTATGCAAGTCGTAATTGGGGGAATTACCAGATTGACGGCTTCAGGTCTTTCAATTACCAAATGGGAAATAGTTACTGGCACCTTGCCGCCAATGAATGCCAAACAATGGCAAGAAGAGTTTGATCTGTATAAAGAGACACCCCAGTATAAAAAGATCAACGAAGGGATGTCAATGGGAGAATTCAAGTTTATTTACTTCTGGGAATATATTCATCGATTATGGGCACGGACCATGGGTTTTGTTTTTCTGATACCTTTCCTGATCTTTTTGTATCGCAAACGTCTGGATAGAAAACTGATAAGGCAATTAATGATTGTGGTATTCCTGGCAGCTATCGTCGCTTCACTTGGCTGGATTATGGTTGCTAGTGGTTTGATTAACCGGCCATGGGTTAATGCCTATAAACTCACCATTCATCTTTCCTCAGCGATTATCGTCTATGCTTATTTGTTTTGGATAACCATGGATTATTGGCTCAGCAAGAAAAGAATGCCAACACCACAAAATGAAGAAATTACAGAAGAAAATTTAACACTTGATAGTGAGGCAGCAACGCCTTCAGAAAACAATAAATTGTTTTTCCACAATCCGGTGTTGAAAAGATTAATAATTGCTATAATAGCTTTACTTTCAGTACAAATAGTAATTGGAGGACTGATGTCTGGTATGAAGGCCGGGATTTACTATCCAACCTTTCCAAAAATGGGAGAGGAGTGGTTACCCAGCGTTGTCTTTAAAGCATCCAACTGGAATGTGGAAAACTTTGTTAATTACGATGTTTATCTCTTTATGCCTGCTCTCGTTCAACTGACTCATCGTTTTACAGCTTTTCTCTTGGTATTCATTGTTTTATGGTTACTCTACAAAGCGTCTAAATTTCGTACTCACTATACGTTTAAGTTGGGTCTGAATTTATTAACATTTATGTTAGTAATGCAGATTTTGCTTGGCATTCTTACCGTAATTAGTTGTAAGGGAAGTATACCAGTAACTTTGGGTGTATTTCATCAAATTGGCGCTTTATTATTGTTAACCAGCGCTTTATTTGTCTATTATCCGGTACATCGATCAAAGCCATAAATTCTGTTGGTAACTATGTGGAAAACATACACAAAAAATGGATAATCACTATGTTGCTTATATTTATTAGGTAAATTTCTAAAGTCAAAAATGCATGAAAGAGGCTTACCAAAATAGACCAGTTTATTGCCTTGTTTTGCCATTGACTTTTGTATTCATCTTTTTCTACCCCACCTCTCATTTTGCACAGGAATTTTTGAATGGTAGTTTTGAACTACATTCCCTAAATGAGTGTGGTGTTAACCTGAATAATTCTGTCTATTCTACCGCTATGCAGTTCTCCACTGCTTTTGGAGAAAAGAACGAAGTTGATGTTTTATCTGAAGGTTGTGGTTTTGGAGGTGCTTTTGATGGTTCATATTTTATTGCACTTAATGCCCAAAGTTTTACTGATGCAGTAGCCCTTGAATTAAGTGAATCTTTAGAAGCAGGGCAACGATATGTATTCACGTTTTTTCAAAAAATAGGGCAGGGGGTCTCCGCCGGTGGATTAGAAATTGGTCTTTCTGCTAATGAGGAATCGTTTGGTGTACCTGTCTTTTCTTTCCAGGAAATTAGTGCACAATGGTCTGAAGTCTATATTGATTTTATTGCTCCAATTTCAGGTCGCTTTATCACCATTGAACCTGATCCGGTTTTTGAGTCATGGATTTTTATAGATCATTTTTCAAAGTCTTGCCCCGAGGCCATTAATCTTGGTGCAGATACTGTTGTATGCGATATTGGTGATCTTGTGCTTAGCATTGATGATAATTTTGAGCATTATCGATGGCAGGATAATTCCAACTTAAATTTTATTCATGTATCCTCTCCGGGCTTATATTGGGTGGAAGCTCTACTCAATGATTGTCTGATTAGAGATTCTATTTTGATTGAGACCTTTCCGGAAAATTGTCAATGTCAGATTTTCATTCCAAATGTTATTACGCCCAATTCTGATGGTATCAATGATAAGTTCCAGGTGTTTTCACCATGTGCATTATTAGAATTTGAAATGTCCATTTTTGACAGATGGGGTAACCAGGTTTTTGCAACGACGAATCCTGGTGACACGTGGAACATTTCAACAGGAGAAAGGATTTATCATCCAGGCGTTTTTGTTTATTTGGTTAAGTATCGGTTTGAATATCAAAATAGCATTAATCTAATTTCAGGAGATGTACTCCTGCTCCAATAAATACCTTAATCACCCTAAAAACAGTTTTATGAAATTGACTTATCTCATCCTCGCAATCATCGGTTTCATTGGTCCTAATTTTTTTGTGGCCCAGGTTTCTGTTGAGACTGGAAACGTGTTGCTCTGGCTAAATCCAGCTGCTACAATGGCAGCAATGTTTGCTAATAAGATCGCAACTGCATTCGTTGTTGATCTCTTATTGGTTGTAATTGTCTTTTTTGTTTGGTCATGGCATGAGGCCAAAAAGTATAATGTTAAAAACCTTTGGCTGGTCTGGCTACTGACCATGATGTTTGGTCTGGCCTTCACCTTTCCGCTCTTCTTGTATTTTCGTGAGAAGAACTTTACGACCGCTTAATGAAGCTCTGCGAAATTCATAGCGATCTCTGTTGTCAGTTAATAACGTTTGTCTAATCCTAAAGCAACATTAAGGATTTCACAAACTGACGGAAAGGTCATTTTTGAAAGATTGATTAATTAATCGGTATTTTTGATTTTTCAATAGGGTGAACCTATGCCAACCATAAAGATCAAATCAACTCCCAATAAACAACCCTGAATATTTAATATCGATATGAACGGAATAAAAGTAGTAGCCTTCGATGCTGATGATACCCTTTGGGTGAATGAACCTATCTTCCAGACCACGGAGAAACAGTTCTGTAATCTGTTGGAAGACTTCCTGCCGCATCATTCAGTATCAAAAGAGCTTTTGACCATAGAAATCAAGAACCTGGAACTCTATGGTTATGGCACCAAAAGTTTTATGCTCTCGATGATTGAGGCTGCCATCAAGATTTCAGCGGGCACCATTGGGGTAGAAACTATCCAGAAGATCATCGACCTTGGAAAGGAAATGATACATGCGCCCAATGAGTTAATAGATGGAGTAGAGGAGGTTTTAATAGCCCTGCAGGGCAAGTACCGGATCGTAATGGCGACGAAAGGAGATCTCCTTGACCAGGAAAGAAAACTGGAGCGTTCAGGACTGGCCAAATATTTTCACCATACGGAGATTGTTTCCGAAAAGAAAGAATCTGATTACAGGAAACTTATTGGTCACCTGGATATCGTCCCTGAAGCGTTTTTGATGATTGGCAATTCGATCAAGTCTGATATCTTACCGATTTTAAATATTGGCGGTCATGCCTTTCATGTGCCCTATCATACCACATGGGAATATGAGAAAGTGGATAAGAAAATTGATCATCCTAAATTCAAGCAATTAGAAAAAATAACCGAGGTACTGAATCACCTATGAGCAATTCCAGGAAATTAGATATCGACAATTGGAAGCGAAAAGATCACTATAATTTCTTCAGGCATTTTGATGAACCTTTCTTTGGTGTATGTGTAGATGTCGATTGTACGAGTGCCTATCGTCGTGCGAAAGAACTTGGGGTTTCATTTTTCCTTTACTATTTGCATAAGTCTATTGTTGCTGTAAATCAAACAGAGGCTTTTCGGTATCGGATCAATGAAGAGGATGAGATTTTAGTTTATGATACTGTAGAAGCGTCTCCGACCATCAATCGGCCTGATGGTACATTTGGGTATGGTTATTTTTCTTACGATGAAGATTTTGATGCCTTTCGGCAAAATGCAGCAACAGAGATTGAGAAAGTGAGGAATGCCACCGGGCTTATTCCTGCTGTATCAGGCGAGAATGTCATTCACTACTCTTCTATTCCCTGGATCAATTTTAAATCGATCTCACACGCTCGAAGCTTTTCTCATAAGGATAGCATCCCGAAAATCTCTTTCGGCAAACTACATGATGACAATGGACAATTGATGATGCCTGTTTCTATTCATGTCCACCATGGATTGATGGATGGTTATGATGTAGGGAAGCATCTGGATCTATTTCAAAAGTTGTTAGGATAGTCTGGAAAACAAATGTTTTAGGAAGGGTTCTCGAAGAGGATTCTTTGCTCTCATGATATGGGAGGGTCCCTTTCAGTAGACCCTACTGGAGCAAAACCTTTTTATACAACAATCTCCCAATTCTTATTCGAATC
This sequence comes from Bacteroidota bacterium, assembly GCA_039028895.1. Taxonomy (GTDB): domain Bacteria; phylum Bacteroidota; class Bacteroidia; order Chitinophagales; family Saprospiraceae; genus JAHDCJ01. The sequence goes on along the minus strand of JBCCHF010000064.1, from coordinate 20,845 downwards.
TCATGAGCCATGCTTTGAAATCTGAAAACCGAGTTGTCATCTCGATGGCTTCTTTTTTACGATCTGCAAGAATGGACAATCGCTCTGGGATGTTGACGGTTTGACCTATTGTTTCCTCAACGGTGGCTATGAATTTTGAAGGGTGTGCTGTTTCTACAATGATCCCCTGGTGATCGGGGTTTTCTTTTAAGTATTCGGAAAGTGCAAGTGATCCTACTGCACCATGAGGATCAATAATATATTTATATTTATCAAATATAAATTTTATTTCATTTTTTGTTTCGAAGTCATCATATCCGTATCCGTGGATTTCCTCTTTCATAATGTTCCACGTGGAACAATACATATCTAACATACGGGCAAAGTTGGAGGGGTTACCTACGTCCATTGCATTGGATAATGTCCGCTTTGAAGGTCTTGGATTATATTCTCCAGAAGCCAAGTAACGTGGAACAATATCATTGATGTTTGTGGCAGCTATGAATTTGTGTACAGGCAATCCCATGTTCCTTGCAATGAGTCCGGCTGTCAGGTTTCCGAAGTTGCCACTGGGGACTGAGAAGACAAAAGGTCTGCTCTTGTCAGTTAATTGTTTATAGGCTTCGAAGTAATAAAATGACTGAGGTATAAGTCTTGCGATATTAATTGAATTGGCCGAACTAAGTCTATGGCGAGATGTCAAATCCCTGTCGAGGAAAGCCGACTTGACCAAGGCCTGACAGTCATCAAATGTGCCATCCACTTCTAGGGCTGTGATGTTATGTCTTAAAGTTGTCAGTTGCTTTTCCTGGAGATGACTGACTTTTCCGGAAGGGTAGAGGATGACGACTTTTATTCCTGGGGTCTGAAGGAAACCAGCTGCAACTGCTCCACCAGTATCTCCAGAGGTGGCGACAAGGATGGTCAATTCACGGTCTTCATCACGATTAAAATAACTCATAGTCCTGGCCATGAATCGAGCACCGAAATCTTTGAAGGCAAGAGAAGGTCCGTGGAATAACTCAAGGATATGGCGTTGATCGTCGAGACTGACAAGAGGCGCTGGAAAATTAACGGCAGAAGAGATGATGTCGCCCAATTCTGAATCACCAATATCCTCCTGTCCAATCAGTGTGCGAGCAATGATATAAGATAATTCCGGGAAGGATTTTTCGGTTATATCCCTGAAGAAAGACTTAGGTAGCTTAGGCAGATGACCAGGCATAAACAAACCATTATCATCAGGTAAACCTTTCATGACTGCCTCCTTTAGGGAGACAAAAGTGTCGGGACTATTAGTACTGTATAATTGCATGTTTTGAAAATTAAAGCCACAAAGAAACAGCAAATTATCGGGTAAATCAATACTCCGCTGAATATTCCAATACTATGAATTTTGGTTGGTAACAGGGTGGTTAAATAGAGAATAACCTTCAATGGCGAATTGAAAAGAAAAGAAGTTAAATCAGTAAGGAAAAACTTAAACAGGAAAGGCGGTAAGTGTTAGCATAGAATTGCACCTTCTGTATTAATCTGAGATTGAAAAACAGAAGACTCGATACCATGTTTTTTAAACGCCGACTGCATAGATTTAGCACAAGCTTCAGCCTCATTAGTTCCTGAAGTGATCGCAAAAACGGAAGGACCGGCACCAGAAATAGAACAACCCAATGCACCCGCATCTATAGCCGATTTTTTAACATCGTAGAAGCCTGGTATAAGAGAAGCTCGTTGAGGTTCGATAATCACATCTTTAAGAGAACGACTAATCAGATCAAAGTTTGAAGTGTATAGACCAACTATCAAACCACCTAAATTTGCGGACTGCTGGGTATGATTTTTAAGACTCACATTGGCACTTAATATGCCTCTGGCATGAGCGGTAAGAATCTGAATATGCGGATAAATCAAGGTGCAATATAGCCCCGGAGGTGTATACAATCGGTGTACGTCGAAAGCATCATTATCGCGACAAAGGACCATGCCGCCGAGTAGGGAAGGGGCGACATTGTCAAGATGGATAGTTGTACCACCACCTGAAATCTGTTCTCCCTGAGAAGCAAAAGGCAGTAGCTCTCGCTTACTTAACTGTTTACCAAAAAGGATATTGGCAGCAAAAGCACCAGCTGCAGCAGAGGCAGCAGAAGACCCCATACCAGAACCAAAAGGCATCTTTTTGTGGATCACCATTTCCATGCCTTCATCCTTTATTCCCAGATGATCGAGCACAGCTAAAGCTGCGACACCAGCAGTATTCTTCTCTGCTTCTAAAGGAAGCTTGCCTTTACAGCCTAAAATCTTGGTGATGGTAACCCCAGGAGTTGATGATTTTTTAACTGTAATCTCGTCTCCAGGACCATAAATAGCAAAGCCAAGGATGTCAAATCCACAAGCCAAATTGGATACTGTAGCGGGAGCAAATACTTTAAAGCCTGACATATTACCTGGAATATCGATTACTAATACTAATGATTTCAGCAAAAACACCTGCCGCAGTTACCTCTGCTCCTGCACCCGGTCCGCGAACAACAAGCGGTCTTTCCTTATATCTTTCTGTGGTGAATACAATCATATTATCAGATCCTGAAAGACCGTAAAATGGATGATCATTATCTACTTCCTGCAATGAAATAGTAGCTTCTCCATTGTCTAAAGAAGCAATAAATCTCAATGCAGAACCATTAGCTTCAGCTGCTTCTCTTAGGTTTTCAAAGTGATCATCATTAGCTTTTAGTGCAGTAAAGAAGTCATCTACAGTTGGTGCGTCGAGACATTCCTGAGGGAGAATGCCCTTGATTTTAATGTTTTCTTTTTCGTACGGTAGTCCTGTTTCCCTGGCGAGAATAAGCAATTTCCTGCTCACATCTGCTCCGCTGAGGTCTTCTCGAGGGTCTGGTTCGGTGTAGCCTTTTTCCTGTGCTTGCTTAACGATTTCACTAAATGCTACACCTTTTTTAAAGGAATTAAAGATGAAAGAAAGTGATCCCGAAAGCACGCCTTCTATTTTGAGAATATTATCTCCACTAGAAATTAGGTCAGTTAGAGTGGTAATAACAGGTAATCCGGCGCCAACATTTGTCTCATACATAAAGCCTACACCACGCTTCCTGGCCAGAGTTTTTAATGCCAGGTAATGTTGGAAATCAGACGAAGTAGCAACTTTATTTGGGGTAGAAATAGAAATACTGGCATCAAGAATACTGGTGTAAAACTCAGGAATTCTTTTATCAGCAGTATTATCGAGGAAGATTGTATTGGGTAAATTCATACCTTTCATAGTATTGATATACCCATCAATTTCCATGGTAATTCCAGAATCTGAAAGGTCCTCTTGCCATGAATCAAGGTTAATACCATCTTCATTAAATAGCATTATTCTACTATTGGCAAGACCAACAACCTTAATTTCAAGCTGTCTTTCTTTTGCGAGGAAGCTTTTCTGCTTGGCAATTTGCTCTAATAAGGTGCCGCCGATAAGGCCGACACCTACAATAAACAAGTTAATAGCCTTGGTATCTGATAAGAAAAAGGCCTCATGAATGGCATTAATCGCCTTTGCTTCATTGCTGCGATTGATCACTGTAGATATATTAAGCTCAGAAGATCCCTGTGCAATAGCGACGATATTTATGCCATTTACCCCTAAAGCCTGGAAAACTCGACCTGCAATTCCTGGTTCGTAACGCATGTTTTCACCAATAGCAGCTACGATACAAAGGTCTTTTTCTACCCTTAAAGGCTTGATATAACCAGCCTGCATCTCCAGTTCAAACTCCTCTTCTACTGTATTTTTAGCCCTTTTTGCGTCATTTGGGTTGATAGCAAAGTTGATTGAATATTCGGAAGAACCCTGTGTAATCATGATAATATTCACATTATTCTGGGCTAAAGTGCTAAACAAACGGGCCGCAGTTCCTTTAACACCTACGAGCCCACTACCCTCCAAAGTGACCAGATCAACGTTAGAAATTGAAGAAATACCTTTGACAGCATGCCTTGTTCTTAAGCCTGTCTTGCTAATTAACGTCCCAGCAAAGTCTGGATTAAAGGTATTTTTAATCCGAATTGGGATAGTTTTTTGAAGCGCAGGCTGAATTGTAGGCGGATAAATAACCTTTGCACCAAAGTGAGACATCTCCATAGCTTCTGCATAAGTCATATGTTCAAGCGAAAATGCCTTCTTAACTTTTCTCGGATCAGCAGTCATTACCCCGTCAACATCGGTCCAAATTTCTATTTCATCTGCATCAAGAGCTGCAGCAAATATGGCTGCAGTGTAGTCAGATCCTCCTCTTCCAAGGGTCGTCGTGATGCCATCTGTAGTAGATGATACAAAGCCAGTAATGATTTGCACCTCCTGATTTCCCTGAAAATGCTCTTGAATTAGAGCATTTGTAGTGCTAAAATTTACCTTTGCACTACCGAAGTTTGCATCAGTTTTGACCACTTTTCGGGCGTCAAGGTAGGCGGCTGGTACACCATTTTGGATTAAAGCATGAGCAATTATATATGCAGAATTACGCTCACCAAAGCTTAACAAGTAATCTTGTGTCCGTTTAGTTAAGTCTTTCACAAGGAAAACACCTTGTAAAAGATTACCCATTTCAATAAAACTGACTTGAAGTGCCTGGTGAACTTTATCCTTGATTGATCCCTCTAGCAGTTTATCAATAGCAGTAATATGACGCGCCTTGAACTGTTCAAGATGGGTAATATATTGTGCATTTCCTGCAGCAGCATCCTGACTCATTTTGATGATCTCATCTGTAACCCCACCTAAAGCAGAAAATACTGCAGCAAATCGGACATTACTTTCAAAGTACCCTTTTAGGATTTCAACAACATTCGAAATTCGATCTGCACTTTTCACTGAAGTGCCTCCGAACTTTAGCAATCTCATATCTCAAAAATTTAAAGGCGGTAAAGTTAAGGAATTCCACTTTGAAAAACCCAATTTAAAGGGCCTGAGATTTTTTCATACTGTCTATATGTACGAGACCCGAAAAAATTTTAAATTCTCAGCGCCTTTAAAGCTTTATGTATTATTGTTTAATTACTTGATTTACAGTAATTTAAGTCGAATAAAATGATAAAAATTGTGATCGACTTAAAGTGGCTGAATTTGGTCAAAAATCAGAGAATTTTGAGAAAACCGACAAAAAATTGAACAAATAAAAAAATGTCTAATTTGTTAAAGTTGGCGCAGACTTCAAATAGTGATTTTCTATATTTGTCATCTGGACCTTTTCTTCTTCAGATTTATCACCAAATCCAAGAAGATGAAGTACACCGTGAACCATCACTCTGAAAAGTTCATTTTTCTCACTCACTCCGATTTTGATAGCATTTTCTCTCACACGATCTACGCTGATGAAAATATCACCTTCAATTTCATCTTCAGAAAGTGGGAAAGTGATGACATCTGTGTAGTAGTCGTGATTAAGATATTCCTGATTGACCTTGAGCAGGTAATCATCGGAACAAAAAATAAAGTTGAGGTGTGTAAGTATTTGGCCTTCTTCATCAATAACAGATTTCAGCCAGGAAACGACTTGTTCTTCATCTGGTAGTGAGAAAACAATCTCCTGGCTGTGAAATTGAATTGATGGCTGTTGATTGGCCATTAATTGATAGGGGTTAACGAAGTCGGAATTGAATTTCAACTGTACTTCCATTATTCAGGAAGTTTACCCTGTCGGCAAGCTTTCGCATGAGGAAGACGCCTCGACCACCCAATTTAAGCAAGTTTTCAGGTGCAGTAGGATCAGGGACATCATTAGGATTGAAGCCCTTGCCCTCATCACTGATCTTGAAAACAAGTTGTTTTTCGCGAGCTTGATGGGTTACTCTTACAATTTTTTTCTCGTCGGCTTTATTCCCATGCATCATGGCATTGGTTACCGCTTCTGTCAGGCTGATAAGCATGTTTCCATAAACTTCTTCGCTAATGTTATAGTCTTTGATAACATTAGCGAGGAATGATTCAACCCGAGCAATATTCTTAGGATTGCTTGTTAGTCGCAAGATATTTTTTGAGTTAGTTGGCAATACTAGCTATTTCTAAATGAAAGCTTGAAACCTAATTTACTTAAATTACTCGCTATCTCGGCGCAATGATTGGAAATAATCTTCCACCAATGATTTGTAGTATGGCTTAAGCGCCGGGGATACCGCTTTGTACATTTCAATCTCTGCTTCACGTTTCTTAATATATTCTTCTAATGAAGGCGGCATTTTTCGATCTTTAGCTTTCCCTATTTCAGACTTTCTCTTTTCGTCGTATTCTCTTTCTCGCTGAGCCTGTTCCGATTCGAGTAAGCGTGTCATAATTTCTTGCTGACGCTTCATCATCTCATTACTTAGACGCTTATTTACCAGATCGGTCTCGGTTTTATCCATTTCTTCTATCAACTTTTGGAGATCTTTGTCTCCCTGGCCCTGTTCCTGGGCTTCTTTTGCCTTCTCTTGCAAGGCTTTACGTATAGCGGCTTGCTTGGCAGCCATTTCGGCAAATTGTTTACTCATACCATTCTTTCCCTTCTTTCCACCAGGCATTTTGCCTTGTTTCATCATTTCCTGCATCTTCGATAACTGGTCATTGAGCTGTTGTTGCATATCGCCTAGTTTCATTTTGCCTTTACCCTTTCCTTTGCCTGATTGACCCTGACCAGGTTTCTGGCACATTTGGCTTCCGGGCATCGAATTGGCCATTTGTTGTTGCATCTGCTCCATAACTTCAGACAACATTAATGCCAGATCATTAACACCGGTCATTGCATATTGTTGCTGAACGTTTGCAGCACCTTTTTTACGCTCTTCCAGATCTTTAAGACCTTGTTTGAAGTTCTTCTTAACGTCGGTTACTTTTTCAGTAACGAAAGCTTCAATCTGGAAAACTCTTTTGCTTAATGCCTGGAGGCTATCTTCAACCAGTTTGAAATCATCTTTCAGTTTATATTGTTCCTGAACCAGTTTGACGTAGTTAGGTGTATTGATATTCGATTGTTGAATATTCTTCATTATCTCCTCCTGGTCAAATGAAAGATCTACCAGATTTTCCAGTAACTGGCGCAATGATTCAATATCCTCCTGCATCTGTTCCATTTGAGCGGATGCCATTTGGCTTCTCATTTGCTGGGCCATATCCTGCATTTTCTGGGCGGCCTTTTTCTGAGACTCAGAGGCTTTATTATTTTGCTGTTGCTGAAGTTCCTGTGAGCTATTTTCCATGTCTTGCTCAATTTCTTCAGATTGTTCCTGCTGGTCACCAAGATCTTTAGGACTTTCAAGCTCTTTATTCATTTCATCGAGCTTCTCCATTTCTTCCTGGAGCTTATCAAACTCTTCATTGAGCTCTTCCTGCTTTTTCTCAAGCTCTTCCTGTTTCTCTTCGTCAGCCTGCTCTCCAGCTTCTTTTGTCTCTTCACTTAGTTCTTCTTGCTCTTTAGCAAGTTCTTCCAGTTTTTCTACAGTTTGCTCGAGTTGATGCTCGAGTTCCAGTTCTTTAAACAACTCTAATAGGCGATCTAGTTCCTTTTCGAGCTCTTCATCGCTCATTTCCATGTCTTCGAGCTCCATTAGAGCATCATCTCTTGACATTTCATCGAGTAATTCTTCGATCTTCTGCATGAGTTCTTTCATCTCGTCACTCATGAGTTCTTCGAAGAGACTTTCTATTTTTTCTTGTTTTTCAAGAATAGATTCTTTGGTTTCCTCAAACTCTTGTTGGTTCTTTTGGTTTTCGTTGAAATTGTCCTTTGCGTTTTCAAGGTTCTCTTGCAGTTCCTTTTGACGCTCCAGCATCTTTTCAATTTCCTTACGATCCTGCCAGTCGAGGTCTTTCTTCTGAATGAGTTTATCTTTCAGGTCACGGAGATCTTTGCGGAGTTCGCGAGCTTCTTCAATCGACTTTTCTAATTCGTCTTTGATTTCTTCGTTATTCTCTTCTTCCATTTGCTCAAACTCCTCCACTGTAGGCATGGCATAAGACATGATGTTAGTACGGGAAGATTTGCTGCCATTGACCGCATCATTATCAAAAACTTCAAAATAGTAAGTAATTTTATCCCCCGGATTAAGTTGCATTTCGCGGATATCCCAGGTGTAATCATATTGGCTTTGTTTTCCATTGGCAAATGCTACCGGAGTCGATTCCAGTTTTTCGCGATCGCGGTCTTCGCCTTCAATCCGGTAATTAAACGACAAGGATTTCAAACCATAATCATCAGAAGCATCACCGACAAAAAAGATCAGTTTTTCATCTGTACTGTCAACAAATTGCTCAAGACTAATAGTTGGATACAAATCAGGAATGACTGAAATCGCATAAGCTACAGAATCAGCATTCGGCAGAAATTCGTTGGAAACAAAAACTGTGTAATTTTCATTTTTAAGTGCTCTACGTTTCACGGTAAATAACTCACTGCCAGCTCTTTCGCTTGCTTTAAGATCATTTGATCCAGTGAACAATACGTCAATATTATCTGTATTTTCAGAGGAGAAGGCCCATGAAAGATTAGTACCTATTGGTACAACGATGTCACCGATATTGCTAATGGTCTCATCTTTCCTTCCGGTATAACCGGGATAATCAATGCGAATATCGAAACCAACAATATTGGGCTTTTTAAGCACTGAAAGATCATAATCTTTAGAATCGAATCCACTTGCGGTCAGGTTGAAGCGGGTTTCCTTGGCGACCTTGCTGAATTTATAAGTGAAAGAAGAAGGACTATTTTTTACAAGTTTATACTGGTAATTGTCGACGATAATGAATACTTCATTAGGAAGTCCACCACCAACTTCGTTAGCATTGACTTTGACATCAAGGTTGTAGTCATCGTATTGGACGACAGTCAAATCATTATTTTCAACAGTAAAACTGAAAGGAGCTGGGCGTTCAAAGTTGCGATTATTATTAATGAGTCTTGCAGTACTTGAAGGAATAAGATTTGGTGCCGCAAACAAAAGAATCATGAGTAGTAATAATGGCGGAACTGCATACTTGAGGTGCTGGCGATTTTGATTGAGATTAATAGCAGCTTTGAATGGGACAGGCTCGAGTTCACCAATTTTCTGATTAATCGATGCACGTACAAGATCAGCACTGACAACATCGTAAGACTGGTGTTTCAGCTGCAAAATATTGAGCAACTTATCTTTCACTTCCGTGAAATGATTGCCAATAATATCAGCAGCATATTCATGCGAAATGACTTTTCCCAAACGGAAATAATGCATCAATGGTAGGGCCACCCATCCGGTCAGGGCCAAACCGCTAATACCTAAAAATGAGAAGAACATTAATTTGCGGACACCAGTAGAAAAGAAGAAAAAATGCTCTAAAATGGTGATTGCCAGGAAAAGCAGGAGTACGAGGCCTACACTGTAAAGCGTTCCGCGAATGAGTTGATTAACGTAAAACTTCCGTATAAACTGATCAAGTTTTTCAATAAGTAGCTGGTAATTGTCTTTTTGCACTGCCATCATTAACTAGTTTTTGCACGTCTTAGTCCAAGACACAATTCCTTGTAAAGGAACTGAATATTTGGCTAAAAGATTGCAAATAAAGGTGTTTTAACAAAAGGCTAACGCTTCCAAAAAGCGCTAGTTTTTGGCTTTTGAGGGGTTGGGTGTGGTAGAAGATAGTAATTTGGATGTTGATGCTAATGAAAACAAACCCTCGATTTGAGGCTTCGTCAGTATACGAAAATGCCAGAAAATTAGCAGAAAATCAAGTTTGACCGGGATTAAAGAGGATTTTTCGGATAAGGCAGGATTTCGCTGGCTTTACCTTCTTTTATTATGGTGGAATGTCGGGGCACAAGGTGGAACCCCATATTACTTTGAAAACCAGTAAGTTATTTGTTGTCGAAGGTGTTGTCTGATTTGTAGTTATTGATAATTTGGCCTTCTCCGTTTTCCATGACGTCTTGTGCGCGATTTTTTGCGAATTCACTGTCTTTTACGGAGATATCCTCGCAATTCCAGGTGGCCAAGCCATATTCGCAGTTGTAGAAAGCACTGTTCTTGATATCAGCGGTGGTGACATTGGTTAAAGCGAGGCCAAAATAGCCGGAACCATCGAATTTGCAATTATTGATGTCAATGTCAGAAGCTCGATAGAATTCGACACAATTTTGGGCACACCATTCACCAATTTCATGAACGACCAGCAGGTTTTCAAGAGAAACGGAATTGACATCCCGGAAGGTAATGACAGGCATGTCGATCTTGGCCACTAAATGGGTATTAATACCAATGATCTGAATATTTTCGAGGTTTTCTATTTCTAGCGGTTCGAATAATTCTACCCTTCCTGATGCGATGTACATTTTTTCATTGCTCTTCAATTTTGTGAAAGCATCCTTTACCGACATAGCTTCACTATGACTTCCGTCAGCAGATTGGATAATGGCTTCTCCTGGGTTTTGTTCGGTAATGATCTTTGTAATGGAAGGTGTACAAGAAGATACGAGGATAGCAATTAGAAAGATAAGAGATAATTGAGCTTGCATTGGTGAGCGCTGTTTTAGTTATTCGTAAAAAATAGGCAATATACATATAGTAACAAGTCAATCTCAATGTTCGTTAGAAAGTTCAAAAAAATGGGGCCCGTAAGCATTGAGTTTTTTATATTAGTATGAATCTTATGTGACCGTTAGTCAAAAACCAAGTCAAAACATAAACAAAACCTAATTATCATGGATTTAACAAGCTTATTAATTTTTCTCGCTGTTGGTGCAGTAGCAGGATGGCTCGCAGGCCAACTAATGAAAGGAGGCGGTTTTGGTTTGTTGTGGAACATTATTTTAGGCATTATTGGTGGAGTCGTAGGAGGGTGGCTTTTTGGCGTCCTCGGCATTTCTGCTGGTGCTGGCCTTGTCGGTTCTTTAATTACGGCTGTCGTAGGTGCAGTAGTGGTAATTTTTGTAGCTGGCTTTTTCAAGAAATAAGTCCTGCCAGGCACTAAGGAAGGATCAGTATGGAAATCGCCATGCTGATCCTTTTTTATTAGAAGCTGTCTCAAAAATGATTTTGATTGTTGAAATGAGGAATTTTGAAATCAGATGAGGCGCAAAAACTGCGCATAGCCGTATGCTACGCAAAGCTTTTTGAAACGAAATATGGTTTCAAAAGGCCCAATTCAAACCCAAAGTATATTTTTGAGACAGCTTCTAGGGCCTGTTTGGAATTTTCTGAAGCGAAGCTCAGTTCTTAAAGTATGATTTCAAAGACAACAATCCTAAAAAGTGAAAATCTCCATCTGCGAATTCCTTCTCTTGATGATATTGAATCTACCTTTTCAGCCACCAGGTTTCCGGGGTTTAATGATGGTATGCTTTGGGAGCCGCCAAAAGACAAATCTGAATTAATAGCGCCCTACCACCGAACCATCCAAGCATGGGAAATTGGAGAAGCTTATAGTTTTACAATTGAGCGGAAAGAAACGGAAGATTTCCTTGGCAGAATTTCTATTCGCAAAACCAAAGAAGATAAGGTTTGGGATGTCGGATTTTGGACCCATCCTGCGCATTGGGGAAAAGGTATCATGACTGAAGCGCTGGCGATAATCGTTAAGTTTGGTTTCGAACAACTAGAAGCAAGAAGGATTGAGGCCTGTCATGCCACCTGGAATAAAGCCAGCGAAAAAGTACTGCAGAAAAACAGGATGACTTTCGTGAAATTTATCGAACAAGGTTTCAAAAAACATGGTAAATGGGTTCCTGAAAACCAGTATGCCATTGAGTTTGAAAATTGGTAAATGAGCAAACCAGAGAGGTTTATTAATTATGCAGAGTTAATACCAAAATCTCGTTTTTCTTTTTATCAATTTTTACTTTCGGAGCAGGTGCCATTTTACATTTTTGACCACTAACACATTCCCTTGTTTTAAGATCAAATTCGTAACCGTGCCATGGGCATACCAGGATTCCATTTTGAATATCCGCGTCGTTAAGCGGCCCCAGCATATGCGGGCAGGTCATTGAATGGGCGAACATCTGACCATTAAGATTCACTAATCGAAATGACTGATTATTGAACTTGAAAGTGTAAGGCAATTTGGCCCGGATGTCTTCCAATTTACCGAGCACCATTGATGTTTGAGTAGTGCTCAATTTCGAAGCAGTTAAATTATCTAATTGAGCTTGCCGATCTGCCATCATCCAAAGGTCTTCATCGTAAAGTTGGGCATAAAGATCGGTATACTGTTGAGCATACATCGACTTCAGGAATCGGGGGAACTTTGGAACATAAAAATCGACAATCACTTTGATCTTGTTATCTCCGAGTGGGATGGCATGCGTCCAGATTTCAGTGCCTTTTCCAAGACCTGAATGGGTTTTCGTGATCCATCGGTTTTTGGTTTTGTCCAATCTTAACTCGATCACCATTGTGGTCATGAAGGACTTGGGGTGTAAAGCAGCTTTTGCCCGCCAGCCCCAGTCGCCGGCATCTATTTTTTCGATAAAGGAAAATGTCGAACTATGCAAAAATGGTAAGTGCTCCCAATCCAGTGCATTTTCATACATGCGATCGAGGTTGATCGGGAGTTCCCTGGTGTAAGTCACTATATGAGCCAGATTATTGTTGAAAGAGGGGATAAGACGCCTGAGCAGATCTATGATGAAATTGATAATCGTCATAGTTTCAAGTTAAGGCATTTTATGAATATTCTGATTTATAGCTAGATTCGAAATGATCTATATTGTCAAACGAGCCAGATATCAATTTAGCGCTTAGAAAAGACTGGTTTTACCCCGTTCCACGATAATCACCAATTTGCTGAATTCCTCGAAATGATATAGGTTTAGTTTTACACTATCGGTTATAGTTGCAACTTTAATCTTATAATCACCTTTTTGCATAAATGAATCATCAGACAGTTTGGTCCAGGTAAGTTGATTATCATTTATGCTTTTCGCATCCTTTTCAAATTTCAGTTTCCGCAACTTTGAATCCAAATTGCGCAAGAGTTTTTCATAGGTATTGTTGACTTCTCCAGAATTATTGAAATTAAGTGTTATCAATTGATTCCAAGTATGTTTTACTTTTGATACTTCACATCCAATACATTCCGGTAAGGAAAAATTACAATCGAATTTTTCTATTTCCAAAGCATCTCCCTTTACCGATTCAAGATTAGAATCAGCATCTAAAGCTTCAAGAACAGCTTTGACAATTGTTGTTTTATTTTTGATTGCGATATCAGCACTACAATCAATCCGAATGGGTTCTGCATTTTCTGATGCTTCAGCAATGGCTTCCTGTCCAACCTGGTACAAGGTCAGTAATTCGGGATCTGAATAATCCAAATCTATCTGCTGTGTGGTAATCGTTAATTCGATATCAATGTCTCCATGGACCTCAACTTTTGTCCAACGTTCCTGGCCTCCCTGCTCGATTATATAACAGCTTAAAGATTCATCAAAACTATAACCAATACTTTCGAGGTAAGGGCCAATGACATTTTGTATGGCATCGGTAATATTCTTTTTCGTTGCCATTTCGCCAGAATCTTCAATCTGGATGGCCACGTTTATCCAGGCACGTTCCAAATTTGTTGCGGATGAACAATATGCTGGAAGATTCAGATCCTTTGTATAGAATTCAAGTGTCCCAATTTCGTTTTTATAAGGTTCTCCTGCAATATCGACATAGCCGTTTTGAGCTTCCACCATTTTTTTTGCGGAAGCGATAATAGCGTTTATATCATTATTGAATTGCTGAAAAGAAACAGGAGTTTGCCCGAAAGAGTAAAACTGAAAGACGACAAGAAACAGAATAAAAAGAAAGAACCTCATGACTTACAAGGGTTAGTTAAACTTGACGCAAAATGGATTGGAAATTTCCAAATCATTTGCGTCAGAATATACCGTACACTAAGAAGGTTTGGATACCCAAATAAACCGCTTAAACGTGGGTATATTTCAAAATAGCGGTGAAAATACGGAATCACTAACTCATTTTTGGTGCCAAACTCTTGATCCAGGATTATTCTGTTGTATCGGATTCTTCTGTTGGGCCGACATCCTCCACATTTATTGGTGTCGGATAATAATCAGTAGTATTCGCTTCAATCAATTTTTTCAGATTTTCAAAGTTTTCAGTTTCCTGGGCTGAAAAAGAACCAGTTAGCATTTCCATTACAGCAAATAATGAGCGCGACATAAGGTTTTTGCCAATTACCTTGGAATCCGATTTGACGGAGGTCAGTTTATCAGCATTTCCATATGAAATGGTTTGCTCAAAATTCATGATGTCACTATCAAAGTGAAGGGTTACGGATTCAAACTCTTTGTAGTCTATTAATGTCTGGATCATTTCAAATGGGTCTTCATCTTCACTGGGTTTGACAACGACTTTATACTTGCTGCCGACTTCATTTTGTTTTCCGCTGATCAATTCTATACTTTCAAAACCTTTAAGCCATTGCTTGAATTTAGTTCTATCCTGGCTAACAGCCCAGGCTTCTTCGATCGGTTTATCAACTTTGAATTCATGTCCATAACTAACGGACGGTTTTAATAAACCAGCAGCGAAAAAAGCAACAGTCAAACCGATGATAATAAAGAGGATGTACTTTAGAATTTTCATGATGGTAGTTTTTGATGAATGTTGCTATTAAATTACGATAAAACAGGGTCTTTTTAAATCTTGGCCTGTAAGTGCTAGTAGTAGGTTATCTTCCGTATCAACACTTCAATCACCTCTCCGTTTGTTGGTGATTCCTTAAAAATGTCTGTTGCAGTGCGTTTGATCCAGTTTTGTTGATCATCGTACTCGTAACTGTATTTAACTTGTTTGCGATTTTCAGGCTTTCCGTCATCATAGTTTATTTGGATGAGGTAGCCCAAATGATTGTATAGTTTGTCATTAACTTTTGTGAGTTTTTTATCCTGGTTGTACATTGAGTATTGATACAACCGCTGCTTTTTTTGATCATCATATTGTATTTGAATGACAACATCTGAATTTGTATATGGATATTCCTCATTGGTCATACGCCCTCTCTGGTCATATTTGAAGGTAGTCGTATCTGTGGAATTAAATTGTTCGTAGAACCGTCTCTTCTCAGATATCAAAGGGCCATTATAACTAAACTCTGTGTAGCCGCCGCTTTTGTAGGTTATTCTTTGTAACCGCTTGCTTCCATTAGTATCATAATCAAGGTTAAACGTATAAAAGGTCTTCCTATTAGAATTCCATGATATTTTATCTCCCTCAGAGTTCCATTGATGTTCTGAAAATGAAAGGTCTGCCAATGAAGAAAATTCACCTTCGATCAGGCCTGAATACTTTTTGGTTTCGATAATATTCTGGTCATCGTCATAAACAACGACTCCTAATGTATCGATCAAATAAAATTCATTAAATGAATGACCCTTGCTGGAAGTCTTCAGACCATTCTTTGCATAGGTTATATACTCCTTAAACGTAGATTCCTCAGGGCTGACAGTATAAGTCACCACCATTTTCGGTTGACCTTTTAGTTGATTTTTTCCAGCAGTTGCAATGTCTTCGGGAATCTTGGCATTTGGTTGCCAGCTATATTGGCTGTAATAATCTTTCTTGCCTTCATATTGCAAAGGCTGGATGAATGTAATGCTATGAGTGGTGTTCTCTCCATTCGGCGTAGCTTCCTGGATTTCGATAACCGGAAAATGAAAGCGTTCATATTCTTGAGACTCCCAAGCGGCTACATCTTGTTCTGCAAGGAAAACCTTGGTGTTGTAAAAAGTAAAATTCATACCCAGTGATTTGGTTTCTAAATTACTTTTCTCAGTGTATGTGGTATTGTGATGTTCGCTTAATGCTTTCTTCAAGGCAACGATCTGTTTATATTCTTTAATCATGCTGCTGGTTACCGGTTTTGATTTCTGGTTATACAGCGCCTGACTAAATGCATCAAAGGCAGATGTTGTTTTATTAGGGTCATATTTCACCTTCAATTCCATCTGGGCAGGTTGCGAAATATCGTCAAACGCTACAGAAAATCCCGACAGGTAAAAAGGCAGGTTTATAAGATCCTTACGGTCCGCATCCTTAATATCTTTGAAGCCGGTGATCGAAAAATCTGCCAACGTCAGGTACTTTTCTATTAATTCGTCTTGAGCTGATAACGTAGTGGTAGAAAGAAAAAGCAAAAACAGCATTTTGAAAATCAGAGAAGCGTGCATTTGACTAAAGTATTTTGGGTTTAAGAAAAAAATGTCATGCCCGATAAAAAACAAGGGATGTCTATTTCAAATATGGTGTTCGAAGTGTGCAGCGAAAATAAGAAAAAAGTTGAGGGTCCGATATTTTTGATTTTAGGAAACAGGTCTTTTACATAATTTGTCATCTTTATCGGGTAAAATTGGGTTAGTATATGCTTAGCAATCAATCGAAAATACTCATTACAGGCAGTTCCGGACATTCAGGTAACCAAATTGCAGCGTTGCTGAAAGAAGATTTTGAAATCGTTGGTATCGACTTGGTTCATGGCGAGCATACCCAATACATTGGCAGCCTTACGAATAATGGTCTTTTGAATCAGGCGATCAGGGGAGTTGATTTTGTTATTCATACGGCTTCACTGCATGCGCCACATGTTGCAACCCATTCCAGGGAAGACTTTATTGATACCAATATTGTTGGCACCCTCAATTTGTTGAAGGCTGCTAAAAATAACCAGGCTAAAAAGTTTGTATATACCAGTACCACTTCCCTTTACGGGGAAAGCATGGTCAATGCGCATCAGGCTGTTTGGATCACTGAAGACTTACCGACTATACCTCGCGACATTTATGATATTACCAAAATCGCTGCAGAAGGACTTTGTCGCGATTTTTTCGATAAAAACGGTATGCAAACAACAGTTTTAAGAGTGTCAAGATTTTGGGATGAACCCTTACCTGATCGGGTATTTTACAGGATGTATCGCGGTCTCGATGTAAGAGATGTAGCCGCCGCCCACCAATTGGCCATAGAAAAAGACTTCAGCACTTTTGATGTTTTCAATATTTCCGCGCAAAGCATTTTTGGTCAAAATGACCTGGTCGATCTAAAGCATAATTTGCATCAGTTATTGCATAAAAAGATACCGGATTTAATCCCATTTTTTCAGAAAAGAAATTGGCCGATTCCCGGTTCCATTGACAGGGTTTATGTCATTGAAAAAGCAAAGCACATGTTAGGGTATACCCCAACATTTAATATTCATCAGATGTTAAATGACTTGAGTACAGAATAAAAAGAACCCCTAATTCTAAAATATCAACCAATCAAAAACCAGCTACAACATATCGACAGGAGGCACTCCAAAACAGATTTCAACCTGCAGCATATGGGTGAGATTTTCGATAAGGCCAATGGTCAGCCCGATCATCCACATCGACATGACTACTTCACCGTTTTGGTAATAATCGCCGCAGAAGGTGATCATATTATCGATTATCAAAGCTACCCATTCAGCAAAAAGGAAGTTCATTTTGTAGGACCAGGCCAGGTGCACCAGGTTTTGCTTGATCGTAAACCGGACGGTTGGTTCTTTACTTTCTCGCGGGAGTTCCTTGTTGAAAACGATATTCCAGAAAGCTTCATTTCGAATATTAATTTATTCAAACCCTTTGGTGATACACCACCATTGAAGATTGATGATAAAGGGTTTGAACGGCTGATAAATATTGTAAATGAGATGAAGACCTGTCTGCCAATGAATTTCAAATATCGAAATCGGGCTTTAGGTGCTTTGCTTCAGCTATTTCTGGTATACTGCAATAACAGCACTTCGTTAAACCCCTCGCAATTGGATGAAGACAAAGCCAGTGTCTGTATCCTGAGAGATTTCAAATCTTTGGTTGATCGGCGGTTTGTTGAATGGCACAAAGTCGGACAGTATGCCGCTGAAATACATATTACACCAAAACATCTCAGCGAAACAGTAAAAGACATTACCGGAAAACCAGCTAAAGCCATCATTCAGGACCGATTACTGCTCGAAGCCAAACGACTACTATATCACACCAATCTTTCCGTAAAGGAAGTCGCTTACAAAATCGGATTTGAGGAGCCTTTACACTTTAGTGGATTCTTCAAGAAAAAGGCAGGCGTTTCTCCAACTCAATTTCGATCAAATGTGAATCGTTGAAAGTGATTCCGACATTTTTATATGCTCGGCTGCCGTTTTTATATCTCCTGACCAACATTTATACCGCATTTTTGTATTAAACCACAAAACACAACTACGATCATGGATAGAAAGAAATTTTTAAAAAAATCAATACTTGGCGCTGCAGGATTGGTTGCCGGGTCAACCCAACTTAGAGCAAAGAATGTAAAGTTGAAAAAATCGACCTACGACAAAATGATCGAGTCAACTTTTTCAGCAGAAGACCAGGTGGGATTTAATCATTTACCAAACAAGGAGATAACAACAATGAAAACGGTATTGCATAAAGCTAACACAAGAGGCCATGCCAATCACGGATGGCTAGACAGCCACCATAGTTTCAGTTTTGCAAATTATAGAAATCCCGAACGTATGCACTTTGGCGTACTCAGAGTACTCAATGATGACATTGTTGCAGGAGGAAGAGGATTCGGTACTCACCCACATGATAATATGGAAATCATTTCCATTCCTTTGGAAGGCGATCTCCAGCATAAAGACAGCATGGGCAACATCGCAGTCATAAAGCAAGGAGACGTACAGGCAATGAGTGCAGGAACGGGTATTTTCCACAGCGAGTTCAATAAAAATCAAGACAAAGCTGTCAAGTTTTTACAAATCTGGTTGTTCCCGAACAAGAAGAATGTCGAACCGCGTTACGACCAGATCACGCTTAAAAATAACAATCTGAAAAACCAGCTTTACCAAGTGCTATCGCCAAACGCCAATGATGATGGTGTTTGGATCCACCAAAATGCATGGTTTCACATGGGTAATCTCGAGAAAGATTTTGAAACAATTTATTCGATCAAAAGCAATGGAAATGGCGTTTATGCTTTCATCCTTGAGGGTGATGTAACTATTGAAGGACAACCGCTCAACAAGCGCGATGGTTTTGGCATCTGGGATACGGATAAAATCAATATCAAAGCTGATAATGATGCTAAAATACTATTGATGGAAGTACCCATGCAATTAGGCTAATTGCCTAAATAGAAGAATTAGATTTCAGGTAATATTTGATTGAGCCTGGTTAGGAAATTATTCCTGGCCAGGTTTTTTGGTCTAATTCCTGAAGAAAGAAAACCGATCAAAAAGATCATTATACCTAATCGGAACTTTGTGGTATGCTTTGTGCCAAAGGATGGTGAAAATTTATGCTAACTTTTGATACAGCTTCTAATCATATTTTTCGGGTTCTATTAATTTGCTTTTGCCATTAAAAGACCTCCAGGAACCAACTGAATACCCATTTAAATATTTAGCTTCAAATATAATTTCTCCTTCTTCATTGTATTCATACCAAGTGCCATACTTTTCTCCGTTTTTAAAATTCTTCTCCTCTTTCTTTTTGCCGTTTTTATAGTAGGTGACCCAATTCCCATGTTTGTTTCCCTTAGCATTAAAAAATCCTATTTCCAATAAATCAAAGGTGTACGGGTCTTTTAATTCAAGAATGGAGTCAGCTTGAAAATATGCAAATCTTTCTCCAAAAGGACTATACTTTTCGTAATACTCCACATCAATCGTATCTGATTTGTACAGATGCTTATATTTCAGTTGTCCGTTATCATAATATTCAAAAATGTGTAAGGTATCAATGATATCTTTCATCTGAATATCCAGTTTCAGTTGTTCGTTTGGAAAGTATTCAGTGATCGCCAACTCGAAAATACTTGTCGAGTCATATTGAATCACCGATTTCAATGTTCCGCTTTCATAATAATGTCTCCAGGTTCCTGTACGGTATCCTTCTCGGTAATAGCCTTCAAATTCTACTTTAGGTTTGTCATAATATTTGATAACAGAGCCAGAATATCTTTTTTTACCCAAACACATATAAACGTCTTCAAGCTCTCTGGTGGGGAAAGGGAATGAAGAATGTACCACGCCAATCTTGTATTCTTTTTTCAATTTTAATCGTTCATAATTTACGGGCCCTTCACTTTCACACCCTGAATTAAGAACAGATATATTTATTAAAACAAAAACAAATAATATTAATCGGTAAGGGAGATTGAACATTTATTTATATGGATTAAAATGGAGACGAATATTAAGATAATATAATGAAAAAAGACTTCCATTTCTTAGTGAATATTTACAGTTTTCTCAACCTCCCTTTGAGGTAAATAATTTATTTAGAAAATAAATCTCTAGGCTGAATAACATCAATCCTGACCACTTTTCCGTTTTCAAAAGTGAAGATTTCAACGATATTCTGTCCTTCACTTTCAGGCCCATTTAGCCAGACCACATCATGCATGATAACTTTGTTGTCAATCTCAACCAGGTGCTGAATTTCTGAACGTACACCGGGATGCGCATTGAAGTGATTGGCTCGATTCTGCATGAGGTTGGCTTTTCCATTGACCATCATCTTTGATTCTACAAACACCTTAACACTATCGGCAAAACCAATGACATATTTCTCAGCGTTTTTTTCGTTGACAGCATCGATCATTTCTTTTATGATACGACTTTGCTCCCCAGTAATTTCGTATTTCGGTTTTTCCTCTGATTGGCAACCAAAAAATATGAAGGTCACCAATATCAGACTTGCTTTTAGCTTTTCCATTTTTAAAATTTAACAAACTTCAAGGGCTTTCTTCCGGGGTTTATTCGGTTATCGCAACCCGTCAGAATTCTCAAAATGCTGTTAAAGAAATTCAGGTCATTAAGTTTGTTAAATTTTAAAAATGGAAAAGCTAA
>JBCCHF010000063.1:0-25809 GCA_039028895.1 Bacteroidota bacterium | reverse complement strand
GCAGGTCACTGCCACTTTGACTGCTAACTAGCCTACCTCCGTTCCGTAGCAGGTCACAGAGATAAAACAGATCTCGCCATCATTGATTTGCTCCAGGAAGATGGCAAAACCAATGTGAAGACCATTTCGGAAAAACTGAGTTTATCCAAGACACCTGTCTATGACCGAATCAGAAAGATGGAGTCGAGGGGTATTATTTCAAAATATGTTGCACTGGTAGATCGCCATAAACTGGATCCAACGATCATGGTATTTTGCTCCGTTTCCATTGAGCAACAAGGGCGTGAGGCTATAAAGAACTTCAATAAGGCAGTGACAGAGATACCAGAAGTTGTAGAATGTTATGTTATGGGGGGCAATGTTGATTTCCTGATAAAGGTAATTGTCAAGGATCTTGACAGCTATTACCATCTTGTCACCTCAAAGCTGCTTGCTTTGGATAACGTCAAGGAAGTAAAGAGTTCATTTGTATTGGAAGAAGCCAAATACTCTACCGCTATCCCAGTTTAGGCTGGCGTTGGGGTATAAACGTAATCAGATTCGTATTTCTGAGTTCGTGAACGCAACATCTTCATAACTTCTTCATCGCTTTTGTAGCGATCTCCGAGATTTACAAAATGACTGGCCAGTTTGTCATAACGCTTGCGCATCAGCAAAAACCAAACCCCGGTAAAATCAATATTTTCAAAGACGATGGCGTCATTAGCAGCGTATTTGTCTTTGTTTTTCAATAACTCACCTGGCATATCAGTCCAGTGCATATGCGGGCGCAGGTGGTGGCCGATATGGTAACCATCATTCCAGCACATTTTGTTATATGGATGATTGATACAAGTGATACTATTAAGGTAATTATTTGCCGGATCTCTACGGTCAACAAAAGCATGCTGCCCCCAATTACCTGCCATCATTCCAAACCTGGAACCGAAGAATGGAAGTGCAAAAACAACCAAGGTCGCTTTCCAGCTCACAAACACTGCCAATAGGATCATTAACAGGACAAAGGTAAATTCACCCCTGATCACCATTTTGACGAATTTCGGTTTGTTCTTACTCTTAAAATAATCCACAAGTTCGATTATTCCAATGGCGATAAAACTTCCGTAGTATTTGAAAAAATCAATCAGGCTATCTCGCTGATAGTACATGGTGCTGCTGCGATCATCTTTAAGGTTATTCTCAGAATGATGCATGCCAATGTGATGCCCAAAATAGGTTTCAGGAGACTGACCAAAAAATGGTCCGAATACCCAAGGAATCATATAGTTCATCCAGTCGTATTTCTGCTTGTAGAATTTGCGGTGACTGGTATTGTGCAACATAAGGGTGAATGCTCCGATAAACAGAACTGCGCCTACAAGGAACCACGCCAATGCCGCTACCCACCATACCCAACCTGTCAAAACAGGCGTAAAAAGGAATATGGCAAAAGGTATGTGAAAAAATAAAATCTTAAGCTTCAGATACACAAAAGGAAGGTCGCGTTCATCACGAATCCTTTCAAGGAAGAAACGATCAATGAAATTATAGCTTTGTTTTTTTACAAAAACGGGGTCGTTGATGCTGGAAAAAGTCCTCATTTTGTAGAAATTACTTTTGTGATTGGCTGCAAAGTTACCAAAATTCTTAGTTCTTTAACTCTTCACAATAGTAACATGTTCACTGAAAAGCCATTTCTTTATGAGCATCTCATTATCACTAATATGCCCTATTACATAAATGTTTGAATAAGGCAAAACCGGTGACTTTCTAGCATCTTCACTTAGTACACACCCACAAGAAGCGTCTATATAGCTGGAATGGATGAAATTGGTTTTGCCATTGCGGCGTTCGATAAATCCAACATGGTTATCCAGCCCAATGACATAAAGATTATCTGGTCTTGATTCTACATATGACAGCATCCTGTCGAAATCGTTGTTTCCGATGGTGATATAGTCTTCGGCCGGGCAAAGTGATTTAATGATATTTGATGCTGCCTGTTGCGCAAGTGTATATCTATTGAGTTTAAGGCCTATGTGCTTGAGTGGTGTTGACACAAAGTAGCCACAAGCCACCAGGCCGTCACGTGGATTATTGGTATATCCGTTAAAATCCCATTCTGTACCATACCAAGCCGGAAAGACTGCGGCCGAAAGCGAGGTATGCAAAAAACTGCCCGCATCCTTAATCACGTCCTTTTTTCCTGTTTCTGATTCTGCATTCCTGTAAAGGGAAGCCCATGCCACTCTTTTCGCAGAAATTACAGCAATAAGGCTATCATATCTTTTTTGATGATCGACAAGATCAACAGGTGGTGGTATGTATTTATAAATTGCTGGTTCGGGATCAGGATCAGGGGCAAGATCAGTTGGGGGTGGCACTTCAACTTCTATGCCTGGCTCGGCTTGCAGGGGTGTACGAAAGATTAAAATGGCATATAGAACGGCCACTAACGCCAGTGCGCCAAACAGGTAAGCCAAAGCCCTGAGAGGGTGTATCATCTCATTGATTTGAATGTATAACGAAGAAACAGGAAAAAGATACACCCTTAGTGACTAAAGACTGACTTTTTTTGACGATACCGTCTTCTTTTTGGATAAAAAAATAAAACCACGGACCTATAAGCCGAATTCTGTCTCTCCGGATTAACTCTGAAGACTTCTATCATTTATCTGGTTCCGGCTTCACAACCGGAATCTATCTGCTTACCCCTCCCGGTATGCGAACATGTTGAGCGAGCAACTCTCCTTCGGGCAATTCCGAAACCGGGATATACGTAGCATTTCAACCCACAAGGTTTATCCCTGCCTGATGTTACCACCCTGCAGCGTGCGCTCTTACCGCACGTTTTCACCCTTACTCCGGAACGAGTCCGGAGCGGTAATTTTCTGCGACACTTGCTGTCTCCCGGAGCAACTCCGGGATCCCACCCGTTAAGTGGTGTGGTGCTCTACGTTGTTCGGACTTTCCTCATTCCGGACTTGCTCCGGAAGGCGATAGAACGGTCCGTGGTTTTTTTAAAAAACTTAAGTAAGGTCGATACAGTTCCAAAATCAGACGCAAACCTACTAAAAAACAAGAGATTCGATTTATAATGATTCTAAATAAACAGACTTTCTGCCAAGGGAATTAACATAGTTGGCATTTAAGAGTTTATTGAATAATTTTATGCAATCAGAATTGCAAAACTCACAACACCAAGTCATGAAGTGGCTGATTACATTTTTGAAATCTTCAATCGGGAAGAAATTGCTAATGAGTCTTACCGGACTCTTTCTTATCATGTTCCTTCCGGTCCACTTGATAGGGAATTTTAAGTTACTGGCTGATGATGGCGGAGAGAAATTCAACCTTTACGCCCAATTTATGACCACATTTACGCCTATCAAGCTCATTTCTTACGGACTATACTTCTTCATTTTACTACATACATTTCAAGGTATTTTACTCTGGATCTCCAACTGGAGAGCCAAAGGGAAAAAATATAAGAAACATGGCAAAAATACGAGAACAGGATCGAGATTTATGGCCCACCTGGGTATTCTCATTTTCATATTTCTTGCTGTTCACCTTTACCAGTTCTGGTTTCAAATGAAGATTGGAGCGCTTGAAAAACTTACATATGAAGTTAATGGAGTGACATATACTGATGTGAAAAATCTATATGCTCCGGTTCAGGCAGCATATAGTGATATATTCTTTGTGATATTTTATGTTGCATGCATGATTCCAATTGCATTCCACTTATACCATGGATTCCAGTCTGCCTTCCAGACATTGGGCCTGAACCACAAAAAATATACACCATTAATCAGGATAGTTGGTACGCTCTATTCAATTGTAATTCCTTTAGGGTTTGCCTACATTCCAGTTTATATGTACCTCTTTCGAAATCTTAATTAAAAGAAAACTTACTCACCATGGGACTTGATCCAAAAGTACCGAAGGGACCACTGGAAGTGATGTGGACCAATTACCGGAGCACCATGAACCTTGTCGCCCCGAATAACAAACGGCGTATTGAGGTCATAGTGGTTGGAACTGGTCTTGCAGGCGCTTCTGCTGCTGCTACGCTAGGCGAATTAGGCTATAAAGTAAAGTGTTTCACATTTCACGATAGCCCCCGCCGTGCACATAGTATTGCTGCACAGGGAGGTATTAATGCTGCAAAGAACTATCAAAATGATGGGGACAGTGTTTATCGGTTGTTTTACGATACTATTAAAGGTGGAGATTACCGCTCAAGAGAGTCTAATGTCCATCGATTGGCAGAAGTCAGTCGAAATATTATCGACCAATGTGTTGCACAGGGTGTTCCCTTTGCCAGGGAATACGGCGGATTGCTTGCTAACCGATCATTCGGTGGCGTCCAGGTTTCAAGAACCTTTTACGCCCGAGGCCAAACAGGTCAGCAACTGCTAATTGGGGCTTACCAGGCACTTTCAAGACAGATTGCCAATGGCAGTGTTACTATGTATAATCGACACGAGATGCTGGATCTGGTTGTAGTTGATGGTAAGGCAAGAGGCATAATCGCCAGGAATCTGTTAACAGGTGATCTTGAGCGCCATGCTGCACATTGTGTAGTGCTTGCTACCGGAGGATATGGCAACGTATACTATTTGTCAACCAATGCTATGGGATGTAATATAACCGCAGCGTGGCAGGCCGTTAAGCGGGGCGCTTACATGGCCAATCCTTGTTACACTCAAATTCACCCCACCTGCATTCCTGTTTCTGGAGATTACCAGTCGAAATTGACGCTTATGTCAGAGTCTTTGCGTAATGATGGCAGGGTTTGGGTACCCAAAAATAAAGAAGATGTTGAGGCGATCAGAAACGGAGCTTTAAAGCCAACTGAAATAGCGGAAGCAGACCGTGATTACTATCTCGAAAGACGCTATCCTGCTTTTGGTAACCTCGTTCCCAGGGATGTGGCATCTAGAGCAGCCAAAAAGGCCTGCGATGAAGGTCATGGAGTAAATGCCTCCGGATTGGCTGTATATCTTGATTTTGCCGATGCGATCAAGCGTTATGGTAAATCTGAAGCGTATTCTCAAGGCATTGAGCATCCTGACGACGCTACAATTACCAGATTGGGAGAGGCCATTGTCGCCGCAAAATATGGTAACCTGTTCCAGATGTATGAGAAGATTACTGGCGACGATCCTTACAAAACGCCTATGATGATCTACCCTGCTGTTCACTACACTATGGGTGGGGTTTGGGTTGATTACAATCTTGAAACTAATGTACCTGGCTTATTTGCACTTGGTGAGTGTAACTTCTCAGACCATGGTGCTAACAGGCTTGGCGCCTCTGCTTTGATGCAGGGACTTGCAGATGGGTATTTTGTTATTCCTTATACCATCGGGCAATTTTTATCTAATGAGATTCGGACCCCGGAGATAGATCCTAACGGAGAAGCGTTCATTCAGGCCGAAAAAGAGACTGAAAACCGTATTAATTCACTTATGGTGGTTAAAGGTGATCAATCAGTGGAAAGCTTTCACAGACGCCTGGGCAAGATTATCTGGGAATACTGCGGCATGTCGCGCAGTGCTGAGGGACTAAAGAAAGCCCGCAAAATGGTACGTGACCTACGTGATGAGTTTTACAAAGATGTCTTCATCCCTGGTGAGGCAGATACATTCAACCCTGAGTTGGAAAAAGCACTTCGAGTGGCTGACTTCCTTGAGCTGGGAGAATTGATGATTGTTGATGCATTAGACCGCAACGAATCCTGTGGTGGACATTTCCGCGAAGAATACAAGACCCCGGAAGGTGAAGCATTGCGGAATGATAAAGACTACACCTATGTTGCTGCATGGGAATGGAACGACACAGAACCTGTTTTGCACAGAGAGGATCTGGTATTTGAAAATGTAGAGCTGAAAACCAGAAGCTATAAATAAACAGAATTATGAAATTAACGCTCAAAATCTGGCGCCAAAAAAATAACGCTTCAAAAGGAAAATTTCAGATTTATGTTCTGGAAGACTTAAACCATCATATGTCATTCCTCGAAATGCTGGATGTGCTTAATGAAAGACTTATTGCTAAAAAAGAAGATCCTGTAGCATTCGAACATGATTGCCGTGAAGGTATTTGCGGGGCATGTAGTATGGTTATAAATGGTAAGCCCCATGGCCCGCTAAAGGGTACCACTGCCTGCCAGTTACATATGCGATTTTTCAAAAACGGTGATACTATTACTATTGAACCATTCAGGGCAAAGGCTTTCCCGTTAATTAAAGACCTGGTAGTCGATCGTTCGGCTTTTGACAGGATCATCCAATCCGGTGGTTATATTTCGGTAAATACGGGTCAGGCCCAGGATGCGAATGCCATTCCTATCGAAAAAGAACAGGCTGCGAGTGCTTTCGATGCAGCAGCGTGCATCGGTTGTGGAGCCTGTGTAGCTGCATGCCCGAATGCATCGGCCATGTTGTTCACTTCAGCAAAAATCTCTCACCTCGCTCAACTTCCCCAAGGTAAGGTAGAACGGTCACAGCGCGTGATTTCAATGGTGGACCAAATGGATAAAGAAGGCTTTGGACAATGCTCCAACACAGAAGCCTGCGAGGTAGAATGCCCCAAAGAAATATCAATCGTCAATATCGCCAGGATGAATCGTGAATATATTGCTGCAGTATTTGGATCAGTTAAAAGATAACAACGCGACGTTTATGACTCGGCATTTGATGATT
Source organism: Bacteroidota bacterium (assembly GCA_039028895.1). GTDB lineage: Bacteria > Bacteroidota > Bacteroidia > Chitinophagales > Saprospiraceae > JAHDCJ01. Next base: position 19,117 of record JBCCHF010000063.1, on the reverse strand, counting down.
GTTAATTATCAAGTTTTGGGTCGTTATCATCTTTCTTTTCATCGCCCTGTGAAAGGGTATCTTTAAGTTTATCTGTACTTTCTGTAAAATCTGACTTAAATCCGGAAAGTACATTTTTGGCTTCGTCAACAAGGTCTCTGAAACTGCTTTCGTCGCTATCGTTAGGCTCTTCTTCTACAGCTTCCACTTCTTCAACAACATCTTCATTTAAATCCAGAAGTTCCTCCTCTACAGTTTCTTCGACGTTTTCGACAGTTTCTACAATATCTTCACTCACGTCTTCTACTACTTCAGACACATCCTCTACTTTACTCTCCGCTTCTGCATTTAACGCTTCAGCGGATGCTATGACATCTTCAATTTTATCGCCTACGTTTTCGGTGATATCGTCTACTTTTTCCTTGATCTCCTCTGCCTTTTCGGCCAGGTTATCTACTTTTTCTTCGGCTGAGTCTTTGACATCTTCCACTTTGTCTGCTACTGATTCGACGGTATTTTCTGCGGTATCTTTAACTTCTTCTACCTTGTCTTCTACAACTTCCTCGACAACCTCTGCCTTATCTTCAGCAGTTTCCTTGGTTTCAGTCATTTCGGCATTCGCTTTTTCCTTGATCTCTTCAAACTTGTCTTTCGCTTCACCTGCTTTTACCTTGACCTCTTCTTTTACCTCTTCAAACTTCTCTTTGGCTTTTTCCATGTAAGGCTCTGCCTTCTCCTTAGCTTTTTCGATCATCGGTTCAGCTTTTTCTGCTACATCTTCGATAATCTCTTTTGCTTCTTCTACACCTTTTTCTACGATCTCGGATGTTTTACCGAAAACCTTTTTTAGTTTATCAAAAAATCCCATAACGTTATTTTTAATTTGAATAATAGGTTGTTAATCAATTGGAACCAAGCCCAAATGGGTCATGAATATAATCAATTTTTCAAAGTTTGTTAAAATCTGAATTTTACCAAACTATTATGTTTTTCAAAATGGAAGCTAAGCTAACTGCCTGATTTACTTTAACAAGGTAACGTCTCCTTTATAAGGAATAGTTACCCCATCAAAAAAACTGATTTCAGCAAAATAGACGAAAACAGATGGGTTTAAACGCTTACCCTTCAAAGTTCCATTCCAACTAAAGAATGGATCATTGGGCTGAAAATTACTGGCTTCAAACAATAATTCTCCCCACCTGTCATAAATCTTAAGTACTTCAATTTGGGTTACCCCAATGCCACCAAAAATCATGAAGTTATCGTTAATCCCGTCTCCATTTGGTGTAAATACATTAGGGATAAATACGTCCCTGCTTTTATCAACTGTAATGGTGATCTCATTCGTTGCTACACATCCCAGCGTATCGGTAACCTGGACAGTATACGTTGTTGTTGACATCGGCCTTACCCATGGGTCAGGACAATCCATGCAACTAAGGCCCATAGGTGGAGACCATAGATAATCAAGAGAATCAGCATCAAAAACATTAACCTCTGTAACGATTTGCGTACTGTCACCCAAGTCGATAGTGATGTCAGATCCCGCATTCACAATAATTTCCGCAGGTTGTTCAACCAGAATATCTGTAGAAAATTCACATCCATTGATATCTTGAACGTATGTTGTATACAGCCCTCCGCTTAACCCTCCAAAAAAGTTACTGGCCGTGAAAATTTCCCCGTCAAGGGAATAAATATATGGTCCCATACCTCCAAAAGACGTATCTATCGTAATTGAACCATTAGCATCTCCAAAACAAATGGCGCCTTCCGATGATACTTCAGCGAATACCGGATCCGGTTCGGAAAGTAATACTGAAGTAGTAGCTGAACATCCATTAGCATCCGTGACTGTTACAAAATGCTCACCAGCTTCCAGGTTAAACGCTGTTTGGGTAAACTGGCTTCCTGCTGTTGTATTCCATTCGTAATTATAGCTCGGTGTTCCGCCAACTGGATCGACAAAAGCAAAACCGTCATCACCACCATTACACACAGGATCTACCCCTGTGACAGACAACGACAAAGGCATAGCAGGTTCATTTACTGTGAGGCTTATTGGAGGCAAAAAGCATCCGTTCACATCAGTGACTTCAACAAAATAAACGCCCGCAGAAAGTCCTGAAAGCGCAGATGCATTACCTGTTTCAGTTAAAATCATCACACCGACAATGTCTGTCCATTCAAAGGTATAAGGCAGAGTACCCCCCGCAGGAACGAAGGTTGCCGAACCATCTGAACCGCCATTGCAGGAGGCAGGGCTTGTTGACAACACATCAGGAATGATCGGTGCCGGGGGATCAATCTGGAAATTTTCAATAATAAAACAACCATCCTGATCTGTAATCGTCACACTATGCAAACCAGCGCATAAGAAAATCGGATTAGGCCCTATTTCCCCATTGTCCCAGTTATATTGATAATTACCCGCACCTCCTGAAGTTATTATTGAAGCCTGACCATCGCAGGTTGTTACACAAGAGGGTGACTGTGGCATAATCGCCGCTGAAATGGCAGATGGCTCACCAAGTTGAAAGGTTTCGACAATTTGACAGTTATTAGCATCTGAAACCGTAACGGTGTAATCGCCAGAACCAAGATTTACAGCGGTATCGTCAGTTTGACCGTCATTCCACAAATAAATATAAGGAGGGCTCCCTCCCACCACAACTGCTGAAACGCTACCGTCAGTACTTGCATTACATGACGGCTGGTTACCTGTCAAAATACCAGCTAAAACTGAAGGTTCGTTAATGATTACACTTCCAACAGCTACACAATTATTGACATCTGTTACGGTTACTTCATAGGGTCCGACAGTAAGGTTGGTTACTGTTGCGGTAGTACCACCATTGTTCCATATGTAAGTATAAGGCATTGTACCGCCATTACCCACAACAGAAGCTGCGCCAGTTGCCTCACCACTGCAAAGCACCTGGTTATCCACACTAGCCATAGCAGTTAATTCCAAGGGTTCATTTATAGTAATTGACCCAGTTTGGACGCATCCGGTAGCATCTGTAATTGTGAAATCGTGATTCCCGGCAGCTAAACCAGTTATATTATCTTCTGTTCCTCCATTACTCCAATCATAGGTATAGGGAACGCTACCTCCATTAACCACTAAGGTCGCAGAACCATCAGCAACTCCAAAGCAACTCACATTTACTGTGGTACTCATGATATCTAAAGGTGGCGGTTCGGTAATCGTGGCTGAAGATGTCGCTTCACATCCATTCGAATCTGAAATGGTCACAAAATGAGCCCCAGGCCCCAGATTGGAACTGGTGGCATCTGTTGTTCCGTTATCCCAAATGTATGTGTATATGCCTGTACCACCACCGACAGAAGCTGTTGCAACACCATCGGTAGATCCATTACAGGATATATCAGTATCAATAACTGTTGTTGCCGTGAGCTCAGGATTTTCTGAAACAAGAACATCTGCAGTCGTCAAACAACCTTCTGAATCAGTAATTGATACAATATGCAGTCCTGCATTGAGGGCAGAAGCCAGAGCGGCTGCTTCACCATTGTCCCATTCAAAGGCATAAGGCATTGTACCGCCATTTGCAGAAGCGGATGCTGAACCAGTGGCTGTACCGCCACATATTACATCTGATACCAGAAATGCTAATCCGGACAATGCCATTGGCTCGGAAATGAATACTGTTCCGGTACCGATACAACCATTTGAGTCGGTAACTGTAAGGTTTTGTATTCCAGAAGGCAGCATGGCCGCTGTTTCATTGGTTTCACCATTTTCCCAAAGGAATGTATAAATTGGTGTTCCACCGGAAATAACCGCCTGGGCACTGCCATCTGAAAAGCCGTTACATGAAACATTGTCCAAAACATTGATCATGACATCAAGCGGCAATGGATTCGCGAATGTCACTTCAGATGTTGCTGTACACCCATTCAAATCAGAAACCGTCACCGTATGTAGCCCAGGTGATAATCCTGTTGCGGTGACCGTTGTCTGGTTATTTGCGGAAGCACTCCAAGAAAATGTATATCCTCCTGCTCCTCCTGCTCCAGACACTGTTGCTATCCCATCATTGACACCATTACAACTGATATCACTATCTATCATGGCCATCGCAGTAAGCGAGACCGGTTCCGTAATAATATAACTGGCTGTTTCAAAACATCCGGCATTATCCGTAACCGTTACAAAATAAGTATCTGCAATAAGATTGTTGGCACTATTGGAATTACCAGTTGCCGCATTGGGCGACCATGTATAAGTAAATGGCAAATTCGGACTCCCAGAAGGCGTAAGTGTAATTGAACCAGTGGCAGTGCCGCCACAATTAACATCTGAAGTCACACCATTGGGGTTGATGACAACTGAAGCTCCAATCATTGCTGTGGACTCTGCTGTACATCCATTCTGATCAATAACCGTTACTGAATAATTCCCTGGATCGAGATTATTCGCATCCGGTGCATTCAACATATTATCATGTGACCATGTGTATGTGTAGGGTGTCATTCCGCCAGTGGCCTGGACTGAGATACTACCATCTAAACTGCCATTACAACTAGCATCCTGAGTCATATCAACAATCAATGAAGGCAGCTCAATGGATAAACCTGAAAACATCATTTGACATCCATTGGCATCATCAACAGTAATACTGAACGGGGTATTTGGCGGATGATTCAAGATTGTGTAGCTATCACCGTTCGCTACAGTCCCTCCTGCGCCATCACCTGCTACAGTGAATAGTGAACCATCAAAACCCGGCATTCCGCCGCTAATGGTAAATGTAATATTGACAGCATCTCCGGTAGCATTACAAGACTGGGTAAATGGCGCTGTGATTTCATCGAGCATGGTGACTAAAACAGCATCATTCTGGTTAGTATTAAAGCAATCGATCGTTCCATCTGCACCGATGTCAAACCCTACAATGGCCATCATTGAGCCTGCCAGATCTTCATCAAAAGCATAGGATGTTGTTGCCCAGTACTGCGTATTACCCCCGACTGTATTGGTATATGATCCGTTTCCGAAAAGGCCAGTCGGTTCGCTACCAAAAGTGGTAAAAAAGTTAGGGTCAGTCAGGATGTAAGCTCCAGGGGGCGCTGTGTACAATGCATAAACAATACCGTTTACGCCATCTCCATCTGCATCATCGATACCATCCAATGGGCCGCCCAGTCCTCCATCTGGTAAAGGGACATCCATATTATCTCCAGTTTCAAATGAACCATCATAATCATTATTGGAAGTCATCACGAAGTCTTCTCCAAAACAAATGACCAAACCGTTTGGCGTGGTAAAGGTACCAGCATCAGCAGTACAAACCAGGCAGCCAGTGACCTCAATAAGCTGTGAGGCAGTACCGCTACACCCTTGGCCATCATCCCATGAATAGATGATCGTGTGTATACCATCGCCGGCTGCAGAAGGGGTGAAAAAACCGACCCCATTCCCCTGATCAGTAACTCCGGGACCGGAGAACGACCCCATTCCGGTAAGGGGACCAAAATTAATCGTCGTACATCCATTGCTACCCAAAGCAGTACCGGAAATCAAGACCGTTCCTGAAGCATGATCGGTCACGGAATAGTTAAATGAACCATCGTTACCCGTATCACACCAAACGGCTGAATACACGATGCCGGCCTCGTAATATTCTCCAAAAATGCTCCAGTTCGTATTTGAAGGCACTGCCCCTAAAGGGAAAATGCCCAATGAGTTGCCAGTGCCATTGGGTCCATCAAAGAACTCAAGCGTATTTTCAAGGGTTGAACTGCCATCTGTCTCAATTGCAAAATCAAAGCCCGGGGTGATAAAACCACCTGCGTCGACAGCATCAAAAGCCTGCAAAGCAATAGGTGAAGCATTGCAGTCGATTGGAGAGTTTGCTGTAATATCGTAAAACCCGACTGTTGGACAGACGGTTACTACCGAGCAGTCAGTTGCAGCTGTACCGCCAATCTGGTTAGCAAAGATATCTGTCGGCAAGTTCGAGAAATTGGTAATTAGCAATACATAGACCTCCCCTACTTGTGTATTGAGGATGTCAACAACCTCAACTGCTTGTGGGTCATAACTACAATCTACTGCCTGCCCTGTCGGACAAGAATTGATCACGTCACAAGGCACACCATTAGGACACGTTCCGCTAAACAGGTTACAGCCGAAAGGGTCTGTTCCTGCAACGAGGGAACCACAGTTCGCCTGCGCTGCTGCAAGATCGGCAAAAGGTCCATAGACGATAAAGTCGACATCGACATTGGCCGAGTTGGTCAATTCGACAATAAGATCGCCGCCAACTGCAATTTCAAAATAGTACCAGGCCGGATTAGGCTGTGTAGAGAGACAGCCATAAGTATTACCTGGCTCAGCTACCGTATTTACAGAAGCTGGAAAAGCCGCACCAGAATCGGTGCAAAAGCCTTCCATTTCCATGCAGATAGCCCCTTGTCCAAAGAGGTTAGCTGTATAAAAAAAGAAGAGGAGGATGCAGGATATGGTTTGTAGAAATCTGCAATTCATATGATTGATTCAGGGTATTTATGGGGAAATAGGTTTGTGCTAGTTTTGATTGTCGTCAGTCCTTTTTTCTTTCGCTTGCTTCGCCTTGGCATCAGCTATTAATTTTTCCAGTTTTTCCACAAGAGCAGGATTGGCGGCTCGTTGTTCGTCAGTTAATGAATCAAGCTTTCTTTGGTAGGAATCGATCAACTCATCAGCTGATGGTGGAGGTTTGATAGTTTTTCGATAGCTATTTTCCTGTGATGTTGAAAGTCGGTGACTTGCCGGGTGTGGCGTACTCACTTCAGGAGATTTGGCATTGGGACTTTTGATTATCTGTGTTTTAAGCTGGGGTGATTTTTCAGCTTCTTTTTTTGAATCAGTTTGCCCAAAAGCTAATCCGGTAAAAAGGCAAAATGAAATGGAAAGAAAGTAAAGTCTTAATCTCATATCAAAGATTTTGAAATTAGTTTAATGTATTACAGTCATATGATATCCAGCCGAAAATAGAATAACAGGCAGAATACCAAATTGACAATCAAGCTATTATAGGCAAAAGTGCGAAGTGTTAAACAGGTAAATCTAAAATGATTCCGGAGAACACTAAGCGTCAGTATTAACTGAAATAAGTGGAGGATTATTGTAATAGGCGAACGTCTGAGTGCAAAGAAATGCTGCTTTTTTCACCCTTTTGTGTTAAACGACTTTGCCGTTAATTATCACTGTTTCTACAAGGTTTGTACCAAATGCGTAAGGTATAAAAGCTACAGAAGACATTGGTTTGGTAATGAACACATTAGCTTTGTTACCAACCTTGATACTGCCCAGATTATCGAGGACTTCCATCGCATAAGCGCTATTGAGCGTTACCGCGTTGATCGCTTCTTCGGGCAGCATTTTCATTTTCAGGCAACCTAACGAAATTACGAATGGCATTCTTCCTGAAGGAGTTGAGCCAGGGTTGTAATCTGTAGCCATGGCCACTGGCAAGCCTGCATCAATCATCCGCCTTGCTGGCCCATAACCAATACCAAGAAAAAATGCCGTTGAAGGCAAAAGGGTTGGCATTGTTTCGGTGTTTTGTAACACATCGATCTCTTCCTGCCCCATAGCTTCGAGGTGATCTACAGAGAGTGCGTTGTGTTTAACCCCTACCTGTACCCCACCCGAAATAGCCAGTTCATTAGCATGAATCTTGGGTCTTAGTCCATATTTCCAACCAGCTTCAAGTATTTCTGAAGTCTCATCAACTGTGAAAAACCCTCTGTCGCAAAACACATCACAATAGTCTGCCAATCCTTCATCTGCAATCTTTGGTAACATATCGTCGATGAGTAGTCGGATATACCCTTGTCTATTTTCTTTATAGGCCAGCGGTATGGCGTGTGCTCCCAGAAAGGTGGCTTTAATGGTTACATCAGACATTTCCTTTAACCGCCTGATCACGCGCAGCATCTTCATTTCACTTTCAACGGTCAGTCCATATCCACTTTTAATCTCGATGGCTCCAGTACCGTAGCCAATCACCTCTTGTAGACGGCCATAAGCGGATTCCAACAATTCGTCTTCTGGGGTATTTTGAAGTCGGCGTGCTGAATTAAGGATGCCACCTCCTCTTCTCGCTATTTCCTCATATGACAGGCCTTTTATCCTGTCAACCATTTCGGCTTCGCGGCTACCGGCATAAACAATATGTGTGTGGGAATCGCACCAACAAGGAAAGACAAATTTTCCAGAAGCATCAATTTGTTGATTGGCTCTTTCCGGACAATCGGTCATCGGACCGTAATCAGTAATCAAACCATTTTCGAGAAGCAGGTAGGCATTATCGATAGCTGGCAATTTGGCCATTTCCTTACCTTTTACGATTTCAGCACGCTCCCTGACCTGGATCAGCGAGGCGATATTACGGATCAAAAGACTCATTAACTATTGATACTGGCTTAAGTCCCTGACAATACCTGTGTAGCCTTTTGACTCCATTTCTTTCCCATAGCTGACTGCTTCGGCCTTGAACTCAAAAGCACCGACAATAATCCGATATACAACCTGGTCATCAAGGGTATTGATATTGACAAGAATAGGTTTATGAAATTTTGACTCCAGGTTAGCAGCTTCCCTCAACACGTTTCCATATTGAGCGTATACACCAACCTGAACACCAAATCCTTCAGATGCTCTTCGCTGAACATAAAATTCGTAAAGGCCCTGGCTACCTTCCGTAAATTTCCTGGCTTGTGCTTTTTCCTTATCACTGGCAGAAGGCGGTACTGGGTCAGAAGATTTGGAAGTTGGAGATTTAGCCGCTACAGGTGGAGATGGTTGTACCTTGACTGGTGGTTTGGGGGTAGGTTTAGCAGTGGGCCTTGAAGGGGATTTTGTGTTAGGAGAGCCGGCTACCGCTGTAGCTGATCTGTTTTGGGGCGTATTGTATTTAGTCAGAGTTGCCAGCATTTTGGATCCGCTCATAGATTCCTCATACCTGCCAACTTCTTCTCCTGCTGCATTGAAGATGATAAAAGTCGGCAAAACTTTGACATCATATTTTTGCTTAAGCGGAATACCTTCTAAATCATCGACATTCACCTTTACAGGAATGTAATGGACATTTACATAATCGACAACCTGTTGGTCCCTCCAGGTGGTTTCGTCCATCATTTTGCAGATATAGCAATAATCTGCCATGAATTCGACAAAGTAGAGCTTGCCTTCAGCTTTCGCCAAATCGCTAGCTCCCCTGAGATTACCCGAGTGAAACTTCAATTGGGTAGAAGACTCAGCGCCAATAAGCAATGGCAACAAAATTAGTAGCCAAAGAGGGTTTTTCATGATGGTGACATCTTTTTCCCGAAGGCGTTAATGCTATAGAACGACGCTACCTGCATTATCAGCCTGTAAAAACCAACAACGAAAAATAGTGTGGATCAAGCTTTGGAATTCAGCTTTTGTTTTTTGTCCCAACACATTGCTAAATGAGCTAATGTGATATCGAAAAATACGAACTTTTCATTGGCACTTGCCATTCCCCTTTTCAAAGTTATCCACATAATGTTAATAACTTTTTCTTTGAGGCTCTGATTACTTGTAATTGTCAATAAAAAAGCCCGGTTCGAAAAACGAACCAGGCCTGAATTTTATTTGGCTTTTATCTTGACTTTCGCTTAGCGAAGTCCAAGTGCCCTTAAGGTCTCAAGGTCAAGTTGACCTACAGGAAGACCGTTATCTCTTTGGTACTTTACAAGAGCAGCTTTTGTGCGTGCTCCCATAATGTTATCCAGTGGCCCTGGATCGTAACCAGCATCGCGAAGAGCTTGCTGCACCTGGCGAACTGTAGCAGCAGTTACATCAGCTGGACAGATAACTTCTCTCCACTCGGTGAAACCACCTTGCTTTACCAGTCTTCTTCTAGTAACTGTTTTGTATTCAGAAGGTACATCAATCGTACGTGTTGAAGCAGCCGACTTGAGCACTCTACGTGAAATGGTTTTGTATTCAGCTGGGATTTCAACAACCTCAGTTTTAGCTTCTGCTTTAACAACCCTGCGCGTTTGTGTTGAATACTCAGCAGGAATTTCGATTGTACGTGATGTAGCAGGAGTAACCAATTTTCTGTAAGTACGTGTTTCGTAAACAGCAGGAATTTCTACCTCTTGTACAGAAGCAGGAGTTTTAAGCACTCTGCGTGTTTGTGTTGAATATTCAGCAGGTACTTCTACTTCACGAGTTGAAGCAGGTGTCTTAAGAACGCGACGTGTACGTGTTGCCATTTTAGCAGGAATTGCTTCTTCGCGGAAGCAACTTCCATCAGATGCAGTTTGGAACTCACAAGGCTTAGGAACACGACGTGTAACCGTCTGGTAAGTAGCAGGCACCTCAACTAGACACCAAACCAAACAATCATTAGGGTCAGCTGAAAGACAGTTACGATCAGCTTTACGACGTACCCACTTGGTAGTTGCAGGAGCAGTCTCGATAGTTTCTGTTTCAGTTGTAAATCCTGGGTCAACAGGAATAATGCGTGATGAAGCAGCATCAGATTCGTAAGTTTCAGTAACTGTTTCGTACTCAGCAGGAACAGCAACTAAGCGTGTTGAAGCAGCTTTGGTCTCAACTGTTTCTGTAACCGTCTCATATTCCGCAGCGACAGGAACGAGGCGAGAAGAAGCTTCTTTCACAAGAACTTGCTCAGTAACAGTTTCGTAAACAGCAGGAACCGCTTCCAGGCGGGTACTTGCAGCTTTAGTCTCAATTGTCTCAGTAACAGTTTCGTACTCAGCAGGAATAGTAACGATGCGTGTACTAGCCGCTTTTGTCTCTACTGTTTCGGTAACAGTTTCATACTCAGCAGGAATGACCTCTGTGCGAGAGCTTGCAGCTTTGGTCATTACTTGCTCCGTGTATGTTTCGTACTCATCAGGAATCATACATTTAGCATAACATTTACCTGGTTCAGCATCTGGTGGAGTATCACCCGGCTGAGCAATAGCAGACACAGAGAACAAAACCATAGCAATAGCAGAAAGCAATAGGTTGACTCTTTTCATAGGTTAATTGTGTTTAATTTTTGAAAAAGATTGATTAAGAATTAAAATAAAAATAATATATCACCTTTGGCAAAGGTAATCAATTTCTTTTAGAAATTCAGTTCTCAAAAACGCTTCAAAAGTTAGTAGAAACCTAGAAAATGTGACCTTTTCCGGCAAGAGGAATAGCGATTGAGGTGAATCTATTTTTCAGTTGTCAATTTAGGAAAACAGAGGTAATATTTGACTACTTCTTTCGGTAGTATCCCGAGTTCTGCGGTTGCCGACATTGGTATTACGGTATTATCCTTGAAAAGTATCTTGATCTCATTTTTCCTGATATCATAATTTGAATTGGATTCAGAAACCGTGAAAACAAGATAATCGGGTGAAACATCTTCCTCCCTGTACTGATTAATGACCTTTTGACGCAAGTCTTCAATAAAGTCACTTTCGAAAGGCGTGTTTTTTATTTTTATTTTGAAAAGCTTCCGATTGATGAGTCCCTTTGCCAGGAATGCAAGGGTAAAATCATCATGATTTGCAAAGGTTTTTAAGGCAGAAACAATATCAAAATCATCAAGTAGGGCGAAATTGGTCAGCATTTCTGTTTTATGTTGCTCATAATAAGCAGCGGGTCTGTTGCTGTACAGAAAATAATGCAGTGGTTTTGAAACCGCAAGGTCATGTCCCTGGCTTGCTAATTCTTTTGCGCGATGTAATGTTCTGATCAACATCTGCTCTGCGCTAAGCACTGTTTTGTGCAAATAGGCCTGCCAATACATTAATCGCCGTGCGACGAGGAATTTTTCAAGAGAATAAATACCCTTTTCTTCTACAACCAGTTCACCTTCATGTACAGCTAGCATTTTTATTATTCGGCTGTAGCCAATCACGCCTTCTGAAACGCCTGTAAAATAACTGTCACGAGTCAGATAATCCATGCGATCCATATCCAATTGACCAGAAACAAGTTGGTAAAGGAATGGTTTTTGATACTCATTCATAAAGATCCGGATGGCCAAATCCAACCTTCCGTCAAACTCCTTGTTAAGTTGTTCCATAAACCAAAGAGAAAGATCTTCATGATGCACATTAACCAGCGTATGCTCAAGTGCATGCGAAAACGGACCGTGCCCAATGTCGTGAAGCAGGATGGCGATGGTTACCGCTTCAGCTTCTTCATCGGTAATTTCAGTTCCTTTTGAACGCAACACCTCCATGGCTTCTGTCATCAAATGCATTGCGCCAAGCGCATGATGAAAACGGGTGTGCAATGCTCCCGGATAAACGTAATGGGTCAAGCCCAGTTGTTTTATTCGCCTTAACCTTTGGAAGATCGGGTGCTCAATAAGGTCAAAAATTATGGAAGAAGGAATGGAGATAAATCCGTAAACCGGATCATTAATGATTTTTTTCTTATTAGCGGGCATGCCTAAAAATAATAAGATTCACTTATTCGTTATAAGTTATTTACCGGAGTTCGCGTTTTATAGTAGTTTTGCAGAAAATTTAATAGATGGATAACGTTAAAATATTGTGGGCCGATGATGAGATCGATCTTTTGAAGCCACAAATCATGTTTTTAGAGAAGCAGGGATACGAAGTTATTACCGTTACGAATGGTTATGATGCGATTGAAGAAATTCAAGAAAATAACGCACTTGATGTCGTTTTCCTGGATGAGAGTATGCCAGGACTGACCGGGCTTGAAACCTTAGCGCAAATCAGAGAATTCAATGCTATCGTACCGATTGTGATGATCACCAAGAATGAAGAAGAAAATGTAATGGAAGATGCTCTTGGTGCACAAATTACAGATTACCTGATAAAACCGGTTAAGCCTAATAAAATTCTTTTTACACTAAAAAAGATAGTAGACGAAAAACGGTTGGTCAGGGAAAAAACAACTTCCGACTATCAGCAGGGCTTTCGCCAAATATTTATGGAAATCAACAGTGGTCTTGATTATATGGAATGGGTAGAAACCTACCGCAAGATCATAAACTGGGAAATTAAACTGGACGCTGCTAAAACTGGAGAAATGGCTGATATTCTGGCCATGCAAAAAGCTGAAGCCAATACTGAGTTCAGCAAATTCATCGTAAAAAATTATGTAGACTGGGTCAACGAACATGAAGACGGACCAGTCATGTCCTATAACCTGATGCGCAAAAAGGTGTTTCCTGATGTGGTAGCCGATGTGCCAACCATATTCCTTCTCCTTGACAATCTCAGGTATGATCAATGGAAAACGATCGAACCTATTATCTCCGATCATTTCAGAGTTGACGAGGAAGATTATTTCTACAGTATTCTGCCAACTTCAACTCAGTATAGCCGCAATGCCATCTTTGCCGGTATGATGCCATCAGAAATCCAGGAATACTATCCTGAATGGTGGAAAAATGACAATGAACAGGGGGGCAAGAATTTATTTGAAAAACAGCTGCTCGCCGAACAGATAGACCGGGTTTTCCATAAGGATATTAAGTTTGACTATATCAAGGTGACCAATGCCAATGATGGAAAATTACTGATTGATAACATAATGAACTTCCTAAATAATCGTTTTACTGTTATCGTTTACAATTTCATCGATATGCTTTCCCATGCCAGAACAGAAATGGAAGTCTTAAAAGAATTGGCTGGTGACGAAACTGCTTACCGTTCGTTGACCAAGTCTTGGTTTGAGAATTCGTTTTTGTGGACTGCTTTGAAAAAAGTGGCTGACAAAAAGATCAAGCTGGTCATTACCACGGACCATGGCACGATCAGAGTCAAACAGCCATCAAAAGTAATCGGTGACCGAGAAACTACAACTAACTTAAGATATAAGGTTGGAAAAAACCTACAATACGACAAAAAGGACGTACTCGATGTCAAAGAGCCTAAAAAAGCCCTTTTACCAAGACCTAATGTTAGTTCCACCTTTATTTTTGCAAAAGAAGACAAATTCTTCTTATACCCCAACAACTACAATCACTACAATAATTACTACAAAAACACCTTTCAGCACGGTGGCATTTCACTGGAAGAAATGATTGTTCCGGTAATCAAACTGAGTAGTCGATGAAATTAAACTTCTTTTTACTGACATTGGTAACCATTTGTTTTACCGCAATGTCAACCATTGCCCAAATCGATGATGGCCTTAGGGCTTATTATTCGTTTGATAATTGTGATGCTACTGACGAGACCACTAATGGTTCAGATGGCACCATGTTTGGCGATATTGAGTGTGCTTGCGGTATAAGCGGCCAGGCGCTCAGATTTGATGGTGTAGATGATTACGTTGTCTTTTTTGGCTTCGTTAACACCTATTTTGATGATGATGATTTTAGTGTAAGTTTTTACTTCAAAAATTATGGAACCAGTTTCCAGAGAAGTCTTTTGTCAAAAAAAGCGACCTGCACAAATGACCAGAATTTTGACGTTCGCCTCATCACCTCACAAAACCGACTGGCAACAGAACTTAGCATTTCTGACGATCTAAATGCCATTTCTTATGCCAATCTGGTTAGGGAAGCTTGCTGGCAACATGTGATCATCACACGCAACAACACCGTTTTGCGTACTTATATCAATGGAGAATTAGCAGATCAGGCTACCTCAGCTGTAATTTTAGACGTAGACAATAATGCGATCTTATCTTTGGCTAACAGTCCTTGCATAGGTTTCGACGGAACCCGTCGTTTTCAGGGGTTGGTAGATGAGCTTCGCGTTTTCAACCGCGCGATTAGCCTGGAAGAAATTCAAAATCTATACGTTAGTCCGGATATGATTGTCAATCGAGATACCCTCGTTTTTACTGGAGGTTCGGTAGATATTACGACAACTCCAACTTGCGCTACAGACTTTAACTGGATGTCGGCTACTGGAGTAGATGATCCATTTGCCGCTAATGCCTCCATTACTCCAGACACGACAACCACCTACACCCTCGAATTTATTGATGAATTCGGTTGTGTCGCCACAGATACCATTCTAATCACTGTAGTTGACCCTACAACCATCGGATGTACCGATGTTCTTCTGCCGACCGCATTTACCCCCAATGGAGACGGCCTTAACGACGAAATTCTTATCAGCAACCCATTCTCCATCTCCGAACTTTTAAGTTTCGAAATATTTGACAGGAGTGGAAGCCGCGTATTTGCGACCAATAACGCTTTTGAAGGCTGGTCAGGCACCTTCAAGGGGAAAGATCTTGATCCCGGTATCTTTGTTTACCAGGTAAGGTTTATCTGCGAAGGACTTGAAAAATTACAAGCTGGTACTATTACGTTGTTGAAATGATTTTTATCATTCGTTGTGGTTTTACTTACTTCTTTACGGATGGGCAGTTCTCTAATCGTTCGCTCCGCTCTCTTACTTGTTGGCGGCTGTACATTGCTTGCATATAATAACTGTTTAAGCAAGTAAACGACTAAAAGGAGCGAAAACAATAAAATACTATATTTGCCCCATTCATCTAACATCCTATTTCCAAGATGAAAAAAGAACTTGTTATCTCGTCTCCGGAAGGGCTTGAGAGTGCCGCAAAAGACTTATTGGAATTTTGTAAAAGTGAAAAAAAATTCGCATTTTATGGCGAGATCGGTGCCGGCAAAACTACCTTTATCAAACACATTTGCAACGAGTTAGGTGTGTCGGATACAGTTTCCAGTCCAACTTATGCGTTGGTCAATGAATACCAAAGTCCTGATGGTCATGTATACCATATTGACCTTTATAGGATCAATGATATTCAGGAAGCCATCGATTTCGATCTGGCTGGCTACCTCGACGACGAGCAATATTGTTTCGTTGAATGGCCAAATATTGCCGAACAACTCTTACCTGACGAAATGGTCATTATCCATCTAGAGATTACAGGCCAACATGAGCGTAAGATCACCATTGAACGACCTGACAATGAGTAAAAGAAAAGTACCGATCCCAAAAATCTTCACTTCTGGTCAATATCGACCGCAAGAAGAAACACTAGAAGTTCAATACAAGCCAAATAAACTTTTCATCGGGATACCTAAAGAATCTTCCTTCCAGGAAAACAGGGTAGCGCTAACACCATCATCGGTATTGTCATTAGTCAATCATGGCCATCGTGTCGTTGTTGAAACCAATGCCGGAGAAAAGGCCAGTTTTACCGATAATGACTATTCAGAAGCTGGTGCCGATATCGCTTATAGCAAAGCGCAGGTTTTCAAATCTGACATCATTATCAAAGTAGCACCACCGACCCTCGACGAGGTCGATTTGCTGGCGCCAAATCAAATGGTCATATCCCCTATCCACCTGCCAACGATCACCGCAGAATATGTAATGAAGATTCGTGAGAAACGCGTAATTGCGTTGGCGATGGAATACATACAGGACAATAATGGATCATTCCCGATTGTCAGGACACTAAGTGAAATAGCCGGAACCTCTGCAATGCTTACTGCTGCTGAATTGCTAACAAACGTTAGCGAAGGACGTGGCATCTTACTAGGCGGAGTATCTGGAGTTCCTCCCGCGAAAGTGGTTATACTTGGTGCCGGTGTCGTTGCAGAATATGCGGTTCGAACAGCACTTGGTCTGGGTGCGCAGGTCAGGGTTTTTGACAATAATGTATACAAGCTTATGCGCCTGCAGTCATCTGTGGGACAGCGAATTTACACCTCCTCTATCATCCAGCATGTCCTGGAGGAGGAAATTGACACGGCCGATGTCGCCATTGGCGCCATTCATTCTGTCGAAGGTCGATCTCCGATTGTCGTTTCAGAGGAAATGGTCATGAATATGCGGCATGGAGCTGTTATTATCGATGTAAGTATTGACCAGGGCGGTTGTTTTGCCACTTCTCGAGTGACAACTCATGAAAAACCGACTTTTATCAAGCACGGTGTGATTCATTACTGTGTCCCAAATATTGCGTCAAGAGTATCGAGAACAGCTTCTTCAGCGGTAAGTAACATCCTGACCCCTATCCTGCTTGAAGCAGAAACTACAGGTGGCCTGGAAAGGTTAATCTATAACAATAGTGGATTACGACATGGGGTGTATTCCTTTAAAGGCAGCTTGACCAATCGTCATCTGGGCGAGCGTTTTGGCATCAAACATACAGACCTGGATTTGTTGATGATGTCAGGATTATAATTTTAATTTTTCTTAGCTACAGAAAGCCAGCGACGGGTAAAGCTGATCAGCAGCAAAATAGCCGAAAGGAAAATAGCCACACGGGCTATCAGATCACCATACCGGACATAAAAGGTTAGCTCTGTATTCATATCAATTGCGCCAATAATTGCCGCATCGATTTCATATTCGGTTTTAGATGAGATATCCCCTCTTTGATTGACAAAACAGGAGATGCCGGTGTTAGCAGACCTTGCAATAGAACGTCTGGTTTCTATAGCTCTTAGAGAAGCATACATCATATGCTGTTTATGGCCTGCTGTATTATCCCACCATCCATCATTTGTAATAATGAAAATAGCAGTTGCTCCTTTTTTGACATAGTTGGTCACATATTCGCCATAAACAGACTCGTAGCAAATTACAGGCGCAACACCCATCGAACCATCTTGTGACATGAAGGCCATTCTTTCTTTTTGCTTACCCAAACCATACATAGTGCCTCCTAGGGCATCAACAAGTGGCTTTAACAATCTTGTAATGGCTGCCAAAGGCGGATGCTCAGGCCCAGGCACCAACTTGGATTTCAGGTAAATTGGAATTTCAGGATCACCTGATGTCATTTGAACAGCAGAATTATAGCCTTCAAAAACAGTTGTATCACCTGTAGCTGCTGAAACATAGATCCTGGGTGCTGTAGGACCTGGAATATCACCCGGTTCAAAAATACGGTAAGAACTCAGGCCTGTCACCAATTTTAATTTCGGGTAACCGTCAATATAGGCTCTCAAACTCTCTATAGTCGGATGCCTTTCAATGTCGTTATGGCGAATATTATCAAAGCTGGTTTCAGGAAACACCAGGTAGTCGGTATCTTCTGTTACGATGCCTTCTGCTAAAGCGAGGAATTTTCTAATCTGTACACTTCTGGGTACGGTAAACTTCTCATAATGTGGCTCATAATTTGGCTGTATGACCGCTACTTGTGCAGATTCACCTTTTGATTGCCAGGTGGCATAAATAATCAAGGATACCAGGATGGGTACCACCAATGTTGCCCCTGGTAAAGCATAATCCCGGACAGACATCCTTTCTTTCCCCTCATTTATCCACTTTTGCATCAGGTGAAAGAACATCAGGTTGAGTACCATGATCCATAAGGTTCCTCCAAAAGCACCTGTAAACTCGTACCACTGGACTACCTGGGGAAACTTTGCAAAACTGTTACCCAGGGTCAGCCATGGCCATGACAAGTCTGCCCATGTAAGATGGATATATTCGAAGAGAATCCAGTATGACGCAAAAGCCGTATAGCCCATTCGATCGCCCATTCGCTGACGCGTGTAATGAAAACCGACCCATGGGATACACATCAATAAAGCATTCGGCACAATTGCTACCAGGCCTGCGACGAATAACGAGTTCGCCACCCAATAGGTTGTCAGGATATTCCAAGTAACAAAGGCCACAAAACCAAACTTGAATACCTCCCAACGCGACATGCCTCGTTCTTCACTAATCTTTTTCTCGATGTAAAGCAACGGCACAAAGCCAACAAACATAAACAGAAAACCAGGCATTGGCGGGAACCCTGCAGACAAGACCACTCCACTCAAAACCGCCCAAATCAAATAAGATCTCCCCTCCTTAAGTCTTGAAAAACGGGACTCAATGGCCAAAAGGATAAACGCCCATGCTCCTGCGAAAAAAAACAAAGGCCTATACCCCCAAAGATCAAGCTGCGTCATCTGCCAACCACTAATGATAGCAACAACCAGCGCAAGAATTAAGGCTATAGGCTTATATAGTTTTTTCATTTTACTTGTTTAATCGGCAATCGGCAATCGGCAATCGGCAATCGGCAATCGGCAATCGGCAATCGGCAATCGGCAATCGGCAATCGGCAATCGGCAATCGGCAATCGGCAATCGGCAATCGGCAATCGGCAATCGGCAATCGGATTTTAAGGAAATGGGTATTTTGGATACTTCAAAATATT
>JBCCHF010000062.1:0-26043 GCA_039028895.1 Bacteroidota bacterium | reverse complement strand
GTGAATTGTCTGCTACCTGAACCACTTTTGATGCGCCATACTTACCAAGAGATCCAGCATCATTTACTTCGCCCAAAACAAGGGCAACGACCTCTCCACCAATTATTTCTGCGGTTTTTTTACCATAAGTGACGACTTCATGAGCCGACTTCTTCAATTCACCGTCTGGGGATGAACAAAAAACTAAAACTGACATTTATGATTAGATTTTCAGATTTTCGAAATTAGATTACTTTAGCTTCGTTATGGAGTAAGTCAACTAACTGATCCATATTTTCAGGATCAATAAGTTTTACACCGCCCTTTTCATCAGGCAAGCTATATCCGGTAATCTTTACAAATTCTTCAACTTCAATAGGCGCTAATACCTTTAGTGGTTTTCTTTTGGCCATCATGATACCTCTCATATTGGGTATCCGTTGTTCTGCAAGACCTTTAGCAGAGCTAACTGCAAATGGGGTTTCCAATTCGAGAATTTCATTACCTCCTTCTATCTCTCTTGAAACAGTGGCTGTGTTTCCATCGATTTCCAGATTATTGGCAAAAGACAAAAAAGGCATGTCTAACAATTCCGCCAAAGCGGAACCAACTTCTGCTCCATTATAATCGATAGTTTCTTTACCTAGGAAGATAATGTCAAAGTTTTCTTCTTTTGCAAATGCTGCAATCTGACTGGCTACGTACCAGGCCGAAGTCGGCTCACCATCAATTCTTACGGCATCATCAGCTCCAATCGCAAGTCCTTTTCGAATTACGGTCTCGTTTGATGCTGGTCCTACATTAACAACAGTTACGGTACCTCCATGGGCTTCCTTTAATTCGAGAGCTCTGACGAGGGCATACCATTCGTCATAAGGATTCATGATATACTGTACCCCCTGTGTATTGAATGCCTTGCCTTCATCTACGAAAGAAATCTTGGAAGTGGTTTCAGGAGTCTTACTTATACAAACTAATAATTTCATAATTTTAACCTGAATTCGGTTTCAAAATAGTCCCTGACTTACTTAAAAGCTTGAATTTTAACACCTTCTGAAATGATTATAAGCCATGGGAATTAACGATAAAAAGAAGGTTAGCGAAAATTCGTTGCAAAGGTAATTTAAATTGATAAAATGGAGAAAAAAAGCTCCCCAAGATTAGACCTGTTAAAGAAATATTTGGCAGATGCTCCAGGAGATCCGTTCTTGCTTTTTGCTGTAGCAAAAGAATATGAAAAGTTAGAGGAAAAGGATTCTGCACTTTCTTATTATCTAAGACTCAAGCAGGAAGACCCTACCTATGTAGGCACTTACTACCATTTGGGCAAATTATATGAATCTAAAGGTGAGATTGAAAATGCATTTTTCACTTATAAAGCTGGAATGGTTGTCGCCAAGAATGCAGGAGATCAAAAATCTCTTGAAGAAATAGCCGGAGCGAAACTGGCTTTAGGTGACGACGATGATTTTGAATAAATTCGCAACTAATGTCCCGACAACAGTGAAAGGCCAAATCCGGCAATTACAGCAATTAGTTTCCGCGGATTGATCTTATGGGATTTCCGACTTCCGGACTCAAACAATATAGTTGTTCCTATGTGCAGGAACGAGCCTATTACTACAGCTACAATAGCGACCATTGTTTTTTGTGGTAAGAATGTGCCAGCACCGAAGAAAGTCGCCAGAAATGCTCCCAAAGGTGATAGGATTGAGAAAATAAGCAGACAAATAAGCACGATTCTTTCTTTATACCCTGACAATAACAGCAGTAATACCAAGGCAAAAGCAGCCGGAAGCTTGTGGAATACAATCCCAAAAAGCAGGTAATTCATATCGTGATCATGCAACATATCAAACCCAGAAAGGGGAATTCCTTCCATGAAAGCATGGATACCAAGACCTATCATAATTGAAAAAAGGAAACCTTTTTCAGGCTTATGAGCAGCATGTATATGACCATGTTCAAGTCCTTTAGATAACGATTCTAACAGTAATTGCAAGAAATATCCCAGCAAAACATACCCTCCTACAGCATAGCCCTGCATTTCATAAACTTCGGGTAAAAGGTGTGTGAAAACAATTCCTATTAAATAGGCTCCACTAAAAGACAGGAGTACTCCAATCAGGTTATCATTTCTTGCTTTGAGGAAATAGGCCAACCATCCTCCAAGAATGGCAGCTCCCCATAACAACAAATATTCCCAAGCATGCATTAATCTAGATTAAGTCCAACTTTGTGCAATAAAATAAATCCGCCTTTCACAAATACTACCTAGAGTTCCTCCAATTAATCCACCCAAAACTGCTCCACCTATAGCGTCGAATGGATAATGAACCCCAACATATACTTGCCCATAAGCAATACTTCCTGCCCAAAAAAGGAGCGGCAAAGTAATCCAACGAAATCTTTTTCCCAAAACAAAGATTAAGAATAACGCAAGGCCAAAATGATTTGTGGCATGCGAAGACGGAAAACTTTTACCGGGCCCACACCGAATTAAGACATTTGTCTCCGAAGTCCTTTGACTGGTATGGCAAGGCCGATCTCTGTTAACCAGTGGCTTAATGACTTTACTACTGGCCATGTCACTAAAAGTAATAGTCAATAAAGCGAAAAAAATAATCCACATGCCCTGTTTTTTGAAGTTGATCAACAAAAAACTAAAGATGAAAACATAAACCGGAATCCAAACCAGCTTGTGTCTCCAAAAAGGGAAAATCGTGTCCAGCAGGTTGTTTTTCCATAATCCATTGACCAGGTCAAAAAAGTAATGGTCCCAAATTATTAACTGGTCAAGCATGTTTTTTGGCAAAAAGGATTAAACGCGGTGACAACTCAACTTCAAAAGGTTGTAAATCGTAGTTTCCAAACACATTCGTTATGTCAAAACCAACAGATTTCAGCATTGTTTCAAAATCCGAAAGGGAAAATGCCCTTACACTTTCCGTGAAATGGAAAGTTCTGCCATTATCGGAAAACCGGATGTCCTTCACAATGTATCCATTGGTATATGACCTTGTGATGTCGAATTGAAGGTCCTCCACAATTTTAGACTCTGATAAAACCAGGTTGGTAACCACTTTTGCAGCATTCATAAAATCTATCACAAGCGTTCCACCCGGTTTCAGCCCAGACCAATTGTTTTCAAGAGTCGTTTGGTGGTCCTCATCATTATCAAAATACCCGAAACTTGTGAAGAGATTGAAAATATAATCGAAAGCCGACGGCTTGAATGGCTCCCGCATATCATGTTGGTAAAATTTAAGTCGTTTATTTTCATTTTGTTTTGCAGCCGAAATGCTTTCCAAAGACAAATCAACACCTGTCACGTCAAATCCCTTTCCTGCAAGGTAAATTGAATGTCTACCCTTTCCACAAGCCAGGTCTAAAACTTTGGATCCGAAAGGTGGTGATAACTTTTCAAGAAGATTGTCTATGAAGTGAGCCGCTTCCTGATCGTCCCGATTTTTATATAAGAGATGATAATAATGTGAGTCAAACCAACTGGCAAACCATTCTTTTTTTTCTTGCATTTTA
Source organism: Bacteroidota bacterium (assembly GCA_039028895.1). GTDB lineage: Bacteria > Bacteroidota > Bacteroidia > Chitinophagales > Saprospiraceae > JAHDCJ01. Next base: position 22,524 of record JBCCHF010000062.1, on the reverse strand, counting down.
GATGTCACTTTTTCAAAAAGACAATTGCAAAGATAGGTTGAAAAAATGAGCCTGCCATCAAAATTCTTTTAAGCAGGCATGTAACGATCCATTGGAAATTGATACTTTTGTCCCCTAATCACAAAAAAACAAGGTGTCGCTAATAAAATCTATATCAGGAACAAGAGGAACGATCGGAGGAAAACCCGGAGAAAACCTGACTCCAATTGACATTGTCCAATTCTCAGCCGCTTATGGGACTCGCCTTAAAGCTTCTGACCAACCCCATAAAGTAGTCATAGGCCGTGATGCAAGAATATCAGGTCAATTGGTTCAAGACCTCGTAATCAATACTTTGGTAGCATTAGGTATCGATATTATTGACTTAGGATTATCAACTACGCCTACTGTTGCCATGGCAGTGCCAAACGAAGCTGCAGGCGGAGGGATAATCGTAACAGCGAGCCATAATCCTAAACAGTGGAATGCATTGAAATTCCTCAATGAAAAGGGAGAATTCATTTCCGCGAAAGCTGGTAAAGAAATTTTGAAGATCGCTGCCAAAAATGAAATGGAATTTGCGACAATTGATCAATTGGGGAGCATCACAAAAAAAGACGATTACATCAATTGGCATATTGAAGAGATTCTGAAACTACCCCTGGTCAAAGCGGAAAGTGTAAAGGCAAAAAACTTCAAAGTTGTTGTTGATTGTATCAATTCAACAGGTGCATTGTCAATTCCTCCACTCCTTGAAAAGCTGGGTTGCGATGTATTCCTTATTAATGAGGAAGTCAATGGCCGTTTTGCCCACAATCCAGAACCCTTACCAGAAAATTTGAATGATCTTTCAAGAGCCGTCACTTTTCACAATGCTCACCTGGGGATTGCTGTTGACCCTGATGTAGATAGGCTGGCTTTGGTATCAGAAGATGGTGAAATGTTTGGCGAAGAGTACACCCTGGTGGCAATCGCTGACTACGTTCTTCAAAATCAACCAGGCAATACCGTATCCAATCTTTCTTCTACAAGAGGTTTAAAACTGGTTACCGAAAAGCACGGACAGCAATACACGGCTGCTGCCGTCGGTGAGGTCAATGTGGTGAAAGCAATGAAAAAAACGAAAGCGGTGATCGGTGGAGAAGGTAATGGTGGGGTAATTTACCCCGACCTCCACTATGGTCGTGATGCACTCGTTGGTATAGCGCTCTTTCTTTCTCATTTAGCAGAATACGGAAAATCGGTTTCCTTTCTTAGAAAGACCTATCCTTCTGATGTTATCTCAAAAAATAAGATTCAGCTAACCCCTGAGATTGACCTTGATAACGTACTCGAAAAATTGAGTACCAAATACAATCAGCAACCTCAGAACACTATTGATGGATTAAAAATTGAATTCGATGAGGATTGGATTCATTTGCGCAAGTCAAATACAGAACCAATAATCCGGATCTATGCCGAGAGTCATTCCGAGGTTATGGCCCAGAACCTGGCCAATAAAATCCAGGCAGATATTAGTGACCTTATCAAAGGCAACTAAACGGTTTTGCTAATTTAGCGGTTAGGATATCAATATTTTTCGTTCAGTCCTACAACAATTTCTGTATGCGTATTTACTTTGACAACGCAGCTACCACTCCACTTTCCCCAAAGGTTTTGGAGGCTATGCTTCCTTTTTACACCGAATTTCACGGCAATCCCTCTTCGATCCATGCTGATGGCAGGAAAGGGAGAACGGCCATAGAAGATGCCAGGAAAATGGTGGCCAAACACCTCAATGCTTCTATTGGAGAAATTTTCTTTACCTCCGGCGGTACCGAATCCAACAATATGGCTTTGAAATGTGCTGTAAGAGACCTCGGCTTAAAACGGATAATTTCGTCTCCTATAGAACATCATTGTGTATTACACACACTTGACACCCTGGTAAAATATGACAACGTAGTTGTTGATCAGGTTCAGTTGGATGAACTTGGTCGTATCAATCTCGATCATCTTAAATCGTTGTTAACCAATAGAGCGTTGCCAACCATGGTATCTTTAATGCATACCAATAATGAGATAGGCAACGTACTTGATCTCGAGTCAGTATCTGAACTTTGCCAGGAACACGATGCACTGTTTCATTCGGATACTGTACAGTCAATTGGCTATCTGCCTTTTGATGTCGAAAAGACCAAAATAAATTTCATGACAGGTTCAGCCCACAAATTTTATGGACCTAAAGGCGTAGGTTTTATTTACATCAATGGTGATAACATTATTCACTCGATGCTCAAAGGTGGTTCACAGGAAAGGAATATGCGACCAGGAACTGAAAATGTAGCAGGGGTTACTGGCCTTTCAACCGCACTGGATGAATCTTATAGTAACATGGAAAAACGTGTCAAGAAAATTAAAGACATCAAGGAGTATTTGATCCAGCAGCTTAAATCTAATTTTGAAGACATTCATTTTAATGGAGATTATAATGGCAGGTCACATCCCAAAATTCTTTCAGTTTCATTTCCCAACACAGCAAAAACTGAACTACTAGTCTTTAGCCTAGATATTGCCGGCATTAGTGCTTCGGGAGGTAGTGCATGTGCGTCAGGAGTGGAGAATGCTTCACATGTTTTGTCTGCTTTATGGCCTGATAGTGAGCGGAAGACAGTCAGATTCTCTTTTTCACACCACAATACCAAAGAAGAGGTCGACTACCTCGTCAAGCATCTTTTTGACATCGTTAAGTAGCCAAATACCACCTGAGGGTTAATTTCTTTCAGGATCAATATAATTGTATATCAATGCGGCAAAAACCGAACTTCCAAAACAGGCTATAAAAAACACCCAGATGTTTGACCATGCCATCATTTTTATGACCATGAATCCTATAGCAACTGCAGGATTAAATGCTCCGCCTGAAACACCTCCAAAAACATAAGAAATCCCAACTACTGTCAACCCAATAGCCAGGCCATAATATTGATTACCAGTAGTTGTTTTAGACGTAGCGACGCTTAAGATAACAAAGACCAGAACAAAGGTTCCGAGAAATTCTGAGACAATTGCAGAAATTACCTCTTCATTTGAAAATGCAGAGGCTTCAATCGGAGCATTATCTTCTAACAAGAATAAACCAATAATTGAAGCCACGATGGAGGCAGAGAATTGAGCAAATAAATACCCTGGAAAGTCCTTACCATCGAACTTCCCACGTAACCAAAAAGCCAATGTAACTGCAGGATTATAATGTGCTCCTGAAATATGCCCTCCGGCATAAATTGCTCCCGTTAACATTGAGCCTATAGTTAAAGGTGCCAAGAGGCTATTCGAGCCATTAACTGACAATACGATGGAAATCATCAAGAAAAAATTCCCAAAAAACTCGACAATATATTTCCTCATTTGGAATCCATAAATATTTGTTTAGGACAATATCTGGAATAAGGGCATAATATAAATCATTTTTTACTTATCATAGCATCATGAGACTTGCAATAATCGGATATGGAAAAATGGGTAAAACCATAGAGCACCTAGCTAAAGCAAAAGGACATGAAATAGCTGCAATCATTAATAGTGAAAATGATGATTTCTGGAAAGGAAATCTTTCAGAAAAAGCAGATGTAGCAGTAGAATTCACGCATCCGGAAGCAGGGTATGACAACATAAAAAGGTGCTTGGAAAATGGATTGCCGGTTATTAGCGGAACCACTGGCTGGATAGACAAAATGGATGATGTCATTTCCACCTGTCAGAAGCACAATGGGGCATTTTTCTATGCTTCCAATTTCAGCTTGGGGGTGAATATTTTTTTTGAGATCAATACAAGACTCGCTGCTATTATGGATGAATTTCCTCAATACGAGGTATTTGTAGAAGAAATTCACCATACTTCAAAAAAAGATGCGCCCAGCGGTACGGCCATCACCATTGCTAATTCGATTATTGACAATCTAAAGAGAAAAAGCGGGTGGGAAAGAGAAAACATGGTGGCCTTTGATGATTTGGCCATTAAATCCAAAAGAATTGACCCCGCCCCAGGCACACATATTATTGATTATTCTTCAAAAATTGATTCCATAGAAATTAAGCATACTGCACATTCACGTGAAGGTTTTGCTCAAGGGGCCTTAATGGCTGCCGAATGGCTTGTAGGTAGAAAAGGTGTTTTTGGCATGAAAGATCTGCTCGGGCTTGGAGGTTAATCTCTAAAAATCATTCCATTTTATCTGGCTTTCAAGATCATAGCCTGTCAGGCGATTGTGATAGTAAAAGAGAAGTTTCATATTATCGCTAACCAGATTTTGATCCGCATCAAATCGCAAAGGTTTATTTGAATGATAAATTCCCTGGTTCTTGATACCATCCAACAAAAGGTTCTTAATATCACCTTTTACCATTGTGGAGAGCTTTAATCGTTCGCTGGTTTCATATTCTAAAAGTAGAGTCTTTAAGGCATCAACAGCGTTCCAGAATGATTTGTAACTGATAATCGCATCTTCTTTCGGTAATCGTACAAGGCCAAACAAGTCGAGGTGCGGGTTTCGGGCCTTGAAAAGATTAAATGCGACAAACGCCACTACATGGCTGCTCAATACGATGTTTTCTCTGTGAAACCGATCAACAATGATCTCTCCAAGTATTTTGGTGTATTGCACATCACGCTGATGATCCCTTGTAACTTTCCCATTAGATAAAAAGTATTCCTTAAGATCAATCGGACTGCCATTTTTGTCGAGACTAACTCCTTCTTTTGATACGAAGTTCCCCATCACATCCAGGGGCTTTCCAAAAGAGATTTGGATTTCTGAGGTCGATGAAAAAAGCTGCCATACGAATTTCAATAACCCCCAAAGGCTAAGTTCCCGTTTACCCATAATGTATAACTCCTCTCCTTCCTTTTTAAGAAAATCGTCGATTAGCTTAGGAGCTTCAAGAACGAAATTATAACAAATAACTAATGGAACCACAAAGATCTTATCATGCTCCCCTCGCTCAAAATGAGCTCTTTGTGCTTCGGTTACCGTCCCCATTAATCCAAGCTTCAGTTTCTTCTCAATGCTGCCTGATCTTTCTCTTGTTCCCCCAGGAAAGAACAAACTATGTGTTCCACGTTGAATGGCCAGATCTGAAAAGGTTTTGAGGGTCTTGAGATAGATGGCGTTCTTTTTTCTTCTGTCGAGTTTATAAGCGCCCAGCCTGTTAAAGAAATAACCTACTATTGAAGCATTATAAAGATTCAGCCCTGCTCCATATATGAAAGCAGGGAGGCCAATACTATCCAGTGCCCAGCCGACCAAAATCGAGTCAAGGTTACTGAAGTGAGTAGGCATAACCACCAATGTACCCTTTTTGGCAAGTGACTGGATGAGTTCTACCTCTCCATTGATCTTTAGTCTTTCCTGGAGATTTCTCCTAGGGCCATAGAACCGCTTGAGATTCCGATTTGATGCTGTACTTAACAAGCGGTTGAAAAACCAGGTTAGGGAATTTCTGGCTTTTTTAAAGAGTCCTATCTTAAACCTTCCCGGAATTTCATTCGCATATCGATTGACGATCTTGGTTAAGATCTCCTTATTGTTTTCGAGCGCTTCTTCTTCTGACTTGTCCAGTGAATTTTCGAGCAGCTGTTTTCTCAGTTTGTTCCAAAATGCCAATTCGTGAGGCGGATCCACTTTCCAGGGATTTTCTATTGTGCGAATACGTTCGAGATAAATGACTCGAGCCAAAGTTTCGCTAAGGTTTTTCTTTTCGCTCTCCAGTATTCGATTAATGGTCTCTTCCCTAAGCTGATTTACAAAGTTCTCCCGATCATTACTCAACTTGTAAATCGGCCATTCCTCAATAGGAAAAACATAGTCGTGATAGGCTTTGTCTGCCATTATTTATAATGATTGGCTTTTAGGTCCTCAAAAAACTGTTCGTTAATGTCGGTGATAAACTCAAAAATTTCTTCCCTTCCATTTTTATTGACAGCGGAACTTACAAATTCTTCAGGTAATTCGGCCCAAACCTTTAGCATTTCATTCCGGAATTTAAACAGGGCTTCATCAATGCCTTTTTTTTTCAATTTATCGGTTTTGGTGAAAACCAATACAAAAGGAATCCCCATATGCCCCATCCAATTGAGGAAGTCCATATCAATACGTTGTGGCGGAACATTAATATCGATCAAAACGAAAGTACATTGCAACCACTTTCTTCTGTCGAGGTATCCTTCAATCATTTTCCCAAAACTAGCCCTATGTTTTTTAGATACTTTGGCAAAACCGTATCCTGGTAAATCAACCAGGTTCCAACGTTCATTAACGGTAAAGTAGTTTATCATCTGGGTTTTGCCAGGCTGTTTTGAAACTTTGGCCAGATCTTTCCTTTCGCAAAGCATGTTGATCAAAGAAGATTTTCCAACATTCGACCTGCCGATAAAGGCGTATTCGGGCAACGCTTTATCCGGACATTTTTTTACAGATGGAAAACTTCCTGCGAATTCAACGGTTTTAATAATCATACGGTAATTCTTGCAGTGCAAACTTAATACTTCATTCGTTAAGATTACACAAATACGTCAGCGGAATAACCTATCTTTACATCACCAACAACCAGATTTAATGTCATATTCTCATAACGAAGTCAAGCCATACGAAGCCAGCGAGCAGAACAAGACAAAGCAGGTTTCCAAAATGTTTGACAATATTGCCCCATATTATGACTTCCTAAACAGGTTCCTGTCACTAGGCATTGATACCATTTGGAGGAAAAAAGCAATCAAGCAATTAGCAGAAATAAAACCAAAAAACGTCTTGGATGTAGCCACTGGCACGGCTGACATGGCGCTCGAAATCTGGAAGCAGGTTGCCCCAGATAAAATTATGGGGATAGACATTTCTGCAAGGATGCTTGAAGTTGGACAAAAAAAGATTGATAAAAAACAGTTAGGAGAAAAAATTGAATTAAAGCTTGAAGATTCAGAAAACCTTAGCTTTGAAGGCAATACTTTCGATGCTGTAAGCGTTGCTTTTGGTGTAAGGAATTTCGAAAACCTTGAGAAAGGTCTTGAAGAGATCTACAGGGTTTTGAGGAAAGGAGGCCGATTGGTTGTACTTGAGTTTTCTAAACCTACGATTTTTCCTTTCAAACAGATTTTTCAATTTTATTTTAGAAACATTCTGCCGTTTATTGGCCGGTTTACTTCTAAAGATCCAAAGGCTTATCGCTATTTGTATGAATCTGTTCAGGCTTTTCCTGACGGCAAGGATTTTGAAGAGGTATTGAGAAAAACTGGTTTTACAACGACAAAAATTATTCCCTTAAGCTTAGGAATATGTTCGATTTACCTTGGAGAAAAATAGTATTGGTTGCATTGTTTGCACTGACCACCTTATTTGCAGACGCTCAGATCAGGGGAACCTACAACTACCTTGACTTTGCCAATAAGCCTTATTATTTCGGAATCACACTATCCTATAATTCGTCAAATTACAGAGTGATCCAAGGGCAGGATTTTATTCTCAGTGATAGCATAAGCACGGTTTTATCACCCCGTGGGCCTGGATTTAACCTTGGCATTGTTACCAATCTCAAGATTGGGAAGTTTTTTGACTTCAGGTTGTTACCAACACTTTCATTTTCTGATCGTCGCCTGGAATATCACCGGACTGGCACAGGACGAATTGAAACCAAGAAAATTGAGGCCGTATTTATTGAAGCTCCCTTTTTGATCAGATATAAATCAGCTCCATACAAAGACATCAGGCTATTTGTTGTCGCTGGGGTCAAATATTCTTATGATGTGGCCAGTAACTCACGAACGCGGCAGGCAGCCTCATTGGTAAAGGTATCACCGTCTGACTTTTCGGTTGAATATGGATTTGGCATCCAATTTTTCTTTCCTTATTTTATCTTTTCACCAGAAATCAAGGTCAGCCAGGGACTGAGTAATATTCTTATCAGCGATAATGATCTTATTTATTCATCCGTCCTAGACAGGATTCTTAGTAGGACTTTAACTATCTCATTTCACTTTGAAGGATAACGCACCATCTCATGAAGCCCAAACTGATCAAATTCTAGATCAGGAACAGGAAGCCAATCAACCAACAAACGCTAAAACATGGCTTAAACGTCTTGGATTTGCCGGTTTCATGTTTTTCTTTATCAAAGGATTGGTCTGGTTGGCCATATTTTTTGGCCTTGGCAAGGTCATTAAGGATTGGTTCTCTTAGCCTATTGGTCACTTTCGATAAATTCTTGAGCCAATTGCTCAACATCAGGGAAGAATTGGTTAAATCCTTTGGACAGGTATTCCATATTTTCAAAAAGAAATTGAGGGGCATCTTTTAGCTTCTCAGGTTTACTCACTCTTGCTCTAAGTCTATCGAAAGATCTGGTAATGCCTCCAATCGTTTTATATCCTGATAACCAATCATGATTGATCATACTGGGTAATCTCAATTGCAAAATTTCTGGCATCCATTCAATTTGGGCATTCATCAGTTTATAATTCCTTTGTGTGAATGCTTTCAAAGATTTGTTGCTGTAAGTCAACCAGTCATTAGCGAGAATATGATCGTAAAAGACATCAAGCACTACAGGTGCATATTTCCCAAATACAGGGTACAGAGATTTCTTACTTTCCAGCACAACAGGATGTTGGTCGGTATAGCTGTCGATGATGCGATGTAAGGTGATCCCTCTAATTATGCCGTCAGGCAAGCTGGTATCTGGCTTGCCTTTAATGAAATCAGCCATTAGATTTCCAGCTAGGATCTCTTCATTTTCGTAGGATAAGTAAACGTGTGCGAGGTAATTCAAAAAAAGGGTATTTATGAAAAAACCGCCTGGTCAATTAGACTTAGACGGTTTTTATAATATTTATTGGTTATTTCTACTAACCAAGATAAGACTTCAGTGCATTTCGGTTATATGCTTTTCGCAATCTTCTAATTGCTCTTTCCTTGATCTGGCGGACTCTTTCACGGGTGAGGTTGTAAAGTTCTCCAATTTCTTCAAGTGTCAGGGATTTTTTGCCATTTAACCCGTAATAAGAAGCTAGTACTTCTACTTCACGTGGCGAAAGTATTTTCAGGCCCTGGATTACCTCATCTTTAAGGGATTGCTCCATGAGGTTGTCATCCGGGCTGATGCCGAAACTTTCCATGAGGTCGAGCATAGTAGAATCTCCTTCTTCTCCTTTAATCGGCGCATCAAATGACAGATGCCTGCCATTGCCTTTAAGCATATTATTAACCTCTTTCGGGGTTAAACCCAGAAGATCGGCTAATTCTTCGCCTGATGGTTCGCGTTCGAATTCTTGCACAAATGAGAGGTAGGCTTCATTCACTTTATTATAAGACCCAACTTTGTTAAGTGGGAGTCTCACTATCCTAGAATATTCTACAATTGCCTGAAGAATAGATTGACGAATCCACCAGACTGCATAAGAAATGAATTTAAATCCTTTAGTTTCATCGAAACGGCGAGCAGCTTTCATTAAGCCAACATTGCCTTCATTTATTAGATCTGAGAGTGAGAGGCCCTGGTTTTGATATTGTTTTGCCACAGAAACCACGAATCTCAAATTTGCTTTTGTAAGTTTTTCCAACGCCAGTTGATCACCTTCCCGGATTCTTCTTGCCAAATCAGCTTCTTCATCTGCGGTCAGCAGATCAATCTTACCAATATCACTAAGATATTTATCGAGGGCGAGACTTTCCCTGGCAGTAATTTTATTCGTAATTTTTAGTTGTCTCATAGTATGTAGCTTGCCTTTTTTGAAGTTTTGTTTTGCTAGTCTGTTCGTTTATAATAATACGATTAAAAAATGAATATGTTGCTTTTTCTGAAATAAATACTTGACTTTCCCAATTATTTTTTTATGCGAACTCATACTTAATTGTCAAATAATCAAAAAGGTAACCCGTCAAATGTAAAGTGAGATTCTGACTTGATTTTTTAGGAGCAATTGTCAAGAACTATCCTACAATAGTATTAACAGAGAATTTGAGTAAAAAAGTTGCATTCGGAAAGAATATTTTTTGAAATAATATATGGTAAAAAACAAAAAGCCCTTATCGCATTGATAAGGGCTTTAAATTTTATGCATTTTCAAAATGCATTACCTTTTCTTGTTATATGGTTTTTTGTTACCATCTCTAGGCGGACGTGGTTTCCAACCTTCAGGTTTTTCCATTAAAACTTTTCGAGATAATTTAAATTTTCCTGACTTAGGATCGATGCCAATGAGTCTGACTTTCAGAAGGTCGCCTTCTGTAAGTCCTGTATCCTCAATTTTTTCAATTCGTGTCCATGAAAGCTCGGAGATATGAACCAATCCAGATTTACCCGGAAGGAACTCAGCGAATACACCATAAGGCATAATAGTAACGACCTTGGCTTCGTATTCATCACCAACTTCAGGGACATAGGTAATGGCTTTAATTTTATTCACAGCCATATCCAATGAATCTTTATCAGAACTTGCGATGGTTACAATACCTTTTTCATCCACCTCTTCGATGTTAATGATGGTATTGGTTTCCTTTTGCATCTCCTGGATCACTTTTCCACCAGGTCCGATAACAGCACCAATGAAACTCTTCTCGATAGTGAGTTGAACCATTCTAGGAGCGTGAGGCTTAAGATCTTCTCTTGGCTGACCAATTGATTTGGCCATTTCATTCAGGATATGTATTCTTCCTGCTTTGGCCTGCATCAGGGCTTCTTCAAGTAGGTCATATGGAAGGCCATCAATCTTGATGTCCATCTGACAAGCAGTAATACCATTTTCGGTACCCGTTACTTTGAAGTCCATATCTCCCATTGCATCTTCATCTCCCAAAATATCTGAAAGTACAACGTTTGTTTCCCCATCTGAAATCATACCCATGGCGATACCTGAAACAGGTGATTTGATCTGAATACCTGCATCCATCAAAGCGAGTGAGCCGGCACAAACTGTAGCCATTGAGGAAGAACCATTTGACTCAAGAATGTCGGAGACAATTCTAAGTGTATAAGGCATATCTTCAACAGGAGGTAAAACCTGCTTGAGTGATCTGCTGGCAAGGTTAGCGTGCCCAACCTCACGTCTTCCAGGACCTCTCATTGGTTTGATCTCCCCTACCGAGAAAGCTGGGAAATTATAATGAAGAATGAATTTGTTGTAAGAGAACTCCAGAGCATTGTCTATCATTTGCTCATCCAGCTTCGTTCCAAGTGTTAACGAGGTAATAGCCTGAGTTTCACCACGGTTAAAGATAGCAGAACCGTGAGCCGCGGGCAAATAGTCTACCTCAGTCCAGATAGGACGAACCTCATCCGGTTTACGGCCATCCAGACGGATTTTTTCGGCGAGCACAATTTCTCTGATTGTTTTCTTATGGATTTCTACCCAATAACGATTAATCAATCCTTTGTTCTCTTCCATGAACTCTTCTCCCTTTGAAGCGAGAAGGTCTTCTTCCATTTTATTCTTATTGGCTTTGAACTGCTCTTTTCTTGTCTTCTTGTCGAGGAATGATTTTGCAATTTTCTTTACATCCTCTTTAATCATTCCTGCAATTTCTTCTTTCAACTCCTCGTTTTCAAGCATTGGTTCGACATCTCTCTTCACCGTCGCCTTCTCTCCTACTTTCTCAGCAAGTGCGAGCTGTGCTTCACACTGGACTTTGATCGCTTCGTGACCGATCCTAATTGCTTCTACGAGATCAGCTTCAGAGCATTCATTCGCTTCACCTTCGACCATCATGACGTTTTCTGTGGTTGCTCCAACGATGATATCAAGATCGGCTTCTTTCAAGGCAGTTCTGCCCGGGTTAATTACATGTTCTCCGTTGATACGGGCTACACGTACTTCAGAAATAGGACCCGCAAAAGGAATTGGCGAAACAGCTAGTGCAGCTGATGCAGCCAAAGCAGCAAGTGCATCAGGCATTACATCTTCATCCGCAGAAATGAGGTTGATAATGACTTGGGTATCATTCATGTAACCATCAGGAAAAAGCGGACGAATTACACGGTCAACGAGACGGCATATCAAAACTTCATAGTCGGAAAGACGCGCTTCGCGTTTAAAAAAGTTACCTGGAATCCGGCCGGCAGCCGCGAATTTTTCCTGGTAATCAACAGACAGAGGGAAGAATTTTTGTCCCTCTCTTGCCTCAGTGGCAGAAACCACAGAAGCGAAAAGCATGGTTTTTCCCATGCGTACCACTACAGATCCATCAGCCTGGGTGGCTAATTTCCCTGTTTCAATTGTTACTTCTCTGCCATCAGGCAAATTAAAAGTAACGTCAATAGGAATTTGTTTCCCCATTACTAATAAGGTTTTAGGTCATTGAATAGACAACATAAAATAATCCTGACCGCTATGATGAAAAAGCAGAACTGGGATGTGTGAAATCTCAAGAGGAGAGATTGAACAAAAAAAAGTGTTCCGCCAAAATTCCGGGAACACTTTTTTGTGTTTTTAATTACTTACGTAATCCTAATTTCTCGATAAGCGCTCTATACCTTGTGATGTCTTTTTTCATCAAGTAGGCAAGAAGTCTTTTACGCTTTCCTACCAATTTGAGCAAAGAGCGCTGACATGAAAAGTCTTTTCTGTTGGTCTTCAGGTGATTCGATAGTTCTTTAATTCGAAATGTGAATAATGCTACCTGAGACTCGACGGAGCCACTATTCTCTTCGGCTCCTCCAAATTCTTTGTAAATTTCCTTTCTTTTTTCAGGACTTAAATAAACTGCCATTATTTCTTTATTAATAAGTTACCAATCGAGATTGCGAAAATCATTTCTTAGCGATGCAAAGGTAACCTTTTTATATGGATTGTGAAATAGTGGTTGAAATATTCTTCATTTGTAAGTATCAATACTTATCCAACGGTCTCTACACCAGGCATTTCAAAGACTAATTTATGCCCAAAAAGTCCGGCAGGCGTGTGAAAACCAGGGCTAGATTTCCCTTCCAATACTTTTTTGGTGATGTTTAAGCCCATCCATGCTGTTAGGGTATAACCTTCAGGCGTTTTTATTCGATATTCAAGCCGATCACCAGCATCGTTAGTTACCTTTCCATAAACATACATACTGGCAGTTTTCCTGGATTGCTCATCTGGCCCTGCCGGACGTTTATCTATCTTCCTTTTCAGATAGTTTTTCACGAAGCCCATCCTCATTAACCATTCAAGGTTTCTTTGAAACTTCATCATCTTAATGACGTTTGGTGGCATGGAGATATATGCTTCAATATTTGGGATGCCGGTATGGTGATAAGAAGTCGAAACATCACCCCATGGGATGGTTACTGCATGGCGCTGAAAAACTCCAAAATCTATCTTCTGGCTTTTATAGGCAGAGGGTACTTTGGTTAAAACCCCATTCTTTCTGATCATACCTCCTTTTCCAAGGTTTTCGACCATGGTCTTGGCTGTACCGTGAGAAGTACTTCCCCCAGCCTGTGCAAATGCCAGCATGAGGTGAGAGGCGTCGGGCATTTTTTCTTTTAAATAACCGGCAACTGAATCTGTTGGGACCACATCAAACCCTACTCCAGGCATGATCAAAATGCCGGCATCTTTTGCCTGTTGATCAAATTCATGTCCCATTTCAAAAACATCAATTTCCCCAGTAATATCAAGGTAATGTGTTTTTGTACGGATACAGGCTTCCATCATAGGTTTGGCCGTATATATGAATGGACCTGCACAATGCAACACGACATCAACATCTTCAAGATTCCTGTCCACAAGGTCAATATCATCGAGGCCAAATACCCTGGACTCGAAACCTGAAGCCTTAGCTATTGGCTCCAGCTTTGAAGCGGTTCTTCCAGCCAGAATTGGGGTTAACCCAAATTCACTGGTCATCTCAATAATCAATGAGGCAGTGTAACCATTAGCGCCGTAGAGAAGATATTTCATAGTTCTAAATTAAAAGTTGGTTAAAGGGGTAAATTGCCATGTTTCTTCTTTGGTAATTTGGCGACCTTATTTTCTAACATCTTAAAGGCTCGAATTAGCTTTCTACGAGTATCTTTAGGGTTAATGACCTCGTCAATAAATCCTCTTCTTGCTGCACGGAAGGGATGTGCAAATTTCTCAGCATATTCCGCTTCTTTTTCTGCCAAAACCTTGACTGGGTCATCTGCCGCTTTGATATCTCGTCTAAAAATTATTTCAGCGGCTCCTTTGGCACCCATTACTGCAATTTCTGCTGAAGGCCAGGCATAATTCATATCTGCTCCGATATGTTTTGAATTCATTACATCATATGCTCCACCATAAGCTTTCCTTGTGATCAGGCTTACCCGCGGAACAGTCGCTTCACTAAACGCGTACAGGAGCTTTGCTCCATTAGTGATAATCGCATTCCATTCCTGATCGGTGCCTGGTAAGAAACCTGGAACATCGACCAAAACCAAAAGCGGAATATTGAAACAATCGCAAAACCTGACAAATCTGGCGCCCTTTTTAGAGCTGTTGACATCCAAGCATCCTGCAAGATGAGTGGGCTGATTGGCAACTATACCGACTGATCTACCACCTATCCTGGAAAAGCCTACAACGATATTTTCTGCATAATCTTCATGAACCTCAAAGAAGCTATCTGTATCAACAACTTCATGGATAACATCCCTAATATCATATGGCTGGTTGGCATTTTCTGGAATAATTGTCAATAGATTTGGCCTTTCCTCATCGGCTAATGAGTAAGTCACCATAGGTGGATCGTCTTCACAGTTTTGAGGGATATAGCTTAGTAGTTTTTTTACCTTTTCAATACACTCAATATCATTGGCCGCAGTAAAATGAGTAACACCAGATTTAGTGGAGTGGGCCGATGCCCCGCCCAGATCTTCAGCACTTACCTCTTCATTAGTAACAGTCTTAACAACATTTGGCCCTGTTACAAACATATAAGAGGTTTGTTCTACCATAATCGTAAAATCGGTAATAGCAGGAGAATAAACAGCACCTCCAGCGCATGGTCCCATGATAGCAGAGATTTGCGGAATAACTCCGGAAGCCAGAGTATTTCTGTAAAAGATATCCGCATAACCGCCTAGAGACTGAACCCCTTCCTGGATACGAGCCCCTCCCGAATCGTTGAGGCCGATCAGTGGAGCACCATTTTCCATAGCCAAGTCCATGATCTTACATATCTTTTCAGCATGTGTTTCTGATAAAGACCCGCCAAAAACCGTGAAATCCTGGGCGAATACGTAAACCAGTCTTCCACCGATTGTGCCATAACCTGTCACTACACCGTCGCCATAGAATTGTTTGCTTTCCATGCCAAAATCAGTGGATCGATGGGTAACCAAAGCACCTATTTCCTCAAACGTATCTTTGTCGAGTAAAAAATGTAGACGTTCTCTGGCCGTTAACTTTCCTTTTTTATGCTGCGATGCGATTCTATCCTCTCCTCCTCCCAGGTAAGCTTCAGCGAGTTTCGACTCCAGTAAATTGAGATTGTCTTTCATGGTTATGTTGTGAGTTGTTTATTCCGGGTTAATTATTTTGAATTATTTGGTTCGGATTTTCTCATTTTTAGTTTCCACCGTCTGTGTGACCAAAGCCAATGTTCCGGTTTTTCAAGCACTTGGGCTTCTAAGGCATGAAGGTGTAATCTCGTCACACCTTCGTCGGGCTCCAAATTAGGGTTTTCGGTAAGTTTTTTCATCCTGAGATGATAAAAACCACGTTTTATCTTTTGCAAAGAAACAAAGATAACAGCATGGTCAAACTTCCTAGCAATTTTTTCCGGGCCTGCCGTTACTGCTGTTTCCTGATTTAAAAATGTATGCCATTGGACTGATCTTCGATTTTGAGGTGATTGGTCAGCAACAAAACAATTGACAAAAACCTTGTCCCGGTTTTCGAAATAAAACCTAAAAGCATCTTTCATAGCCACCATCTTAACCCCGAACCTTGAACGGGTTCGGTTGATTAGTTGATTAAAATAATCATTGGTTAAAGGTTTGTAGATCACAACCATTTGCTGCTTGACGGACAATGCACTGCTTAAAGCCGCCCATTCCCAATTTCCATAATGCCCCAAAACAGCGACTACACTTCTTTCCTTTTCCGCATATTCGTCAAGGATATGAAGGTCTTTGATCTCACATCGCTTTTTCATTTCCTTTTTGCTGATAGTCAGGCATTTTATAGTTTCAAACATCAGGTCAGATAAGTGATAATAGAAGGCCTTTTCAACCTTTCTCCTTTCAGTTTCCGATAAGGAAGGAAAAGTCTTGCTTAAATTATCAGTAACGACCTGCCGCCTGTATTTCAGGACCCTAAATAATAAGAATGCAGTAAAATCTGACAATATGTACAGTACTCTAAGGGGTAACAAAGAGAGTGGGAATAAGATCAGAATTGCGAAAACATATACCAGGAGATTCATAAAGAGTCAAAGTAAAATGAAGCTACTTGATTTTCCCTTCAGCAACACATGTCACACCGCCAAAAATGTTAAGTTTTCTAAAATTCATTTCAAAAATATTAAACCATTTGAGGGTGGTGTTTAAGACCCCGGGAGTTAGGCTCATATTAGATGACGCAGGCTCTCCCTTCTTCTCAATCAATCCGTAAACTTTCCTGAAAAGCCAAACCAAAGGGAGAATTGCACCATAGATATAGTATCGCTTTTGCGGAACAATTCCTGTACTTTTTAAAAGTCGCGTTAGCATAGACCTTGTATATCGCCGATAATGGCCCAGGTATTCATCATGGTTTGACCATAACCATTTAAAGGCAGGTACCGTTATGAAATACCAGCAATCTTCACCCAAACGATCAAGTACATCTTTTAATATCATCTTATCATCAGGGACGTGTTCCAAAACATCCATCATTAACACCACGGCATTTTGCACATTTTCCGGAACCTCAAGTACTTTTTTCACTTTGGCATTTGCACTTTGTTCAATTTCATCCTGATTATAATTGATGTCCACCAGGAAGATCTCTTTTATTTTCGAAGAGTACAATTTGTTTAATTCAAGCGCGAAAAAGCCAGAACCTGCTCCGAAGTCAATAACTGTCAGGCTGTCTTCAGTTTGAGCCAATACTTCCTCAAAAAAACGGATCATGGGTACCTTCTTCGATTGGTAATACCAATGCATTTCAGGATTAACCCCACTCTCCAATTCTTTAAGATCCATATCCTTGGTAAGTAATTTTCGGCTTGAGACTTATTTTTGGTTGGCCATCATTTTCTCGAAGGCTGCCATTAATTCTTTGGCGGGTTTATAGTTTTTATCAGCACGCAATGACTTTGTAAGGTGTTCCAGAGCCTGTTGGCCCTGACCCTGAAAGTAGGCCTTTTTGGCCCTGTAGTAATCCGCTCTAGCGATATTATTTTTTTGTGTCCAAAGATCAATTCCCCAATCAAATACCTGTGGAATGCGTCCTCCATGAATGTCAAATAGTTCAATGTTCTTGGCGGCTTCTTCAAGATTCCCTTCCTGCAGCGCCATATTGGCCAGGTAGAAATAGGAGTTGGTAAATTTATAATTAAGTTCGGCTGCTTTGCTGAAGGTAACTCTTGCATTCTCTTTATCGCCAGTCTGAATATACCATGAACCAAGCATACCCAATGTGGTAACATTTTCGTCAGCCAGTTCAAGTGCTTTGTCAATGCCTTCCCTGGCTTCTGCAAACCTTCTTAATTGCATATTAGCATTGGCAATTCCAAGATAGGCTGCCTCGCTTTTCGGATGCTGGCCTGCTTCAAGTCGATAAAGACTATCCGCTTTAAGAAAATCTTTGGCTTTCATGGCTTTATGTGCTTCATTGGCGAAAGGCTCTCCCCCTTTGACTACGGCTCCAATAACTGTATTTTCGACTTTCTCTTCATATACAATTTCGCCTGGTGGCCATGCCCCGGATTCAAGGAATTTCTTATTTATGAACCTCGAGAAGAAGAACCCGTAGTCCCAATGGAATTGTTCTCGATCATGATATCTCACATAATGAACAACAATATTTGGATACTTTTTGCCGAGATAGTGGAAAACCGGCTGATGGCAATTAGTGCCAATTACCACTCTTGGCATTTCCCTAATTTCATCGAGCGTGGCGCCTTGTTTTTTGGCTTCATAAGCAGCATTTGCTTCGGGTACATTTTCCAGAAACCAATCTGACAGACCTTTCATGGAATTCATCCAGTAATCCGTCTCATATCGTGCGAAAGCGTTATCTACACCGCCATTCAATTCATTAAAATAGATATACTGATATGGGTGGTTTACGACCATCCACCTTGCCGGAAGGGCCAATAAGACAACCAGGATAATGGCAGTCCCTGCTCTTACCGCTTTAGGTCTAAGATGATGGATGCCCTGTGCCCAGGCCCAGGCTGCAAAAAGGGCGAGGATAGGATAAATAAAAATGAAGTGCCGCATGCCATCATATAAAGGTGACTTGTTGGCAATTGCGTAGATTAAAGGGAAGAACCCGGCAAACCCAACAAGAAAGAAAGGTAACCCTTTTATATCCTTCCGGAAAAGGATTAACAGAATAGGAGATGCAAGCAATCCCAAAACCATAAATAATGGTGCACCAACTCCAAACCAGGTCGGTAAATAATGCCAGGGCACCCTATCCGACCAGATGTGCTCACCTGCAAACAACATCCTGATACCAGTAGAAAAATCGGTCATTTGACCCAGAGCTTCAATAGGATTATTTATCGGATCAATTTGCGCATAAGGCCAAAATAACATGCCACCGAAGTAACCCAGTACTGCCATTACAACAACTGTGACGATCGGCTTAAGTATTTTGAGCGGTTTGAGTAACAGAGCTCTTAATTCCGGTTGCCAAAGGAAGACAATTGCAGAAAAAAGTCCCAGATAAGCAATCAGCAAAATACCGCCTACCCTGATATTTATGGCCAAGGCTATTCCCACAACTGTCCATAAACACGATTTTATGCCAGGCCTGGGCAATTCGCGTAGAAACCTGATCATATGGTAAAGGGTAAAGGTATAAGCTGCAGCAAAAGGAATATCTTTCGGGTTATTCATAGAATGCCCGAATATCCTAGGAGACAGAGCCAGGAACAACATGGTTAAAAAGCCTATCATCCAGCTGCCGGTAATTCTGGTAGCTAACAACCCACCAAAAAGTATGAGCAAAAAGCCAGTTAACGAATTGAGGAAATGTCTGAATTCATAGACATCTCCCCTTGCCCTTACTGGATTCTGGAATTCCTTTTCTTCTCTATCCGCTTGTTCAGGATCAGGAGGATTGGGATTATCTGCTGGATTCAATGCCGAAGCCATGAAATCGAAAAGGCCTCCGTAATATTTCAGGTTCTTCCAGTCCAGATAGCTGGTATTTTCCCCACCTGACTTATAATGCTTTAACAATTTATCGCCATATACACGCTGAACAAATTCATCTCCGGTAATAGCATAATCATCACTGACAGAAGGCATTAGTACCAACAGAATTGCAGCAAGCAATACAAAAGCAAATCTAAAGAGAGGAGATTCTTTACCAACTTTTGATTTCGAACGAAAAGACTTTAACGGACCAGCAACAAACCATTCCCATTTTGCCAAAAAGGAAATCATTAAGGTTTGCATAAACATGCGGAAACTATCTCTGGCTACCCTGATCTTGGTGCCTTCTACATGTTTCCAGGTAACTGGCAAAGAATTTATCCTGATTCCTTCAAGATCGGCCTTATACAACAGTTCTACATCATGAGCCCAGCCACCAATCTTCAAATTTGAAAAAAGGCGTTTGGCAATCGAAGCTGGATATAATTTGAACCCACACTGTGTATCTTTTAAATTAAGCGAGGTAAAAAGCTGAATGATAAAATTAAAAACCCAACCTACAAATTTGCGGGAAGCCGGTCCTTCAACTTTGGAATCAGCATGTTCACGGGAAGCGATCAGGATTTCGTTTTCCGGAAAAGTATTTCCGGGCAGGCGGTTAACCCAATTGAGCAGTTCTGAGGGAATGCTAGACATATCGGCATCAATTGTAAGTATATGATCCCCAGATGCTGCTGCAACTCCGGATTTTAATGCACTTCCTTTACCTGCATTTTCCTTGAATTCGATCATTTCGAAATGATCTAAATTTTTACAATCTCCTGGAAAAGCCGATTTTATTTTTGATACCGATTCATCTTTACTTCCATCATCTACGACAATTAATTCGTAAGGAATTTTCCACCTTTCATCAAAGGATTTCATTGCCTCAAACAACGGCCTAACACGATCACTTTCATTATAACAAGGAATAACGATTGAAAGCCTTCCGTTATATTTATTTTTTAAACCGCGTCCTTTCTTAGATTTTTTTTTTCTCAATCTATCCTTTGCCATACTTTTTAGGAAATCCGATTTCTAACTGTTTCAAAAGAGTACCAAGTCGTGAAATTACATATAATTTCTCATTATTATGCTGATGAAATGCTCACTTCATTATTAGTAAACATTTTCTTTGGATAATTCGAATTTATCCTTCAGTTGGACGAATAAATATTCCCCTTAATAGATAAAAAGTTAATTTATAAGTAATAATAAATAAGGCAATAAATTAATCATGAACGAGATTAATGACATAATAAATGAAATGTTAAAAGAAAACTATTTTCCTAGATCTCAATCCAATGAAAAAGTAAGAGAGAAGGTGATTTTTGAATATTTGAATTTGATACTTTCATCAGATCAGGCACTTCGACAGATATCGGATCGATCATATGAGCATGAGAATGGTTTTAAAAAAATTGTATTGTACATAGATAAAAAGTTAGGATACAAAATTAGGCTTCATATATGGCCGAAAGGATTTATTCAATCTGATATTCATAACCACGCTTGGTCGTTTGTTTCATATGTCTTGAAAGGTGCTTTCTTTAATCAGATATATAACATTAATTCTCAAGGAAAGCCATATTTCAGATTTGAGTATTCAGTAGACAACTTTAGTTTAGAATCTGAATTAAAATATATTGGTGTGGACTCACTCGAAAAAGTAGAATCCAATTTTTATAAAAAAGGAGATTTGTACACCCAGGATTGCAATTTACTGCACAAAGTAGAAATTTCAAAAAACGCTCCTACGGCAACATTTCTTATTCATGAAAAACCGAAATTTCTTACTTCAAAAGTATTTAGGCCTATTATTAATGAAAAAATAATTGAGAAAAAACACAAGCCACTAAAAATAGAAACTATTATAGAATGCATAAATTTTGTAAAAAGTTAAAAGTACTTTCTTGGAATATTGGGAAAAAAATAATTGATGAAAATCAATGGCAAAATGAACTTGCAGAAACTAATTCAAATGTTGCCGAAATAATCAATACACTGGATCCAGATATTTGCTTTTTTCAAGAGATTTGTTCATCCAACAAACTAAAATATTCCCAGAGTGAATGGTTATCATCAGAAACAGGTCTAGACCATTATGTTGATTTTGCTTTAGACAAAAGTCATCATGTAAAGCAAATAGATTTAGATCTAGGAATTTCAATATTATCAAAATATCCAATTATTAAGACTTCGAAATTTGAAGTTTTTAATCCTGACATTTCTGTTTACAGAGAAAATGGAGAGATTTGGCATTCTCATAATAAGGGATTTTTAACAATTGAAATTATGTTTTCAAAAATTGCATTAAAAGTAATTAATGTTCATCTCCTCCCATTGCCTAAATTCAAAATTAAACCTAATGATTCGCTGATTATGGAAGTATGGCAATCAATTCATTTATTCTTATTACATCAGAATGTTAAGAATATAATTATTGGAGGGGATTTCAATATTGGGAACATAGAGAAATACGTAAAAAAATTTCAAAAGTTTAAAAAAATAAATTCAATTGAAAGCACTACAATTGATGGACGAAATGTTGATTATTTTTTTTGTTCCAATGATTTTGAGATCGGGACCGTAGTGGTTCATAATACTCCTTACTTCCTTGATCACAAACCAATAATTCTAACATTAAATTTAAAATAATGGACCCAGCGATCATATCAGCAATAATACTAGCGTTTGCATCAATAATTGGTTCAGGGTTAGCACTGTTTATGAGCAAAAATTCCTCAAAAAAAGAATTAGAAATTCAACAAAATCTTTTAGAAGAAGAATTTAAGAAAGAAAATTTATCCACAAAAAACAGCCAGTTTGAGGTTGAATTAACAAAGGCGGAAGAGTTACAAACTCATGGTATTACTGAGGAAATAAACTTTATGGATGTTGACAATCTCAAGGTATTCTATGAAAAGTTTAAGACTAGAGTAGATATGATGGAAATAGCGAAATTAGAGATACCATACCAAGTTTATTACAATTTCGCTGTTTTTAAAACTTTTGTAGAAAAGAGCCCAGCTGAAGGAAAATTCTATATTGACAAAATTCAAAAATATGATGAAGGAAGTGCCGTTCCAATATTAAGATGGAAAGCTAGAATTAACAGATTATGTGGAAACGAGGGAGATGCTGCAAAATTGTTAACTGAGTTAATTAAATTAAATGAGATAAAAAACAATAAGCAATATTATTCAAGAATATTAAGGTCGAGAGGAT
>JBCCHF010000061.1:0-26707 GCA_039028895.1 Bacteroidota bacterium | reverse complement strand
AATTATTATATTTCTATTGTAATTTATTGTTTTTCAGTAAATTGATATAGCCTAACCTAAGTCTGAGACATTACTCAACCCCACGCATCACCCCAAAGTCAACTTTTATTGTTTTTTGAAATTGGTCAATAGTTAATTGATCCAGTGAAGACATTGACATACATTCTCGTCCTTACCCTCGCCTTTGCCTCCCCAGTGTTGGCCCAGGACTTTGTTATCCAATCCAAGCTATACACTGAAGAAGACGGATTGCTTCATCGCGAAATCAATGCAATAAACCAGGATGATGAAGGTTTTCTATGGTTAGGATGTCCTAAAGGACTAATGAGATATGATGGGTATACCTTTAAGTCTTATTTAAATGACAGTCTTCCGGGACTGGATTATGGTGTGTGGCGAATCAGAAAGGATTTCAAAGGTTATTTGTGGTTAGTGGGTTACGAAAGGAATATCCTCCTTTTCCACCCTCAAAAGCATGAGTTTATCTCATTTGAAGATAAGTTTGGAATAAAAGTCAATCCTACTGATTATGAAATAGATATAAATGTCATCAGTGGCCCTCAAAATAGCTTGGCTTATTTGTCTGTTCATCCGGATGGTTCTCATCATGTGGTTTTCTATCACCCTGATTCTGATTTTGTAACTATTGATGTTTCACATTTGGGGAAAGCACTTCCACGGTACATCACAAAAAGAGGAACCATATGGTGTTATTTGAAAGACAAATTCGATCTCGTAGAAATCACTCCTTCAGGAGAGGTGCTCAATACCAAAGAATTTGATGCCCAATTGGGTTGGAACCAAAACGGCCAGCTAGACCACAGGATATATTGGGAAACTTCTGAAAATACAATAAACTGTATAGAGGACTGTGGTTTCGAAAAAATGGCGTTTCCGACAAGAGATTTCTTTTCTGAGGTCTACTTCTCAAATTATTATCCTAATTCAATAGTCCTTAATAAGACTCCGGTTTTGGCTATGGATGGGCAATTTTTTGACATTCGGAATGGATCCTATATATCAGAACTTAGCAAACTCAACTCCTCCGTTAGATCCTTTAGATCCACTTTTGAAGACGACAATGGTCTATTATGGATGGGCGGCAATTTTGGGCTAACAAGGATTTTCATCAGGGAGAACCAGTTTAGTAATTATTTGCAGGTAGCCGAAGAATACGAAGAAAAGCATTTCCCAATACGAGGAATTTATGAAAAGCAAGGAAATCTATTCGCACAGTCTGAGGTTTATGGTTTGTTTTATCAGGACTTATCAGAACCCCATTCAGAGCCGGAAAAGATATATTCTTCAGATTGGGGAAATTTTGCAATTTTCCCTAGTAGCGATGAGGAACTACTCCTTGGAAGAAGAAATGAACTCGTTTATTTTTACCCTGAGTTATTAGAATATCCTGATCAATTATCTGCTTTTAAAAAAATAAACTCCCCTAGATCCAGCATATGGTCCATATTTGAAGAAGATAGTGGAAGGCTTTGGCTGGGTAGTACAAAGGGACTTTTCTTCAAAAACATTGATTCAGAAGATATTCTAAAATACAATACAGAAGCGGGGTTTGACGATTTAGACAAATCTCATATCGTTTATATTAATGATGATTCAAATGGTAATATCTGGATTTGTTCAACCTCCGGTCTGTTTAAAATGGAACCCGACAAAGGTATTACACGTCATTTTCACAATGAATTTGATGGAGAGGACTTTCTGCCAGCTAAGAAATTTTTTCATTTCTATGAAGATAAAGAAGGCATTTTCTGGCTAGGAACCTCCGAGAATGGCTTAATTAAATGGGATCCTAAAAAACATAAGTATCAGGTTTTTTCCAAAGAAGAGGGGTTACCCAATGATGTAATCTATGCCGTTTATGAAGATAAAAGAGAACGTTTATGGATGAGCAGTGATTATGGAATCATTGCTTTTGATAAAGAGACCAATCATGTTACTTCATTTCAAAATGATGATGGGTTACCTCATAATGAGTTTAACCGTGTTTCCCATTTCCAGAATGATAAAGGTCATCTGTTTTTTGGATCGCTAAATGGTTTAACCACCTTTGATCCCAATACTTTCGAAATGGGCGATTCTATTCGAAATATACCTTTGAGTATTACGCGATTCCAGCAATTTTCCGGTAAGGAAAACAAGCTGCTTGACCTAACAGGTGAATTAATCCAAAGCCATAAAATCAAACTTAAACCAGACGATCGATACTTCCAACTTGAATTCGCACTTTTGAATTTCACCGATAGTAAGAGAAATAATTATGCCTGGAAAATAGACAAGATAGATAAGGAATGGTCATACCAGAGTGAACGATCTATTAGGCTTAGCAGGCTGCCATACGGCAATCAAAAGTTGTTGGTAAAAGCGCAGACAGCGGATGGAAAGTGGTCTTCAGATATTATTGAGATCGCTATTGATGTTGTCAGACCATTCTATATCAGGTATTGGTTTCTCGGCTCTTTGTCACTGTTGATTCTCGGTTTT
Organism: Bacteroidota bacterium; assembly: GCA_039028895.1. Lineage (GTDB taxonomy): Bacteria > Bacteroidota > Bacteroidia > Chitinophagales > Saprospiraceae > JAHDCJ01. The sequence goes on along the minus strand of JBCCHF010000061.1, from coordinate 24,205 downwards.
GGATCAGCTTTTTATTTTGGAAGAATCAATTATCTGAAAAAACGCCAACTGGAATTGGAGGCTCTTGTAGAAAAACGGACCGCCAGGATAAAAGAAGATAAACTGATCATAGAACAACAAGCTGAAGAGTTAAAGATGCTTGATACAGCGAAGTCAAGATTCTTCGCCAATGTGTCTCACGAATTGAGAACGCCATTAACATTGATCCTCGGGCCGCTTGGCACACTTCTAAAAAGGAGCAACCTCAAAAATCAGGACTTCACACTAGTCAAATTGATGCAGCAAAATGCAAATCATTTGTTGTCTTTGATCAATGAAATTCTTGATCTTTCAAAACTTGAGTCCGGTAAATTGACACTTAATCTTGAGCCAGTTTCCTTTTATCCATTTATTAAACGGTTGCTGGCAGGTTATGAATCACATGTCCAGGCACAATCCATCAACCTTGTCTTCCATTATAAAGCAGATCAGTATCTCCAATTGATGATTGATGAGAAAAAGTTCGAAAAGGTATTTAATAACCTATTGGCAAATGCCCTGAAGTTTACCCCAAAAGGAGGAAGGATAGAAGTAATGGTGGAAGACCTTGGGAATAATATGGTATTAAAGGTACTTGATACCGGAGTGGGCATCCACCCTTATGACCTGCCCAACATTTTTAATAGATACTACCAGTCCAATCAACCTGATGCTCCTACTGAAGGGGGGACCGGTATTGGTCTTGCTATCTGCTACGAATTCGCCCATCTTTTTGAAGGCCAGTTGGAAGTCGAAAGCGAACTTGAGAAAGGTAGTACTTTCACTTTTACGTTTCCGAAAAAGGAAGTCATGGGAGTACATTTTGAAGATTTATCGGTTACAAATGTTATGGAGAAGGAAGCAGAAAATGAGATAGCCAATGGCATTATGGCGGCAGAATATTCTGGTGCAAATACTACCCGGTTTAATGTTTTAATAGTTGAAGACAACAGTGGGCTGAGAAATTACCTTAAGATCATTCTGTCTGATATGTATGATGTTCAGACAGCAGTCAATGGAATGGAAGCTTTGGACATCATTACCAATGCCACTACTGCAAATCAACCCATTGATCTTATCGTTTCTGATATCATGATGCCTGTGATGGATGGGATCCAGTTATTAGAAGTCCTCAAGTCGAAAGACTACCTGAGGCATATCCCAATAATTATGCTGACTGCCAGGGCAGAACTCAGCAATAAACTTAAGGCTTTACGGATTGGAGTTGATGATTATATGATCAAACCTTTTGAAGAAGAGGAATTACTCGCGAGGATCAAAAACCTATTACTAAATTACAAAACACGGAAAACTGTTTTTGTTGAACAGGATGCATTAGTAGTACAGTCCGCAACAAATCCTTTAAAAGAACAGAAACCACCAATCATTTCGGCTAATGATCAGCAGTGGCTGGTTGAATTAGAACAGATTGTAAAAGATAATGCCGGGAAATTCGGCTTCAAAGCAGATTCCATAACATCCGAGCTTGCCATAAGTCGAAGCAAACTATTCAGAAAAATAAAAACACTCACTGGGCTTACTGCCAACCAGTATATTAATGCCGTCCGGTTTAATCTCGCCAAATCCATGTTAGAGTCCAGCGAGCAAGATTCTGTTAAAGCCACTGCCTTCGCTGTGGGTTTTAAAGATGTAGAGTATTTCTCTCGCCAGTTCAAAAAAGAATTCGGCCGCCTGCCAAGCAGTTATCTTTAGTTTACTTTTTGCACCTCATCCCTAGCCCTTCTCCTGCAGGAGAAGGGAACTGATGCCTGTCCCCTCATATAGGAGGGGTTAGGGAAGGGAGACATTTTTCCATGCAACTTGCCCTGATTTTCCATGTTTGACACGATTTTCTATGCATTTTGACCCATTTTTCCGGGTCACCAACTGCTACATTTAGTGCACTATATGGTGTTTAGTCCCTACTAGGAAGAAGTTGACGATAACGAATTCAAATTCGAAGTGGATGAAACAGGGTGGAAGCCTGGTACTTACATCATTGTTCTTGAATCAGAATACATGGGTGTACATAAGAAAATATTGAAAATAGCACCATAATCGTAATTCGTGGATCGTAGTTCGCCTTTCAGAAATGTGGAAAAACTGAAAGCGAACTGCGAAATACGAATCTCAAATTTGGTCTTAAAGATTTATGGGTTAGGAGAGGAGTCAATGGCTCTTTCCTGTGAGAAGGTCCTCTGGCGTGGACCTTCTTTTTTTGTTAACCCCTTCTTAAAGTGGTTAAAATTTGGTTAACGAAAGCCTTCGTAGCTTGACAAGCATGGGATGATTTTATACATTGAACTCATTAGACGTAGCTATTGTCTAATTCGTCAATTGACCTTTCTTACTTTCTCTCTCCTTTAATTTCTCTCACACTCTATGATTTCTTAACCACCTTTATCCATTGCGGTAAGGGCTAAAATCCCATTGTCAAATGAGAGCAATTCAAAGATTAACCGCTTGTTTGTTTACACTTTTAATTACAGGTTCTTTAATGTCATTTCAATTGTATACCGGAAAGGGTGACCAGTCAAATAATGACCTGAAAGTGGAAGTTGTTTCAGTAAGAATTTCAAAATTTACAAGTCCTGACGGACAGGCGGTTTTAGTCGCCCATCACCCCAGGAATATGAATCTCAATTTCTATTCAGGGTCAAATTATGAGGTCAGTTGGTATACAGGTAGAGGGGAACCAATCGCTTCAAACACGACACAAATTGCTTATGAATGCGGAAGTTCGGTGATTGTGATCGTGAAAAAGCGTTTTTCACCACTTTCAGGAGGCGATAGTTATACTGCTGATCCGTGCAAATCAGGTTATCAGCCTAATGGACCGATATATCTGCATCCAGAACAGTAATCACACTAGTCAATCATAATTTGTTCTATAGTTTGAGCAAGGGGCAATATTTTCAAGTGCCCCTGCCTAAACGATTTCAAAGGTCGAAGCAGGGTTTCTCACAGAGGACCCTGCGTATTTAAAGTATAATTCATTTGGAGAGCAAAAACAAAACAGCAGAGTGCAAGAACAAGTGGAGTAAAGTTTGCTGCCTATTATATTTTTCACAGGGTTTCTCAATAGAAGCCCTGTATTAATTTAAGGTCAAATCTTTTTGTAAAGCCTGCTGCCGAGCCACCAGGAACGGATTAGAAAGAAAATGGAAATACACATGAATGCCAGGCTCCAGTTGTATTGAGATTGTTGATTTGTGTAATCAAAATAATAGACCAGGTATCCAGCCGAAGCACTGAGAATGAGGTAGAAAAACTGTTTACCCAATAAGTAAATCAGTTTAGCGGCTCCTGATGTTGCGGGCAGGTGAAACTCCAGCTCACCGCGATTGGCTTGCCTGAGTAATTTGGAAATTGCAGCCGGGAGGGCCAAGGCAAAAGTAGCTTGCTGTTTGACCGTATCTGTCAACAGTTTTGTAAGGCCTTCTCGGCCAAATGCCAGTTTCCTGATATGAGGTTTTAAAAGATCAACCGGATTTTGATTAGGGACCAAAGAGTTAATAATACCGCCCAGTAAGCTAAGTGTTCGGTTTAGGAGAATCCAGTCTTTTGGAACCTGGAACGCTGACTCCAAATCTTTAAGAGATAACTCTTTCCTAAGTTTATTCAGACTGCTGCTTCGAAAGTCTTCAATAGAAATGTCTTTGATGTTAAGGCTTTCCAGCTTAACTTCATTTTGAATAAATTCTGTTACGGCTTCAATCATTTTTAGGGTAAACTTCTCAGATTCATTGCCTCGGCTTATAAACCCCATATTTTGAAGTGACCGTAATACCGCCTCATTATCGCGAATGATAACGGCCTGGATAAAATCAAGCAAACCGGTTTTCATAGATTCACTCAATGTGCCAACTGCACCAAAATCCAATACGACGATTTCTTTTTCCGGAGTAATCAGCAGATTGCCGGGATGAGGATCAGCATGGTAAAAACCATCTTTTAGGATCATTTTTGCATAAACTCCGGTTATCTTTTCGGCCAAACCGAGTGATTCAATTTCCCATTGTTCGAGTTTATTTTTTTCGGTGATTTTAGCCCCTTCATAATATCTCAAAGTCAGAATTTCAGAAGTACATAATTCCGGGAAAGTTTCTGGAATAATTATACCTTCTTCGCCTTCTAGATTGATTTTGACTTTGTTAATTGAGGCTGCCTCTTTGGTGAAATTCAATTCTTCTTCGATCATCAACTTTGTTTGGCTGTATACCTGGTCCATGCCTTTCATATTGAAAATGGCGGTGTACCAGCGCATTAAGGTCTTGATGATTTTCAGGTCAATTTTTGCAATTTCGACAATGTCGTGATGCCTTACTTTCACCACCACCTCAGTTCCATCCATCAACGTTGCACGATGAACCTGGCCAATAGATGCTGTGCCTACCGGGGTATGATCAAAACTACCATAGATTTCAGCAATAGACTTGCCCAATGACTTGACAATAGTTTTTTCTATTTCTTTGATATCCCTTGCCGGAATACGGTCCTGTAGCGATTCGAGAATTCGACCGTATTCGTCTGGCAGCATATAGGAAAGGATGGAAATGAACTGTCCAACTTTAATAAATAAACCCTGGAGTTCAAGGATCCGGCTTTTTACACGTTCGGCATTTCTGGCGTGCAACTTATTGATCCTTTTTTGATAATAAGATGCTCCAAATAAACGGCGTCTAACGAAAAGCCATAAATAGCTGAACAAAACCCGAAAGCCCGTAGAGTAGGCTTTTCTTGCACGTTGACCCGGCCGTAAGACCATTGTACTGCTATGCTTATGCTTTTCCAATAGAAATTAGTTGATGAACAGCTAACCTAGAGCTTTTTTGGCTTGCCACCAAGTTATTTAGACGAATGCTTGCGCCTTGCCAGCCCCCATAATCTATTTTCCATTAAGCCAATTGTCGATGGCATCCATGGCCGCAATCATTTTCGAACAATATTTGGAAAGGAATGCACTGTCAAGCGGTCTGTTTCTGTATTGGTCTGAAGCTGCTGATAGTGCTTGTGCTCCATCAAAATCAACATAAGACAAACGTGTTGTTAACTCGTTTTCGGGACGGCCAAAGTCGAAAGAAGGTAAAATCGCAACCCCAGCCTCCTCAAGAAGTCGATCAGAAAGTTGTTGGGAAGTGACAATGCCTTTGGCTGAAAGCCGATCAGCAATTCCCGAGAAATCTGGGAACAGGTAAAAGCCTCCTTCAGGCTTGGCTGCAGAAATGCCCATTTCATTGAGCCTTTTATGGGTGTACAGGGCGATGGCTTTTAGTATCCGCCTCGATTCATTGACCTGATTGGTGATTACAAGGTCTTCTTCAAAAGCCTTTATGGCAGCGTATTGGACCGGGGCACTGGTTGATGAGTAGGTTTCACTTGCAGCCACCGACAATGCTTCCATCAATGGACCAAACTCGGTTGGAAAGGTAAACATCCCCAATCGCCATCCACCAGCTCCAGCCCATTTGGATAGGCCGTTACTAATAATGGTGCCCTCAGGATAATATCGGGCAATGGAATCATGATTACCATCATGATGCATTTCACCATAGATTTCATCTGAAATGATGAGAATGCCATATTTCCTGGCGACCAGTGCCAGTGCCTTTAACTGTGCTGATGAAAAAGTAGCACCAATCGGATTGGACGGATAGTTGAGCACGAGAATTTTTCCTGAAGCATTGCTTTTACGGCAATGATTTTCAAGGTCATCCGGTGACAACATCCAGTTATTTGCCGGATCGGTCATTATCCATCTCACGGGCCTGCCACTGATGATCCCCTGGGGAGCATACGATACCCAACTAGGGGAGGGGAGCCATAATTCACAATCTGAAACAAGCTGAATAAGGAATAATAACGTTTTGGATCCCGGGCTGATCATAATTTGATCAGCACTATAATCGAGATCCAGGATGCGTTTCCAATATCCTGAAATAGCCTCTCGTAAAGGCCTAAGACCTTTTATCGGCAGATAATCTTTTTCCTGGGCATACATTTCCAAGGCCTTAACAACCGATGCCGGGACCGGGAAAGGTGATTGACCGAACCCGAGCTTATAAACAGTTTTTCCTTCAGCCGAGAGCTTGCGGGACTTTTCGTTTATTGCCAGGGTGGCGGACTGCCGCAAACCCTTGATGTTAGTGTTGAGATTAACGAGATTGCGATGAATAATAGCCATAACATGAAGTTATGCTATTTCTGAGATCATACGACGTCTTCGGGTTCAAATTTCTTGCCGTTCCACTTACCTAGCCATTCCACGTTTTTGCCGATGGCTTTGTATTTTTTATAAGTTTCTTCAGCTTCCCTTCTATTCTTTCTGTGCATCGTAATATGATTCGGAGTAGTAATGATGGTGAAATAGTAATAACCTACTCCATAGGTGAAATCCTTTCTTTTTCTCATGAACCGGATTTAAGTGATTTCATCCGCTGTTCTTTCACTATGTCAAAGCGGATGAATAAAAATAATTAAATGGCGCTTTCGCCGTTTACTTTAAATAAATTACCTCTGCGTTCAGGCTATACCTGTCTACGAGGCCTTCTGTAAAAGATTTATGTCCTTTAGGGGCCAGTAAAAATAATTTTCCTCCTTTCATACCTGCCATAGTAGCAAGGAGTTTCCATTTAGACACCAGTCTTTCCGTCTCATCGGTTTTGGTAGCAATTTCTACGTAGTTTTTACTACCCATTTTTATACCAGTGATATCAGGAATATATGGCAAATCATCTCCGGTGCGGGTGAAATGTGATGGCGTCTCATAATCTTCATGATTGGCTTTGATTTCAGAGAAACCTTTTCCTTTCGCCCATTGAATTGCTTTTTCAATAATTAGTGATTTGTCCATAATGGTGTGCACGTTTTGCTTTTCGTAACAGCGTAGATTTGAATATTAAAAAAAATGTATTTATTTGATGTCCAGGGGTGTTCGTTTGCTAAAAAATTGCAAGTGGGAATGATACGGAATTTCTACGAATAATTATAGTTTTTAGGTTGAAAATATTTTCAATTTGATTTATTGGACCCCTTCCGGAAAATCTTGCTTTTACAGTGCGATTTGGGAGTATCGCCGAAAAACATTAAATTGAGCATGTAATCACTCACTTTTTTGGATGACAAAAAAAGAAAAAATATTGAATGCTGCCCTTGAATTTTTTGCCAATGAAGGGTATGATGCAACCTCAACCAGTAAAATCGCAAAACATGCAGAGGTTTCTGAAGGTCTGATTTTCCGGCATTTTGGAAATAAGAAAGGGCTGCTTGATGCAATTTATATGCAGGCAGAAGACCGTGTGAAACAATTATTCGGACCTATCCTATTTTGTACAGACCCCCTGGAAGTAATCACTAGAATACTAGACTTGCCTGCCTCACTTGAAGAAGATCAATACGATTTTTGGAAACTCCAGTTTAAACTGAAATGGGAGGTTGAATATAATAATCCGGATAAGATGAAACCGGTTTTACATAAGTTGTCCTGGGCTTTTTCCGAGTTGGGGTACGAATTCCCGGAAAGGGAAGCAAAACTGCTTAATACCCTTCTCGAAGCTCTGTTTTTGGGTATATTAAGAGAAGGATTATTGAGCCAGGTAGACAATATTGATTACCTGAAGATTAAATACAAGATTAAAGAAATTCCCGTTAAAGCCGATTAATAACTTATGGAGGCTATGCTCCATCCCCAAAAGTTCATTTTAAATGAAGTCCTCTAAATCTAGCTTCTCGCCGATAACAATATCTAATTGACAATTTTTTTTCGGAATTAAACTTGCATGGTAATGTTTTATCGTTTACATTTGTGAGTAATTACTCACTTTTTTATTTTTAACTATTACAATAATCCTATTTCATTTTAAAAAAAGCATTTAATGAAAAAAACGATTTTAATCACCGGTTCGAGTACCGGAATAGGAAGAGCAACAGTAGTTTATTTCCAGGAAAAGGGGTGGAATGTAGTCGCGACAATGCGGACCCCCGAAAAAGAAACAGAATTGAACCAACTTGAAAATGTGTTGGTGACCCGTTTGGATGTGCAGAACCTGGATAGTATTGACAGTGCCGTGAATGCAAGTATCGAGCGTTTTGGAAAAATTGACGTATTGTTGAATAATGCGGGTTATGGTCTTATGGGAACTTTCGAATCTATGTCAAGGGAGAGTATTCAAAGACAATATGATGTAAATGTTTTTGGACTTTTTGATGTAACGAGAGCGGTATTGCCGCATATGCGAGAAAATGGAGATGGCATTATCATTAATGTTTCTTCTGTTGGTGGTAAAATCACTTTTCCTTTGATATCACTTTACCATTCCACAAAATGGGCAGTTGAAGGATATAGCGAATCCTTACAATACGAATTGGCTCCACTTGGCATCAAGGTCAAAATTGTAGAACCTGGAGCTATTGCTACAGATTTTGGTAGCCGCTCACTCGATTTCCAGCACGACGAATCACTAACTCAATATAATGAGTTGGTAGGTAAGATTATGCAAGCGTTTGAAGGGATGACAGACCCAACGAAATCAAGCCCTTCCAGTTTGGTGGCTGAGGTTATTTACCAGGCATCTACAGATGGGTCAGACCAGTTACGGTATATCGCAGGAGCAGATGCAGAACAATACATAGCAGCAAGGAAATCAATGGATGATAAGGCGTTTTTCGATATGATGAAAGAAAATTTAAGCCTATAGTCTCAGGCTCAAGCTATTTATTAAGCCCTCTTCCAGAGTGGTTGAGGGTTTTTTTATTGTCCCCCTTTTTTCAGGTCTAAAGCCACATCGACAATCATATCTTCCTGACCTCCTACCATTTTTCGTTTTCCAAGCTCTTCCAGAATGGTTCTGGTGTCGATCCCATATTTTTCTGAAGCCTTTTCGGAATGCAATAAAAAGCTGGAATAAACACCGGCATAACCTAGTGAAAGTGTTTCACGATCTACCCTCACTGGCCGTTGCTGTATTGGTCGGATCAGATCGTCTGCTGCATCCATGAGTTGATAAAGGTCAGAATTATGGCTGACGTTCATACGATTAAGGACAGCAACCAAGACTTCGAGTGGACAGTTGCCCGCTCCAGCCCCCATTCCGGCCAGTGAAGCATCCAGTCGATTGGCACCGTGTTGCATTGCTACAATGGTGTTAGCTACGCCAAGTGACAGATTGTGATGGCAATGGATCCCTATTTCTGTACTATCATTCAAAACATCGCGAAAGGCTTTTATCCTGTCGGCAACATCATCCATCAACAGGGCGCCAGCAGAGTCTGTAACATACACACAGTCAGCGCCGTATGACTCCATGAGTTTCGCCTGTCCTGCCAGTTTTGAAGGCTCATTCATATGTGCCATCATCAGGAATCCACCTACATCCATTCCCATTTTCTTTGCTGCTTCGATATGTTGAGCCGAAATATCAGCTTCTGTACAATGTGTGGCAATTCTGACAGATTTAACCCCAAGCTTTGCAGCTCGTTGTAAATCTTCAATGGTGCCAATGCCGGGGAGCAGGAGTGTAGTGAGTACAGCATGATTCAGCTTTTCTGCTATACCTTCCAGCCAGTCCCAATCTGTTCGCGCTCCAAATCCATAATTGAAGCTTGATCCAGCAAGGCCATCACCATGTGATATTTCGATAGCATCAACACCAGCTTTGTCAAGGGCAATTGCGATTTCGGATATTTGCTTTTTAGTGTATTGATGGCGAATGGCATGCATACCGTCGCGGAGGGTGACATCTTGTATGTATAGGTTGTTCATCTTTCTTTTTTTTGGATACTAGTGGTTAGTGGGTAGGTTGAAGTTTAAACTCAAACTCAAACTCAAAGTTTGGGGTAAATGGTGGATTAAATTTTAGTTTCAAATTCAAATTCAAATTCAAACTCAATTGGACTTTAGTCCGTGGGCATTTTACATTTTGTTTTTGATCATTGTTGCTGAAATGGCGATTAATTCTTCTGCCTCGGTCAATAAAGCTGATCTTAGATCAGGAGGTCCGAAGTTTATATATTGTAAAATTTTTAGTGCAACTCTTGATTCTTTAAGTTCCTTCAATACAATAGCTGTTTTGTGTACGCCGTCTTTCAGGCTTTCAGCGCCCTGGGCTTCTCCATAGTTTAGCGCTGCACCACTGGAAGAACGAATCAATTGATCTGAGAAATATGTAGAAGCCCGTTCCTTAGGCAAAGCCTGCGTAAAAAGGATCATATCACCTGCAAATTTCACCAGCCTTTCTTCAAAATCATATTTACCGCTCATCTATTCTCCATTGCCCAAAATTGAATTTGGATTTGAGATATTCTTGAAATTAATACTTAAGTGGCAACGCCGAATTCACCCTTGAAATTGAATTTGATCCTGTATTTGAGTTTATCACTAAAGTCGAGCCCACTTTCCAACCCTTGTATTTGAGTTTGTATTTGAATTTAATACCAAGGTCGAATCATCCTTAATCCATCGCTACATAATCCAAAGCTGCCAGCCGCTCTCCAGTTGCCAATGCTGCCGACGTCATAATGTCCAGATTTCCTGCATATTCAGGTAAGTAGTGTCCAGCCCCCTTAACCTTGAGCAGAACTGTGGTCTTCAGTCCGTGACAAAAACCAACACCTTCGATAAAAACTGGAGCCGACTCAGGAATATCCTCAAACTGTACTTCCTGGTGTAAAGTGTAGCCTGGCACGTATTTCTGCACCTCCTCAACCATTTTGTGAATACTGTTCCTTACAGCCTCTATGTCTGCTTGTTCACTGAGCGTGAAAACAGTGTCACGCATGACCAACGGTGGTTCAGCCGGATTAAGAATGATGATAGCTTTACCCCTGGTAGCACCTCCCACCTTTTCAATTGCCCTGGCTGTGGTTTCAGTAAACTCATCAATATTGGCCCTGGTACCCGGACCAGCAGATTTACTGGAAATGGACGCCACGATTTCTCCATAATGAACCTTTGCCACCCTTGAAACAGCAGCAACTATAGGAATAGTGGCCTGTCCACCGCAAGTGACCATGTTTACATTTTTGAGATCAATATTATCCTCGAAATTTACCGGAGGAACAAGGTAGGGGCCAATGGCTGCCGGTGTCAAATCTATTATTCTTTTATCAGGAAACTTTTGGACGACTTTATAGTTGTAATGATGTGCTTTAGCTGATGTGGCGTCAAAGACCAGTTTAATATCCTGCCATTCAGGCATTTCAATTAGACCATTAATACCTTTTGCGGTGATACTTATGCCCATCCTCTTTGCTCTGGCCAATCCATCCGACTCAGGATCAATGCCTACCAATACTGACATTTCAAGTACTGAAGATTTGCGAATTACTTTAATCATGAGATCTGTTCCGATATTGCCGGAACCAATGATTGCAACCTTTACTTTTTCCATACTCCAAAATAGGACTAAATGGAAGGGATAAAAAGAATTTTCCCTTTTATCAAAAAAAAATGCCATTTGTATGAACAATTCCTATACATTTGCATTTAGTTGACTATGCAACTATTTTTATGGAAATAAAAAACCTTTCGGAAAAAAGAGAAAAAGCCCTGGGTTACCTTATGGGAAGGGCGCAGCGAACCATGGCCATCAGGTTCCAGAAATGTTTTGATGATGCCGGATTGGATATCACAAAAGAACATTGGATCCTTTTGGTCAACCTCTGGATAAAAGATGGCCAGAACCAACAGGAGCTTGCGAACAATGTTTTTAAAGATAAAGCCAGTATTACCAGGACTTTGTCTGTTATGGAGCGTAAGAATCTTCTGGTGAGAGTTGAAGATAACCAAGACAGAAGAAACAAGCGAATTTACCTCACCCAGAAAGGCAAAGACTTAAAGGAAGTCACCTTTCCAATCATTTGGAATTTACACCAGGAAGCACTTGAAGATATCCCCGAAGAGGATGTGGAAACCTGTAGCAGAGTGCTCACCAAGATTTATGAAAATCTCGCCCTTCCTAAAGAAAAAACAGTTGAAGGCGCAACTTTAGAAAATAAAACGATAAAGGAAAACCAATAAACTATGAATGTCAGACAAATCATATTGTCGCTGCTGGCTATTGCTGTTATCGTCGGATCAGCATTTGTTTCCAGGAAAGTTTCTGAGAGTAAAGCTCCACCAAATAAGTTTAGCGCACCTGCGCCGATTAAGGTTGTTGATACCTTGACGGTACAAAATGGTGCCATTAAAACCTTTGTTCCAATCTATGGTAAAATCTCAGCCTCAGAAAAGCTGGATATTTTCGCTGAGGTTGGCGGGGCATTGGTTAGTACTTCAAAGCCATTCCGGAAAGGAACAAGGTTTTCAAAAGGGGATGTACTTTTTGTAATCGATAATCAGGAGCAACGACTTAATCTCAAGGCGCAGAAAAGTAACCTGATGAATGCCATTACACAGTTAATGCCTGACCTCAAACTCGATTATCCTGAAAGTTTTGGTCAATGGGAAGCTTATCTGCATGAGTTTGCAGTTGATGTCCCGATTAAGGAAATGCCAGAACCAGTAAATGATCGGGAAAAATACTATATCTCTTCGAAGAATATCTACAGCCAGTATTATACGATCAGAAGCCAGGAAGTCAGGCTATCGAAATACACGGTAATTGCGCCTTTCTCAGGCATTATTACCCAAACAAGTATTCATCCTGGTACAGTAGTCAGAGCAGGGCAGAAACTTGGAGAATTGATGAATACTAATTCCTATGAATTGGAAGCCTCTATTACCATTTCGGACCTCCAGAATGTAAAACGCGGCATGAAGGTCAACCTGATATCAGAAGATATTTCAGGGACATGGGAAGGCTATATTAAACGAATTTCTGAATCCATCGACCCTGCCACTCAATCCGCAACTTTGTTTATTGGGGTTAAAAGCAGCAAGATCAAAGAAAATATGTACCTGAAAGGTTCTATAAACAGTGGGTCAATCGACGATGTATACGAGTTGTCAAGAGATCTGATTCTAGACGGCAACCAGGTTTTTGTGGTAAATGACTCGGTATTAACTAAAACAAATTTCGAAGTCGTACGGATGAAAGAAGAGACAGCACTGGTCAAAGGACTACAAGACGGCACGACTCTTTTGAAAAAGACATTCCCTGGCATTTTCGAGGGTATGAAAGTTCAACTCAGAAAATCTGACAATCCATCATGAGGTCAATAGTAACGTTTTTCCTTAAAAATCCCGTCGCATCCAATTTGCTGATGGTACTGCTCCTCATCTTCGGTTATTTCGGGTTGATGAGTATGAAATCTACTTTCTTTCCGGTTGCCGAAAGTCGATTGATCAGTGTTCGCATAGTCTACCCGGGGGCTTCTCCGGAAGAAGTGGAAAGAGGTGTGATCCTTAAGATTGAAGATAATCTCAAAGGACTTACGGGGGTAGAGCGGGTATCATCTGTTTCTTCAGAAAATAGTGGGGTAGTGTCAATTGAAGTACTTCAAAATTTTGACACCGACCTCGTATTGAGAGATGTAAAAAATGCAATAGACCGGATTCCTTCTTTCCCGGTTGGCATGGAGCCGCCGATAATTTACAAGCAGGAAAACCTGACATTCTCGATAAGCTTTGCCATAAGTGGCGATCATGATTTAGCCACCCTGAAGTTTTATGCCAGGGAAGCTGAAAATGATCTGAGAGCAATAGATGGCATTTCCAAGATCAGCCTCACTGGTTTTCCGGATGAAGAAATTGAAATCAGTTTCCGCGAAAGCGATCTGAGAGCCTATAATCTGACATTTAATGAAGCGGCCAATTCCGTCCGCCAGTCAAATCTGGAAATAACAGGTGGTACTATTAAAGGAGAGAAAGAAGAATTGTTAGTCAGGGTTGATGACAAGGGATATTATGCAGCTGATCTAAGACAGATTCCACTGGTAACAACACCGGATGGTAGTATTATTCGCCTGGAGGACGTCGCGGATGTAAAGGATATTTGGTCTGATAACCCCAACCGAAGCTTTATTAATGGCAAACCTGCGGTGATCGTCAATGTTCAAAATACGATCGAAGAAGATCTGCTCGATATTGCTGATAAGGTAAAAGCCTACATGAAAACTTTTGAATCCAAGTACGATGGCGTCGAGACAGTTTTGGTACGGGATGGGTCAAAAACACTGCAGCAACGTATTGATCTCCTATCGGAAAATGGGTACATCGGCTTTCTCCTTGTGTTTATCTTCCTTGGCATGTTCCTGCATTACAGATTGGCGTTCTGGGTAGCGATTGCGATCCCGATCTCTTTTGCCGGAATGTTCATATTTGCTCCAATGCTTGGCGTGACGATTAATGTAATTTCCCTTTTCGGAATGATCATCGTGATCGGTATTCTCGTAGATGACGGTATTGTAATCGGCGAAAATATCTACCAGCATTATGAACGGGGAGCCACACCTTTTGACGCTGCGGTGGAAGGTACACTTGAGGTATTCCCTGCTGTCACTTCGGCTATTATTACTACCGCTATTGCCTTTTCGACCTTCTTTTTTATCGATGGGCGACTCGGGGATTTCTTTTTTGAGATGTCGATAGTGGTAATTCTGACGCTTGTCTTTTCCCTGGTAGAAGGCTTGCTGATACTTCCAGAACATATCTCTCATTCTCAAGCCCTTAACAAGGATGCAAAACCTGGTCCAATCGACCGATTCTTCCTGACCATCAACAAAGGGTTTGACTGGGTAATGGGCCTTATGCGAGATAAGACATATGCTCCTGTACTCCGATTTTTTATGGAATACAGGTTTCTCGGACTAGCTATCCCTTTTGGTTTGATGATGATTTCTTTTGCTGCAGTTGGAGGAGGAATGGTCAAAGCCACTTTCTTTCCTTATATCGAAAGAGATGACTTTTCTGTTAATATCAAATTACCTTCCGGTACACGGGAACAGTTTACTGCTGATTGGCTCGACCATATTGAAAAAGCGACCTGGGAGGTGAACGATGAATTGAGCAAAAACCTGGAAGATGGTCTTCAACTCATCCAGAAAGTTGAAAAGAATGTTGGACCAACTACTTACCAGGGTAATATGACCATTAGCCTACTAGATGGCGAATTAAGAGGAGAAATGTCGTCAATTGAAATTGCCAATGCGGTTAGAAAAGCAGCGGGCCCAATTGTCGGTGCAGAATCTGTCACGTATGGTACTTCATCACCATTCGGGAAACCGATATCAGTTTCGATAGTTGGAAACGAATATGATGCCTTAAAAGGGGCCGTAGAAATGCTCAAGGCAGAGATGCAGGAAATAACTGAATTGAAGGATGTTGTAGACAATAACCAGGAAGGCCTTAGAGAGATTAATATTGATCTCAAAGAAAAGGCCTTACTCCTTGGGCTCAGTGTCCAGGATGTCTTGAGCCAGGTAAGAAGTGGCTTTTTCGGAAGTGAAGTACAACGCCTGCAGCGCGGTGAAGATGAGGTTAGAGTCTGGGTAAGGTACGATAAGGAAGATCGCTCCAATATTGGTAAACTCGAAAATATGCGCATTCGCACTCCGGGTGGAGGGGAGTTTCCACTTAGCGAGTTAGCAAATTTCAGTGTGCAAAGAGGGGTTATTGCTATTAATCACATTGATGGAAAAAGAGAGATAAAAGTTGAAGCTGATGTGGCCGATCCTAATGCTTCGGTAAGCGATCTTACCGCAAACATTCAGGGAGTGATTGTACCAGCAGTACGTCAAGAGTATCCTAGTGTAGGTTTCATTTTCGAAGGCCAAAATCGTGAACAGGAGAAATCAGCTAAATCCATGCAGCGGGTATTACCGATTATCTTCATCTTGATGTTTGCTGTGATTGCCTTGACTTTCAGGTCTATTAGCCAGACCATTATGGTTTTTGCCTTGATCCCGTTCTGTATGATCGGGGTGATCTGGGGCCATTATATCATGGCACTTCCAATTAGTCTTTTCTCCATCCTCGGGGTCATAGCCTTGATCGGAATACTGGTCAACGATTCGCTGGTATTCATAACGACATACAACAACATGATTAAAAGAGGAGAAGACCAGATGGAGGCTGTTTTCCAGGCAGGCTATGCCAGGTTCAGGCCAATTTTGCTGACTTCGGTAACTACAGTTCTTGGGCTTGGCCCTCTGATGTTGAATAAAAGTTTCCAGGCGCAATTCCTGATTCCGATGGCTGCTTCTGTTGCATTCGGACTTCTGGCAGCCACAGTCATTCTTCTGATTGTGTTGCCGATCTTTATAATATTGGCCAATCGATATAAAGTTTATACCCTTTTTCTGTGGGAAGGGGAGAAACCGGCTTACGAAGAAGTCGAACCGGCTTACCCAGATCGTAAAAGTGGTTTCGGCGTTTATTTCGGCACCTTTATCGTAGTGGTGGCCGCCATCTTGTTGATCTCGAATATCTTTTAAAATGACTATCAAACCTTTTCAGATATTACTGTTCCTCTTTGTAACAATACCTGGTTTTGCCCAGCCCTTACTGACCCTTGAGGAAGCAATTGATATTACACTCGAAAATAACCTGGGTATCCAGATTGCACGAAATGATGTAACGATTACCGAAAATGCTGCCACAAAAGGCAATGCTGGATTATTGCCAGATATCACCCTGTCCGGAGGAGCGAATTATAATCTGGCCAGTGGGAAAGCTTCATTTACCGATGCTTTTCCAAGACCTGATTTGACCTATAGTTTTGAGCCTTCAAATGATATAAGCGCGGCGATAACTGCTTCTTACACCATTTTTGACGGCTGGGCAAGGGTTACTAATTTTGAAAAACTGAAAGCCAACAAAGACCTGTCTGAGGCGCAACTCAAACAGACGATCGAAAATACCATCATCCAGGTGATCAATGCTTATTATTTCGCAGCGCAATTGCGCGAAGGCTATGATATCAATCAGGAGTTGGTAGCGATTTCGAATGATCGGCTAAACAGGGCAGAGACCCGTTTTGAATTTGCCGCTGTCAACAAATTGGCCGTGCTCAATGCGGAGGTTGACCTCAACAGTGATAGTGTCAGTCTTGTCAGAGCTGAGCTAGATTTGAGTAACGCAAAAAGAGACCTCAATTTACTGATGAATCGTTCTGTAGAAACCGAGTTCCTAATTGATAAGGGTGTTGATTTCCTTCCGGAAATGGAAGTGGATGACCTCAGGCAAAAAGCACTGGACAATAACCAGCAAGTCGTTTTGGCCCAGCGCTCTTTGGCTTTAGCCGAACTGGATCTAAAATCTTCAAAAGCTGGTAATTATCCACTTATTGGGACGTCGATTTCATATCGGGGATTTACTTCACAAAATAAGGCACAAGGAACGCAACGCAATTCTTCAGGAACCCTGACTGGTGGTTTAACCCTTTCATACAATATTTTTGATGGTAAGCGTCGTAAGATCCAGAGACAAAATGCAGAGGTTGCTATTAACTCGAGTCAACTTCAGCTTCAGCAAACCAAAGAGTCGTTATCCCGCGATGTCGAAAACGCATTTGCCAGTTACGAAAACAGCCTTTACGTGCTACGTATAGAAGAGTCGAACATCAAGAGTGCAGAGCTCAACTTCGAACGCTCTCAGGAGGCTCTTAACGTTGGTCAAATCAACTCAACCCAGTTTCGGGAAGCACAATTTAATCTGGCTAATGCCCGTACCCGAATAGCTAATGCCCGCTACCAGGCGAAGCTGGCCGAGATGGAATTGCTTTGGTTGAGTGGTACTTTAGTGGAGTAGGGTGGTTAAACTGCACTACAGTAAAACCGCAAAATTCAAACTGTAAAAGTGTGGTCGGCGGGATTTTAGTAATTTGTTACTGAAAAAATAGAGTTATGAGGCTTACACTAGACGATTTTAAGGTTTTTGTTGAGTTTCCGGTGCATTGGGGCGATATGGATGCAGCTGATCATGTCAACAACCTGATCTATTTGCGATGGGCCGAATCTTCCAGGATCCGTTTTTTCGAGGAAGTAGGCATTGCCACTGCATTTAAACCTGGGAATATAGCTCCCATTCTTGGTTGGCAGGATTGTAAGTATATCTTTCCAATAACTTATCCTGATAAAGCTATTGTTGGCATTAGAGCCTTCGAATTATTAGAAGACCGGGTAATCCTTGAGTCAGCAGTTTTTTCTGAAAAACATAACCGCCTGGCTGCTATTTCGAAACAGCATATCATTCCTTACAACTATTCTGAATTGAAAAAAGTCCCTTTGCCGGAGCACTGGGTAGAGGCTATTTGGAAGAATATGAATTTTCAAAAATGAGGTTTAACTTATTGTAAATCAAAAAATACCTCGCCCCAAACAGGCATTGCACATGGTCCATGGATGGCCACTTCCTTACGACCATCAATCCGTTTTATAAAAATGACAATCCGGATTTTTTCATGACAGTAGACTTAATGAAGAAACGAGATACAACATTTTCAACCAGCAAGGCAGGCGATTCTATTATTTTTCAGTTATGTCGAAAACCCATAGTGCCGATTCACCACCCATTGTTCCTGGCCTTCCATTAGTAGGTAGCGCTTTCAGAATTTTCGGAGCAGATCCCAGGGATTTTTTAATGTCCCAATACCGTCGTCTTGGTCCGGTATTTCGGTTGAAAGCATTTCACATTGATTATTTAATCATGGCGGGACCAGCTGCCAACAGGTTTGTTAACGCTCAGGGTCGACATTTTTTCCAATCCGGAAGATTCTGGAAAGGGATGCTTAAAGAAATAGAGGCTGAAAATTTTTTGATCGGCCTAGACGGTGAAGATCATAGAAAACTCAGGAAAAAGTTCAATTTTAATTTTTCGAAACTTGCTGTTGAACCCCATATTGAGGAGATTAACGAATTATGTGTTGAAACTTTTCGGAAAATGGACCCTGGAGTCGCATTCGAGGTGGTAAATCCGGTGTTACAATTGTCATCAAAAATGATTGGTTGTGTGATGACCGGAAAAGTTCCTGATAATAAAGAGCTTGAGGAGTTCCTCTATTACTTAAATGAAACGACTAACCATTTTAGCCTCAACCGTTTTCCTGCCTGGTTACTTAAGTTTAAAGGCCCAAGATTTAGAAAAGCTAGGGCATTGACTATGGCATTTGCTGAAGGGGTGATCAATGAAAAGATTGAAGGTAGAAGGTCAATACACAATTACGTGGATACCGTATTTGAAGCTGCCCAAGAATGTCCACATTTGTTCGCTCATGGCGATTTACGGTTTTCGGCTATCCTTCCGTTTTTTGCCGGCATTGACACTATGGGGCAGACGCTGAACTACGCTTTATTTGAATTGCATAGGCATCCTGACTTATTGAGTCGGGTTAAAAAAGAAGTTAATGCTGTTTTTAGCTATGGGATACCTGATCTTAAGCAAATCAAAGAGATGGAACTTGTGACTTCGACCGTATTGGAAACTATGCGTTTACACCCATCAGCATTTGGTATGGTGAGGACCGCTGTAAAGAGTTTTAATTTTGAAGGATTCGATATCTCAAAAGGCACTGATATTGTTATCCTCACTTCTGCCCCTCATTTTAATGAAGCTTATTTTAAAAATCCATCAGCATTTGACATTGATCGGTTTCGTGCACCAAGAAATGAACATCTAAAACGAGATGTTTTTGCTCCATTCGGCCGTGGCCCACATACCTGCCTTGGTGCCGGAATGTCCATGACTTTGATGGTCTTGGCACTAGGGGCTATTTTGTTTAATTATGAGTTTGAGACATTAAGTCAAACAAAAAAATACAAAGAGCGGATCAGCCCAACGCCGTCACTTGGCAAACATTTTAAATTGGTTTTGAAACGCAGACGACAGTTAAGATAAAGCCGCAAAAACTAAAATTCATGAAAAACGAATTCCAGCATTGGCAATTAGAAATCAAAGACCATATTGCCTTCCTGACCCTTGATCGGCCGATTGAAAAAAATAGATTGGACCAGATCACACTTTCGGAACTGGGAACTATTTCACAACTATTGGCTGATGATCCCAAAGTTTGGGTAATTATTCTCCAGGCCAATGGCGGTTGTTTTTCTGCCGGGGTTGATGTGAGTTTAATTGGTAGTCTTGTTGGTCAGAAATCAGAAATCTACAGGGAGAACCTAAGGAAATACCAGGAGTTTATTGATGCTTTTGAAGCCATTCGAAAACCGACAATTGCTGCCCTGAATGGTCCGGTAATAGGAGGGGGGATGATTCTGGCCGTATGTTGTGATTTCAGAATTGCTGCCCAGAACGTATTCTTCGAATTACCAGAAGTCAAGAGAAGTATAGGCGTCATCATGGGAACACAACGCATCATTCGAACTATAGGGATTCCACACACGAAAGAAATGGTGATGTTGGGAACCAAGGTTCATGCAGAAAGAGCTTTTCAAATTGGATTAGTCAATAAAGTAGTACCAAATGACCAACTCCGCTCTCAGGCAATCGAATTTGCCAATCTATTTTTGGAATTGCCGCCGCTCGCGGTTGGGGTATGCAAGCAGATTATCAACGAAGCACAGTTTCTGGAGAGGGCAGGGCAGGATCTTGAAATTGAGGCACAGGAACGATTGTTAATGACCCACGATTTTCAGGAAGCGATTAGTAGTTTTTTTGAGAAACGCAAGCCAGTTTATAAAGGTGAGTAGCCGTCGTCAGATTTTAATACCAGCGTGATTAACCACACCCGTCGCACCAGTTTCCAATTGTTCTCTTATCTCAGTCGGAATAGCTGTTTTCTGAAATTCTTGTATACTAACCATGACATAGGTGATTTCGCCGATGGCCACTTCTTCTTTAGTTTTAAAGTTTGAAAAGCCAATGGAATAGGTTATAGAGGTATTCCCTATCTTTTTCAGCTTAAAAGTCATCGCAATAATATCATCATATGTCGCAGGGGACTTCCAACTTACATTTACATTGACAACCGATATGTCTACTCCTTTTTTAAGCAGGTTTTTATAGTCGCCGAATACTTTTCGGAAGTATTCCATACTGGCAACGTCAATGTATTCTACGTACTTGGCATTGAATACGATTTGCTGGCTGTCGCATTCAGAATAGCGGACACGTAATAAATAGAGAAAGTCTTCTGTCATTTTTTCTTCTTTTTGCAATGCTATCCTTTTACTTTTTATAAACAGGCTTATAGTCTACCTTGTCAATAACCATTTTGGCGATAATTTCCTTCATGATTTCTGAAGTGCCGCCATAAATCGGGATTATCCTGACATCGCGATATATCCGACCAATTGGGTATTCTTCCATAAAACCATAGCCACCAAACATCTGAAGGCATTTGTACACCATTTCGTTTAGCAGATCACTGACTCTCAATTTAAGCATTGAGCATTCTTTAACTACATTTTCACCTTTTGAAAGCCGATAACTTGATTGATAAGTAAATGCCTTGTAAGCTTCAAATTCTGTCGCCATTTCTGCAATCTGATGTCTCAATGCCTGGAATTGATTGATGGTTTTCCCAAAAGCCGCTCTTTCCGACATGTATTGAAGGGTGATCTCGAGGACATATTCCATTAATCCAATGCCCCCCAGGGCACCGGTTAGTCTTTCGACCTGGAGGCTTTCCATCATATAATAAAACCCCATGCCTTCATCTCCCAGAAGGTTTTCTTTGGGCACTCGGACATTATCAAAAGCCAATTCGGCAGTATCAGAACAACGAATACCCACTTTTTCAAGTTTGGATCTGGAAACCCCTTCAGCATCGAGATCGATAACCAACATTGACATCCCTTTCCCTGTTTTCACAGCAGCTACCGTGTAGTCGCCATAATAACCATTGGAAATAAAGGTTTTGGAGCCATTAACTATGTAATAATCACCTTCCAGGTTGGCAATTGTGCGGATGGCCTTCAAATCAGAGCCAGCAAATGGTTCTGTCATGGATAATGAACCTATAAGTTCGCCCGCTACACTGGGAGCGAGATATTTTTCTTTGATATATGGCGAGCCAGCATGTACCAAGTAGTTCATCCCCAGGTATACATGTGAGGCCACGACAGTGTTAAAGCCAAAGGCGCCAACTTTCCCCATTTCTTCACAAAGGATGGCCGAGTACATGAAATCAAGGCCCATGCCGCCATACTTTTCTTCTACTTCTAATCCCAGGAATCCCATTTCCCCCATTTTCTTTAATAGGCTTCGGTCTACTTTTCGTTGTGTCTCCCATTCGTTGATATAAGGAATGACTTCTGCTTTGAAAAAATCCTGAAGGGTGGTTCTGAATAATTCGTGTTCTTCAGTAAAAAATAGTTGACTCATTTTAACTTCTTATAAATCGTTTCTGCAATTGGATTAAATGCTTACATCAGCAAACGCTTTCACCACATCAGCTACAGATTCTATTGATTTAATATTATCAACACCTTTCCCTGCCTGCCAATATTGCACGTCATCATCAAATGTTGTTTTACTATAATTTTTTAGGCCACGACTCATCAGGTACATGCGGGCATACTTTTTTAGTCGCTTTTTGGTTAGCATATAACTGATGATCGGTCCTGTCCGCAATCCACCTTTCATGATGTCGTCGGTCTTGATCATCGATGAGTTATTGCCGGCTATTTTATTGGTCCAAACGATATCTTCTTCTTTCGCATCAACAATGGCCTGTTTGTAACTATTCGTTACCTGACACTCATGAGTAGCTAGGAATCGGGTACCCATTTGAACACCAGCATATCCCATTTCCAGAGCTTTTTTGAAATCTTCAGCGTTGCCAATACCGCCTGCACAAATTAGCGGAATATCAATGTCGTGCAACTCCTCAATAAACTTTTCTGCAGACTGGATACCGGTTTGACCGCCGCCTCTCCAATTGATACAATTTAAACCATCCACTCCGGCATCCCGCATGGCTAATGCTACTTTTTTATTAGGCACATCATGGTAGACTTTAATGTCATGTTCTTTTGCTCTTTTGACTACTGAATGGGGTTTCCCCAAAGAGGTTAAAAAGAATTTAACGCCTTCTTCGATGGAAATTTCCATCCATTTTTCCATGAGTTCATGATACTTTTTATTAGCGCCTCCAAAGATGGTGAAGTTGACGCCGAATGGTTTATCTGTCAACTTTTTAATCAATTGTAAACCTTCTCTGAAATCATGACCATAAAGCATGGTCAGGGAGACAGGTTGTACTACACCAAATCCACCTGCCGCTGAAACAGCTGCAATTAACTCGGGATTTGATCCAGGATACATGGGGCCACAAACGATTGGGACTTCAGCGCCTGTGTCTACAAGGAATTGTTGAGTTGTTGGTTTCATATTTTGGTTAACTATATGCGCATCAGTTTGAACTACATGAAAAAATTAGTAAACCTAAAGGTCCGAAATATCAGAGGTCAGTCTTTAGTTTTTTCCATTCTTTTTGATTTATATCGATCAGCCAAAAGTCCATCAATGGCATATTGCTTTTGTCCCATCCGCCAAACAGGACTAATTTTTTAATTTGGTTGTTAAAGACAAGCCCTGGCTTTCCGGCCCTGGCAGAGGGGCCATCAGCCTGTATTTCCTCCCACTGTTCGCCATCCCAGGACCATGTGTCACCTAGGTAGCTCTGATTATAACCACCGAATAAGATGGTCTTCATATTTTTTGCATCGTAGGCCATTGCATGATGATCTCTTGCCATATTTAATTCATCGGTTTTTTGTTGCCAGCCATCAAGAGCTTCCCATTCCCATGTATCACCATAGATATGTTTTCCGTTATCCGTTCTGGTGAAACCTCCAAACAGCACTATTTTGTCACGCTCTTCGTCATAGGACATTGTATGTTGCAATCTGGCCGGAGGCCTATTTCCTGATTCTAGCTCGACCCATGTTTCATTTCTATAAACCCAGGTATCATTAAAGGCTTCTTTGTCAATATTGGATCCTCCAAACAAAAAGGCATCTCCGATTTTGGTGTTATAAACCATTATATGCGACTGCCTTGGGGGTGGGCCATCTTCACTTTCCAATTTCCAGCTATTCCCATCCCATGACCAAAGGTCATTCATCAATTCACTATTATCGTTTTTACCACCAAAAACCAGAAGCCTATTGTTTATTTTATCATAAATCATCGAATGACCGCTTCGTGGACTTGGTGCCTCATCAGTAGATATGCTGACCCATTTATGACCATCAAATTTCCAAAGATCATTTAACCGACTTTTTGTAATGCTGCAGAATCCTCCAAAAAGGAAAATCGAATTTTCCTTTTCAGAATAGGCAATTATCGGTT
>JBCCHF010000060.1:0-28865 GCA_039028895.1 Bacteroidota bacterium | reverse complement strand
CTTCTCCAACAAGGCCGCTGGCTAGTTCTCCGTGCTCTACAGGAATCAATTGACAACCATGGTCGATAAGTGTAGACAGGTTTTGTTTTGTAGCCGGATGTTTCCACATATCAAGATCCATAGCAGGAGCAACGAAAACCGGACATCTGGCAGAAAGGTATGTTGCTAAAAGAATATTATCACAAATGCCCTGTGCCATTTTTGCTAATGAGTTGGCAGTGGCCGGTGCTACTACAAAAGCATCGGCCCAAAGTCCCATCTCGACATGGTTGTTCCAACCTTCTTCAGAGCTCACATCAGAAAAAACCGGACGCTTTGATAAAGTTGAAAGGGTGAGAGAACTGATAAAATCCTTGGCGGAAGCAGTCATGAGCACTTGAACTTCAGCACCTTGCTTGATGAGAAGCCGCGTCAGGAATGCAGTTTTATAGGCAGCTATGCTACCGGTAACGCCGAGAATTATTTTTTTGCCTTTGAGCACGTGTTCTGATTTAACGGCAAAGACCTTAATGCTTAAGCACTAAGGTCTTTAATATAGTTTAAACCAACAGTTGGTGGTTTTTATTCATTTCCACCCGAGTTCCTGTCTTCTCTGTTGAAGTATTCGAGCTGATCATTAAGGAATTCATGGGTAGCAATTAATGGCGGGTTAGGTAGACGCTCATAGAATTTTGAGATTTCGATCTGCTCTTTATTCTCGTGAATTTCTTCAAGATTTTCAGTGCTTGATGCAAACTCTTCAAGCTTGGAGTGTAATTCCTCTTTCAGCTGGACCGAAATCTGCTCAGAACGCTTTGCGATAACTACCAAAGACTTATAGATATTTGAGGTATCATTAGTCATTGATTTGACGTCTCTTGCCTCTGAAGTAGCTGGTAGCCCTAATGCGCGCTTTTTGATATCTTTCATTTTGAATCTGTTTTTAATCTTTCAATTCTTTCATTCGAAGCCTGGAATATACCTTCAGCTTCTTTTTGGTAACGGCTGTTTGGGTGACGGTCGACGAATTCGAAATAAGCGTCAACGGTGTCTTCAAACCGTTCTAGTTGAGCAATTTCAATGGTGTTTTGTGCTTGTCTATAATAAGACTTTAACACCATAAATCGTGCCTCTTCTATTTTTTGAGCATCCGGAAAATCTTTAACGAAATTCTGGAAGCTGTGATTTGCTGCTAGAAAGTCCTGAAGCTTGAAGTACAACTGGGCATCTTCAAATGCCTTGACTTCGAGCTTGGCCCGCATTTCATCGATCAGTGCATTTGCTCTTTCAACGCGGTCACTGGTTGGCTTGGAGTTTACAAAAAGCTGGAACTCATCAATTGCTTTTTCAGTGTAAGTCTGATCGAGGCGATATGTAGGTGATAGTTTGTAATTGGAAAAAGCACTCATAAACATCGCTTCTTCAGTATACTCACTATTAGGGAAAGTTGTGGTGAAGTTTTTGAAATAATAAGTAGCCAGTACGTATTTCTTCAAATGGAAATGAGTGTAAGCATAGGAAAAGTAGACTCTTTCGATCCTTGGATCACCTCTTAGAATACCAGTAATCTGCTCCAGCAGAACCTGAGATCTGTACCATTCTTCATTATCAAAATACTCTAGAGCTTTCTGGTATTTTAGCTCAATATCATTGCCGGTTCTGATACGCTCAAATTCTGATTTACAGGATGAAAGCATAAATAAAAGACCAGCTGCCAAAATTATATAGAATGATTTCCTAAACATAGCGCGCAAATTTACGATTTTTTTAGGTATCCGGCAAGTTTGTTTGCCATACCACTAAATCGAAAATTTGCGCACGTTTGTTGCCTGAGGGACGGTGCTTTATTTGGATTGTACCCTACAATTATTTAAATACTTTTCTGAAGAATTAAGATCGTCCTTTTAGCAATTTATCCGCCCTTGACCTCCCTCTGGCCCAAGCCAGAGAGAGAACAAAGGGATGATTATTTTACTTGGTTTTCACCAATTTCGAATTGTGAACAGCGCCTTTTTCTGTAGAAATCTGTAGCCAGTAGCTGCCTTCTTCAAGATTCGAAATGTTAATTCGCTGAGTGTTTGTTCCTGGAGCCATTCTGCTGGTAGCGCTATAAACTTGCTGACCAAGCAGGTTGACAACATTAAAGGTTACCCTGTCTTCTTCCTTCAGGTCTACCTCAATAGTTACTTGAGTAGAAGCAGGATTAGGATAGGTGATGGCATCAATCGTTAATATCTCCTTGAAGTTTAATACTTCGCTTGAATGTGGGTTTTCGTACTGATATTCAGAAGATATGCCAAAGTAACATGATCCATCATCTACAGTTGCAAATGGATTGTAATTGAGTGCAAATGGATCTGTACAACCGTAAATGTCCTGGGTGCCTGGGCCGTCGAAATCACATTCTCCATCTACCCAATCCGGGAAACCGAAGAATTCTGCCCAACAGCTATTCGGGAAAGTCCCTACACCGTCTACACAAACAGGCTCATAAATTTCCAGACAGAGGGGCGTGTCATCAGGTGGCCCCTGGCAATCATCGCCCACGATGATGCAAAGGTGCTCAACACAGCCAGTAGCATCTGTAACGTCAACCAGGTAGAATCCTGGGGCCAGGTCAATTGCTGAATCGCCTGATGCACCATCAGCCCACGTTATATCAAATGGTGGATTGTCACCAGTAACGTTGATGTCAATTGCCCCGTCTGCATTACCACAGCTGGCATCTGTTACGACGAAATCAACCTGGAAGTCACATGCGGTTGGAGGGTCGATCGGTCCACTTCCATCACATCCGCCTTGCTCAAAGTCAGAGAATCCAAGACATTGTGCTATACAAGCATTGGGGAGGGTTAAACCATCAGCGCATACGGGGTCCCAAATCTCGGGACAGTTGCAAGGATCTCCCGAATTGCCGTCACATTCACCTACTTCAAAATCATCAAATCCTGCACAGGTTGCTTCGCAATCATTGGGGAAAGTAATGCCGTCGACACAAACCGGATCCCATATAGCAGGACAATTGCAGTCGTCAGGATCAATAGGATCATCAGGGCATTCGCCTTGCACCCAATTCGGGAAACCGAGGAGTTCTGCCCAACAGCTATTAGGGAAGGTGCCTACACCATCAACGCAAACCGGATCGTAAATTTCGGTACAGAGAGTAGAGTCGTTCGGTGGCCCCTGACAATCTTCAGATACGATGATTGTAAGAAGCTCCAGGCAACCTGTTGCATCGGTTACTTCAATAAAGTAAATGCCTGCACTGAGATTGTCGAGTGCGTTACCTGCAGTACCATCAAGAAGCGTAATATTGAATGGTGGATTATCACCGGTAACGGTAATGTTGATCGATCCATCCGCGTTGCCGCAAGTGGCTTCGGTGACTGTAAAATCAACCTCAAAGGCGCATCCAAAGGGAGGGTCACCCGGATCAATATCACATTCTCCAAGTTCAAAATCGTTTATCCCTGCGCAAATGGCTTCGCAATCATTGGGGAAGGTAATGCCATCGGCACAAACCGGATCCCAGACAGCAGGACAATTGCAATCGCCGGGATCAATAGGGTCGTCAGGGCATTCGCCTTGCACCCAATTCGGGAAACCGAAAAATTCTGCCCAACAGCTGTTTGGGAAGGTACCAACACCATCGACACAAACCGGGTCAATAATTTCATTGCAAATGGTTGAATCATTAGGTGGCCCCTGGCAATCGTCGGTTACGATGATACAAAGGTGCTCAACACAGCCAGTAGCATCGGTTACATCGACAAGGTAAAATCCAGCGCTCAGGTTGCCAGAAGTGCTTCCGGAAGTGCCGTTGGCCCAGGTAATGTCGAATGGTGGGTTGTCACCGGTTACCGTAATACTAATGGAACCATCGGCATTGCCACAGGTAGCCTCTGTGACCTGGAAGTCGACTTGAAAATCACAGCCAGTTGGTGGCGGAGGTGGTGGTGGAGGACCGCCTGGGCCACTATCACATTCTCCGGAGACCCAATTCGGGAAACCAAGGAGTTCTGCCCAACAACTGTTTGGGAAAGTGCCAACACCCGTCACACAGACCGGGTCATAGATTTCAGTACAAAGTGTTGAATCATTGGGGGGTCCTTGGCAGTCATCGCCAATAATAAATTCGAGATGCTCAATACATCCTGATGCATCAATAACATCAACAAAGTACAAACCGGAATACAGGTTGTCAGCCTGTTCGTCTTGATTGCCGTTGCTCCAGAAAATAATCAGGGGGTCGACACCGTTGGTCACGGTAACTGTTGCCGAACCATCGGCATTTCCACAAGTAGCGTCTGTAATGGCGATGTCGACGGTAAACGCACAACCGCCTGTTTGGGCGAAAATCACCGTAAAACAGCAGAATAGTGACATCATAACTGTAAGAACCATTTTCATAGTAAGCTTATAATTTTTGGTTAGAGATTTCTTTTGTCAGCGTAAAAATCAGGGCAAAAAATGGGTTGTCCAATAATAAAATTGGCATCTTTCCGATGCGTTTCCAGCGAAAAATATTGATTTGGTAGACTATATAATATAGCTTAACGTGCTGATTAACAGTACTTTTTGGGTGATAACAGAAAGATGGTGTTTCCGAAGGAATTTATTTTTCCGGTCAAATATTTTCGCGGAGTTTTTCTGTTAACCAATTGATGTTGGCCACTTTTTTGGTGCTATTTACCTCTTCCAGCAAGGTTTTATAGGCTTCAGGATGCCTGGGGTCAAGTTTATCCATTCGGCGCGTGAATTCTGCAAGGTTGAGGTAGATTTCCTTGACATATGCCGAAATGAGTTTATTGCGCTTTAGGAAGATCTTAAAGGCATGGATATGCGAGCGCAACGCTTCTGATTCATCAAGTTCATAAAAACTCTTCATCATGAGCGTCTTTGAATCAAGGTTATAATAGATATCGGTAAACTCGACCCTGTGAAGGAGTTGGAGCGCTTCTCCAAATTGCTTTTGGTGGAAAATCAGGTTCGCGAGGTTGTAATTGAAGGCATTTTTCCTGAATTGCGCCTGCAGCCTGTCTTTGTATTGGTAGATAAACGATCGGGTCCATTCATATTCCTTGATACGCAGAGCTGTGCTCACGATGTTTTTATAACTACCCGGAGTGAGGTAGCCGTTTTCGAAGATCAGTTCTTTTTCTAAGGTTTCCCTGAAAAGGTGGAAAAGATGCTTGAGGAAGTGCGTTTGTCCCTGGTTGGCTTTTCGAACAGCATAATTGAGCGCGTACAGATACATCGAAGCTGATTCTTTTTGAGGAAACAGGTGCGCATGCTCGCTGAGCAAAGCTTTTAACCTTGTAAAATGCGATTCATCATCAGCCTGCAACAGGGTTTTCAGGATCTGATGATAGATCAATACGGATGGATAGTTTGAAAAGTCATTTGCTTCTATATGAGCGGACAACTCATTTATCATAGGTAACTCATAATCGCCTTTTACAACATTGTGGCGATTAATCAATTCACAGCTATGCCGCAATTTTGCCGAAAGGTAAAAGATGTCAAGATTGTCAAGGGCTTCTTGCAGGCTGGCATCATAAGCCGTTTTGCGTAAGCGATCGAATTCTTCGTTATTGATGGTGGCGATCCGATATCGGGTATAGTAGTGGCTACTGTCGAGAAAAGGGTCCTTTTGTAGGGCCTTTTCTGCTTCTTTAAGTGCGCTTTTGTAGCCTTTTTCAAGTTGGTGATTGTGATAATGCTCTAATAACGTTGTGTGGAAGTGATCCATGTTATCTAGTTGGCTGTGTGCAATATAGCGTTCAGCCAGTTTCAAAAGGTCGCTTAGCCAGTAACCGAATTGCTTTTTGTCAAAATCCCTTTCGGGGAATGTTTTGGCAAATACAGTAGTTGCCTCAAGTGCCTGGCTATCCTTAAAACCGGGACCTACAGAAAGCAGGTAATGGAAGAGATCATTGAGGTCTTCATTCTTGTTAAAAAAAGGAGATTGAAGAAACTCGTCAAATTGCCGTAGTTGTTTCGGGGTGAAACATCTCAGAATATTGATGAGTTTGCTGTTTTGCATGGTCGAAATATAATCAGTTTTGAAATTTTTATCGGAAAATTAAATTTTCATACAAATGCTATTTTTTATTTAAGTATTTGTTAAACAGTTATTTATGGATATTTTACTGATTTTTTGTTTTTAATTTTTTTGAAAAAATTACCGGAAAATGACTTCAATTGTTATTGTTTCACCCAACCGAAGACAGCATCTTTATAGTCTGAAATACTGTAATGACTGACAAATGAGAAAATCCAACCTCTGCTTAATAGCCATTTTAATGATACTGCTACCGTTCCTTGGTTTGGGACAGACCAACGATCCTCCGGTAGCCATGCCTGATATTTTCGTTATTTCTGACCTTGAGACGGTTTTGGTATTTGACGTATTGGCCAACGACTTTGATCCTGAAGGACAAACCCTGACCATTACGGGGAATGGTACGCCCCAATACGGAAGCGTTATTTTTGACGGTAGTGATTCGTTTACTTATATGCCTTCTGGCACGCTTTTTACCTTTGATGTTTTCGAATATACGGTATGTGATAATGGCAATCCGCTGCAATGTGCATTGGGTTTAGTGATTATCGAATTTGATGATCCGTCTCCCATCTTCGATTGCGATTCCTGTGATCCAAATTTCTATGATCCGGTATGTGCCGATGGATTTGATTTCATTAATAGCTGTTTCGCGGTTTGTCAGGGCTTTACTGAATTCGAAAGTGGCGCTTGCTTCTCGAATCCGGTAGGGGGCTGTAACTGTCCTGCGAATTATGATCCGGTATGTGCTGATGGTGTCATTTTTGCCAATGCCTGTATGGCGCTTTGTTCTGGTGTCGATGATTTTGTGCCAGGGGAATGCATCCCTTCCGGCGACCCGGGTGGGTGTTTATGTATTGAGATATATGATCCTGTATGTGCCTCTGGTATTAGCTTCCCCAATGCCTGTTTCGCTCAATGTGCAGGGTTCATGACATTCGAATTTGGTGAGTGTTCCAATGGAGATTTGCCACCAATAGATTCTTGTGAGTCTGACTGTGTTTGGCCGGGTGACATCAACCTGGATGGAATTGTCAACCATTTTGACTTGCTAAGCCTGGGGATGGCTCAAGGTGCTGTAGGTTCGGCAAGGTTTGAAGCTTCTTTCCTGTGGGAACCTCAATACTCAATAGATTGGCCGCTGATTCTTCCGGATGGTACCAATTACAAGCACGCGGATTGTGATGGAAATGGAATTATTGATGAATTTGATTTCCTGATCGTCCTGATCAATTATGGACTTACCCACGACTCTGATATAGAATTGGATCCTATCGCCGGCTGGTTTGAAATTAACCTTCAAATTCCCCAAGGCCCTTTCAATGGAGGAGAAAGTGTTCAGATTCCTTTGGAATTGGGCTCTCCGGTTTTCCCGATTGAAGATTTTTACGGGTTGGCTTTTACACTGGAGTACAATCCGGATTTTGTAGAGCCTGGCACTTTTACTTTAAGTCTAGATAATTCATGGATTGGTGATCCCGATGAACTGCAGTTTGTTGTAATGGAACATCCTAATCAGGGCATCCTGGAAGTTGGTATTACACGAACCGACAATCAGCCGGTTAACGGCTTTGGTATGGTTGGCACGTTAAGCCTTATCCTGGAGGAAAACCTGGCTGGGATTATAGCGCCTTCTCCTGACAAAGATATGGATATTGGCCTGCGAGCCAGTCGCAATCCTTTTGGTCTTCATAAACTGGTAGAAGTACAAGAACAAAACCTTGTATTGGAATTTAATGATCCCGTTACCGGGATAACGCCTTCACCCTATGAGGGAAAAATATTCCTCATGCCCAATCCGGTTGCTGATGAATTAACACTGCTCATCGAAGAGTCTTGCATCAACTGCAGTATAAAAATGGTAAACAGTCTGGGACAAAAAGTAATTAACCTGCCACTCTCCACTTCTCAGGGGGTCTCGAAATTTGATGTTCGTCACCTGCAAGCAGGCGTTTATTTTATCGAGATGCTTGACGAAAATGGTCGAAGGGTCTACACAGATAAAGTCCTGGTCCAGGATTGATGACATTTAGAGGTGTATTCCGATGATTAGATGGATATTCAATTTAATAATCGGAAAAGAAAAAATCATGAGAATCATTTACACCTTAGGCTTCCTGTTCGCCGCAGTACAGATGTTTGGCCAGGGGCCAGCCCCTCGAATGGAAACGAACCTTGACGATGTTTATAGTATGTACAATTTAAGTGGAGATGGCGTTTTGGCTGTCGTCATTGATAGAGGTATTGATTATAGACATCCCGATTTCATTGATGAAAACGGGAACACAAGGATCAAGTATATTTTTGACATGATTGATGATTCAGGAGTTAGTGAGCCGGGTAATACATATGGTGTAGGAACAATCTGGGACGAGGCAGAAATCAACCAGGCATTGGCCAATAATACCAACCCGCCATTGACGATGGATCGTTATGGACATGGGACAGCAACTGCCGGGATATTTGGAGGAGATGGTAGCGGAACTAACGATCTTGCCTTTCAGGGAGTTGCACCAGGGGTGAATTATATTATTATCAAACTTACCCAGGATCCATTCCCGGCTTTTGGTAACCAACCTGCCCAAGCTGCATTTTTTGACCCAACTTATATTCCGGTAGCCCTGGACTTTGCTCATGATAAAATAACTGAGCTTAATATGCCTTCGGTGACTTTATTGAATTTGGGATCAACTGGTGGACCAACAGATGGAACTAGTTTAATAACTCGTGAGATCGACCAATTTATCGCTCAGGGTCATGTGTTTGTTTGTGGTGTAGGTGACGATGGTGGTGGAGATAATCATGCTTCAGGCACAATAACACAGGGACAGACAATTGAATTGCAGATCAATAAAGTATCTGCTGGATTTTTGAGATTAGACTTGTGGTATAGTGAAGATGACAGGTTTACAGTGAGCTTTGAGCGGCCTGATGGCACAACAGAGGGTCCTTTTGCAGCTCCAGGAGGTCCGGGGTTGTTCAATGATCAGTTCATGTCGGGGATTTCAATGTTTCACCGTGGAGCAGATGTTGAGTTTTTCGGAGCTACCTCAAACAGGCGCGAGTTGCTAGTTGATTTTTCTGGCGCGACCGGAGTTTATAAAGTCATACTGACGGGTGCTACCATATCTGATGGTTCTTTTAATGCTACTTTAAATCCGGGTAATTTCAATTCCAATAATGCTTTCCTGACTTTTGTCACTCCTGGAACAAGTATCGCCGATTATGCGGCTTCAATATTTGGTATTACACCTACAGACTATGTTGTAGATAATACCTGGACCGATATCGATGGTATCCCAAGGGCGATTAACGGACAAGGGAATCCTGGTGAATTATGGCTAGGGTCTAGCGAAGGGCCGACACAGGACGGTAGGAGAGGGGTAGATTTCGCTACTCCGGGAGAAGTTTGTATTGCCGCATACAGCCCCGACACTTATTATGAGAACTTTTCATTCAATGTAGTGCAGGGGAGTAATGGACTATTATGGTCTTCAGACAGCAGTGAGTGCAGCAGCGCCTTTAGCCTCGGGCATTATTGCATTGATGCTAGAAGTCAATCCTGATCTATCGCCTACTGAAGTAAAATCTATTTTGCAAAATTCTTGTATCGCAGATTCCTTTACCGGAACAGTGCCCAATAACACATGGGGTTTCGGAAAACTCGATGCTTTACAAGTGATTCAGAATACTTTGCAGACCGTTTCCACTGAAGACTTGCCTGAAATTTCATCCGGGTTGAAGTTGTTTCCTAATCCCGCAAGTGATCAATTAATGGTAGAATTGGTTAATACCAAGACTGAAATTATTGAATTGAAGGTCTATAATATGCAGGGTCAAGGAGTTACATTACCAACAAATACTGTAACAAATGCTGCTGTAATTGAAACAGAGAAGCTGGCTTCCGGTTTTTACCTGGTCAGCATTACTACCAATGAGGGCGTAATGAGCCAGCGATTTTTCAAAAATTAGTATTTTCAAGGACTTAGAGCTTGTTCGGATTTTATCCTTTGGCGTATTTTTGACAAATTCCGTACAAGCTCTTAACCCAAAAGGCCTGAATACTTTTTTGAACGATTTCGCATTCCATGAAAAGATATAAAACCGTAGATGCTTTTATCGAAGAAAGTGGCAATTGGAAAGATGCCCTGGTTTACCTTCGAAAGATTTTGAATGAGACTGAACTGGAGGAAACTGTAAAGTGGGGTGCACCTACCTATACGATCAACAAGAAGAACGTGGTCGGATTAGGGGCTTTCAAATCCTACGCAGGTCTATGGTTTTTCCAAGGAGCGTTATTGTCGGATAAAAACAGGAAACTGATCAACGCACAAAAAGGCATTACCAAAGCACTGAGACAATGGCGGTTTGACTCGGTAGAAGAGATTAAAGCCAACGAGTCGGTTATCAGACTTTATGTAGATGAAGCCATTGAAAACCAGAAGAAAGGTAAAGAGATCAAGCCAGCCAAAAACAAACCTTTGATTGTGCCTGTAGAGTTGACAAACCGATTTTCCAATGATGCTTCTTTGAGGGAAAGCTTTGATTCGCTTACGTTGACGAAGAAAAGAGAATATGCTGAATATATTGCTTCTGCAAAACGGGAAGAAACGAAATTGAGAAGACTCGATAAGATCATCCCGATGATCCTTGAAGGCGTTGGGTTGAATGATAAGTACAAGTAACGTTAAGATTAAAAAGAAAAAGCCGATCTGAAGTAACTTCAAATCGGCTTTTTTATTGGAAAGGTATTTGGAAATACCTATTCTATCATTTCTCCTTTGAGTCCTGGTTTTTACTCTCAGGTGCTTCCTTTTTATCAGAGGCCTTGCTTTTCTTCTTTTTCGGCGCTATAACCAGGCCTGCTTCATCTTTGTCGAGATCAGCGGTAAACACTGTTCCCGGCTTGACGTCAGCGTGAAGGATGACTTCTGCGAGTGGATCTTCCATGTATTTCTGGATAGCCCTGTGCAGCGGACGAGCACCGAAAGCAGGGTCGTAACCTTTTTCAGCAAGGAAGCCTTTCGCTTTTTCTGTCAACTCAAGGGCGTAACCCATGTTGTCGAGTCTTCTGTAAAGGTCTTTGAGGGTAATGTCAATAATCTTGAAGATGTCTTCACGTCCAAGACTGTTGAAAATTACGACATCATCAACCCTGTTTAAGAATTCAGGAGAGAAAGTACGTTTCAAAGCATTTTGGATAACTGCTTTTGAGTTTTCTTTCTCTGCATCTTTTCTTGCCTGGGTTGCAAATCCCACGCCTGATCCGAAGTCCTGTAGTTGGCGGACACCGATGTTGGAGGTCATGATGATCAGGGTGTTTTTGAAATCCACCTTGCGGCCAAGACCATCGGTCAATTGACCATCATCAAGCACTTGGAGCAAAATGTTAAACACATCCGGGTGTGCTTTCTCAATCTCGTCAAGCAATACTACTGAATAAGGCTTGCGGCGGACACGTTCTGTGAGCTGACCACCTTCTTCATAACCGACATAACCCGGAGGCGCACCAATGAGTCTACTCACGGAGAATTTCTCCATGTATTCACTCATGTCAATGCGGACAAGGGCATCTTCAGTATCGAAGAGGTAGCGCGCCAGTACTTTAGCGAGTTCGGTCTTACCGACACCTGTTGGGCCCAGGAAGATGAACGAACCAATCGGTTTGCTCGGATCTTTAAGGCCAACGCGGTTACGCTGAATGGCTTTGGTAATCTTGACCACTGGTTCGTCTTGCCCGATGACTGACTTCATGAGGTCATCAGCCATATGGAGTAGTCGCTTGCTTTCGCTTTGGGCCACACGCTTGACAGGAATACCAGTCATCATAGCCACGACTTCTGCGATATCCTCTTCATCGACAGGGTAGCGCTTGGTTTTTGACTCTTCCTCCCATTGGACCTTGGCATAATCGAGCTGGCGTGCGAGTTTGGACTCGTCATCACGCAGATCAGCTGCTTTTTCATATTGCTGGTTCTTGACGGCCTGATTCTTTTGCTCTTTGAGCTCTTCGATCTTGGCTTCAAGTTCGACAACATGCTTTGGTACATGGATGTTTTTGAGGTGCACACGTGCGCCTACTTCATCCAGTACATCGATTGCCTTGTCTGGAAGGAAACGATCAGTGATATAGCGATTACTAAGATGTACACATGCTTCTACTGCTTCATCGCTGTAGGAAACATTATGGAACTCCTCGTATTTGCTTTTAATATTATGCAGGATATTGATAGCTTCTTCAGGAGAAGGTGGATCGATCATAACTTTCTGGAATCGGCGATCGAGTGCACCATCCTTTTCAATATGCTGACGATATTCGTCGAGGGTAGAAGCGCCAATACACTGTAACTCTCCACGTGCCAATGCTGGCTTGAAGATGTTGGAAGCATCCAATGAGCCAGTTGCGCCACCTGCACCAACGATGGTATGAATCTCATCGATAAACAGGATAACATCTCTGGATTTTTCAAGCTCATTCATGATGGCTTTCATCCTTTCTTCGAACTGACCGCGGTATTTGGTACCAGCGACCAATGCTGCAAGGTCAAGCATCACGATACGCTTGTTAAAAAGTGCTCTTGACACTTTTCTCTGAACGATCCTTAGGGCTAAGCCTTCAACGATGGCAGTTTTTCCAACGCCAGGTTCTCCGATAAGGATAGGATTGTTTTTCTTACGGCGGCTGAGAATCTGTGATACCCGCTCAATCTCGGTTTCTCTACCAATGATAGGGTCGAGTTTGTTTTCTTCCGCGAGTTTTGTGATATCTCTTCCAAAATTGTCAAGGACTGGTGTGCGCGATTTGCTGGCGCCTTTACGTTGTCCCTGGTCGCCATAACGTCCTCCCTGTTCGTCGTCCTCCTCGAATGGCTCTTCAGGATCTTGTGGTGTTTCAGCCTGGATATCCTGACGGACATAATTCAATTCTGACTTATAAATGTCGTAGTCAACGTCAAATTCACTAAGTATCTGAGCTGCAATGCTCTCGGTATGTTTCAGTATTGATAACATCAAGTGCTCAGTTCCGATCTCTTCACTTTTCAGCATTTTGGCTTCGAGGAACGTCACTTTGAGGGCTTTTTCAGCTTGTTTATTCAATGGCAGGTTTCCCACATTAAATGTGGCCTGTCCGGTACGGTTAGGCTTTGAGGCCTGGTCGATCGAGTAGCGCAATTCATCCATGTCAACATTCAAAGAAGTCAGTACGCGCACGGCGAGACTGTTTGATTCATGGATAATGCCTAGCAGAAGGTGTTCTGTGCCAATATAATTCTGGCCCAGTCTCAAAGCTTCTTCTCGGCTTTGAGTAATCACTTCTTTAACTTTTGGCGAAAATCTGTTCATATCTGATTTAATCCCTTGTTTTGGTGGCTCTTAAGTTAGATGAGCCATTTGTCTAATATACACGTGTTTTGGGATTGGGTTGGTGCATTTTGAAAGATAAGGACTATTGAATTGAAAAAAAAGTTTTACTGTGTTAAACTCTAAAATGCAAAAGTCCGTTTCCTGTTGTATAAAAATTTACGTTTAAACTTGTTGCAGGGTTACATAAAATCTACTTCAATTTAAGTCTGCACTAATTATAGAAATTACAGTAAAAATGGTGCCAGACTTAAGGTCAGGCTCAGGTAAAAAGTGTTTAATTTTTATTAAAATACAAGGCTTTATTAATACATTTGTGGGGTATATTTTGTTCAAAATCCTACAAAACGGACCAGACTAATATGAAGTATTCAATTGATAAACAGGAACAATACAGCGTTTTTGAACTCCAGGAAGAAAAACTGGATTCGGTAATTGCCCCTGATCTCAAATCTCAGTTCATAATTATGAAGAACGAGGGAACGGCCAATTTGATCTTTGATCTTTCGGCTGTCAAATATGTCGATTCTTCCGGATTGAGTGCCATTTTGACAGGAAATCGTCTGTGGAAAGGTGATGGTGTTTTTATCTTGGCTTGTGTTGATAGTCCTAGTATTCAGAAGCTGATTGAAATTTCAAGACTACAAACCATTCTTACAATTATGCCGACTGTAGATGAAGGGGTTGATTTTGTATTGATGGAGGAAATTGAAAAAGATCTCAACAAAGAGGAGTCTTAATTTATTATTAAACTCCTGACAAAAAAAGGCTTGCATTGAGGGATGCAAGCCTTTTTAATTTCTTGGAAGTAATATCTTATTGAAGACCTTTCAGGCTAAGCTGAGAAAGAAGTTCCGCAGCCGCATGTATCTGTTGCATTTGGATTGTTAAAAGTGAAACCTCTGTTATTGAGGCCATTAACAAAATCAATTTCAATTCCGATAAGGTAAATTGCATGGGCCTTGTTCATGTAAACTTTAACACCATTGATGATAAACTCGTCGTCGTTGTCTTTTTTTACATCAAAACCTAGAACATAGGAAAAGCCGGAACATCCGCCACCTTTTACACCTACACGAAGTCCATGATCTACTGGTACACCCTGCTGCACCATGATATTATTAAGTTGTTCAACAGCTCCATCAGTTAATTTGATGGGTGCTTCTATAATGGTATCTTTCATCTCTTTAAAATTTTCAATATACAAAGGTAATATTCATTCCCCTATTTATCAACAATCAGGTAACATCAAAAGTTGTTCCTGTTTCTTTTGGTTGTTATTGCGTTATCACGAAAAAGCATTTTCCAAAATGCGGAATTAGCTTGTATCTTTGACGTTCAGACCGTTGAAAGTGAAGTTATAACTTTCGAATAAAATCAACAATATGGAAATCCTTCTCGAAATAATCAAATATACCCTTCCTGCACTTATTGTCTTTTTGACGACCTATTTCATATTAAAGCAGTTGTTGAGAAATCAACAGCAAATTAAACTTATGAGTTTCAAAAAGGAGACTCAGCAGATCACTTTGCCACTTAAATTACAAGCTTATGAACGATTGACCCTCTTCTGTGAGCGGTCTGCACTTCAAAATATTATTCTTCGAATTCGTTCGGAAAGTATGTCTGCTTCGGATCTTCACCTTGCAATATTGGTAGCCATGCAAAAGGAATATGAGCACAATGTGGCGCAACAGGTATATGTGTCACCTGAGCTGTGGGAAATCATCAATTTGGCCAAAAATGAAACGCTCAATATTGTCAACAAGGTTGTACGCGAATTGCCCGAAAATGCTACGGGTTTGGACCTTAGCAGAGCCATTTTTGAATTTGAGAAAACACTTCCAGTCAACCCTTTGCAAAAAGCCCTTTTAGGCATAAAAAAGGAAGCGAGCAAGTACATGTAAGCCATATGCCAATTTGGCAAACCTATCTGAAAATAAGTCAGAGATAAAATTAATTTTTTAGCAAACAAGATATTGATATTCAGTTAATTGTGAGCTTCTAATTAAGCTAATAATTGATCTGATGGCCAGATTTTTTTTTAATTTCGCTGTTGCTGAATTGGAGTTTTTTTGTAACTTTAAATTCCTGTTAAGAAAAGGTAAGTGAACAATTAACTTCACGCTTTCCTCAATATTTTTTTCAGTATAACCTGACACTATTTTTGGTTAATTTATGATCACCCCTCATTGGGTGTGGTTTGCCTGAAACCGAGGAGAATTTTTAACAGGAAAACAGGAATTAAATAATCAACAATCTTAGCAGTTTTTTGCAGATTGGTGAGCAAAGTCAACATATTTTAAGAATTTACCTTGAGAGCGATTTCCTGCATCCCCGTAGGAAATGGATTATTGTTTAGGAAACTGGGTTCCTAAATTAATGATAAACAGGTGGGTTAGAATAGGTCATTCAAAATAAGGCTAGTTTTGAAGTTGGATACCTACCTCTAATTTGGACGAAAAATGTCCTGGTAAATGACTTGATTCGCATCCCTTTGCCATCATTAATCACCGAAGGCTGCCCCATACAAGCTGGCATTTTTCATTAAATGCTGTTCAAAATTCTGGAGGAACCAAATGAGCCAAGATCATGAAATAGTTTGGGACAAGTGTTTAAAAACCATCCAAAAAAACGTCAATGCCCAAAGTTTTCGTACCTGGTTTGAACCAGTCAGGTCGGTAAAACTTGCCAATAGTATTCTCACCCTACAGGTGCCCAATAAATTCTTTTATGAATGGCTGGAAGAGCATTATGTCAATCTTCTGAAGTCAACAATCCGCCAGGAACTTGGTGAAAAAGGGAAGTTGGAGTACCAGATTCTGATTCCTAAAAAAGTGGATCATAATACCGATAAACCAGTAGGGAAAGAGATCAATCGCGCCACCCTTTCACGCGATGATATCAAAAATCCGTTTGTCATACCTGGTATCAAAAAGATAAAAGTCAATTCCCAGTTAAATCCGCAATACATCTTTACCAATTTTATTGAGGGAGATTGTAACCGACTAGCACGCTCTGCAGGTCTCGCTGTGTCGAAAAAGCCGGGTGGAACTGCCTTTAATCCATTGTTTATCTTCGGCAAAGTTGGCCTCGGGAAAACCCATTTAGCGCAAGCCATTGGTAATGAAGTGAAGTTGAGTCATAATGATAAGACAGTACTTTATGTGTCTTCAGAGAAGTTCACCAACCAGTTTATCGAGTCTCTAAAAAATAATGCGGTCAACGACTTTGTCAATTTTTACCAGTTGATCGATATTCTAATTGTTGACGATATCCAGTTTTTGGCTAACAAGCAGAAAACTCAGGATATCTTCTTCCATATTTTTAATCAGCTTCACCAGCAAGGTAAGCAATTGGTACTCACTTCAGACAGGCCACCCAAAGATCTTGATGGCATGGAAGAGCGCCTGATCTCTCGTTTCAAGTGGGGATTGTCTGCTGATCTTCAGGCGCCAGACCTGGAAACACGAATGGCGATTGTCGAAAACAAAATGAATCGCGAAGGGGTTGATCTGCCACCTGATGTCAGCGAATTCATTTCATACAACATCAAAAACAATATTCGTGAACTGGAAGGCGTATTGATCTCATTAGTAGCGCAATCGTCTCTAAATCGTCGTGAGATAGATATCGAACTTGCCAAGGAAGTGATCAAAAACTTTGTTTCCGAGATCGAAAAAGAGGTAACGGTCGAACTCATTCAAAAAATGGTGGCTGAGCATTACGATCTGACTGTAGAAAAGCTACAGGGCAAAACCCGTAAACGTTCGATCGTTATCGCCCGCCAGCTATCCATGTACCTCGCCAAGAACCTGACCAACAAGTCACTTAAGGTTATTGGTGATAACTTCGGAGGCAGAGATCACAGTACAGTGATCTACTCATGCAAAGCGGTCAAAGATCTCATGGATACTGACACGATATTCAAAGATTCAGTACACGAATTGGAGAAAAAGATCAAGATGTCGATCCACGAATAATCGACATTACCAGACGAAATAAAGCTGATTGAAAAGAACTTTGAAACGGGGGAACTAATCCTTCGATTTTTTCATTGTAAAAATCAGCAAAAAAATTCCTTGAAGGCAGGTTGAATAATTTGTAAAGTTATTTATCTTTGCCTTCCCTTTAGCACAAATACTGACGATTAAGTCATTTTGGAACTTAAAATTCAGTATGCACCCGGTGAGGTGGGTGAGTGGCTGAAACCACCGGTTTGCTAAACCGGCGTACTTGGAAACAGGTACCGCGGGTTCGAATCCCGCCCTCACCGCATAGGTATTAAGCGATTGACATTTAAGAAGTTTTCTTGTTGATCGCGCGAAAATCGAAAGGAAGAAATTCGATTTTTGTTAGATCAATTGCCTTTCCGGCAATTGCATAGCGCAGTCCGGTTAGCGCATCCCGAACTTGATTCGGGAGGGTCGCAGATCGAATTGGGTTAATAAGAAATTTTTTCGGGGCGTAGCGCAGTCCGGTTAGCGCACCTGCTTTGGGAGCAGGGGGTCGCAGGTTCGAATCCTGCCGCCCCGACATTGATTATCAAGCGATTATGATGAATTTCATAATCGCTTTTTTGTTTGGTTAAAACATGGTTAAAACAAAAAGAAACCTGTTTTTAATTTTCACTTTGGGAAAAATAAAAGCCACTCCCTTTAAAGAAGTGGCTTTTCATTCCTATTCAGCAGCTATAAATTAATACAGTTCATGCTTGCTGGTGTGCATCACCATCAGACCGT
This sequence comes from Bacteroidota bacterium, assembly GCA_039028895.1. GTDB lineage: Bacteria > Bacteroidota > Bacteroidia > Chitinophagales > Saprospiraceae > JAHDCJ01. The sequence continues at coordinate 10,718 of JBCCHF010000060.1, read as the reverse complement.
TTTCCATCTTATATTTTCCCTTATTGTAGGAAGTCGGAGTATAATTGATTCCATCACCATACTGATGGACAGTTCCGTAGTGGACATCATCCTTGAAAATGTTGTAATGAACTTCCCAAGGATTATAATCTTTGTATGGAGGGTTATAAATCTTTACATAGATTGTTGCCTCACCATTATCGTCATAAATCACATTGTTAAGTACAACAACCTCATTCAGGATTGGGTTGCTGTCAACAAATTGACTCTCGTAAACTACGGCGCCGTTTTGATAAATTTTGACTTTATTATCAATCCTAATGAACTGGATACTCCATTTGTGGTTACCGTTTTCACTGATAGGGGCTGCGTTGGTTTCGGAGGTTACCATTTGTGCATTGATAAAGAAAAATGCGGAAAAAATTACAGCAATGCTAATAGCTACTTTTTTCATTTGTGATATTTTTTTGATTTAGAAAATTCGACTTAAAGAACTCTTAACTGTTCTTGCATCGACAAGTTCAGAAGATTGGAATCCTTTTGCACGGAGAAAATTTCAACAAAAATCTGGGTAGTACTAATGCCTGAACATTCAAATATTTAATGGATCAACCAGGATCAAAGATGTAACAGCAAGCGAAGTTTTCCTGCTTCGCTTGCTGATCAAATTTTACTCAGTATAATGACCTACAACTTCAGGGTCCACTTTCTTGGCATGTGGATCATATAGTTCAGGATCAATTGAAACCTCATCATTTACTTCCTGAGGAGAATAGACTCGGGAATCTACATTTTCATAATGTACTGCAGCAGCAGTAACATTACTGCTCAACAGAAAAAAAATGAATGTACCAAGTAGATAAAACAAAAAAACTAATTTTCTCATAATTAAAGATTTAGTGAAAAATAATTGTTTATAGTTCCTGTATAACATTATGATTACAGCAATAAAACCCGGGGAGATATTACCGGACCAACTCTTTAAAGTCGGTCCGGCATATTATTCTAATGACAGGGTGGTTGTCCATGTCCACCACAATCGCAATTTTCACAATAGTCGATTGGGTAACCATTCTGATAATCAGTAAGTGTGGACCAAATTCCTATTCCATTACAATACATGGTGAAAGCGCCATTATCCTGCATTTCTATTTTGCAATTTCTGCAGTTTCCATATTTGCCGCAGTGGATGTCGACATCAGCTTGCTGGTTATGGTCGCGGAAATAAAAATGACCGTCATTTGTAACGAAAGCATCATAAATCTGATTGCCATAGGAATACAAAACATTACCTGTGTAAGTTTCTCGAACTTCGAGTTTCCAATTGCCTTTGGAAATAGTTACATAATATTCGCCACTCGGGCTGTAGATCCTTTCTCCTCGTTCGAGCAATTGACCCGGGTAAAGCGTGTTACCACTGTGGGTATTGTTTGAAACCGACACAAAACCCATCAGGAAAAGAATCAGAATTGAATATTTCATAATTAAAAAGGTTTAAGAAATTATTGATTTAATTAATTACACCATAAAGATCGTTTGAATGGCTTTCGTAAACACGGAGAAAAAATCTGATTTTATCTCAAAAAACATTGTGGTTAATAAATTATCATCCATAACTCATTTGTAATCAAGCCCTTACGAAAGTGTGGCCATTGCTATTCCAGACTCCTCTGAACGTAAATCTATATTCGTTTTTCTCGATCCTTATGCTTTTGGAATCCTTATATATGGCTTGTGCTTCCCTTACTTTCATATCAAAAGCGCCAAATATTTTCAATGGATTGACCTCCATAATCAGGTTTTCGGCATGACAGATTGTTGGAAATATTTTTGAACCCGGGACGCGGTTAAAACCATACTTTTTATAAAAATTCAACAGCGGTGCAGATATTCGAATAATCGCCTTGTGGACCCGTTTTTCCCTGGCAACTGCATACAGGCACGCCATAAAAGGAATGGCAAGCCCTTTCCTTCTTCCTTCGGGAACCAGGAAGAGTTTACTGGGGTGGATATAATTTTTTCCTTTTGCCTTCAGCCCGGATAAATAGTCTCCAATAAACTTTTTATCGGGATAATGGTCAACGATAAAATTTGAAAAAGAATCTCCTGAAACAGGACTTGTTTTACCTTGTGTACAATACTTTGAATAAACGTCATTTACTGATGGCTCCTGACTTTTATGATGTTGATCGGGAACGAATCGAACATACCCTAATGGCCTCCCTCCGGGCCCGAATAGTCCGTAATGGCGTGAGATTTTATCGTATTCATCTGTTAATGGTCCGTTGTATATTTTGCCTTTGGCTTTTGCAGTCGATGGCATTTGGTTAAACATATTGTTCCTGAGTGATAAAAAAACCTGGAGATCTTCAGGGGAGTTGATTTCCCTAAAGATGAAAGGTTCTGTTTTGGTTGTAGAATTGGTCATAGCGTTTGAATTAAATGGATAATGAAAGAGATGTTGTTATTCATAAATGATGAGTCAGGTGTTTTCTTCTCGCGACTCCGGAGTCGGAAGAAAACTTCCAGCTCCGGAGTCGCGCGCTTGAAAATGATGATAGTCAATTAGAGAGGACGAACCTCTACTACAACCTGGTTGAAAAAGACGGAGAGAAAGGAATCATCTTCCGTACAGTCTCCAATATCGAGACCGCCTGTATCTCCCATGATTTCAAACTTGGACACCAGTTCGTCAATTGGCTGAGAGAAAACGTCAAGTGATGTGTCATCATCCTCAGCTGATACAGAGGTCTGGGTATCGGATACAATTGAAACAATTTCATAATCCGATGGTGCGGTCCAAATTAGAAAGTCCTCCTGGTAAAGCGCCTCACTCCAGTCAGGTGTAGTTTCTTTTAAGTGAAACATGACCCGTACCCGAATCTCATCCTCATCATAAATTAATTGGGCACTGGCTTCTTGCATGGGGCCATTCCCATCGAATTCGCGGTCTCCGCCAATGTGATCCGGACAAATGTTTTCGATGGGATTTGGCTGGAAAGTCATCGTTTCTGAAGGCAAAGGTTCACAGTTTCTCACCTTGTATTCAGATGCTAGAACGATCTTTGCAATGGAGTTGTCGCTAAGGTAACGCATGGTGAAAGCCAGCGGAGCACCAGGTGAGTTGGCTGAATATTCGCCCCCTTGGATAATATAATCAATAATTCCCTGGATACCCGTTATGGATTGGACGGCATCAGATGCTGATCCTCCTACAATGAGTGCCTTGATACTGGTAGCGTCAAATACTGCTTCATGTTGGTGGAAACCGTCCAAACTGCCGGTAGAACCAATAAAAGCATTGAAAGAAGCATTGATCGCTGCCTCTAACTCTGATGAAGAGACACTGGATTCCATCATGAAGAATGCCATTCGACCGTATTTTACCGAAGAAACATATACGGGACTGGTCCCATCAAACGAATTGAGGTCCGGTGTGGCGAGGAAAAGATCACTTGGGTCATTTGGTGTGTCCATGTCAACCGTATAGTAAGTCTGATTGAATCGGATTAAAAACCTGGATTTTTGTTCAGACGAATTAAAGTCGAAAGAGGAGGAAATCTGAGCAAAAGGGGCATTAAAATTAGCACCAATTGCAGTTTGAAGATGTTCTTCCGAATGGACTTCAATAAGGTCAAAAGATATTTCGGCATTGGTTGCACCAGCAACTTGCTGGGAAAGTAACTCAAGTAGTGCATTCCTAACGTTTGACAATGAAGGGTCTACATCCTCCACACTTGCAGAGTTTGCAAGATTGGCAAGGGATATTGATAATGTCATGGGGGCCCTATCTCCAGAGGCGGGAGCATAACCGCCGTTTAGGATGCTTTGTCCTAACAATAGGATTCCAGGGTAAATGGAACTAGCTGAATTATTAAAGAGTAGTGCCTCGGTGTACCCGGGATTCCATACAAATGTTTGACATTTACATATTAGACCATTCTCTTCAATTATCTCCAACTCACCAATGGGCTGTGGGGTGCTGAATTCTTCAGGTAATTGCATTTTTTCCATTGCAATAATGCTGGAGTCGAAAACCGATGTTTTTTCACAGCAGGTGATTAGAAAAGTAAATGCAGTAAGCAAAATGAGATTGATTGCATTATTAATTTTCATGATTGTTTAGATTTTAAAATTTTGGTTTAATTTTTGCCATAAGATTTCCACCCGGGCACAGTACCCGGTCAAACTCAAAGTATTAATATGTCATTTCGTCTATTCCTGGAGGAAAAGGCATCAATCCTCCATCTTCAGATTTGCTACACTGGTAATTTTTTCTTTTCTTTTGTAATCATTTGTTAATACAAGGTTACTAGAAATATGAGCGAAAGTCATGGAGAAAATTATGGCTAAATCTGGCTGATTTCATCGAAAAACAATATTGAATCTGGGTCTAATGTATTGATTGTAAGGCATTTGAGTTTGTGTGAATTTATCTCACTTTTCCCGGCTTTTCCAGCGTTTTTTCAGTGGGAAAATTACATTCAAACGTATTGATCATTGACATTATTCCTTTTAATTCACGATAACCAACTTTCTACTGCTTGTCATTTCACCTTCTTCATTCAAAGTCAAAATATATAAGCCGGCAGGAACTGATCTTGCATCGACGATTAGTCTGCCCGACGAGAGGTTCTTGTTTACCTTCATTATGGTTCTCCCAGAAAGATCGGATAACGTGAGGGTGATATGTTGCTCACGTGTTTGTTCAAAAATTACCTCAAACCAACCGGAAGAAGGATTTGGAAAAATATTGAAGGCAGCTTCTACCGGATCTGAGACAGATGTTATACCATCCCAATTGTTTAGACATTCGCCATAAACCTCTGGGAATGGATAAACCACCTCCTGTTCAGGAGCAACAAGATTGAAGAACTGGCCGTACATTTTAAATTTGTTGAAACAAACTCCCAATGTGGCCTGATCGTCAATAATATCTATCGTTACTCTGAAAAGTCCTGTTGGTATCTCCGGAACCTCCTCAAGAATACTGTTGTTCGGTTGCTGATCCAGGATGATACCTTCGTAGGTTATTGCAAGAGTGCTGTCATTATTGTCTGTTACCCTAAGTACAGCATATTCCTGATCATTTGCGAGCATCAGATCCTCCACGATTACCCTGTCAAAGTGATGAATATTTGTCCCGAATGCTTCCGGATTGTAAGTTAAATAAATCAATCCGCGACTGTGAAAGGTGCCGGGCTGGTCAGATGAAACGACCACGTTGAACTGGAATTGTTGCACACTTCCTGTATCTAAAACCACAGCATTTGTCAATTCGAAATTTAGTAATTGAGCCCGAGCAGGGGAGAAGAGTACCAGGTATATTAATGTGATGAGAAATGGTTTCATGAATTCAGATTTAAATTGAATTAAAAGTTCAGTAATCCGGCTTTAAGAGATTTAGAATTTTTTGCCTTCTCCCACATTTTCCAGCCAAAGGGTTTTATCCTGAAGGTCAACCTGTCCGTCAAGGTTGAGATCACTTCCTGAATAACCGGATAAGCCGATTTCAGCTTTCCAGATGCTGTAGTCAGAATTGTTGACCTGCCAATTGCCGTCAACATCGCCTGGCCTTAGAAAGTATTTTGAGCCGTCAAACATTCGGGCATTAAGACCCTGGACGGATCGCTGTGAAAAGTCGAGTTGAGCAAATTCACTGTCCAGGAATACGGGGAAGGCCGTCATTACATCAAGGTGATTGCGATGGCGAATAACGACAAAGTAAAACCCTGGCTCGATGCCTGCGAACTCCATTGCCGAAACGCCGTCCACACTGACTACATCACCGTCACGTTGTAATAATCCAGATTGTGTAGCAAGTATCATATTGAGATTGTTGGAAGACCGGATTTCCAGATTCACCCAATCTACAATAGCGTTCCTGCCTTCAACCTGGAAAACTGTATCAGCAGGTATGGAAAGGTCGCCAAATGGTGAATCTTCAGGGATTAATCCTTGTACACGTAAATGGTCATTATGTAATGAATCCGTATTGTTCCATGCCCCATACAATAAAACCTTTGGAGTTAATCGAACTACATCGCCTTTGATTTCGAATGAGCCTGACCATTCGCAGCTGGCTCCATCAGATATGGTAAGGCCATAATTGCCTTGGGAAAGACCTGTAAGAGAATCGGAAGTAGCGCCTGTACTCCATATATAACTATAATTGCCATCTCCTCCCGAAGCATAGGCATTCACTGATCCGTTGTTCATTCCTGAAGTTTCAGGGAAAACCTCAATTCTGGCCTGGATAGCACTTCCCGGAAGAACCTCAAAGCCTCCTATCCTAAATTCACCTTCGTTATCCCAAACCGTAACGGGATAGACACCCGGAGAGAGTCCTGTTGCCGATGGAGTTGTATTACCCGATTCCCATAAAAAAGTATAGGGTTCAGTTCCGAGGAACGGGTAGACAGTTGCATGACTTCCGGATTCGCAGGAATAGGAAGATACAGTTGTATAAAATCCGAAATCAGCAGAAAACGGACTACCGGAAAGTACACCAGGATCAGATGATGGATTATTTGATGAAATATAAATCGATGAACCACTGATAGGAACCGGAGTTCCGTCAGCCAGCAAACCAACTACATTTTCGATTTCATGGGCAGACAGTAAACCATCACCTGTAGGGATATTCATATCTGAGATGACCATAGTCCCGATATCATCTATGCTAATGCCATTCTGCTGGTCTGTTCGTGAGACTCCAAACCATGCTTTTTTCTCAAATGGAAAGTCAATAATCAATTGTTCAAGGTCGAGGCCTTGGGTGCCAAGACTTGAATTGCCTGCATCCAGTTTTACTTCGGTATCATTGGTAGTGTACAGGCTGTTGAACGTGAATAAGCCAGACAAGCTATAAATATCGATTGGGTTGCCATCAATTGAATTCAATACAAGGTTGAACGAGAGGCTGTCAGAGCCAAGACTATTAGTATTCAAATGAGGCTCAAGCGTAGCTATGGGAGGTAACTCCGGCTGTGTGACAGGTTGGCTGTCAGGATGTGTGTTTCCGAAATTTGCTACAATTGATTCTGCATCTTCAATGGAAATAATTCCGTCTCCGTTCGCATCGCAATGTTTCAGGTCCACGCCTGAGGGTAAGGTGCTATCCCATGGCAATGCTCCCTGACCGACCCATTCGGCAGTCGCTCCTGGCCGAGGAGATCCGGTAGATCCTGCTGATAGGCCAAAAGCCTGGAAATCGAGAATGTCGGCCTGTCCGTCAAAATTCAGGTCTCCAGGCCAAACACATTCATCGATCATAATAACTTCAACAGTATCTGTAACCGACATAGATCCGCATAGATCTGTAATTTCGAGAACATACTCTCCTGTAGTCGAAACTGTGAAGGATGGTGTGGTTCCAATAGAGTTTCCATCAAAAAACCAGTTAAAAGTTGCAAAATCATTTGAGGGTGCTGATAAATTAATTTCAGAAGCACACATAATCAATGTGTCCGGTAAGTTGAAAGCTTCTGCCGAAGGAAAGATCTGCACGGAACCAACCGCAGAATCCAGGCAAGTTGCATCACCTGCCAGCAAAGCGATAAAATGTACTCCCTCCTCGGGAAAAGTATAAGTTAGACTACTGTCCATTCCTACGGAGTTTCCGTTAACAAACCATTCCCATTGATTAGCATTCGCGGTTGTACTTGTGAAAGTCAGAGAATCGCCACTGCAGGTAGAAGTTCCATTTGAAATAAAACTAGTTTCAATAAAACAGTCCAAGTCTACACTGATGACTTTGCTGACAAGAATAAGATCTGTGACAGGTTCCCCTGTAATTGGGATATTAATGTTCTCAACAGTACAATAGTAATCACCATCAGCAAATGCGATAAAAGAACTATCACCTGTTATGGGTGCTTGTGGGATACCATTAAAGTGCCAGGTAAAAGTATTGTCGTTCAGGTCTCCTCCTGCATCTACATAAAGAGTATCATTAATCCTGTATGTTCCAATAGAGTCTTGAGGTGCATAGTTGAAATTACTAATACTGAAATTGTTTGTAGATGTTATGTCGAAGTTGAATTGGTTCTCTACAATTTCGAACCGGAAAATATCTTGAAGTCCGGATAGATCCGGAATTTCTCCTGAAAAGTTGTTTCCGTTTGCAAGCAAGTTGGCGAAATTGGGATGAACACTATAATCTGGAATAACCCCTGATAATTTATTAAAATGGACATAAACGTCAGTGAGACCTGTTGAATTTTCAAAGCCTGGTAAATTGCCTGTTAGATTATTATTGTTTAAATCAATACGTTGCAAATTGGTTAAACTCAGAAACTCCGGGATGGGGCCTGAAAAATTGTTTGAATATAATCTCAACTCTCGAAGATCTATAAGAGCTTCGAAGTCCGGGATTTCCCCGGAAAGATTATTGATGTATAAATCGAGAATATTTAGATTGGGTAGATTAAAATCCGGGATTTCCCCTTCCAAATTATTTGCTGAGAGGTTTAGATGAAATAAAGACGACAAATTCTCAAATTCTGGTATGGTTCCAGTCAACCTGTTTGCATTTAGAGCTATTCGAAAAGCTTGAGGAAAATCAAAATTGGGCACTGTTCCTGAAAGCTTATTATCTACGAGAGATAAGGTGTTCATTAGAGGGATCCCTTCAAGATTGGGAATTTCCCCTTTCAGGTTGTTAGCGTTTATGGTCAAAAATTTCAGAACAGGGAAATTGTTGAAATCCGGAACTTTACCATCAAAATTGTTGCTTGAAAGATCTAGAGTGACTAAACTTTGGAGATTAGTAAAATCAGGAATACTCCCATCCATATTATTAAATGAAAGATTAAGAATTTCCAAATTAGGCATACCTGAGAAATCATTGAGCTCTCCTTCCAATTCGTTGAAACTTATGATGAAGTCAACTATTTCAGGTAAATAAAGATTTGGCAAATTTCCTGAAATATTATTTTCATTTAGGCCGTTCTGAATTGACAATTCTAGTCTCTCAACAGCTGAAAAACTGGAATTAAGAGTTATCCCCTGCCAGTTGGAAACAGGTTGATCCAATTCCCACGAATTAATCCAGTTATCTCCGTCCGTCGATCTATAAAAAGCGACAAGATTTAAAGAATCACAATACAACTGCGTTGCGCTGTTATCACATATTGCAAGGTGAATAGAGTACAGGTCTTCGGAAGCAATTGTGTTCATTTGTAAGTTCACCTGATATACTCCAGGCTGTTCATATTGGTGGGTCGGATACTTTTCTATAGAGATTGTACCGTCTCCAAAGTCCCATTTATAGAATGCGTCAGGTATCGTATCATTAATGGGGCTAAACTCTACAGTATCATCAATAATTTCATAGGTAAAAGCCGCGCTAATCAGATTGCCGGATGGATCGGCCAGGAAACTGTTCAGGTTTAATCGTCCTGTGGAAACGCAAGTACCAGTGAAATCACTAAAGTAATTTACGGAGTTAAGCAAATGGGTTTTGGCTGATTCCAGAGTTATTTCTGGAATAGCATCAATATACAGCGCGAGGGCCCCGGTAACATGAGGAGCAGCCATGGACGTTCCGCTCCAGGCACCATAAGCATTTTGCGGCAAAGTACTGTAGATCTGTTTTCCCGGAGCAAGGATATCGACCGTTGTCTCGCCGATATTGGAAAAACCCGCCAGTTGGTCATATTGATCTGTCGCAGATACGGAAATGATATTATCAAGGTCATAACAGGCCGGATACACCGGATCAAGATCATTATTATTGTTATAACTGTTACCTGCAGCTGCAACGAAATACCTACCTGCCAATTCAGCATCTTCAATTTCATCATACAGGAATTGGGAGGGAAGACCACCTCCCCAGCTGTTATTGGTGATCTGAGCTCCATTCTGTGTGGCATATGCTAATGCTTCGATTGCCATCGCATTCGTCCCTGCCCCTGCATCGTTGAAAATTTTTAGGGGCATTAACTGAATATCCCAACTTATACCAGCCACACCAATACCATTATTGCCTTCAGCGCCAATAATGCCTGCCACGTGGGTTCCATGTCCAAGTCCGTCGTATGGATTATTGTCATTGTCTACGAAATCCCAGCCGATTAGGTCATCGGGATAACCATTATTGTCGGTGTCAATACCATCGAGGTCATCGGGGTCCAATATCCATTGATTGCCATCCCACTCCAACACACCATCATCATCGAGATCTTCATCGAGGTTTTGCCAAATATTATCGATCAGGTCAGGGTGTGTCCAATCTATGCCTGAGTCTAATATCCCTACAATAACCTCGGGACTAACATTGGAGATATCCCAGGCTTCCACCGCGTCAATGTCCGCATCCTGAAAACCTCCTGAAACCCCATTGTTATTCAGTGCCCATTGACTGCTAAAATGAACATCATCCGGTTGAGCCAATAATGTGATGTAGGTGTTCTGCTCGGCATGCTCAACTGAAGGCAATGCGTTCAAATATGCCGTCAGGAAATCCATGTTGGTAAAATGTCTGCCGTCAATAGTAACCGGTAAGGGTATCTGCCAAAGGTAGGTGTCTTCCCTGAGTTGTGCTTTCAATTCAAAAGCACCAGATTTTAATATGAGCATTTCTTTATCGGCCTGATCTTTGATCTCTATAAGCAACTCTCCGGGTACCGTACCTGATTGTGCAAGTACACTAGTCGTTGTGACCGCAATAAAAATAATTACCTTCAGAAAAGGTGCGAAAGGAGGTAGTTTCCAATCCATTGGGAAGTATTTTATTT
>JBCCHF010000059.1:0-29100 GCA_039028895.1 Bacteroidota bacterium | reverse complement strand
TGAATACAGAATTTAGCTCCTCGGTGCTAACTACATCATCTGTCAATCCGTTACAATCGTTATCCTCTCCATCGACAATTTCAATGGCATCAGGGTTGATATCACCATTCTCATCATTACAATCATCATTATTACCTACGTATCCATCAGGTGGAAAAACTGCACATGTGTCAATCAATATAATTTCAGAACCAAAGCCATCTCCATCGGAATCCAGATAAAAGATGTTGGTCGGTAAATTATCGTCTGGAACACCAGAACAGTCATTATCCAATCCATCACAGATCTCCGACAATCCGGGATTGATCATTTCATTAGAATCATCACAATCGAGATCGTTGAACCAATAGCCTGGTGGCGGGGTAACTTCACAAGAAGAGATCGGAAATGCTGCATCACCATAACCATCATTATCCGTATCAAGATAATAAGTATTAAAAGGAAGACCTTCATCCGTCATGCCATTACAGTTATTATCCATACCATCACAGAGCTCTGATGCTCCTGGGTAGATCATATTATTGAAGTCGTTACAGTCATTGCCTAACCAGACATATCCTTCAGGCGGTGTCAACAAACAAGTATCAATAGGATTGAAGGAAGTTCCAAATCCATCACTATCTACGTCGAGATAATAGGTATTAACGATTAATCCTTCATCAATCATATTATTACAATTATTGTCAATCCCATCACAGAATTCTCCAGCAGCCGGATTGATCATATTATTGTTATCATCACAGTCTGTTCCCGCCCATACGTAACCTGCAGGAGGTGTTAAAAGGCAAGTATCGATACTGGCAACCATAGATCCGAAACCATCATTATCACTGTCTAAAAAGTACGTATTCAGTGCTAGTCCATCATCTATCAGGTCATTGCAATTATTATCAATTCCATCACAAAATTCTGACGCGGCCGGATTGATCATATTATTGTTATCATCACAATCATTTGCCAGCCAAACATAACCTGTTGGTGGAATTAAAATACACGTATCTATACTCACTACCATTGATCCAAATCCGTCATTATCAAAATCCCGATAGTAAGTAATTGTTGGGACGCCATCATCAAAAAGGCCATTACAGTTATTGTCAATTCCATTACACAACTCCACAGCACCAGGGCTTATAGTAGCATCATTATCATTGCAGTCGAGATAATCAAACCAGCCGTCTTCATCTTCGTCTCTGAAAAAGAAGGTTTCGGCATAGTTGAAGGCATCAACACCGATTTTTTCTCCCATTTTCCTTCCGGGAATATCATCAGCCGGAGGGTGGATCCCACCCCAGATTCTGGAAAGGCTACACTGATCGGAAGCATCGCGATAAGTAGCCCATTGAAGGGTAATACTTACACTTGGACCGTCTTCAAAAACAAGGAAGTCATCCATATCAGCCTGGAACTCCCCCACTCCACCTGGGAAGAATGCATCTCCGGTGAGCAAAGTCATTACCTCAGCAGCGGCCCTTGAATAAGTAGAATGGCCGGAAACGTAACCAGCAAATGGTGGCGTAACAAATGTAGGTCGTTGATAGGGCCACCAGTCTTCTGCCAATATCCAATCCACCCCGGCTTCATCAAGCATTGGATCAATAATATAGTCGGGGCCTTTCCAGGCAAGGAGTTTTATTTTGCCTGCATTTTCGTCATTGGGCTCAGCCAATATTTCACCTGGTTCAACGATGGCGATTTTGCCTTCTATCAATGGAATCCCTGCCGGGTGGTAAGTTGGATGGCTCATATCGGTACACTGCCCACGTTCAGCCATAGCTCTTATTGCAGAGACAGGCCGGATATAGTCGTAATATCCTTTGGCACCCCAGGCAGCAATAGCTGCATCGTGCATAGCACCACCCATTAGGAAATAAGCTTTTACATCCCACTCAAGATCATTAAGGATTACCCCATCCCCCCTATATTTTTTCTCGAAAAGCGGATGATCATTAACGTAATTCAAAATCGTAAACCAATGTCCAGGAGGTGTTTCAGAGTCAGGGCCATCAGCCCAAAACTCAGCGAGCACCCTTGCATAATCTGCCCTCGGAACCATTTGAGGAGCATATGGCAATCCTGTATGCGGATTGACAGCATGTCCAACACTGGCATCACCGCCCTCAATGAGATTATAGAATGATTGGTATTCAGAAAGTGTTTCGGGAAACTCATCACTATCAATATTACCAATAGAAGCAGGAGAAATATCCCACATTACACCATCGGTTGCATCCAGGTGTGATGACCATACAGACACCAAGGAAAAACCCCATTTATAGAAATCTGAATCACCTGCACCTGCAATAGTATCTATCAATGGAGGGGAACCAGGATCACAAAATACCCAGTAATCATCCCCATCTCGCTGGTAAATTGTCAGATCATCATCGGATAATGCAAATGGTGAAACTATTCCCCATTCCGGACTAAGGAATGGAGGCGTATTAATAGGAATAACCTGTCCTGATTGATCAATAAAAACATCAAGCGTAAGCGGTTGCCATCGGTTCATATCAAGAATGTCCGGGTTACCGGGGAGGTCCATAACCAAAGAAGGATTCACTGGTTGATAGAAAACATTATTGTACTGGATAACCTCATTCGACCCATCCTGTAGACCAAAAGCAATCATCTGCTGGGCAATATAGTTGCCTAGTGCTGCAGGTGAGCCTGAAGAATAATCGGTATCGGTAAAAGTCGTGCTATAGCCCAGGGTATTCATCAAATTATCGGTGGCCATTAAGGTAAAGAAAGCCCCGGGAGATGTAAGAAACCGATGTCTGATCAATCGGTACATCGCATAACTTATTGCCTCTTCCCTGGCAGCCTCTATATCTGGCGGAGTGCTGATTCCGTTGAAGGGTACGATATAGCCGTCTAATGTTTTGCCAAGGAAAAAAGTCTGGGCCGTATCATCATAAACCGCCCAAACATCATACATCATTACTGAGGAATGCCAAAGATTTCTGGCATGAACTGTTGGCCTGGCGAAATCATCCCTGATGGCTTCTAATAACACTTCATTCCATTCTCTAGCTACAGAATGCTGTGCTGACAATTCTTGCCAACCAGCAATAAAAATAATAGCCCAAACGAGGAGGATTTTTCGATTCATGGGTTTTTGTTTAGCGGTGGGGGCGGTCTATAAAATAATACTCTTAAATAAATGTCTGCTAATATACAATTCTCAATGTAAACTAAATTTCAAAACAGAGCCAAGAATAAAACGTGAATTCTAAATACAAAATTAAGAAGGAAGAATTTTTTCAAATTGATTTTTGAAGAAAAAATTAGATAAAGATTCTCTATTATTTTTAAGATCGAATAAGACCTTTAATTTCGTTGCCCTTGAGTCCAATAAATCCTAAACCGTTTTAACAGGTCAAACCAGAATAATTGATATAATGACAACCGTACAATGTCTTTGGACGCCCTCAGAAAAGCTCAAATCTTTTTTCGAAGATCAGCTTTCAGGAAAAACTATCAAACTGATATTTCCTGAAAAAGGAAAAGATAACATTGACCTTTTTCCGGAAATAGACAAAGCCGACATTCTCCTCGGCTGGAGAATTACGCCTGAAAACCTTGTAAAGGCCACGCAATGCAAGATGATGCTTGTTCCAGGGCACGGAGTCAAAAAAAATGTTGACCTTTTCAAAGCACTGGGAATAGATCACAAAATTAATCTGGTAAATAGTCATGGCAATGCCTTAGCCACAGCTCAACACACTTTGGCCATTTTATTCACACTTTCAAACAGAACGAATTTTTACCATCAACTTATGAAAAATGGTGGATGGCGACCAACTGATAAAACAGGCCCAACCACATTAATACATCATAAAACAGTAGGACTATTGGGATATGGGGCCATAAACAAAAGGGTTCATCAGTTAATGCAAGGATTTGATGTCAATTTCAAAATACTAAAAAGGACATTATCCTCAGATGACACTAAAAACGGGTTCTATAACTCTGAAGCACTGCATGAATTCCTGGAGGCTGTTGATATTCTTATAATAGGCATCCCGCTGACCCAATCGACGAAAGGACTTATTGGCAAAAAAGAACTAAAATTACTAGGAAAAAGCAGTATGCTGGTCAATGTCTCCAGAGGCTCGATCATAAAACAAAAAGCGCTTTTCAATGCCTTGAAAAAACGACAAATAGCAGGAGCCGCAATTGATGTTTGGTATGAATATCAGCCCGAACCGGATAAAAAAGGACGGAAATATCCCTATAAATACCCATTCCATAAATTGGATAACCTTGTGCTGTCTCCTCATCGTGGAGGATCGCCACTTGAAAATCCCTATCGGTTTGAGGATGTAATCGATAACCTGATCAGGTTTGCGGAAGGAAGACCTCTAAAAAACATCATCAACCTGGAAAGAGAGTACTAACTTAGATTCTCAAAAATTTCATATTTGCTATCTTCGAAAACCGATTACGCTTCACAAATATATTATCACGTTTAAACCCAAAAGATGAACACCAAGTTTTTTCTTCTCTTATCAGCTTCATTTAGCTTCTTTGTAGGTTGTCGCCAAAACCCCGAAGTAGTCAATGAGGCCTATGCGTTTCAGAATAATATTCTTACTGTAAAAAAGGGGAACGGGGAA
This sequence comes from Bacteroidota bacterium, assembly GCA_039028895.1. Lineage (GTDB taxonomy): Bacteria > Bacteroidota > Bacteroidia > Chitinophagales > Saprospiraceae > JAHDCJ01. The sequence goes on along the minus strand of JBCCHF010000059.1, from coordinate 24,478 downwards.
TATGAAATTTCTGCCTTGTCTGACCATCTGATTAAGGTGACTTATTCAGACAGTGCCACGGTGGGCAATTTAGTCCATGCTCCGGTTTTAACAGAGCCGGTTGATGTCGAATTCCGCGACAGCGAAGAAAAGCTCATCCTAAGCACAGCAAAAACCAGGGTTGAAGTCACAAAAGATCCAGTAAGGATTGAGTTTTACGATGAAAAAGCAGGCCTAAAACTTTCCGAAGAAACCGGATATTTTAGAGATGGTGATACCTCTACCTATCGCTTTGGGTTAAACGACACGGAAAAGATTTATGGATTTGGATTCAAGGCAATACCACTTAACAGGCGTGGTCATCGATTTGACCACTATAACCAGCCGGCGTATGGATATGGCCTTGGGGCTGCTAACCTGAATTACTCTGTTCCTGTATTAGTTTCATCCAAAAAATATATGCTCTTGTTTGACAATCCGGCCCGAGGATATTTTGACGTTGGGAAATCAGAAAACGATATTCTCGAATTTGGCAACCTTGGCAATAACCAGGCGTACTATTTTGTTAACGGAGATAACTTTGAGTCCTTGATGTCAGAATACGTTCACCTGACTGGTCGCCAGGAATTACCCCCAATTTGGGCACTTGGAAATCTGCAATCCAGATTTGGGTACCGCACCCAGGCTCAGGCCGAAAGAGTGCTCAACAAGACCATAGAGGCGGGCTACCCAGTCGATGTAATCATTATTGATCTGTATTGGTTTAGCAAAGAAATTCAGGATGGCCGCCTTGGTAACCTCCAATGGGACAATGAAGCCTGGCCAGATCCGGAAGGAATGATCAGGGATTTTGCCAGTAAAGGTGTAAAAACAGTATTAGTCTCAGAACCCTTCTTTTGCAATACTTGCATAAATTATGATGAGATGGTCGAGAAAAAACTGCTGGCAACCGATGAAGCAGGCAATCCACTCATTATCTCTGATTTTTACTTTTGTCAGGGAGGCTTGATCGATATTTTCAAGCAAGAAGCCAAAGACTGGTTTTGGAACCAGTATAAAGAAGAAATGGAGATTGGTGTAGCAGGTTGGTGGGGCGACCTCGGTGAACCTGAAAAACATCCTGACACTATGGTGCATGTCAACGGTATCGCCCGCGAAGTACATGGCATTTATGGCCATCACTGGATAAAATCGATGTACGAAGGATATGAAAAGGATTACCCGGACCGTCGGTTTTTTAAGCTGGCAAGAGCAGGATTTGCCGGCACCCAACGCTATGGCATTATTCCATGGACAGGGGATGTAGGCCGATCATGGTCAGGATATGAAGCACAGCTACCTTCACTACTCAGCAGCTCAATAGTCGGACTTGGATATATGCATGCAGATGCCGGCGGCTTTTCCAGGGCAGAACGCGATTCAGTGTTGTACATGCGTTGGATGCAGTTTGCAACATTTACGCCAATCTTCCGACCACATGGTGATGAAACAGTGCCTACAGAGGTTGTTTTGTTTAGTCAGGAAGTCCAGGATGTCTTGAGACCATACTTCGAACTCCGCTACCGACTAATGCCTTATATGTATACCATGGCCTGGCAAAACTCTATGACCGGTATACCCCTCATGCGGCCATTATTTATGGCCTTCGAGGATGATCCGAATTTGGCAGAAACACAAAATGAGTATATGTTTGGGCCCGACCTTTTTGTAGCCCCGGTTATGACCCCCGATGCTACTGAACGTACCTTTTACCTTCCGAAAGGCGAATGGTATGATTGGTGGTCAGCTCAAAAACACACTGGCGGAAAGGAAATCAGCATTGCTACCCCAATTGAGGTTATGCCTGTTTTGGCGAAAGCCGGAAGTATAATTCCTACCGTCCCTGTCTTTCAAACCACTGATCAATATTCAACCGAAAAATTGCTTATCACCTATTATACCCCTTCAGGAGATATGGCATCTTCTGCTGACATTTATGATGATGATGGTCAAACCAAGATCACACAGACAGATACGAATTATGATTTAATCAGTATTGATGCTTCAAAAGCCGGAAAAACTGTTGAATTCCTTATCGAAAAATCAGGCAATAGCTTTGCAGGCGCTCCGGCTAAAAGACTTATGGACTTTACCTTAATCGGCGGACAAACTGCTTCTTCTGTTACCTTAAATAGTGAAGAACTTGACTTTAAATGGAATGGGAAAAGCCAACGTCTGACTTTCCAGGTACCATTTGAAAATGAAGCACAGATTGTGGTTACTTTTTAGGAATTATTCCGCTCAATGCAATAAAAAATACGAAAGAGATTTACCGAATGATCACCTTCCTCGTAATTCTTTTTTGTGTGTTAATGGAAATCCTGAGAAAATACATTCCAGGTGGGTACTGACTAACATCCATCCTGTTTGATTGCACGGTATTTATGGATACTCCTGTTAAATTGAGGAGTTCCAGATTTTGAGCCGACTCAACGGAGATATATTCTGATGCCGGATTGGGAAAAACTGTTATGACTTGACTTTCGTCAATGTGACTGGTGCTTGTAGTCATGCAATTGAGTGTGCTAATCTTGGCCCAGACCGTATTATCAAAGCCTGATAACGTTGGCAGAATTGATCCTGCCGCCTCTCCTTGCCTGATAACGACCAGATTCTGAGATGGAACAACGTAAATCTTCTGGTCGTCTCGGCCTAATGCAGCGAACATATCATCAGGGGCGTTAACCAGTAAATCGAAAGGAATGACCAGTTGTATTCCTGGTAGCATGTATTCACCTTTACCATTAAGCCACCACAAATAACCATATGATTTGTTGAGATCCTGTGAAGTATTGATCATGGCGTTATAGAAATCCATATCGGTCAGAACCGGTGTTGTATCCCAGGTACCTCCTGCAAGCACCAACAATCCATATCGAGCCATATCCCTGGCATTGCTCCACATGATATTATTGAATCCACCATCAATCCAAAGACCACCAGCCCCAATCTTGTCTCCTATCCTTGAAGCATAATATTGATTAATTGTCATGCCCGAAGCAGCTTCTAAGACATCAGTGAGCAAAGTATAGGGTCCATTATGGTACGCCCATCTTGTACCCGGCTCAGCAATACAATCAAGGCATTCCGGATCGGTACAATGGGGGTCAACAATACCATCGTCCAGTCCTGAAGTCATGGTTAACTGGTTCCAGATGGTAATCTTATGCTCATCAGTCATTGAGCAATTGGTCCACCCATCACCTAGATATTGCGATACTGAATCTGAAATATTGAGCAGTCCTTCTTCCTGGGCTATACCAACCATCATGGAGCGCAGACTCTTGCCTGCCGATGCCCAGTACCAGAGGCTGTTTTCAGTGAAATTATCGAAATACCATTCAAGAGCTATCTTACCATCCTTCAGAATGATGAAAGACTTGGTGCCTTTTTCATCAAGATAGGATTGGAGTGCGGTGAGACTGTCAGCACACCAGTTAAGAGATGCCGGATCAATAGTCTCCCAAACTCCGTTTTCCGGGGGGAAATAGAGATCCTGGCCCTCAGCAGGTTTGAAACTTACCAATATCATGCATGTGAGAAGAAAAGAATAGAGTTTGCTCATAGTCCAGGTTTTCTATTTTGACTTAAAATTGGAGGTATGGTTTAATTAAAGTCATATTAATGTATGTATCCGAATTACTTCTTTTCATCTACAATACCCCTAAAAGTCAAAAAACCCTTAGTCCTTTTATTGGGAATCATAATATTCTATCAAAACCTCGATCGGGCAATTCTTTTCCAGCATTGCGGAAACGCCACAATATTTTTCTTTTGAAAGCTTTACAGCTTTTTCGATCTTTTTTCTGTCGAGATTTTCTCCATAGAACCGATAAATTAATCGGATCACGGTATAGACTTTTGGATGTTTGTCAGACAGGTCGGCTTCGGTATCCATTTCAAATCCTGTAATCGTTACCCTCATTTTTTTGAGTAGATCAATTACATCAACTCCTGTACATCCTGCCAGTGAGGATAAAAGCAGGCGCTTTGGGCTTGGCCATGCCCCCTGTTCGGCATGTTCGTCAGTATCAATGATTATCGAATGTCCCGCAGTAGAAGTTTCAAAAGCACGACCTTTTGTCCATGTGGTTACTACATGATGTTTGATTGGATCCATATTTTTATTTTTTTGACAAAGCTGGGTAATTTTTGAAAATAATTCAGTCTGGAAAAAGCAAAATGATAAATTCCACTGGAATTTGGATAGTTTTCTGTTTAAATTGAAAATTCTATAAAAATTCGATTAAATGAAAACCAGTGATTTCAACATAGAGACTCTCGGAGGATGTAAAATACCCACAAAAATTCTTCATACACATTATGAAGGCCATGAATTCCATTTTGTGGAAGATGAAGAACGGGTGCTTTTCGACGTCGTCCAGTTTGAAAAGACTAACGGTCAGGTAAAACAAAAACCACTGACCATGGAAATGGCCGGGCCAAGACGGCATCTTTTCTTTGATCCGTCAAAAACCACTGCTGCAATTGTGACTTGTGGTGGATTGTGCCCTGGCATTAATAATGTAATTCGAAGCCTGGTTATGGCCTTAAACTATCGTTATGGTGTGACACGTGTTTTGGGCATCCAATATGGCTATCAGGGTTTTATTCCAGAATACCGACATCCGTTTGTAAATCTGACACCTGATGTAGTTTCTAATATTTATCAGTTTGGAGGAACGATTCTTGGGTCTTCAAGGGGAAAGCAGGATGTTTCAAAAATTGTTGACTGCCTAGAACGGAATCATATCAATATTCTTTTCACGATAGGCGGAGACGGTACTTTGTCCGGAGCATTAGCCATCAACGAAGAAATCAAGAGAAGAGGATTGAAGATATCAGTTGCAGGTATTCCGAAAACAATAGATAACGATATTAACTTGATTGAAAAAACCTTTGGTTTTGAAACATCTTTTTCGATTGCAAGTCCAATCATCCGTGATGCGCACAATGAGGCCAAAGGAGCTTACAATGGTGTAGCCATAGTGAAGTTAATGGGACGAGACTCAGGTTTTATTGCAGCAAACGCAGCTCTTTCCTTACCAGAGGTCAATATCGTTTTAGTACCTGAAGTTGAGTTTGACCTCGAAGGAGAAAATGGATTGCTGAATTTTGTAGGGCGTAGACTAAGAGCTAAACATCATTGCGTTATCGTGGTGGCTGAAGGGGCCGGCCAACATCTTTTTAAGAATAAAACGATAAAGAAAGATGCGTCTGGAAATAAAATCCATGAAGATATTGGAGTCTTCCTTTCCCAAAAATTACGCGCCTATATGAAAAAAGAAGACCTGGGAGGTACGGTAAAATATATTGACCCCAGCTATATCATCAGGAGTGCTCCAGCTTCACCAGCAGACAGTATCTTTTGCAATAAACTAGGGCTTCACGCAGTACATGGGGCTATGGCCGGCAAAACCGGATTTGTCGTCGGAAGACGGAATAACAAATTTGTTTACCTACCTATTGAGTTAGTTACCAGGGAACGGAAAAAAATTGATACTGAAGGCGACCTATGGCTAAGTTTGCTGGAAACTACAGGCCAGCCATGGAGTATGAAGAATAAGCCCAAAAAGGAAAAAGCCTGATCGGCATTACACTTCAATCTGCAATTCCATTTTATGGATGGGGAATTATTTGTTCAGTTTCAACTTTGGTGTTATCAACCGATGATTGGAGCAATGAAGCTTTAAAATTCAGTGCAATTACAAAAAGGATAACTGCAATGATCAATTTCACTTTTTTCATCTGAGTTTATTTTGCAATCAATTAGGACATAGAGTATTTTCGAATTTTAATAAATGCCAGAAAGTTCTCTGTACTGAAAACCTGCAATCTCCAGGCAATCTCTCATCCTTTTGTATTTTCCCATGCAAAAATGTTACCATTCTTGAAAAAGAGCGTTAAAAAAATGCCCCGGAACGAGTCCGGGGCCACAAACCGGTTATCAATCGCACCCATTTGAAAGACCGGTGCTAGTGGGTCTATAGTGCTAACGAATCAATTACATCCACTAGTAAAATCGGTAGCGTTAAAACTAGTCGTCAAGCCACCTGATTCTTGTCCAAGGGTGGCTACTATCTTCAATTCGTTTAGTCCTGATCCATCTCTTTTTGGACTACAATAGGTAAATAGGTAGTAACTGTTTGCTTCTTCAAAAACAAGATTTGCAATCTCGGTAAAAGTAGCTTCCAGATCATCACTATCCGCTGCGAAGGCAGTACCATCCTGCCCTATTTGCGAAAGAACAGTTTGATCAATCTCGCCACCCAGCCCAATTGTAAAGAAGGAAATATTATCATTTGCAGCGGTCACTGCATCAAGAGCGGATTGTTTCGCCACAATACCTGCCTGGTCTCGGCCATCTGTAAAAATGACGACTGATGAGGCAGAAAGGATATTCTGGTTCTGGAATGCCAATAAGCCTTGTGCGGCCAGGTCAGTACCCAGCACAACAGCACCATACAGGTTTGTAGAGTTATCCTGGCTGATATTAGCATCAATACCATCAATTGCATTTTTAAGGTTAGTAACATTGCTTGTAGTTGCTACTAACTGTTTTAGGTCAGGACTTCCATCAAACCACCAAATCCCCATTTTGTATGAGTCATAAGCCTGACCGGAAGGCAAGACCTCGTCAATAAAGGTTTTAGCAGAAGTTTTTAGTTCGTTTAGCGCTGTTTGGGTTACACTACCCGAAAGGTCGAGTATCAGAGCAGTACAGTATACAAATACCTGCGGGTCAAGCAGGATTTGGGCATTAGATTCGAAAGCTGAAATCGGTAGTTCACATTCGTCATTCCGGCCTTTTTCATAAATCGAAAAATTGGCTTCAGAAAGGCCGGGAACAGGTTTACCATCACGCTGGTCCACCTTGAAAAAGATGGTCACATTGGACGGTAATGTAGTAGATTGATCTTTGATAGTCAATAAAAAATCGGAGCCGCCGTTGCCGGGACAGGCGCCATCTTTGTTGCATGCAGTCAAACCTGCGATCAGGGTGACACAAAACAACCCCTTCAGAATACTTGAAAGATTCATAAGCGTTGATTTTTGGAATTAACGGTTAGGATTCAAAAATTATTACTCACTGAGTACGATTCGTACAAACTTTAACACCGGTTGGTGCTCCATGTGAGAGGAAGGGATTTATTGCGATAAGAAAAATTGCAAAGTTCGGGCCAAAAAATGGTTAGAAAAAGGAATGCATACAGTACCAATTGGTATAAAGCCATAAAAAACCCCTGTTATGAAAACTTTAAAAGCTCTTACCGCCTCTGCTCTTGCATTGATTCTCTGCCTTCTTTGTTTAATGACAACCACTAAAAACCCGATTGATGTCAAATACGAAAAAGTAATTGATTCCATCATGGAAAAAGGAGACTTTAATTCCGAATCTGAAATCCTGGCCATTTATTCCGAAGTAGAATCCATCAAATCCAAGATGGAAAAATTGAAGAAACTTGAATGTAAAATTTCTCATAATACAGGCAACCCCGTAGAAATGAGATCGAATGAGGAGCGACTAAAATTGTGCAAACAACTCACCTTGGTTTCTGAGTTGAGAAAGGAAATATTATTGAATCTCAATAGCATAGAAGTTAATCACTTTATAGCTTCTAAAGACTAATTAGTATACCAAATCCACCTTCAATTTGCGAGGGTTCAAACCAAAGTTGGCTATTTTGGTTAATAGAGAATAGAATTTATTATTTTGTAAATTCGGTTTTCAGTAAGCAAAATTTATCAATGATGGAATCATTTTTACTTTTCTTCGAGCAAATGCCCTCATGGCAAAAGCTGGCCTGGATTTTCATCTGTCTTTCATTAAGTTGGGCAGCAGAAGGCAGCTTTCCACTTTTCAAATTGAATTACAAAAAATGGCGGCATGCTGGAGTCAACCTCGTATTCCTCGGATTCAGTATCATCATCAACTTGTTGTTTGGAATTGCCACGGTTGGTTTGTTTGCATGGACCATGAAAAACGGCATTGGCTTTTTCCATTTTATCGATCTGCCGATTTGGGCTGAGCTGTTGATAGCCGTCATGTTCCTGGATCTTGTTGCACAGTACTTTGTCCATTACTTGCTTCATAAAGTGAAATGGATGTGGAAATTGCACATGGTCCATCATAGTGATTCTCATGTGGATGCCACAACGGGAACACGCCATCACCCAGGTGATTATACCTTGCGGGAAGTCTTCTCATTATTCGCTATTGTGATTACAGGGATGCCAATCGCTTTCTATCTTTTCTACAGAATTTTATCGGTTTTCTTCGCATATTTTACACATGCTAACATCCAAATGCCTATTTGGCTCGATAAGGCATTAAGCTTTGTTATTGTCACACCATACATGCATAAATTCCACCACCACTTCGAAAGACCATGGACCGATACCAACTTTGGAAATATCTTCTCTTTCTGGGACAGAATGTTCGGAACTATGGTATATGGTGATCCAAATCAAGTTCAATACGGGCTCGATGTACTTGACGACAGTCTGGATGAGAATATCAAATATCAGTTGAATATCCCGTTTGATAAATCGATAAAAACGGATTATTAGCAATCGGCAATCAAATTTTAAGGAAATGGGTATTTTGAATACTTCAAAATATTACACCTAAAATCTTTTCCCTAACTCTGAGATTGCAGATTGAGTATTGCAGATTGAACTCTCTACTCGCCTTCCAGTTTACCTAGACGCTTGTAGTTCGTGAAATTTCTGCCCTGCTTGTCGACCTTTTCTACCATGACATTCATCTGGGCTCGGGTATCTGCGGAAAGTGTCCATCCCAGGGGAAAACCCAGGTCTTCTCCTTCGTCATTGACAAATGGTAAATTAAACAGCAGATACTCGAAATCCAGTTCATTGGCCAGGTTATCGACATCCACAGCATAATAATTAGCTCGTGCTCCCCATGAATTGTAGAATGATTTGACTGGGGACAGGGTCTCATGCATGCCTTTTTGGGCTGGGAATTCCCCTGTTTTATCTCTCGAGTTTCGGATGGCAATCACAACTGGTCTTATAGGTAAAGAATCCGGGACTTCCTCATTGATCATATCTACAATTTCAAGAGCCGTGTGCAGGCCGGTATTGTCAAAATACCCACCATCTACGATATTCCCCCAGGTTTCTCCATTAGGTTTATCTATTCGGGCCACAGGGGTAATGAGCGGGAACCTTGCACTTGCAAAAGCAGCACTTTTTAGAAGAAACTCCTGTTCAACCTCCGTTGCTAAGTCTATTGATCTGGGGAAAAACTCAGGGTCCAGCTTCAGGTTACTGATCACTACTTTTTCACCAGTCTCAACCCTTGTCGTATTAAAGAAAAGGTTGGGAAGCTCCCATTCGGCTCTGCCATCCCATAGACTTTCCATACCACCTTTGAGGGTTTTGAAGCCTGTATGCTTTTTATAACTTAAATCCCATGAATTTTCAATGAGGCGTGCCCTGTCAAGAGTAGGGAGGCAAAAGGGCAATACACGCTGAATCATATCCGGAAATAATAATCCGGTTAAAACCGGAGTCAAATAATCTTCACCAAGCACCGAAGAAGCCCTTGAGTAATAATACCCCGTAAATTCGTCTTCCAGTTCGTCTTCCAGTTGTTTGTCAACAGCACTGCCCACATTAGCGTCCATATCATATGATGACCTGTACTCGCTGATATACTTCTGCTCAGCATCAAATGCAGTTTGCTCAATAAAATGGTCTTTGTAATATGCATTAAAAGTTGCTAGGCCTACGCTTCCTCCGGAAACCCCGCTTAAGCCATAACATTTGGCATAAAAGTCGGGGTAATTTTTCTGCAGCTTTTCAAGCAGGGTGACTGTCCAATATGCAGAGCGGATTCCACCACCTTCAGACGCAATGATATAGATCGGAGCGGGATTTTCAGCCGTTTTTCCGGCAAGGAAAGTAGAGTCCTCAAGTCGATAATCTAACCACCGGGCAAAATGATCTTTAATCTCCGGGTTGTCTATGCGTTGGCCCTCCTCCTGAGACACTGTTCTAAGTGTATGGTTATTATTGAAATAACTGCAGAACACTATCCACCCGGCAACAAGGATGAATGTCGGGATATCTACTTTAATCAACAGGTAAGAAAGCCCAGTAACCAGCATCGAAATAAACATAATGCCCAAGAATGAAATTGTGAGCGGCCCCAATACATCAGTTGTTGGTTTCACCAGGTAAACGAGTGCCACTAAAGTCCCCATTGCAAGAAACATTTTATCTATCCTGTTGGTTCGACTGCACGCTTCGGAGTCATAGAAATCGTTGGTCAGTTTCTGGAAAAGTTTCAATTGCCTGTTGTCTTGCTGCTCTTTACGTTCAAGGAAATTCATTGTTATTTCCTTGAAGCCTCCCATCTTTGAATACGTAGGTGTGGATTGAGCTGACATCAGGTTTGTCGAACCGATTACTGGTTGTAACTTCAGTGTGCTTAAATTTGTGCCTGTACTTACCACTTTTAGTTTTTCGATTTCTTTCTTATCCAAAGTTTCTTCCATGGTCAGGACTTTAACCACAAAGCCTTTTATGTCCATTTTTTTTCTGAAAAAGAAGCGAAAAAAGAAAACCAGTAGCACCACCAAGGCTATTACGTGGACCAGTGATTTGCTAAACCCAAATTCAGCAATGTATTTGTAAACAAAGAGTCCGAGTGGCAGTAAAGCCCAGAAGATTGCGTGTACTTCTTCATATTGCCTGCGTAAAGCCAGTCGGCTAAGTGCACTGTTGGATTTATCGCGGTGAAACCCGAAATGCGTACTTTGCTCTTTGGCGAGGCTATCATTACGTCTTTCTTTTTCATACATCCATCGACACTGCATATTAATGAAATACGCCAGCATGAAAAAACCCCAGTACAGGATGCCTGCATGAATAATCTTCCCTACCGTCGTTTGCAGCATATAATTCTCAAACGCAAAGGTGAATATTTCATCTCCTTGCCCTGAACCAAAAATCAACATGATCCAGATCAATTCGAAAATGATGATATGCCTGATTGGTTTCGGGGCAAGGAAGAAAAATCTGTAAACAAAATTTACGCCCCTGTAAAGCAGGGTTTTATGTTTTTCCTCTATCTGAACTTTCATGCGGGTTTTTGTTACATCCTGTTTGTTAAGTTAGGACAAATTCCCTACTTTTTTCAATCAATAGGCCACCTGGTTACCGTGGATATAGGTTGCCAAAACCTCAATTTTATCCAGTTCCGTTACCGGAATGCTGTATGGATCATGGTCCAGAATAATCAAATCAGCGAATTTCCCTGTCTTAATTGATCCTAATTTATCTTCCATTTTGATTTGCCAGGCAGCATCTATGGTCAGGGAACGGATGGCTTCATCAAGTGTAATGACTTCACGTTCTCCCAATAGCTCTCCTTCCTTGGTTTTGCGTTCAACAGCAGTTCTGATGAGGCTAAATGGATGACTTTCAAACATAGGCTGATCCGCATGTAAAGAAATGGTCATGCCTGCATCTAACGCTGATCTGAGTGGTAGCATCTTTTCCGCCAATTTTTCACCGATCAAATCATTTTTCAGTGCTTTTCCATAATAGTAAAGATGATTGATATGGAAACTTGGATTCACATTAAGAGCCTTCGCTTTCACAATACCAAGGGAATCCATCAACAGGCAGTGTTCAAGTCTATGACGAAAGGCGGCAATTTCATTGCCAGCGTTTTCGACTGCTTCGAAAGCTTCCAGAACCTCGTTGATGGCAAGATCACCCTGTGTATGAACCAAAACTTGCCAACCAGCTTGCTGATGGGTAGTTATCCAATTGACTAGTTCATTGTGTTCAACAAGTGGTTCACCTGCATAGCCCTCTTTGATATGCAGCCCTTCACGGGAAAGTTCAGACATGAGATAGGGCTGCGACAAATACATGGATCCTGTATAAGGCGATCCATCATACCAGTGTTTTACGCCCAGAACCCGATAAAAATCATCTCCGTTTTGCGGACTTTCAGGCATAAGGTGAAGTCGATCGTGCCTGATGTATATGAAATGTCTTGGCAGTGGGGCCCTCTTTGGAAGCATTCCGAGTTTGGATAATGCCTGGTTGACAATTTCAGGTTTTTCAGCCGAAAGGTGTTTGTATAAGCGCAGCGGCTTACTATCATTAACTGAAATTCCCGTTGTCACTAGTGTCGTGTTTCCTCTTTTGGCATAAGCCTTCATAACATCAACTGCTGCATTTATCAAAGTTTTGGAATCTACTGCCCCCAGAATGGCTTGCGCGAATGGGGCAAAAGCCAATTGTTCGGCAATTAATCCGGTCAACTCACCCTGCGGGGTTCTTTCGTAATAACTGGACTGAGAAGGATCAGGTGTGTCTTTATCAATCCCGACCCGTGAAAAAGCCATTGTGTTTCCCCAATAGGTATGGAGACTTTGAGATAAAATGATCAAAGGATTGTCAGGTACCATTTCATCCAGCATATCAATCTTTGGAGCATCCAGGCCTTCAACTAGAATCGGATCCAAACCTTTACACACAATCCAGGCTCCTTTCTCGAAGTTTTTTACACTTTCCCGAAGGTGGTTCCATACCTGCTCAGGGGTACGATGTTTGAAACCCGATAGATCGACCATCGGATGTAGAAAAGAGCTCAAAGCCATATGGGTATGGGGATCAATAAAACCGGGAAACATGGTTTTGCCTTCCAGATCAATAATTTCAGTTTTAGGGGTTTTAAGTGACAAAACTTCATCATTACTACCAACAGCTTTAATGTAACCGTCTTCAACCAACACGGCTTGTGCTTTGGGCGCATCATTTTCCAAGGTGTAGATCACCCCATTTTGGAAAATCAAGCTTTTTGTTTGTTTGAAATCTTTCATCAGGTACTGGTAACCTATAAGTAAAATGATAGTAGCCAATGCGAGAAATCCGAAAATCTTTTTCATGGTGTTGAGGATGTTTGGTTTGAAGATAAGGAATTAGAGCTTGTCCGGGTTTTACCCTTCGGCGGATTGTTGGCTTTTTTTCTGAAGAGTGATGACATTTTTAAAATGTCCCGATGTTAAGGTGAAATAAAACTCGATTCTAAAATATTCAACCATGAAAAATTCAGTCATCGCTTTCTTTTCGGTTATTTTCATTATCACGCTGATGTCATCCTGTAGCAAAGATGAAATTCAGGCAGCTCAAAGTGCAACTTCCTTGCAGGGCTGTATGGAAGTTTCGGGAGTAGAAGCAATTTACTGGGATATTTTCAACGGATTCGCAAGAGGTGATATCCCTGGAGGTGTTCCAACTATCAAAAATCCGGGAGGGACCTATTTTCATCCTGCCCAGCCACTTTTAGGATTTCAATATCCTGCCGGATGGACCCCTGAGACTGTTAATGACGGAGTTAATATTGGGGTAAACCTGATCAAAAATGATAACCAGGGAGTTTGGAGATATAATAATTCAACAGTTAGTGGATTTGTAAGTGTTGACGATGTGAGAGCATTTGAGATCAATCAATTGCTTAGCTTTTTCGGCAGTGCAGGTGGTGTTCAGACTGTTTGCGAGGATCAAGGCGTAAATTTCCCTGCTCCAGGTATTACAATGTCAGGCTCAACAAAACTCATCAGATTTGGCGGTATTACAGCAAATGTTACGGTCAGTGTAACGACTGTAGAAGGGTTGCCATCATCTTTCATTTTTTCACAAGTTACCGCTGGACCTACGGCTGATCTGGAAACGAATATACTTGATGTCTATTTGCCAATTGGATGGCAATTGCTTTATACTGGTCAAGGTTTCCTTGATTCTGATAACGATGGTGTCGCTGACGAAAACGACGCCGAGCCTTTCAATCCAAATGTTCAATAAATTTTCGAAAAAGTGATGACCTTTTTTTAAGGCCTTCTATTCATGGGTAATTATCTGAATTTCAAAAAAGATTTTACCCATGAAAACTTTTTTTCAAGTTATCGTTTCTGTTTTAGTGCTTTTCTTCATTGCTTCTTGTGGACAGGATAATATCACGCTTCCGCAAAATGCTACTTCTCAAATTTGCCCGAATGTTGTAGGCGCTGAAGCTGTTTGGTGGGATATAACCAACGGCATTCCAAGGGGTGACCTTCCAGGTGGAACACCAGTCATCAATAATCCTGGTGGCACCTATTTTCATCCTGAATTCCCTGCACTTGGGTTTGTTTATCCTGCAGGATACATTCCCACTACTTTATCTGATCAATTTGGCACTACTGTAGGCGTGAATTTAATCAGGCAAGATAACCAGGTACTTTATCGATGGATCTCAACCCAGACTAATGGCATAATTGGCGTAAATGATGCCTTGAATTTTGAAGTTGCCCAATTTCTCAATTTTATCGGTAATCCGGCAAACGTCACCACTGTCTGCGCCAATTCGGGGACTACTAATAATGGGGTGATTCGTACTGATGGGTCATCAGTGATGTTACGGGCAGGCAATTTTACGGCAGTTATCAATATGAATACCACTTATGTGGATGGCCTCAATACTACTTTTATTGCGGCACAAGTGACCATGGGTCCTACACAAGAATACCCGAATCTCATCGTAAACACCTTCCTCCCTATCAGTTGGCAAATGTTGTACTCCCCAGAAGATGCGCCAGTCAATACGGATACAGATGGAGATGGTGTTTTGGACCAATTTGACGATTTCCCTTTTGACCCTACCCGGTTTTAGAATTAGTGAAACGCAGGGTTTCTTGAAAGAGCCCTGCTTAATCCAATGAGAGAAATTCCAAATTCTGTGTTACATTTGAAAGAACTAATTCTTTTCAGATATGAACCAGGTCAAAGCCAAAATTTCCAGCAAACGGTACATTTACATCAAATCAAGGGATGAAAAATTTTCCTTGGACAACAATTTTTACGCTATCAATTGGTTTAACACCAAATTTGGCTGGATGTATAATTTGTATGGACTTCTGGTTGGTCGGCTATTGCTAAAATCAGGCGGCCGACTAAGATTTAAGGGAAGCATAACAAAGGTTTTAAAAGGGGATGATCAAAGGAAAAGAGATACGCTTTTAATTGTAAAATATCCTTCCGGGAATGTGTTTAAGTCGATTGTTGAAAAAAAGTATTTCCAAATAGCTAGTTTGCTCAGGATCAATTCGGTTGACAAATTCACATTTGGTTTTGCAGCAAAGAACGCCATTACACCCGATAGGCCAACTCGCGATACGCAGAGGCACTATGGTATCCATCATTTCAAGGGAAATGATTCTACGTTGGGTTTACTCCAGGATCCGAAGTTAAGAGACCCTGTACAGATCATCTTTGCAGGCATGATAAAAGCCAACTTGTTTGCTGGGGATGAAAAGGAAGCCCGATTCCAGGTACCTTGTGTGATGGATGGTCTTATTGTATATGCTGCAGAAAATGAAATGACTTTAAACCATTTCCTGGAATCAGAAGTATACCAATCGGTAATTGAAACCACCGAATCATCGTTTATTGGAATATTGAAGCGCGAGTTTTAATGCTTCACCATCTTCCAAGCAGCTATCGGGGTTTCATCATCCCAAAGCCTGAAAATGTAGACCCCTTCCGGTAACGGGAAATTAAATTGTAGCCGATCCTGATTTAAGGTTTCGGCTAGGATTAACTTTCCGTTAAGGTCAAATATTTCAATCTTTCCTTTCTCAGGAACGTTACCAGATAATTCAATGAAATCGTGAAAAGGGTTCGGGCCGACAGTGAAGCCGATTTCAGATAATTGGTCAATGCCGGTAGAGATCTCAAGACCAACAGCAAATTGGAAAAACGATTCACAATCATTGGCGTCTGTAATGGTCAGATCATAAAACCCAAACGACAATTCATCAATGGTTGCGGAGGTGCTGCCGTTGCTCCAACTAAAGTTGTAAGGAGGCGAACCACCATCAAATTCTGCAAAAATACTGCCTGTCCCTTCTCCATTATCGTAGATTATCAATGAATTGGAAACTATGATTTCCGATTCGGAACATAAAGTCCCTTCCACTACAGTGATCAACTGGTTAGCGCCTACATTTTCAAGAACACTTACCATCCCAGAAGGCCAGATGATTTTCAAAGAATCGATTGCCGAATGACTGCCAAGCCCAAAGTGATGGTATTGAGAATTCTGCGCAAGGTAGGATTCCCCGCAATGTGCAAACCGGGTCAATTTCGTGCCCTGAATATACGCCTCTAACCAACTGCCTATGCCATCGCGATTACTCTCGACTCCTTCAAGGAAAACCTTCAACCAATTAGCCCCTCCTGCATTATTTGACCACAATTGCGAAGGATACAGATGATTTGAGACGAAGATATCCTGATACCCATCGTTATTATAATCTCCTACAGCATTACCAAAACTCCGGACAGTATCACCCACAAAACCGGCGTTAATCGGCAGGAGAAATGTACCGTCACCTTGATTTTCATATATTTCGCTGCTTGGAACTGAAGACCCTGTTATCTTGCCACTTACATAAAGGTCAAGATCAAGATCATTATCAGCATCAAGGAATTGAGAACTCCAGCCAAAACCACCAAATGTTACGCCAGCAGCACTTGCCACTTCATTATAAGTGCCGTCTCCATTATTCTGGAAAAGAGCAGATAAACCACTTAAATCCCCTCCACCCGAAATATTATTGGTTACATAAATATCGAGCCAGCCATTATTATCATAGTCGCCAACTGTAGCCGACATAGCATCCATAATAATTTCCGCCTGTGCCGCATTGCCAGTACTATAAAAGCCTTCTTCTCCCGCATTGATAAACAATTTGTTAGGTGTCCATTTATCATTAGCAATGAATATATCGTGCAGGCCATCTTTGTTGTAATCAAGAACAACATGCGCTAAAGCAAGACCTGAAGAATCTGTAACTCCGGCTTCAAGTGTTATATCTTCGAAGGTACCGTTACCTGTATTTCGATACAGGTAATTTCTTAGATTATTGCATCCCAGGTAAATGTCAAGATACCCGTCATTATCAAAATCGGCCCAGGTACCGCTAAAGGTTTGCAGAAATTCCTGGTAAAGGCCAGCAGGAACAGTAACATCAACCAGGGTAAGGTTACCGAAATTATGATATAGTGTTACTCCGCTATTGATACTGGTAACCAGGAGGTCATAATCGCCATCATTGTCATAATCTGCCCAAAGGGTTTGTTTTACCTGGTCAATATTATAAACAGGCGGAGGAACCATTTTGGTAAAAGTGCCCTGGTTGTTGATGTAAAACTCAAGAGGATCACCATCACCTGTAGCCAGTGTAATATCATCCCATCCATCTTTATTAAAATCGAAAAAGCTGACTCCGCCACCAAAAATACCAATGCCATAGGTATGATTGATACCTGACTGCATGGCGATATCTGAATAAAAGATTTGTCCTGAGGCTATGAAAGACCATGAAAACAAGACTAAAACTGTGAGATTATTTCTTAGTAAAGGGGTCATTTGGAATAATTGTCAGATTGCTGGCAATAGTCTAAAAATAGAAAAAAAATAAAAGCCATTCCACAAGGTGGAACGGCTTTTTAATTTTTTCTTAAACTTGGATTTATTCCCTAGATCTTGGGATTTCCATTTGCATCCAGAATGATAATCTCTAAATCCAACTCCTTTAATTTATCGATAACTTTACTTTGATCACCCACTAGGAAGTAAACGATATCCTTAGGTTTGATCATTTTATTGGTCAATTCCCTAACCTGTTCTACTGTAAGGTTTCTAACTTCTTGATCATAATTTTTGTAATAGTCATCTGGTAAATCGTATTGAACAATCTCAGAAAGTGAGCCCATTACCGCTGCATTGGTTTCCCAACTTCCAGGTAACTGTAGAATGGTATTTTGAGTGGTTTTATCAAACTCATCCTGGGTGATCGGCTTATCACCTGAAATCATTTCAAACTCTTTAACGATTTCTTCGATAGATTCTTTAGTTTTATCACCCTGTACTTGAGCAAAGGCAACTAACATCCGCTGACCTTTGGCATCAGGCATAAATGTACCTGCACCGTATGACCAGTGTTTGTCTTCACGAAGGTTCATATTAATCCTTGAAGTAAATTGCCCGCCCAGGATATCCAACATAGTCTCTTTAGCAACTTCAGGAACTGCTCCATAAGGCTCTGAAAGGTGACCGGCAAGGATAACTGTTTGTGCAGATTCAGGCTTATCCATCAGGAAGATGGTCCTCTTACTGCCATCTTTTGAATCACTGATATTCTTATTAGGGACTTTACCTTTCTTCCAATTCTTGAAATGCTTTTCTACTTTTGACACCAATTCATCCATTGAAATATCCCCGACAACACAAAGTTTTGCATTGTTAGGCTTGATCCAGTCAGCGTAATAATCCTCAACATCCTCTTTAGTCATCGCCTTTACAGTTGCATCAAAACCCGAACCGGTCATAGGGAGGCTATAAGCATGGCCTTCACCATACATAAAACGCGGTAATGCTCTTAAAGCCATTTGAATAGGATTCTTTTTCTC
Source organism: Bacteroidota bacterium (assembly GCA_039028895.1). Lineage (GTDB taxonomy): Bacteria > Bacteroidota > Bacteroidia > Chitinophagales > Saprospiraceae > JAHDCJ01. The sequence goes on along the minus strand of JBCCHF010000059.1, from coordinate 5,959 downwards.
GCGTGCAATTGCAGCCAGTTGCTCATCTTTCAATCGGTCAAACTCACTTTGCGGGAAAGCTGGATTCAAGATTACATCAGCATATAAGTCAAGACTTTGATCAAAGCTAGGCTTAAGTGTGGTCATTGCAACGTGAGAAGCATCAAGAGAGGCATAAGAACTGATAGAAGCTCCGAGGATCTGCATTTTTTCACTAATCTCAAGTGAGGACAACTCCTTTGTACCTTCATCCATCATGTTCATGGCTAATGTTGCAGTACCTGGTTTCCCAAATTGATCTGCGGCTGTTCCTGCATCAAAGATCATGTCAAGAACCATGGTTGGCACTCCTTCTCTCTTAGCCAAAACGATTTCAAGTCCATTTGACAAAGTCTTACGTTCAATATCTGGGAATTTAGCACTAACAGGTTCACCTAGTTCAGGAAGGCCCAAACTCCTGTCCACCTGAGGTTTCGTGTGAGAATAATCCGGTAATGGCTTACACGTCAAAGTGAATTTTCCTTGTGTCAGCCATCTCTGACATGCAGCCTTAATATCTTCAACGGTAGCATTTTCTACCATTTCGAGTGTAGTTTTGTAAAAATCAGGATTACCTCCAAAAACAGCACTTTGAGCAAGGATATCCGACTTTCCGCCAAATCCGCCAATACGCTCGATACCTTTAATGAAATTGGCAAAGTATTGAGATTTTACTCTGTCCAGTTCATCCTGTGTAGGACCATTCTCGATAAAATCATTCATAACTTCATCAATACTGGCTTCCATATCCGTTGCGGAAACACCAGGTTTCAAATTTACCTGCACGATTAGGTTACCTGCAATTTCTTTGTTCCATACGAATGCTCCTGCTGAGCTAGCAGTCTTATCTTCGTAGACCAATTTTTTGTATAACCTAGCATTCTTTCCTGTGGACAGTATGTCTGTGGCCAGATCCAGCATGGTGCCATCTTTTGAGCCCCATTCTGCCGAGTTCCAAACATAGTTGATTCTTGTTTCAGGAACTCTATCCTGGTAAGACATCCGGGTATCCGCTAAACGGACAGGGATATCCAACTCTGGTCTTGGGAGAGCTGGTCCTGGAGGAATATGGCCAAAGTAACGCTTTACCCGCTCATGGATATCATCTGGGTCAACATCACCAGCAATAACTAAAACTGCATTTGAGGGGCCATAATAAGTTTTGAACCAATCATAGACATCATCAAGAGTTGCTGCCTCAATGTGTTCCATTTCTCCGATTACTGACCATGAATATGGATGACCTTTCGGAAACATTTCTTTAGTGACATAATCCCACTGAAGTCCATAAGGCTGATTTTCACCCTGGCGCTTTTCATTCATAACTACACCACGCTGTTCATCGAGACGCGCCTGGTCAACAGCTCCAAGCATATGCCCCATTCGGTCTGATTCAAGAAACAAAACCTGGTCTAGGCCCGCTAAAGGTACATTCTGGAAGTAATTAGTTCTGTCGGTACTAGTTGTACCATTCAAATCTGTTCCACCAATACTTTCAAGTGCCTGGAAATAATCGGTATTAAAGTTTTCTGAACCATTAAACATCAAATGCTCAAACAAATGGGCAAAACCGGTACGACCTGGCCTTTCATCTTTTGAACCGACATGATACCAGATATTCACTGCTACAATTGGAGCCTTATCATCCTGGTGAACAACAAGCCTCAAACCATTTTTCAAAGTATATTCCGTGTACGGAATGTCAATATCATCTGCTGTAAATAAGCCCGCTTTCTGACCTTCCATACCGAATGAGATCAGCATAAGCGAAAAAAGAAAAAGTACTCTGAATTGCTTCATAAGGGTAAATTTATATGATTTTTTATGGCCAAATTTAAGGATTGCTTTTTATCAAAAACCTACCCATTAGGGTAATTTTTGTCCAACAAGCGTAATTTTAACGGATACTTAACATCTATTCTGTAAATTAAATTAAAAAATCAACCCTCCCTGCTCACATTTAGGCGTTTCTTTCGATGTATTTTATACTGAGGAAAAAATATGGTCCGCACAACTCTTATTCTTATTATTCTAACATTTGTTGCTTATGCAGCCTTTGGTCAGATACCCCCTTACCAATGGGGTTATTCTATAGGCTCTCAAGATACTGACTGGGGTTGGGAAGTATTGGTTGACGGCAGTGGAAACATTTATAATACTGGTTTTTACACCAACACGACTGACTTTGACCTTGGACCAGGCATTTCTACACTATCAGCTCCTGTCGACTCGGACATCTACCTTTCCAAATATGATGCTGATGGCAATTTCCTTTGGGCGGTTAATGCCAATGCCGATGCGGGTGCAGGCACTGGGCTGGCTGTTGATGGTTCTGGGAACATTATCGTTACCGGTCAATTTCAGGGGTCACCAGATTTTGATCCTGGACCAGGAGTAACTTCATTCACCAGCAATGGTGTTAATGATGTTTTTATTGCAAAATACTCGTCAGCTGGGGCTTTAATCTGGGCTAGGGCATTTGGAGGAGCAGGTTTCGATGAAACGTTTTCTGTTTCAGTGGACAATGCAAACAATATCTACCTGACCGGTATGTTCCAGGGAACAGTAGATCTGGATCCGACAGCTGGTGTGAATATGCAAACTTCTGCGGGCCAGGCTGATGCATTTGTCATGAAGCTTGATGCCAATGGTAACTATACCTGGGCATTGGCGTTTGGAGGAACTAATTTTGATTATGGGGAAGATGTAGATGTTGATGCTTCGGGCAATGTTTTCGTTACCGGATGGTTTCGAGGAACGACGGACCTTGATCCGGGACCAGCCAACCTGGCCGCAACTTCTGTTGGAAATGATGATATGTTCTTTTCAAAATTTGACGCCAATGGAAACCTTATCTGGGCACATGCATTCGGAGGATCAGGGAATGATGAGGGCACAGTTTTAAACGTCGATAATTCAAACAACGTTTTTCTGGCAGGTCATTATACAGGAACTATTGACTTTGACCCAAATGCTGGTAATGTAACTTTGACTAATTCCGCTCCGTTTCAAGGCATTTTCCTCGCCAAATACGACAATAATGGGAATATCCTCTGGATTAATGATCTTAAGGCATCCACATTCAGTCAAACATTTGGTATCTCAATAGGTCCTTCTGACAAAATTGGTATTTCAGGAATCATCCAGGGTACTATTGATTTCGACCCTGGTGCTGGTACTGAAAATATTAGCTCTGTTGGCCCTAGTAATGATATGTTTATTGCTGAATACAGCCAATCAACCGGTGCCTATCAAGATGTCCAAAAAATGGGAAGCGAAATGAGTGGTGGAGAACGGGCTACATCATTATCCTATGACCCTGTTGAAGGCATTGTTTTTACAGGAGTTTTTGGTGAAGAGTTTTTCGCTGACCCGCCAAATAATAATGTTGAGCTTGCTCCATTTAGCTCTAATTCTCCAAATCTATTTTTGATCAAATATGGCCCAGCACCTCTTTTAACAGGTACCATATCAAATGTCATAGATGCGCTTTGTAATGGTAGCTCGACCGGATCAGCAACAGCTAATCCTGGAGGAGGGGCTCCGCCTTATTCATTTATTTGGGACAGTGGTGAAACCAGCACTTCTGCTACGGCATTATCGCCCGGAAGCAATACTGTTACGATCACTGATGGTGCCGGGCAAAATTTGGTTTTATCAATTTCAATAAATGAGCCTGCACCTATTAATCCTGGCGTTTCCATAACTCAGAATATTTCCTGCAATGGTGCTTCTGATGGAGTGGCTGCTTCAACACCATCTGGAGGTTCAGGTCCGTACACTTACTTTTGGGACACGGGATCAACCGATCAAAACACCAGTTTTTTATGGCCAGGGCCACATACCGTAACTGTAACTGATCAGAATGGTTGCGTTGGTACAGCCAGCTTTTCAATTACAGAACCTAACGAACTTAACGTTTCAGTATCCTTCGGATCAGATGCTTCTTGCAACGGTGCTTCAGATGGATCCGCTACCGCATCAGCTACAGGAGGCACGCCACCTTATACCTATGATTGGGATAATGGAGAAATGACAGCTACTGCCAATGGCCTTAATGCAGGCTCCCATATAGTAACCGTTACCGATAATAATGGATGCATGCAATTTGGCTTTGCAAGTATTAATGAGCCTTCTCAGGTTTTTGCTTCAGCATCACTTAATAATGACGCATCAGGAAATGGACTTTCCGATGGATCAGCTACCGCATTTGGCGCTGGCGGCTCTCCTCCATACTCCTACAATTGGGACAATGGAGAAATGACAGCTACTGCCAACATGCTCGATGCTGGCAATCATATTGTGACCGTCTCCGATCAAAATGGATGCTCTGCTACAGCTGCTGTCTCCGTTTCTGAGCCACCACCTTTAATCGTTTCAGAAAATTCAAGTACTCCTGACAATGATGCCAATTGTGATGGTACAGTCAATATTAATGTGTCAGGAGGAGTGCCAGGATATACTTTCCTATGGTCCAATGGAAACACCATTGAAGACCCCAACGATCTATGTGCAGGCACCAATACGGTGACAGTAACTGACGCTAACGGAATTACATCTACTTTGTCCATCTCGATTGGTTCTAACTCTAGTCTAATACTCTCCGGAGTCAACGTTAACGCAGATGCTATCTGCAATGGCACTTGTAATGGTTCGGCTACAGTATCAGTTTCCGGAGGAGCAGCCCCTTTCACATATTCGTGGAATGATCCGGGAGGGCAAAACACGCCTACTGCGAATGCATTGTGTGCGGGAAATTATTCCGTAACTGTTCAAGATAATTCAGGAGCTTCGGTAATTGGCATGGTAACCATTTCAGAACCACCGCCACTTCTTGCAAGTACATCGCTTAACAATAATGTCTCTGGCAATGGCCTTTCTGACGGATCAGCCACTGCAAACGGATCAGGAGGCACTCCCCCTTACACCTACAACTGGGATAATAGCGAAATGACACAAACTGCCAATATGCTTAATGCTGGCAATCATTTAGTCACTGTAACTGATCAAAATGGTTGTGCTAATACGGCATCAGTCTCCATCACTGAACCATCGCTCTTGGTCGTTTCCGAAAATGCTTCTTCGCCAGCTAACGATGCTAACTGTGATGGTACGGCTGACATACTCGTCTCTGGTGGCGTACCAGGCTACACTTTCCAATGGTCCAACGGCAATACCAACGAAGACCCCAATGACCTATGTGCTGGCACAAATTCAGTGACAGTAACTGATGCAAATGGTATAACTTCTACGCTAACCATTTCCATTGGTTCCAACTCTACCCTTTCATTCAATAATGCCACTGCTGACAATAATGCCTCTTGTCAGGGTGTTTGCGATGGTGCAGCAACGGTTTCAGTTTCTGGCGGATCATTGCCATATACCTTCCTATGGGATGATCCTTCCGCTCAAACCAATACTACTGCTACAGGACTCTGTGCTGGCACCTTCAATGTTACCATTCAGGATAACTCAGGTACTGCCGTTACCGGAATGGTATCCATAACAGAACCCTCTGCGCTTTCTGCTATAGCTTCCGTAAATAATAATGTTTCCGGAAATGGCCTTTCTGACGGTTCAGCCACTGCAATCACTTCTGGAGGAACAATGCCCTATACCTACAACTGGGACAATGGCGAAATGACACAAACCGCCAATATGCTCAATGCTGGCAACCATATTGTGACCGTAACTGATCAAAATGGGTGCTCCGAAACCGCTAGCGTCATGATCACCGAACCTGGAGCAATTCTGATCACTGAAGATGGCTCCACACCCGACAACGATACCAATTGCGATGGATCAGTTGATATTACCGTCTCGGGTGGCGTTCCCGGATACACGTTCCAGTGGTCCAACGGTAACACTAATGAAGATCCAGATGACTTATGTGCGGGTGCTAATTCTGTTACAATAACCGATGCAAATGGAGTGACGACTA
>JBCCHF010000058.1:0-29690 GCA_039028895.1 Bacteroidota bacterium | reverse complement strand
TGCCAATAAAAGTGGTTATAATTTATACCCTTGTCCTGCAAACTATCTCTCATGGCAAAGGGGTAAACTGAGATAGGAAAGAAAAACAAACGTTTTAAAGGACCTCTTACTTTTCTTAAATGCTTCTCATCAATTTTATCGCCCCCGGACCATGCACTAATTTCTCTGATCAATTCATGACCAAACCGGGCTGATCTGGAAGACATTTTCAATAAATAATCCAACAAAATAACGTCATAAAATTTTACTTGCTGATCTTCTGTATCATACCTCCAAATTAGTTTTTCGGCCTTTTCAAGCGTACTTTCCGATTTCAAAATAAATTCAATATTAGCATTATCTCTCAACAAGTATTCTATCAACTCTGCTTTATTGATTTTGGATGTTTTTTTGTCGGGAAATTCCTCAATTAATAGAGCTTTAGAGGCAAAATCATCTATTAATAAAATCCGCCATTTTAATCCATTTAATGACGCAATCTTCAATTCCGAGAAGTAGCGTTGCTTACTTTCAGAATGAAATTGATAAGGTTTCACAAGGCTCCCATGGTGAGAACCAATTTGAAAGTCCTTAATAAAAGAATTTTGCAACATCCTTACTTGAAAGTCAACAAATTCTTTGACCACCATGCAGTCAAACAACAGTTTTTCGTAGCCAAAGCTGATTTGATTTAAAGCATATAAAAAGTCATCAACAAAAGTATGACCAAGTGGGATGAAGTGGAAAAGTATGTTACAATCCAGGAATCGAAATCTATCATCAAGGTTTAACTCCGAAAAGAGTTTTTCAAAATAGAGCTCGCTATCTTTATTGTTTTCAAGGCTAATATCAGGATAACATTTCATGATGTCCCAGCAGCTAATAAAAAAAACTGGCTTGGGTGATACCTTCTGTAGGATTTCCTTGTTATAATAATCTCCAAAACCCTGTATACTAGTTGGTTGGCCTTCTTCACCTAAAAGATCATTCAAATCTGTTATGCTCGTGAAGGCTATTATTATGTCTGCTTTTTCCCTGGTATCAGCTTTGGTTAAACTTAATGCATCATATTCCTCAGGTAGCCATTTCGAAGCGACAACATAATTGATAAACTTTTGAAATGCGTCATTTTGATCTTTAATTTCATGGCTTAAAAATGTTCCATTTGTATTTTTAAAAGTTGTAAAATAAATGCTTAAACTTCTTTTCAAATACCCAAACTTACCAGGAACATATTTTTTACGGAAGTTCAACTCTATAGCCGGTAAAACTTTTGATCTATCGATTTCTTGTAAAAGACCAATGAACTTAGTATTGTAATAGCTTTGCCATTCTTCTACTATCTTCCCATCTTCAGTGATATTGTCTATTTGTTTAATCGTACCTATGAAATATTCTAAATCAGTAAATTCTTTTTCCCTTAATTCTTCTGAGGAAAAATCATTTACCAGAGCTTCCTCCTTATTCTTTTGTAAAGTTTTAAGGAAGGCTTCCTGCGATTTACATGCAGCTATTTTACTGCAACCTCTTTGTTTATATTTTAAAGAATAAAATGTGCTAGAATAAGAAATATTAGTCACTGCATATTTCTTGAACATTGAGCTAAGATGTTGATCGAGTGCATTTACACCTTTGGGATTTTTAACATCACCGCCCCAATGGATACAGAATTTAATGAAAATTTGTGTAGGAAGATTTACAACTTCATTAATCTTAGTATCAAGGATAGTCTCAATTAAGTCCTTAACGAATGAATTTTCAAGGCTAACTTCCTGCCCTTTGGAAAGGCTGGCCCAAAAAGTTTTAATTTCCTCAAGTTGATTATTTCCTAAATTCAATCCATTTATTACGATAATCTCGTCGGTATTATTTATTTTTTTCCATTTATAATCAATTTCTTTTTCGAAATCACTTCCTCTAAAAAAGGTATGGAGACTTGTATTATAGGCAATTGAATCTACAAAAGGTAATAACCATTTACGGTCCTGTTCTTCATATAAAGAAGAAATGAAAATGTAAATATTCTTTCGGGGACTTTTCATATAAAAACAATTACAATTATTGGCTTGGTTTTAGAATCGCCTTCATGATAATTTGAGTTAAAAGAAATTTTTCCGGGTACGGTTGCAAAAGGAAACTTTCAATGTTTGAATATGGAAGGAACTTTACTGAATTTCCAAGATCAGACGGTTCTCCGCGCCCTGAAGTAATAATTACTGAAGGGATAATTTCTTTCACTTTTAAAACAAACTCCCTCCTTTGTTTTTCATTAAATAATTTTTCCAATACAGCATAATGCATGATCAATGTATTTATTCTTGGACCTCTGTTTTTAGACTTGTCTAAATGGAAGTCGCTGAATCTTGAGCCATCATATTTTATCACCACAGGATCACTTTCTGATACAAGTATTTCAACTTCATCTTTTCCTGAAATAGACTTCGCAATTGGAATTGAGATATTTTTGCTCGCATAGCTGATACTAATTGGTACTATAATGTTTATGTTTTGCAATCTCTTTGGCAATACATCTTTATACTTATCAACGAATCGACCGAGCCTTTCATCCAATACCATAATGACAGGTAAGGCATTTTCTATTAGCTGTAATAAGAGTTTAAAGAAAAAATAATCATCATCTGGAGGTTCTTTTAATATGGAGAAGGAAATCTGAGACCCACTTAATAACTCCAGGTGAATTTTATTTTGGTCTTTTTTTGCAGAGCCATGCCTGCTATAAACAATTGGCAGCGTATCAACTTGAGGGTTATCAACATCATATGGAAGTATTGTTTTTGGCAAATCAGCGAAAGGAGTATTGATAAAGGCTTTATTCAAGTCTTCATGCCACTTAATTCCTTCAAGGCTTTTTTTCATCCTTTTCTTAGGAATACCTTCTTCGTTACTATCACTCCCAATGTGTGTGTATTCTGGTGGCACGGTAGGGGGTAAGTCCATAGATTGTACAGTTAAGGCATCGACAATTGATGGAACAACATTTATCACTTTAGTAACCAGGCTCCAGAAATCATCAACTTGAAAAGCCTTCAAATAAGTGTTGGTAAACCAAATTTTATCCTGAATCTTATAAGCTACACCTTCTATCCATCTATTAAAATAATTTGGGAGATATGCCTCAGGTGTTTGAGTTAGAGAAAAACTATTTAACTCTTGACGGAAGTACTTTACCAACGAATTTATTACTTCTAGAATTTCTGAAGTTGGGCTTTCAACCTCACCATGGACCGTTTCCCTGATATAAATACATAATAATTCAACAAGCTCAGATTTTCTTGAATTGAATAAATAGAAAAATTGATCAAGTTTGAAATGCTCTCTAAGCCCATCATCTTTTCCAGGACTTTGATAATTTACGCTTAATGCAAACGTTTTCAGGTTTTTCGAAAAATTACCGGATAATAGGTTGATCCACAATTGATATAAATAAAGTTTAAATTTTTCAAAATTATCAAGATCATGTCTTGTTGGTTTGGCAGTTGTATTCTCCCAGGAAGAGCTTACATAGGCCAATAAACTGTCAAATCGTGACTGTCTGATAAATCTGATCCTGCGAAAAATGAAAGGAAAGTCGAGCCTTTTCCTCATCAAACTTTCATATTTTTTATCCTCCAAAACAAGCAATAACCTATATGGGTAATACCCTATTACATGTTTAAACATTACATAATCTTCTTCAATTTCATGAAGAGGGTATTGCTCCGAATCAATGAATCTATTCAAGTATAAGATTAGATTTTTTTCATCCCGGCCTGGACGTCTTTTAGTTTTAGATTTTTCTCCATCATCTAATATGATGCAAATTTCAAAATCAAGGTCTTCAAATTGTTTATGTGAAAAAAAATAGATCCCATGGCTGTTAAATTCCCTTAACAAAGGAATAGACATTATCAATTTATCTGGACCAAAAGAAGAAAACACACCTATTTCACGAGGTTTAAGTAATTTAATTTTCGTAGCTAATCGTGGAATTAATTGCCCTCCTTCTTCTTCCCACACTGCAGTAGAGCGAACAAATCCGGAATTTTTATGACTATACTCATCAAGCATGATATGCTCCATGCTTTCACTGCCAATGGTTTCAATGTCAACAACATTAAGAAAACCCGCAACGATTTTAGTTTCAGAAATACCGAGGTGCTCCCGAATAAGTGATCCTGTATTATCAATTAAAGGATCACAAAAGAAAAAATTCAGTTTATGGTGCAATGGAATTTGTTCCATGGAAAATCGTTCACGCGTTTCCCTGGGAACATTTGATTCATTTAGAGTGATTGAACTCTTGTACTGATAATAAAATCTGGGGTCCCAATTAACTAATACCTCATTGGTTTTGCCTGCTTTGGAAACAAAATTTCCATTGATATCTTTTTTTTCAAATGAATCTCTTAAGTCCCTGGCATTGTTCCAGATCCTGCAAATGAGGAAATCTTCATTTAAGCGATCTTCTAATTCAATTTTGATTTCCAAATTCTTTCCTGCCTTCTCCACTTCCGGCAGTTTGGCCCAATCATGTTTTGAGGAGTTACGAATTATATTTTCAAGTATACAATAAATTGCCTGGTAACCAACCACACCTCCTGGAATTGCGATTTGAACATCATGTCCTAATCGTTTAGTTTCTTCGTGAATAGAACTCGCTCCGACAATATGATTTGTCTTTACTAATTCTAAAATTTTTGCATTTTTTATTCGAAACTCTTCGCCCTCTTTTTCAATTTCTCCTTGAACTATCAATCGGGTTCCAACAACTAAGTGGCCCCAAAGACTATTATTCTGGTCAAAATCAGAATAATTCAAAACGCAGGAAACGGGATTATTTTCAGATAAGAACCACAATTTTTTTGCCTCCTTGCGATACGACTGGACTGCTCCATAAGCTTTTATATTATATTGCTTTTTTTCAATTTCTTCAACTGAATTGAGCAGTATGATTGAATCCTGAGTTTTATATCTAACCAGGTCATTATAGCTAATTTGGGTAACGTTCCATTCAACTGTTTCTTCTATATAGGTGTAGGACGAACAATTTATTAATAAATCAATTCCAAAAAATCTATTTTTCTTAGATAATCGTCCTTCAAGAATTACCCATCTTCCGGATTGCATGCGAGGTAAAGGATTTACAATCTGAATTCCAGTTTTTTTATTATCCCCACCAAATACCTTCCAATTACCCTTTTCATCAATTTTTAAATACCCAAATATTTTTAGCTTTTGGGTGTTTTCTAAAAGAGTTTGTAGTTTTTTTGTGTCAAATGCATCATAAATATGAATGGAATAAGGGGAACAGAATTTTGTAAGGGATGGAAAAGTAAGTTTTGAGTATTTATCCTTGCCTAGCTCAGATTCAATTTTCCCAAATTTGATGATCAATTTATTCCCGTCCGGGAGATAGGAATTTTCCAAATTCTTAAACACTAAACCACTGATTATATAGTATTTATTTGTGGTTAATTGCTTGACATCAGAAAAATTATCAAACTCTACCTCAATACTATTTTGATCTCCGAGCTCAATCACACAACCTTCACTACTAACAGAAGTGACTCTTCCATATATATGAATTCGTAATTTCTCTTTTTCTCGCCTTGAAATCAACTCATGATTAGAAATATCAACCACATTCTTTCCGTGAATTGAATAATCATACTCTGAATAGTTTTCTAGCTTAAATTGTCCACTTGAATAGTTACTGAGATCGATATAACTCCTACGTCTAACCTTGACCTGAAGCTTATGTTGGATATACTTACACGAGACCAATTTAAACTTGAGAAAAGACAATTTCTTTTCACCTTCAAAAACCTGGATTTTACCAGGAACTTCGATTAATTCTTCTATGGTGCCGATAATTTTTACTTCACAACCAGTTTCTTGAAAGTTATCAGAATAAAATTGTTTATGTATGAATTCTTGACTATCCAATTTTTCATCAATGAGCCCTTTAGTCTCCTCACCTTCCTTATCTACCTCGCAAATGATTTTGACTTTATCCTTCTCAAGAACAAAAGTATTTGAAGCCAATCCGGATCTTTTTCTAGTCCACCCTTGCACTATTATTGTATCTCCAATTCCAAGATTTTGAGAGCCCCCTCGAATTAAGCCCTCATTTTGGAAAACACTACCTAGGTCCACCTCCGGCGTATGATTAGTATATCTGTATTGATGAGCAGATAAACCTTCAGCTTTTACCAATTTATCTAAAAGATGAAATTGCATGTAGAACCTCATCATAATATCGCTATTGAACCATGCAGAGAAAGTCCACCTCGGGAATCCTGAGGCAACTTGGGCTATGAAATCAAACCTTTGACGCAGATATTTTATTAGAGCTTGTAATGCAAACGGTCCGTGTTCAGTGTCAAATCCTACCAAGGGCAGTACGTTACTTCCGATACCATGGGATCCATTTCTTGAAATAACTGCGGCTATAGCTGCTTTAAGTGCCTGGATTCTGAATCCAGATTGTGCTAAACTAATAATCCCCATTCTATGAAAAATCCTGCTTGTAATATGCGTTAACAAGATGTTTCGATCATCAAGAATACTTTTGATTGAGGCGTGGGGATAGTTTTGGATTGTTTTTTCTATTAGCAATAAACAGCCAGATCCTTTTATGTTTTTCTTCTCACTACTAACAATAGAAGGGATCATTAATATCTTAGTTCCTCTCTCCATTTCGCCAAGTAATCTTGAAATCCCATAAAGAGATTTAATAATATTTGGCAGATCATTTTCCGGAATACAAAGCGCAGATATTACATTCTCAAAAACGGGAGTATATTTATCAGCGTCATATTTATCCCAGTTAGCCATAACTACATTTTCTTTCCCTTTTGCATATTTAGCGCAATAGGTATGAGTAAGGTGAAAGTAAAAGTCCTGGGAAATTGAAAGTCGAGTGAGATTTGGTTTTACCTGGGTATAGACGGGGTTTTTAAATTCTTGATCATCATTAGGCTGATGCCCTGTTTTATTTTTTGGTTTCCTAAAAGTCTCTGTGCTCAAGTTGGGAAAGCGTATATAGGATCGATCATTAAAATTGCTGGGAATTTCAATGATCATCTTTTTAATGTTTCCCCTTTTTCCTTTTTGTAAGGTTAAAGATAAATCAGGTTTTTCATTGTTCAATTTTATCTCAATTGCAATTTGTCTGTTAAGCTTAGAGGAAAAGTATTCAATTAAAGAAAAACCTATTTCCTCCGAAAGAATCAGGTAGTAATAGATAAAGTTTTCTGCTATGGAAGAACTCTCTCCTTTCGAAAGGGTCTGGTTAATAATTCCATGTAGCGGATAAACCCACCTATCGTGCCTCACATCCCAGGGAAGAATACCAAAAAAATATGTATGGGCGGGTAAAATCATATCATGGCTGAGCAAAAGATCAATTGCTGTTTGACCTATCAATTTTGATTTAAAATCCGGCAACCTTTCTATTCTGTCAATCAGGTTTTTTGCTCGCCAATATCCAATCTTGTCAAAAGAGCCTTTTTTGAAGTTTTCAAAGGAGTGAACTTTCAATCCAAAGTCAAGCAATAACTCATCTTTTTCATTGAAAGCACTATTATTGAATTTAAATGTTTGATTTTCCAACCCGTAAGAAAAGTAGGAAGAAGCTTTATTATTTACCCAGTCCTGTATATCTGAAAAACTAGTCTTTCTCTGAAAACTGAATTCGTCTGACACAAAACCATCGAAATAATTATTGAATTGAACTTCAAAAAGCTTGCTATCGGAAGGGCTAATCTCCGGGTCCCAAAAGAAATACTTGTTCCTCCATGAATAAAACTTTTCACAGAAGTCATAATACTTTTTTCTTACTGTAGAGGTTATATTAATTCCTTGACTTGAGGGTATTTGATCCAACTTACCATCAAGAAATGCTAAATCTTTAATTGCTTCTGAAAAAACTAATTGCCCACCTTCGTTCAGAACTTCTAATAAATGATAACTTGCCAGTCTCCAGTTTATCGATTTGTGAAGTGCGTTGTAAACCAAAACAATATCAAAGAAATTCGCCTTGTTTATCTTGAGTTTATCCTTAAGGAACTCTTGTTCAAAATCTATTTGATCTAAGTCGACTTCATGTGTAAAAAATTCTACCTTATCAGAATGTGACTTTCGGTCTAAAAAAACCTTCCAATTCTCAATATCCTGAAATTCATAGTTATGTACAGAGTCAAGAATATGAACTTCAAATTTCTCGATTGAGCTTGTCAACTCAAGTTCGGTTAATATTGGAAACAAAAGATCTTTTGCTTGAATTGATCCTAGATACAATATACTTAACCTGGATTTTTCGCCTAAATCAAAATTTTCCCGAATCCTACGACTAACAAATTCTGCTAATGAGTTTTTTATTGGATTTAGGTCATTGAAAGATTTAATTGCTTTTAGAGCTTTCATCAAATCACGTAATTAATGATTAATGAGACTTAGATAGAAATATTAAGTAATAACACTTTCTTATTATACAAGGCCAATGTTACATAAAACAGAATCAGTTGAAGTCTCTGAGTTTATGAGGCTGATTCTAAAACAAAAGGAAATAAAAAATCCACCGACGGGTTGAGGGATAAATTTTGCTTTCGATAATTGAATGATATTTATCGATCGCTTTGCAAGGTATTTTGAAGATACTTAATTATTGCGACTTTTATTTTATTGGTTATCAATCAAGAAGCTCTTCTCCAATTAGAGAAGAGCTTGTAGGCGGCAAAACCCAAAGTCAAAAACTTATTGCGCAATAATAAATCGTTGTGAAATAAACTCTTGATCAAATCTTAAATGCAGGATATAAAGCCCAGGTGGCATTCCTCTTAAATCGTATTGCACGATCTCCCCTTTGTAATAGTTGCCTTTACGATCTTCAAATATTAACTGACCGGTTCCACTAAAAACCCGGACATCAAAAAACTCACTTGCAGATGCATTTACTTTAAAGTTGAGCAATCCTGAGGTCGGGTTTGGAAATAGCTCCGCACGGATAGAAGGAGCATAAGGCTCTATAATATTAGTAACGTCTCCACCGGTACCATCCAATATCACATCAAATTTAAAATCTGCTGCCTTTGAGAAACAAAGCTCAGAGGGATTATTGGGGTTGATATTAGGGTCAGTATTAGAGCCCATTGCTGCTCCCCAACTTAAACTATTTATATCTGTTTGATTAAGGTTTTTATAAAGTACTGCATGCACATGAGCAGCTGTCGAACTCCCCTCATTGCCAATCTTACCAATATATTCTCCTGCTTCAATAGGGCAGCCAACGCAAAGATTGCTACTTAATTCACTGAAATGACAGGCTTTAAAAACAAAGGTTGGATCGTCAAAAGCCTGGATGGCAAAATTGTTACCACAACCAGATGTGCATGTCGGATTATTGCAATTGGTATTAAAGCAGTCATCTTTTAAATAAATAACGGTTCCCTTCAAAGGAGAAAAGAAGAGCATTTGGCAATCTGAATTACCGCCATTCATAAAGTTCCAATCCTGTGCATAACAACTATGTCCGGAATGGTGCCAGCGAGTAAAATTTCCAGCGGCATCATATTGAGGGTAGTGGGTATTGCTAAAATTCCAAACAGTGGTCACACCGTCTGAATTTTGCATTTGCCCTTCAATCTGGTCTTCCCATGTACTGGGAATATGGAAAGAGCCAGGAGAGAAAATGGCCTCATTATAAAACGGCCAGTATAAATGAGAAATACCCTGGGTATTGAGATCGAAGCCCTGTCCTGTTTCAGAATAAATCGTAAAGTAGGCATTGCTTTCATCAGAAATAGTTCCGCCACTATAGGCTACCCTTACTTTTACCAGGCATTGCGTGGATTGATCATTGGGTATTGTCCAATTAAATGATAAACCTGGGTCGCCCGAAGGGTCATTCCATATAAAATGCCATGTATTCCCACCATCTGAGGAATATTCAATTGTTTTTCCTTGAATGGAACCGTTAATGGATGCATTAATCGTTATTACGCTGCCTACCTCAAATTCCTCTCCTCCATTCGGTGATATGACATTTACAGAAGGTACCCCTGAAGTAATGGAAATCGGAAACGCTGCTACATTATTGCTTTCATTAGTTTCCTGTATCTCATCCAAATAATCCGCCACAAACAAGATATACCATGTCCCTGGGGTTGCAGTAAAAGGAATAATGGCTGAAATACTTTCATTATCACTTACATCAGAAGGAAGATTCAATTGAGATTCAGATTGCCCCAGATAGGTATCCGAATTGTCCCATGAAGGATCCTGGGAAAGAAAAAATCCAACATATGTATAGATCGTAGAATTTCCATTACCGTTATATTGCTGGTCGCAAGCAAGGTTGATCGTTTCTCCGGGGCTTAATAAACCAGGTACTGCTTCAGGATTGCCAATAGTCAAATCGTGATTAGCAGGACCTCCTGTTATCGTAATAGGAACGGCTACGACATTACTGCTTTCATTACTCCCTTCATCGACTTCATTATTATAGTCAGCAACAAATAAAATATATCGTAACCCCGGTGTGGCATTACTCGGAATCGTGGCTGTCATCCCTTCCGGATCATAATCATCTGAAGAGCCAATCGACGAACTATCATCTCCTAGTTCAACATCGCTGTTATCCCAGGTGGCATTTTCTGAATAAAAATAGCCAACATTGGGGTTGTAGTTATCTGACCCGGTACCACTATAATGTTGTTCACAATCCAGTTCAATATTATCACCAGGTGCTAAAACGCTCGGAATGGCAGTAGCATTCTGTACAAATATATCCACATCATCTCCCGGAGGGTCTCCCACACCGCTCATTGATAATCCAAAAGAAAAAGTCGTTGGTGGGTTTCCTGAACCAGTATAGTCATATACTCTGATAAAATAAATTTGCCCCGGAGATGTGTTAACATACATCGACTCGCAACTTCCATTGCCACCTCCATTGTCAGTACATGCAACAAAAGAGCCATTACAGGAAGGGCCTTGTCTTACCTCCAACACCATATCCATACCACTGCTGGGGCATGCCACAATATAGTGTTGAAAATGTGTTGCAGTAAATTCAAACCACACATCGTTAGCAACGGAGGCGGTATAACCGCTACAGGTTGATGGAGGAATAGATTGAGAAGCATTAAATACAGTGAGTCCGGAGGTGGCGCTACCTACACCTTGTGAGTCGAGCGCAATGGTTACTGCATTACTGCAGGATTCATTGATTTGGCTAAAGCATAAATTAAAAAGCAGGAAAGTGAAAAAAACTATGAGGGAAAATTTTTGCATTTCAGGATGTAATATTTGGTTTTTTTAGTGAATAAAAGGGCCCGTAACTTTTTACGGGCCCATCCTTGCAATACTGATTTAATAATTACTAAATCAATTAAAAATAACTTTCATGTTAAAAGCTGTTCGATACAAAGATGAGCGGAAAAGAGGATCGAAAAAACAGAAAAAAATTTCAAAAATTTTTACTTTTTTTTCTTAACTTTCTGATATACAAGGTGTAAAAAGAAAAAATATTTATGAGAAAATTCATCTCGAATCTGAAAACCATATCTCGCTCCCATTATAATGGATTTATAGAACATGCTGTTACGAGAGATAAACAAGAGATTGAACAATTGCTCATTCATTTAAGGCAGTTTTACCCCGATTTCCCTAAAACACAAACAAAAGACCAAACTATTTTTGAGGCAGTATGGCCTGGCAAAGCTTTTAAATATCAGGCATTAACCAACTTATTCTACCAGGCCAATCTCTTATTTGAAGAATATTTGGCCTTAGACGTTCTCCTAAAATCTGATTTTGACAGAAATTACTTGATCCTGGAAAGTCTTCTAGGACAAAACCTGAATGACCTGCAGTTTAACAAACGATTGGAAAAATTAAGTGATTTTGTGGATGATCAATATCCAACTGGCATATACCATTATTTCAATCACTTTAACTTGGCATTCAAGAAGTATTATCATCCCTCAACTAACAAACACAGAAAAAAGAATCAAAAATATCTACAGGCCTGTGTTGACAAACTCGACCGGTTTTACTTTTTTGCTAAATCACAACTCGAGTACGAAGCCTTGAATATGAACAGGGTAGCGGGTTGGGAAATCCATTTCAGAGAAACCAACAACATTAAAGAGGGAGCTGGTGAATTAAGAAATGTCAATGATCCATTTTTCTTTTTTTGGGACGATCTGGCATCTCTTGCCAAACAACCTGACGAATTAAAATTCCAGGAACAAAGGCAAAACTTCGAAGAAAATTACAAATCATTAACGCCTCTTCACAGGATCTCAATGCTGATTGCATTAACAAGCTACAAATCCAATTTGCTGAATGCCGGTCTGGTCGAAAAATCACTAAACGACCTGCTGAGCTTGTTTGAATTTGGAAGAAAACACAACATACTTGGTGAAACATACGATGTAGACTATGCCCTCTATCTCAATATGATTCAACTTGCATTGGCATTTGGTAAATTTGAATTAGCCGACGAGATATACCAAGGTTTTAATACCAGGATTCCTGATAGCTATAAAGAAGAAGCCAACAACCTGGCAAGAACATTAATCCAATGGAAAAAAGGCAATTTTGATAAGGCTTTATCAATTATTATCAGAACACAGTTTAAAGATACTTCCATGAATATTACTGGTCGAATTGTAGAATTGATCTGTGAATATGAATTGGGGAACTTTGACCAATTTGACACTCAGCTTAGGCAGTTCACTGAGTATATACGCACAGTAAAATGGGCACCAATCGAAAAGAAAGGATACCGCAACTTCATTCGGTTTGCTCGTCGAATCGGACAAGAGAACGAGCGCAACAAACAGTTGCTTAAAGAAATTGACAAATGCGAACTTTTGTTCGCAAGAAGTTGGCTAAAAGAAAAAGCAGCCTTGTGAACGACGGCCTTACAGCCGTCCGGAGTCTATCCCGACCCTGGGTTTTGCCGGTTACGGAAAAATGACCGGGGTTCCCCCGTTCTTTTCCGAACCATTAGGCTTCGACGGCATGCCCTCGGCACCCGTCAGGCCAGACAGTATGTCCAGCCAAAGAAAGATGAATGACATCATGACTTTGGATTTTGGTTAAGAAATGTGATACCAAAACCGCAGTCGGATGCTTTTACCTGCTTTCAGGCAATATCATCTATCTGAGAAAAATCCTTTGTTTCTGAGCTTACGCATACCTTTAATATGCCACCCAAAAAGGGATTTCCTTTGAACAATGTTTACTGTTAGTAAAGTGTATTGTGGAGTAGCCGACCATTGAACAGTATAGAAATGTGAGCGGCAAAATTGTGAGGTGATGTTCATGACATCAACTAATCCAACATGGAGTACCCAGGATTAGTTCCCATGCCTGAAAAATATTTTAAATTTTCGTTTTCACTTATTCCAGTAGGAAGGGATTTTATAGGTATTACTCTGGTCCTTAACTACAAAAGGTAACAATGATCGATCAAAGCGTTTTCGGTTGCCTTCGTTGTCTAAATACTTTAGGTCGTTCCTTAGCAAGTGTTTTAATTTATCTACATTATTCCCTCTTCTTGGTGGTAAGTAAAGCTTGATCTTTTTGTCACTATATTTTTTTTGAATCAGGTTAATTGAAGGAATCAAATCGTTATCACCAGATAATAAAACCAATTTATCGCAACTATTTTTTATACAATCACCAATCATCTCAGCGGAAATACTAATGTCCGTCATTTTTTCCTCGTAACTGATCAATGGCTCTTTACATTTTTGTTTGCAGTTGGGAATCGTAGTCCGACGTTTATAATACCCGTATACCGGTTTGAATAGCGACTTATTAATGACTTGGTTAGCGCCAATCAATGCCTTCTGATTTTTACGTTTTCGTCGACCATATTCATTGTCCGGAATATATCTGGCCGTAAAAAACTTAACTGCAATAAGGTGGTCATCCTTATCAAGAAAGGTTTCAGAAAATTTCACAAAATCAAGCCACTGATATTTTCTCTCCCATTTTGGAGAGTACCTGATCTTTTCTTCCAATCCTTTTCTGAAATTACTGGCATCAAAATAAAAAATCGCTCTCTTGCTCATTGCATTGAAAATTGCTTTGTTCTGCTCTGTGGAATAATTTGAGGATCAAAACTAAAGAATGAATATAAAAAAAACAGAGCCCCTTCCTAAAAGAGGCTCTGTCTTGATGAGTTTCTATATTAGAAACTGCACACCCTTTCGGATGTGGATGTATTGACACAAATGTACATAATATTTCTAATTGACATTCCCATCAAATTAATTGGCAAGTAATAATACCAAACAAGCCTCCATTAACAACCGTGTCCTCGGCCTTAAAAGCTCCCTTCCAAATACTGAGATAAACCCACATAAAAATGAGTGATGCTTATTTGTATTCAGCAACGTATTTATTAACCACAAAACCTTTATCAATGAAAGCGTAATACTCAATTTTGGCTTTTTCTTAACCGGAACAATCTGGAATCCTGTCCTTTATAACCAACAATGGTTCACGCGTACACACTTCTCGGAGAGCGACATCTCAAAGGCCTGGGATGAAGGTTATGATATCACCAATGTAGCTTTTGGGAATGGTTTATGGGCCAATAAACAGAATAATGTATTGCGGATGTTAAAGAACTTTCTCATACGATTATTTTTTATAATTGATCAATAAAATCAGATGAGAAGATTCGAATACTAAATTTGTGTGAATTTATGTTTTCATTCTTTTGCCTCCAGATAGATTCATAGACCTCTTCCTAGACGTGTAAAAGTTCCTTAACTTTTACACGTCTATACTCATAATTTACGCTGATTATATCTTGAAATTGAGGACGTCCTTGCAATAATTAAACCTGGAAAAGGTGTTGAGGAAGAAAGACTTATAAAGAAAATTGAATGCCCAGACGGGCAATTTGATTTGTGATCGCCCTCAAATCGCCAAATACCACCCCAAACTCAGTCCGAGTCGACTTTTTGAGGCAGCATTTACAAATGAACTCACCCTGTAATCGATGCCAAATTCGAATTTATTGGCATCGGTAATGATATAGCCGATCAGGGGTACGACTCTAATTTCAAGATCGTATTCGCTGTCTTCAACGATATTGAAGTATTCGTTATTGAGTTTTAAGTAGAACTCTTTTGGGTCAAGAGATTGTCCATTTAGTGGCACCTGGAGTGTTGCGCGATACCGAAACCTTAGCTGAGCAGGATTATCTTTGGAAAAAGCCTGATCAGCGGCAATTCGGTGGGCCAACCTGAAACCTGGGAATTTCCCGACAAGGGTATATTGCTGAATGGCACTATGTGTAAGCATGCCATCCCTAAATCTTATCTGGTATCCGAAGCCAATTTTATTATTTAAACCTACTTTCCTGGATACCACCAAAGCGACATCAGTGAGCACGTATTGGTAATTGAATTCAGCATTTTCACCGAAAACGCCTTTCTTCAGTAGTTGTCTTGATTCAATTTTGAGATTGCCTTTCCAGTCCTTTGCTATTTTCTTATTGAGGTTAAATGCCGGGAAAACGCCCAACTCGAAACTGCTTTGTGCGAAAGCAAAACTCCAAAAACCAACAAAGAGGAATGTGAAGAAAAATCTCATACTAGTGCTCAAGATTGTCCGTGTTTTTGAAAATAATGATCGACTTCTCCTCCATATCCCCATTTTCAGAAAAGAGGTATTCGATCATTTCGTATTTACCATTGGTTTTGGCTTTTATCTCCATTTCATATTTCACAATGATACCGGGTTTGGAATCCATTTTCTTTACTTTCTGGATTAACGCTTCGTCATTTCCGGTATACTGGGCCTGAATTTTTACAATCTTTGTTTTTTGGTGGGCCGAATTGAGAAAATCTGAAATTTTGGTTTGAGTTGCAGTGGGGATATACGCCCAACCGACTATATATTCAACATCTTCCACCTCGCCATCGAGGTTGAATTCAAGACTATATTTTGAATCGTTAAACTTTGTTTTTGCCTCGACAGTGGTACCCGTTAAACTTTGTTCTTTGAACCATTTCACTTTTTTGGTAAATCCAATCTCACTTATGAAGTCCAAAGCAGGCTGTGGGACTTCCCTTTCATTTATCCGTGACTCCTTCTCAAACTTCTGCTGGCCCTGCAGGAGACTGACTGAAATTGCAAAAAAGATGAAAACAAAGATTGATTTTTTCATACTTCTAAAGTGTCGGTTCTAAGAGATTTTAAGTCTTCTAGTGATTTTATTTCCCCCAAAATTAGACAAGTTCTATCTTGGAGATACTTTTAAAAATTTCAATACTTAAGGATTGCCCAATACTGATTATTATGGTATCCAGAATTTCAATGTTTCGATATCTAGGTGTCGACACAACGCCGATTGACATGTTAACACGAATTTTTACCCTTTTAATAGCCAGTTTGCTTACCTCAAACACATTTGCCCAAAACGAATGGCAAGATCACCAGGTATTTGCGATAAACAAGGAAGCACCTCATGCCACGATGTTTCCGTACAGCGATGTGAAATCTGCCATTCTTGACCAAAAAGAGGATTCACCCTGGTACCAGTCCCTCAATGGTCTCTGGAAATTCAACTGGGTCAAAAAGCCCGCTGACAAACCGATTGATTTTCACCTCGATGAGTTCGATGCAAGCCATTGGAATGATATGCCAGTACCAGGTAACTGGGAAGTACAGGGATATGGCTATCCGATCTATCTCGACGAGAAATATCCATTTGAGGCAGAATGGCCAAAAGCACCTGAAGACTATAACCCGGTTGGATCGTATAAACACAATTTTTTCCTTCCGAAAAATTGGGATGGGAGGGAAGTGTTTATCCACTTCGGTGCCGTAAAGTCAGCTATGTACTTATGGATCAATGGGCAATTTGTCGGATACTCGCAAGGCTCCAAGACGCCTGCTGAGTTTAACTTGACTTCTTTTTTAAAGAAAGGAAAAAACACAATCGCATTGCAAATATACCGCTGGAGCGATGCCAG
Organism: Bacteroidota bacterium; assembly: GCA_039028895.1. Lineage (GTDB taxonomy): Bacteria > Bacteroidota > Bacteroidia > Chitinophagales > Saprospiraceae > JAHDCJ01. The sequence continues at coordinate 12,702 of JBCCHF010000058.1, read as the reverse complement.
TTTTATCGAAAGTCAGGATATGTTGCGACTGACAGGTATTGAACGAGAGGTTTACTTGTTCTCGACACCAAAAATCCACGTAAGAGATTTTCATGTAAAAGCAGGATTGGATGAAGCTTATGAAAATGGAATCCTGGACTTTAGCATGGAAGTACAATCTTTTTTGAAAACATCCGAGACCGTTAGTGCGCACGTCCGGCTTTTGGATCATACCAATAACTTCAAACCGCTTTTTGACAAAAGCTATGAGCTCACCGCTGATAACGAAAAACCAGTTCTGCTATCCGATAAAGCCGAAATCCCCGTTCCACGGCAGTGGACAGCAGAAACACCAGCGCTTTACACTTTCCTTATACGGTTAAAAAACAAAGAAGGTAAAACGCTTGAAGTCATAAGCGACAAGATCGGCTTCCGCAATGTGGAAATAAGCGACGGCCAATTGAAGATTAACGGTCAACCCATTTACATCCGAGGTGTCGATCGCCATGAAACTGATCCCTTTACCGGTCATATAATCAGCCGTGAACGCATGATTCAGGATATCCAGCTGATGAAACAGCATAATATCAATGCTGTCCGATCTGCGCATTATCCGCATCACCCTGAGTGGTATGACCTGTGTGACGAGTACGGTCTTTATGTTGTAGACGAAGCCAATATCGAAAGCCACCCACTCGCCAACTACGCAGAGACGCAAATCGGAAACGAGATGTCATGGCTACCTGCCCATCTCGACCGGACGCAAAGGATGTATCACCGAGACAAAAACCATCCGTCAATTATCATTTGGTCATTGGGCAATGAAGCTGGCTATGGAAAGATTTTTGAAACGACTTACCAATGGCTAAAAAACAATGACGATACCCGCCCTGTCCAATATGAACCTGCTGAAAAAGAGGACTATACAGATATTTTCTGTCCAATGTATCCCCCGATAAAAAAGCTGACAGATTATGCTGAAACTAATCCTGACAGGCCTGCCATCATGATCGAGTATTGCCATGCGATGGGCAACAGTGTCGGTAATCTTCAAGATTATTGGAATGCCATTGAAAAATATCCTTCACTCCAGGGTGGATTCATTTGGGATTGGGTTGATCAATCACTGGAATATGTGAATGAACAAGGCGTAAAGTACCTGGCTTATGGTCATGATTATCATCCAGATTTGCCGACCGATGGTAATTTTCTGAATAATGGACTTGTCGACCCTTATCGCAATCCGCATCCACACCTTTATGAAGTCAAAAAAGTGTATCAGCCTGTCAAGTTTTCAGCACTGGATTTGGGAAGAAGAGAGTTCGAGGTTTTTAATAAAAACTTTTTCAAGAATCTGGATGATTTAAACATTCACTGGACTTTGCTTAAAAACGGGTCTGAAATTGCTAATGGCTCACTTGGTGTTTTACATGTAGGACCACAAGAAACGGTGCCATTCCAAATTGACTTCGGAGGTACTATGCTGGATGCGTTGAATACTTACCACATTAAAATCACTGCTGTAACCAATGCAGCAAGGGACTTAATACCCATCGGCCATGAAGTAGCCTGGGATCAATTTCAGTTTCCTGAATTTTCAGATTCGCGTCGTCCTGTTCCTGTCGTTAATTTTACCGGAGCAATTTCCAAGGATCGAAAGTCTTTTCGGGTCAAAAGCAATAACAGCGAATTTCGATTTAATCGGGAAACAGGCTTGTTAGACAGGTGGTTATGTGATGGCAAGTCATTGATCAATAATGGTCCTGAGCCTAATTTTTGGCGGCCACCTACCGACAATGATCTTGGTAATGGCATGCATGAATGGGCAGAGATCTGGAAATCCCCGAAAAGGGAATTGAAGGCTTTTGACCTATATGAAAGGGATAACTTCGAACCTGAATTACACGCCCGGTTTCACTTTCCGGAATTGGATGCCGAGTACACCCTCATCTATAAAATTCTCGAAGATGGAGGATTAAAGATCCATGTGAAGTTTACACCAAACAACCCGGATTTACCCAAAATGCCTCGCTTTGGAATCCAATTCGAATTGCCCGCAGAATATCAATTCATGAAATGGTTTGGCAGGGGCCCACATGAAACCTATTGGGACAGAAAAACATCAGGAGCATTCGGTGTTTGGAGTGGACGCGTCTGGGATCAACTGCATCGGTATTCCCGTCCTCAGGAATCTGCCAACAAAACAGATGTCTACTGGATGTCACTAAAAAACGAGAATGGAATGGGTCTTAAAGTCCAAAAAGCAAACCGACTGCTTTCTGTTTCAGCATGGCAACTCTCAATGGAAGACCTCGACTTTGTAGCTGGAGCCAAAGGTGCAGAATCAGCTTCCGGACTGGTACCTGTGACTTCAAAACATGGTGCAGAGCTGTTTCCACGGAATTTCATTACCTGGAATATCGACCTCTATCAAATGGGCGTAGGCGGAGACACTTCATGGGGGCGGCTCGTTCATGACCAATACACCATTCCTGTAAAGGAATATGAATATCTCTTTTACCTGAGGCCTGTTGAATAGGCCCCAGGTAAAGTATGCCGTATTTTTAATTCTTGGTTACTCTTTTTTCTTCATATCCAGATAGTAGGCGATCCTGGGGTCCATCCCTTTTTCTGTTTTGTAGGCTTTCGCCAAATTCTGAAGTTCTTCAACTGCTGATGCATTCTCTCCTGAAACATCATTATTATTTCTCAGGTCGTTGCTTAAGTCGAATAGTTGAACTTCATTGTCGGTCACATGCCAGCGCAGGAACCAGTTATCTTTCCTGACCCAGTAACCCTCAACGTGACGACCCATTACCTCACCTGGTTTGGTGCTGCGCGTAGTTACAACATTGCCCTGGGCGAATTCACGAATTTTATTCTTTTCACCATCAATTACAGATCGGTAAGAGACGCCATAGAAATCATCAGGAATATCCAGGCCGACATAATCCAAAACCGTTGCAGGAATATCGGAACTGTGGATAATGGCATCAGTACGTCTGCCTTTCTCAATTTTATCACCCCATGCAAAAATAATAGGGGAACGGAAAGACATATCGTATATAGAGCCTTTACCTTTATCGCCACCATTATGGGAACGGTTTGGGTCATCCCAATATTCTTCTTTCGGATCCTGCTCCCAGCCATTATCATTTACATAAATTATCAGAGTGTTGTCGTATAGTCCCTTCCCCTTTAAATGAGCCACCAACTCGCCCCATGCGTCGTCAAACCAAGTACAATTCGCATAGTATTGCTTGGCTGACTCAGACATATCTTCGTCTTTGTAGAGATTGTAATACTTTTCAGGAGCATCAAATGGATAATGCGGTAATGATGGTGCAAACCACATGAAGAATGGTTGACCACTGGTTTCTTCCAAAAAGTCATAAGCTGGTTGGTTCGTTACACGAGCCAGGTCCATACCATCTCCTCCCATGTGCTCATAAAACCAGTTTTTAGTTTTCTGTTCTTCTTCGGTCCAACCTTTGGTCATGCCGTGAGTAAATCCGCCGTTTTGATAATTAAACTCCCACCATTTTCCGCCCTGGAAACTGACATATCCCTTTTCTGCCAACATCCTCGGTAAGGTGTTAAAACGAGAAAAACCAAATGCCTTGATATCAAACTCCCGTTTGAATGCCTGGGCAGAATCTTCAGGGATCCCTTGCTTCGTCATTTCCTCATCCATAAACCCAAAATTCTTTTTCTGGAAATCAATAGGCAGTATGCCTGTTAATAATGTCTGTAATGAAGGTCGGCAATGGTTATCAGAAACATATCCGTCAGTGAATATAATCCCATTAGCTGCAAGGCTATCCATATTTGGCGTATGGACATAGTCAGCACCCATAAACCCAAAATAGGGATACCCCTGATCATCACCAATTAGCATGATGATATTGGGAAGATCTTCCTTCGTGGTAGTGGTATCTGTGGTGGTTTCATCGGTTTCAAGTGTGGCGTTGCAGCTGAACAATAAAAGCACTGCTATTGCAAGAAGGCTAAATCGATAAATTGATTTCGAATATTTCATTGGTCTAGTTTTTTGAATTCAGTTATTTAAAGGCATTGTGGAAATCAATAGTCAGGAAATCCTTTGTAAGAAACCCAGTCAAAATCAGTGTATTCTTTAGACTCAGTACCATTACCCGAGGTATAGAGCCCAAGGTAGGCGCCAGTATATCCATGACAAATGATCAGGTCGGAAGCGGTTTCTTCAAATTTGATGAATGTCATTCCGCCGTTTACAGAGTAGAGATATTGATACTTGTTATTTTGGGACACCACTTTGAAAATGAGATCCCCCGTGTAGGATTCCAATGCTTCAGATTTTAAGATATAAGCATCTTTCTTTCGCTCATTGATTTTGAGTTGCAAGACGGGTTTCCCTTCTTTTTTCACAACAGTGAAATTGATATAATTATCATCTTGCAAAAACAGGCTGATACCGGCTTCCGAATTTTCATTTTCCGGAAGGAAATTCATTTTGGTCTGGTATTCAAAATCAGTTTCTTTTTGGCGAAAACCCATTTGACTACACCTTCCCCGCATAGTTATCGTTTCCGGATTTTGGTAAAGACGCAACCAGTCTTTCCGCTCTGTAAGTGAATAAACTTTATCGAGAGGCACTCTCCTGAAATTCCATTCGAGATGAAGCGTTTCAGAATCAAAATTATCAAAAAATGCATCGTTTCTGAGTTGTGGTTTATCGGGGAATGGAAGTGGTGTATAGCGCTCAACCCGTCCTGTTTCAGGAGCAGCTACGGGGTACTCATGCTTAATCTCTTTCCATTCAAAAGGCTCGTGCTCCCATTGAACGGGTATCAAATGCGACTCACGTCCCATATTTGAATGATAACCCTCTTCACCACGAATACCCAGGGCAACCATATACCATCTGCCATCGGGCAATTCCACCATATCAGCGTGGCCCGTGCTATTGACCCAGTTATTATAAGATAGATGCCTGGTGGTCAGTATCGGATTCCTCGGATTTGAAATGTAAGGCCCAGTAACCTTATCACTTATGGCGATCATTACAGCATGGTTAAAACTCGTTCCCCCTTCTGCAATCAGCAAATAATACCAACCATCCTTTTTGTACATATGGGGCCCTTCGGCCCAAACCCCCTGACAGGCACCTCTCCATAGAAAATGGCGATTTCCGATTAACTTAAAGTTGTCAAGGTCGAGCTCTTGCAACCAAATTTCACCTTCACCCGGGAAATTGGGATCAGCTGGGCCGTGATTACCAACGTACCAGACTTTACCGTCGTCGTCAAAAAACAAATCAGGATCAATGCCAGGAGCATCTTCGATGTGGTGGGGCTCTGACCATGGGCCTTCGATGTTTTCTGAGGTAATTATGAAATTGATGAACTGGGTGGACTCATTTGGGTCAATTGGCTGGTAAACATTGGTGGTGATAATATAAAATCGGCCATCATGATACCGAATCGTCGGGGCATGGATGCCCCCTCGTTGTTGCACATCCACTAAATTATTCGGACTGATGCATTGGTCTTCACGATGTAAACCATAGGCCACGAGCTCCCAGTTGACCAGGTCTTTGGAGTGATGAATCGGTAACCCTGGAAAATATTCGAAGGAAGAATTGACGATGTAAAAATCTTCTCCTACTCTACAAATTGAAGGATCAGGATAACCTCCCGGGATTATTGGATTTGAGAAAGTCTGTTGTCCCACAACAAAGGCCGGGATCAACAAAATCATGAAAAGTAAATAGTGGTACGCTTTCATACACAGGTCTTTTTACCAAAATAAAAATTCTTCTACTCCCCGGAAGGGAAAGTCACTTTCCTTAAAATCGTACTACCTATTGGCACTAGAGACACGTCGACCGGTGCCCCACTTTTCGAATCGACCAATTGCCCTTTCAGTGATGTTTTGTTGTTATGCCATGGAAACTCATTTTCGGATAATCCTTCTTGTTGGAAAGTAAACTGAAGGGTATTATTTCCTCTACTTTCAAGCGTCCTGAATTTCTCATTCTCCGGGAAGCAGTAATAGTCTATGAAATCTCTCCCATCGTAGGTCTTGATCACTTCTTCACGATGCTCGATCGGATAAGCATAAACCAAAGCACCGCGCTGGAAGTAAACTTCTGTATTGAAAGGTACGGCTTTGACCTCGTTGGAAAAGGTGACCTTTACAACATCATTAGTCCACGATTTTGAAACCCTGACCATTCCACCTTCTTGCGAAACATCTGCACCGGGAGCATCGACGTTAATGGAAGAGGCCCAACCCGGTTGCCTGAAGTAAATTGAAATTGGAGCCTTGCCACTACTGCTTACCTGAAACTCTATCTCATCGGAAAATGGATAATTGGTTACTTGCTCGATTGCTATTTCCTGACCCACAATTTTCGTTTTTAAAGATGATGGGCCATAAAGCAGGGCCGCCAAGCCATCCTTGTAGCTCATCCACATATTGTCAAGGTAGTAGGGCAGATTTCTTCCGTAATTCGGTACACAGCAAACTGCCGGTTCTGAATGTGTCGGTGAATACTTGTAACGTGGGTCTGCTTGTTTGCCATCTTTACCGTGGTGGTGGCCATCCAGCACATAACAATTGTCTCCTTTTCCATAGGTGAGCGCTGTTCCATTCTTGTTCCTGAAACCCATCATGCCATTAAATGTCAGTTTTTCTGCCTTGTCGGCAAATGCGATGTCACCCGTTTTCTGGGCAGCGGAGCAGAAGAAATTCCGCAATTCCAGCATTGTGCAAAACTCGGAACTTGTGTATGTAGCATCGGCTGCCAATTCTGCGATCCATTCGTTGCCATGACCGGCTCCGCTGGGCAAAATACAATAGCCCAGTTTGTACATGGCATTCTCGTAGGCAGTTGCCAATTCCGGGTAACCGGTATGGAAATAAGCATTGATCAATGTGCGCAAATGCTCGTATGTGTGTACTGCGTGACCGGAAAACAAGGAATCACGATCTACCAGGAAAGGATAACGCATATCGTTGAAAGACCGATTGATAGAATAGGTTGAAAAGGCTTTGTATAGCCAAACTGCATAATCCTGGTAGTCTTTATTTCCGGTAATCCGATAAAGGGTTTCACATACATCGGTGATCATCAGGCCGTGCGTCACGCCACCGAAAGCACTTTCGAGGTCGAAGGGATGTCTGCCGTCTTTCCCGTAGGCTTTCATGGTGACCGCCATCGCTTTTTCAACGGCTTCCAATACCTTCTCATTCCTGGTCAGTTCGTAATAGGCTAACATCGTCCTGAAGGCAGTTGCCTGGGACCAAAGTTCACCATTGGCACCAGTATGCTGGTAGCGCAAATTGGGTTTATAAATACCGATATAGCCACCCTCGTCCTGTGATTCCAGGAGATTATTGATGATTGCTATGCTTTGCGCAATGGCCGATTCGTTTCCGGTAAGGAAAGCATGCCTAACAAATCCATCCCACCAGTTGCCTGATGTTTCAGAATTCCACCACATGATGGACGCTTCCCAGGCTGCACCTGTCAATACCAGATCGCCCATTTCGGGAATGTCTTCCATTCCGCCACGACGGGCAGTATGGTAAAGATCATCAGCTTTAATGCCGGGGTAGAGCTCGTCAAGCGCACCCACGACACCCCTTTCGAGATCAGATTTCATCATATCCAGTATCCAACCTTTTGGCTTGGTAATGCCACTTGGGAAAGACTCAAATTTTGATGATATCGGTTGACGAGGATTATCAAAAAACGTAAGCAAGGCAAGATCATTGGGTTTATCGTTGTTAACTTCAACCTTGTTTTGCTGTATTGTATTACCAGTATTTGTACAAGCAAAGAAAAACAGAAGTAATATCCCCAGGCAAAAGATTACAGATCTTTTCATTGGTCATTATTTTTTTTCCGGTAAAGGCGATTAAAAAAGAGGAAGGTCTTACGGACGTGTTCGTGCCAATAAGCCCATTTATGTCCTCCCGGATATTCAGAATAATCGTGTTCTACTCCCAGCTTTTCGAGTTGCCTGTGGAGTTCCCGATTGTATGCAATAAGCAGGTCTTCAGTCCCGCAATCAAATCGAATAGACGGAGGTGGCGTCCCATTATTTTTGATCAAGTCGAGGATTGCATCCTTTCCCGTTGGCCACCACGACCAGTCTTCCTCAACGAAGAGTGTCATTTGCTCTACGGCAGTCATAGTCGAATGGGCGCTGATGCCGAAGTAATTTTTCCTGTAAAGGAGGCCAATTCTGAAAGCGCCGTATCCGCCCATCGACAAGCCACCGATGTAAAATGGTGAATCCTCATCAACCTCGGCAAACTGTTGTCTAATCAGGGCTGGCAGTTCTTCGCCGATCCATTTATCAAAATTGAGCAAGCGATGGGGGACATAACCGCTCCCATCACCCCACAAGCCATCAGAAGGCATGACAAGCACAAAAGGGTTAATCGTTTTTTCGTCCATTAATTCCTGCAAAACCTGGTGAGCGCCACCCTTCAAGGCCCAGGCCCAATGACTGCCAAATACCCCATGCAATAGCACAATGACCGGCAATCCTGAAAGACCCTTTGCATTTTCTGAAAGGTAAACCGACATATCGACCCTGCCTTTGAGCGAGGGACTTTTGACAGTTACAAATCGTAGTCCGTCAGCATTCCATGAAGAATCGGATATTTCTATGGTTCTGAACGTCATTTTAGAACAGAATTACACCTTTTGCATTTTTGCCATCCAGCATATCCCTGAATGCCAAATCCAAATTGTCGAGTGAATAGGTTTGTGTTACCAGTTCATCCAACAGGAGATCGCCTTTTTGATACAAACGGAAAAGTTTTGGAAAATCGACCGCAGGATTGCATTTCCCGTAAAGGGGATTCATATAGACCTTGTCCCACTCAAACAGGTTCATATCAATAGTGAGATCCTCTTCAATACCACTTACCTGAATGGCAACACCGGCATTGCGAACAAGCCTCAAAGGTGCTGCACCCAAAGCCGGCACCCCGGTGCATTCAAAAGCAAAGTCAGCACCCCGTCCATCGGTCAGTTTTTTGACTTCTTCGTGTGTCGTGATGAGGTCTTTGTCATCGCGATCAGGTTGAATGGCATGGGTCGCACCAAACTGGCGGGCCATTTCTAGACGAGATGGCATCAGGTCAATGGCTATGATGCGCTCAGCACCAGCAATCCTCGCACCCTGGATGACGTTGAGTCCCACCCCTCCACAGCCAATTACCGCTACAGAGGAACCAGCCGTCACCTTAGCTGCTTTTACAGCCGACCCATATCCGGTCATCACACCACATCCGACAATTGAGGCAGAGGCGAAGGAAATTTCTACATCAATTCGGATGACAGCTTCCTTTTTCACCACAGTGTGCGTGGACATGGTGCCAATTGCAAAAGAGCGTTGGATGGGTTTGTTATTCCATTTTGTTGTTTCGTGACTGGCATGGTGATCATCTTCGCAGATAGAATAGTTACCATGCAGGCATTGAAAGCATGAACCACAGGGAATCGCCCAGTTCAACAGGACAGGATCACCGACTTTAACATGGTTGACGTTGCTACCAATTGATGTTACAATGCCAGCACCTTCGTGCCCCAGGATCATATGATCGCTCCATGTAAAGCGATCAGCCCAGGTTAGGGAATCCCAGTCAGTATGGCAAATACCGGCAGCTTTGACTTCCACCAACACTTCGTCGGGACCGGGTTGGCTAACGACTATTTCTTCAATACTAAAATTGCCTTTACCATCAGTAATGGCGGCTTTTGCGATAATCGGGGAGGCGGCTTCCATTCAAGAATGGTTTTGAGGGTAAAGGACGGGGTTGAGCCAGGTGTCGATCACTTCGCCGATCTCCGCTCCTGGGCACCAGGTTTTCCAATCGTTCATCTGGCCCGAGTTAGAAGGCTCTTTCAATCGCATGGCTTTGTCCATGTATATTATGGTCATGACCTTGCGGGTTTCATTGGTCGTATTGGCCCCAGCGCGGTGAAACACCCAACCAGAGTGGAAACTCACTTCGCCGATATCAAATGGCTCAATGACATGCTTGAAATCGGTTACGCGAAGTCGCTTCTGGATAGCTATTTCGCTTTCATCGCTGATCGACAGTTCACGGCCTTCCTGTATCACGTGGCTTCCGGCACTGAATTCTAATGGCCCCATTTCGAGTGGGGTTTCCTGTAAAGGCATCCAGATGGTTATCGTTTTGTCAGTTTCCAGTGGCCAATAGTATTGATCGGCATGCCATGGTGTGATTCCACCTCCTGCTTCTTTGAACAGGGCCTGGTCATGGTAGAGCCTAACGCCTTCCACCTGCATAAGTCCGGCGGCTATGCCTGCCAGTCGTCTACTGAATATTAGTGACTTGATCTCATCATCGTGTCGCCACAAATTGAATAATTGCAGAAAAGCCTTGCCGTAAGTATTGCGCTCTTCGAGAGGCGTTTCAACATCATTCATATCACTAACCCTATCGGAAATCACCTTGTTAAAGTACTCAATCGTCTCCCGGTCAAAAACCGATTTAAGTTTGATATATCGATTTTTTTGGAAAAAATTCACCTGCTCTGGTGTCAGGGTATAGTCTTCAGATAATAAGGCCTTGGTTGCCATCGAATAATTTTTAACTCAAATTTATTGCGAAAAATGGTCAGTTGTTTGGCAGATATTGGCTACTTTTTTACTTATTTTATCTAAAACATGACTTTTATTTCATTTAAAACGTCAAAATAAGTCACTTGAAAGCAGAACTTGAAGTCATATCGCCATTAAAAGCAGGAGGGTCTTTTCACTATTTCAAGGTGGTGGAAGAAGCATTGGACCCTTACTGGCACTACCATCCTGAGATCGAATTGACTTTGATCGTTAAGGGGGAGGGTACCCGGTATATCGGTAATCATATTTCCAGTTATGCAGATGGGGACCTTGTACTGGTTGGAGAGCATTTGCCGCATCATTGGGTGTCAAACAAACAAAAAGCGGAAAATTTCCACGAAGCTATCGTTATTCAGTTTAATCGAGATATTTTTTCCGGTATACCGGAATTAAAAACGCTGGATCAGTTGATCGTGGCTTCTGCTAATGGCCTTTATTTTCCGAATCCTCCTGAAAGGGTTATCACTCACTTAAAAATATTTGACAACCTGAATGATGTTGAGCAGTTGTGTGCACTTTTCAATTTGCTCGACCTGCTTAATCAAAGTCATGAACGAACCACACTTTCCACTTTTAACTACAACTTCTCCAAAGTAACATCCAGTCATCACTCGAAAGTCGAACGGGTCACAACCTACATCATAGAAAATCTTGACCGGAAGATCACAGTTAGCGAGATGGCACGATTGACGAATTTCACACCAGAGTCGTTTTGTCGCTGGTTTAAGAAGGCACTGGGCAATACCTTCATTACTTTTTTGAATACGGCACGGGTTGAAAGTGCCTGTCAGTACCTGTTGCATACCGATCTTAGTATTTCTCAAATCGCCCATCGAACGGGGTTTGAGAATTTGACACATTTTAACCGAGTGTTTCGGAAGTATAAGTTTGTGGCGCCTTCGCGGTATCGGAAGAGTCCACCTCCCCCGGCCCCTCCACTTGGAGGGGGGGTGATGTAGGATTGTTAGTCGTCTTTTTGTCTTGGCAGGCTCTCTCTAATTGGAGGGGGACGATACGACATAGAGTAGATACTACTCTATGGTAGTCACTGAAAACGATTCGATACCTCCAATGCCGTTTCAATCCTATTTCTAATCTGGATACTACTCTAAGCCTAGAGAGGCGCGTAAGCGCATAACTTGGATAAGTGTTTCAATCCTATTTCTAATCTGGATACTACTCTAAGGCAGTCAAAGCCAGCAATGCGATTTGTGTTGGAGTCCTTGTTTCAATCCTATTTCTAATCTGGATACTACTCTAAGGATCTATGAAAAATTATTTTTACCAGGAAGGACGAACGGTTTCAATCCTATTTCTAATCTGGATACTACTCTAAGTCAATACGAAAACATCCATCCTGACTATATCCTCAATGTTTCAATCCTATTTCTAATCTGGATACTACTCTAAGCAACATCCGTCCAAACTTTGTCGAAGTTGACGAAGCGTTTCAATCCTATTTCTAATCTGGATACTACTCTAAGCCGGAAAAGCTATTGATGGGGTGGTAAATAACACCAGTTTCAATCCTATTTCTAATCTGGATACTACTCTAAGAGGTCGCTCTTGAGAATGTACCAACAGGTATGGCTCCGTTTCAATCCTATTTCTAATCTGGATACTACTCTAAGAAGGTGCTGGAGTACCTGCTTTGGAAAATACCATCGGTTTCAATCCTATTTCTAATCTGGATACTACTCTAAGACACTTGGCTACGTAGGAGCCATAGTTGTCTATCTCGTTTCAATCCTATTTCTAATCTGGATACTACTCTAAGTTGAAAACATTGTAGTTGTTCTTCAAAATGACAAGTTTCAATCCTATTTCTAATCTGGATACTACTCTAAGATGCTCATAGCTCAGAACTTCCATCCCAACGGATCCGGGTTTCAATCCTATTTCTAATCTGGATACTACTCTAAGTGAAAACCAGTAAAACGTTTAGAGTAGTTGTGTTTAGTTTCAATCCTATTTCTAATCTGGATACTACTCTAAGACAAACAAGGCAAGGTTTTCAGTCTAATGCTATAAAACGTTTCAATCCTATTTCTAATCTGGATACTACTCTAAG
>JBCCHF010000057.1:0-30709 GCA_039028895.1 Bacteroidota bacterium | reverse complement strand
TAAAATGCTTTATACAACGTACCCCTTAGTATTGACTTTAGTCAAATATCACAGGGTATTTGACTTTTTTATTATTAGAACCTCCAATAATGATAAAGTCATGTAAACCATTGTCAAATCCCTTTTTCATTACCTGACTACCCATACAGGTATTTTTTAGAATCACGCCAGAATTATTGTTCCAGACATTTATGTCCAAGGGCATTTTATTGCCTTTCGGTTTAGTGAGTTGGACTCATTTCTCCCCAAGAAAATGAGGTTTGATTGTTATGCGCTTAATCAAGTCGCCATGAGACTTGTAATGGAATACGCATGCCAAAAATAAACATACTTTTTGTTTTTATTTATAACTGAATTTTTGACTTTTCATTTCTCTTGCTAAAAATGAAGGAATTAATACGCTATAACATTCTATTGTGGCTCATTTTGACCTTAACGGCAGTAGCTGTTTCCGGGCAGGAGGATACTACTCTTGAATTTGAGAATAAAGATTCAAAGTACATCAAAACTTTTTTCAAAGAAGTAACAAGTGGTGAAAACAGGCAAAAGGCAGAAGAGGAGTTAAACAATACTCAAAAGAAAATTTCAAAGTTTGCTTCTATTTACCGAACCATACATAAAGAGCATAATACCCTTTTCGGAGAAGATCAAATTGAATTAACCGAGACAGAAAAGCTGCGGGGATACAAGCTTAGTGATAGGGTTGAAGTATTTGGATGGCACCCTTACTGGATGGGAGAAGCCTATACCAGTTATAACTATAACCTCCTGAGTACCATTTCTTTCTTTTCATATGATGTTCACCCTGAGTCAGGTATGCCAAGGTCTTCCAAGTCTATTCTACAATGGAAAACTACTGGTCTGGTCGATTCTGCTCAGGTGGCAGGATGCGATGTCTTACTTTCTGTAACCTGTCATGGGTTTACAGATAACCGAATTTTCCTGGACAATCAATATCGTCAGCAAGATGCCTTAATAGACACCTTGTTGAGTCTGCTTGATTTGCGGCAAGCCAATGGGATTGATGTTGATTTTGAAGCCATACCACTCGGTTACGATTCAAAATTTACAGCGTTTATTAAAAAATTATCAATACGCTTAAAAGCTCATAATCCGGATTATATCATCAGCCTTGCAATACCTGCTGTAGATCATAACCGGGTTTTCAGAATAAGAACACTTAATAAGCTTGTTGATAAATTTGTGATGATGGGCTATGATTACCACGGGTCAACAAGTCCTAATGCTGGCCCCATTGCCCCGCTTCACGACCCTGCGTATCCAACCAAGGGTTATGACCTTTCCAGATCTGTTGACACCTATTTAAAAGCTGGTGTTCCTTACAGTAAGTTTATCCTTGGATTACCCTATTACGGTGGTCTGTGGTCTTCTGAGAATGTCAATTTCGCAGAAGCCTACTTTGACCGTCATCTAACATTCAAACAAATCAAGGCCCTGTATCCTGATACGGTTAACATGGAGTTTGAGCCTTCGACAACCAGTGTATCCTATTTTTCCAAATCCGATAGCTTGTACCACTTGCTCTACTTCGACAATAGCACAACACTTGGTATGAAGTACAGGTGGATGCTGAAGAAAGGATTGGCAGGCATCGGTATTTGGGCTTTGGGTTATGATAATGGCCATAACGAGCTTTGGCAGGCAATAGCTGATAATCTTTCTGAGGAAGCGATCTCAGGCGGACCAAAATTATTTACACTTGGTGCTTTTGTCTTGCGATATCGCGATCTGATTGTTGTTACAGTCACCTTTCTTTTAAGTTTCATGATCCTGGGGTTCATTCTTGCACTTTTCAGTTGGAAGATAAGGGATGCCTTCTTTGTAAGTCAAACTTTCAGGGTTGTATACATACTGATTTTTTCCATGCTCTGTATTGTGCTTATGGCACAATTCAGAATCGTAGAAGACCGGAATCTGCTGTTTCTGGTCGGCTTGTCGGCGGGTGTATTAATCACTTACCTGGCATTCAGAATATCAAATTTATACTCCGTTAAATCACCATAAAGCACCTTGATGAAAGAAATAATTGCTCGAGAATTTATCTGGTTGATCCTTGCTGTCGTTTTGGCCTTTCCACTGGCATTTGTTTACCTGTGGTTGCTTGGACTGGCCTCTGAGACAACATTGGTTACCCAGGAAGAGCAGGAGGCAATTGTGGAGCTCTATCTCCTCGGGGTTTTGGTGAGCTTTATAGGGGTATATCTAATAAGGTTAATAATTGGTGCACTTGGCATTTTGGTCAGTCGAAGGAGAATGGCATTAGTCGATGATTGTTGCTGTTGATTACCAGCAGAATAACAAGAGAAAATACAAATGATACAGGAAATAGTCGCAGCGATAGCAAATGAATTGAACGGATACTTCAAACTGAAGTTTGGGGTAAACGAGAACAAACTGGTCTTATCAAACATCATTGATCAGGATGGAAGTGTTGCGATTAAATCTGAAAATAAAGTCATCCTGTCCATTGTAAATATCACCAAAGACGGAACCAGAGGAGGCGGAATGGGACAAAATGGGCATAACCAGCCTACAGACATCTGTATGTACTTGCTGTTTACTGCCTACTTCAACCCTGAAAACTACCTGGAAGCATTAAAATTCCTTTCAGGAGTTGTTGGCTTCTTCCAGGTCAAGGGCATGCTTAACCATCGAACGCTGCCACAACTGCCCAACCATATTGACCCGATCAAAGTCGAGATCGTCAAATTGAGTTTTGATGAACTAAGCAATATGTGGAGCGCAATAGGCGCCAAATACATGCCGTCAGTGGTTTACAGGATAAGATCATTGAGTGTCCAGGATTCAAGAATCAGAAACATTGATCCAGTATTGAAAGGGTATTGATAAAGTATTGATTATTAAAAAGTTATGTCTACCAGTTATTTTAACATACACAATAATTATAAAGGACTCCTGGTCCTCAGGATGAGGCATAGCTATTATCGTGATGCAAACCCTTCGGATCTGTCAATTGTGCCTACAACAGAAACACTTGAGACACTCCGTGATCATGACCTGCTTTACAAAGCGTTTAATGATGGCTTTGCCATACTCTATTCAACAGAAAAAACCGGTCAGTTGATTGACCTTATGGAAGAAGACTTCCGGCTCACTTTTTTCATAAATAATACTGACCCTTATTTAATTAATTACACAGAATTACCGTTTACAGGGCCTGATCAGTTCTATTCGTTTAATAACCTGGGTGATCTTCCTGAAAAGGAAGGGTCCTTACAACTCCACAGAGGAGATTCTCCGGGTGAAGATACTATCAGAACTGTAAAGCCGGCTGCCTTTACGTACCAAGTGAACCCCAAAGCACAGCATACAACCATTGAGGTCACAGATGTACTGAATAACAGACTAATCAAGGAAGATATTAAGGATATGCCCTACTTCCCGATTGACCTTACCTATGAACCTCAAGGAGAATATACATTGAAAGTTAATGGAAAAGAAGACCAAACTTTTTATGCTTTACACGAAAAGATGAAAGGTCCGCCCTTCGGGATGATCGATCTGTTTCTGAAAGATGCGCTCAAACTGGCCTCTGGAGGAAAAAAGGAATTCGAACGCCTGGAATACCTTATCAACTTCGAGGCAAGGACGACGACATGGAACTACTTGTTTATCAATGAAGACGAGACCCGAAATTTCAATTTTTCGGATTATCAGATCACGAACAGCAAAAAGAAAATTTCTTTCACCGATCCTGAAACGATCACTCTGCCAACAGGACTTGAAGCGACAATAATGGCTTCAGAATCGCCTATAGCACTGAAAGAATATCCCGAAGAGAACTTTCAATTGAAAGTCAAGAAAAATGGAAAAGGGATCACCTTCCAGGTTGATTTACCCAACCCGACTGTAGATGCCCTGAAAATTAATACTGACAACGGCGAAATGTATTCTGAAATATTTGTTTACCTATAATCTATAATTATTATGGCAAAAGTTTTTTCAACTCCTGGCGTTTATATAGAGGAAAAAAATGCCTTTTCATCGTCAATAGCTGCTGTACCAACAGCAATTCCTGCTTTTGTCGGATATACCGAGAAGGCAATCCGCGGTAGGAAATCCCTCAAACAAAAGCCAACGAGGGTCGAATCAATGACTGAGTTCCTCGATCTATTTGGAGGCGCTCCGAAAACTACCTTTAACATCGCACCTGATGAAGAAACCGATTATCAACTAACCGTTGATGAGGGAACTCAATATTACCTCTACAACAGTATTAAGCTGTTTTATGATAATGGTGGTGGTGCTTGTTATGTCTGTTCTGCAGGTGATTATTCCTCAGGTGTAGGACTTGATGACCTTAAGAAGGGACTCGATAATTTCCTGAAATTGGTTGAACCGACTATGGTCGTCATCCCTGATGCCGTCCTGCTAATTGCAGACGAATGTTATTCTCTTCAGAAAAGCATGATTCAGCACAGTGGATTCGAAATGAGAAATCGTGTCGCTATTCTTGATGTACATGGTGGTCATGAAGAACGGACAATGGGAGAAGATGATGTCGTTGACAACTTCAGAAATGGGGTTGGTGACAGAAATCTCGCATTTGCTGCGGCATATTATCCTTGGGTTCATTCAACCGTAACGGCTGCAAGCGAAGTCAGTTCGAGGAATATCAGTAACACTGATGGTCTTCAGGGGCTACTTGAAAAAGAAGCTGACGACGGACTTGCGGCAGGCATTCTGAAGGAAAAGCGTTTCAACGCCATTAAGGCTGAAGTTGCTAAACTTTCTGATGAAAAAGCGAATCTGTCAGCTGTTCACAAAACGCTTAATGCGGTTAGTCCACTTTTCAAGGAAATCATGAACGATCTTCGTAAAGAATTGAATGTCATGCCGCCCAGTGGAGCTGTTGCTGGTTTGTTTGCTTATGTGGATGCCAACAAAGGTGTTTCACGCCCTCCTGCTAATGTAAGCCTTAACTCAGTTGTTGCCACGACTGTCGATATCAACAATGAAAACCAGGAAGATCTTAACCTTCCCCTTAACGGAAAGGCTGTCAATGCGATCAGAGGTTTCTTCGGAAAAGGCGTTCTCGTTTGGGGTGCTCGTACCATGGACGGTAATAGTAATGACTGGAGATATATTAGTGTAAGACGTGCAGTATTAATGATCGAAGAATCGATCAAAAATGCACTTGGTGCATTCATCTTTGAGCCTAATGTTCAAAATACTTGGCTTGATGTGAAGGGTGCTATCTCGGCTTTCCTGACAACGCAATGGAGCAACGGTGTATTGATGGGTGCTACTCCTGAAGAAGCATTCTCAGTTGATATCGGTCTGGGTGTAACCATGAGCCCGCAAGATGTTCTTGACGGTATTATGCGCATTTCTGTGAAACTCGCTGTAGTCAGACCTGCTGAGTTTATTGTAGTCACCTTCCAGCAAATGCTATCTGCAGGAGGCGCAGGCACAGAAAGTACTGAAACCGGTACAGGCGGCGGTGGAGACACCGGCGGCGGTGGCGGAGAAGAAGGCTAGTACCATCTCTAGAACCAGAATTATTTTTTGATAACAATTAAAAACTTTAAATATGGATACCACCAATAATGATCTTTGGCCCGTGTCGAAATTTCATTTTCTCGTCACTATAGCCGGAGGCAGTGTAACAGGCGATATCAGCTTTCAGGAAGTTTCAGGTTTAGACCAGGAAACTGATGTTATGGAATATCGCCATGGTGATAACCCAGCTTTTGGAACCATTAAAAAACCAGGGTTGGTGAAAAGCACGAACGTTGTTTGCAAGAAGGGCATCTTCAAAAACGACAAGCGTATCACCGATATGTTCAACGACATTTACAATAAAAAATACTATTACGAAAAGTCTGAAAGGATGCAAATCACCATCAAACTTCTTGATGAAGCTGGTAATCCGATTATGACTTGGGAACTCACCAATGCTTTCCCTATGAAACTCACAGGTACTGATCTAAAATCAGATGCCAGTGAAATTGCAGTGGAATCACTGGAATTTGCCCATGAAGGTATTAAAGCCACTATGGTCTAATACCTTCCTGGCAAGATTCAAATAAATGTGTCTCAAGGTTTAATTAAAATGGAACAATAATAACCGACAAGACACAGGGGGGATCCTTGAACGGATTTGGCTATAAGGTTGCTGGTTACTACCGGCTCGGCGATGATAGGTCAGGGATTGTATAAAGCAAAGGGGAATCCCGCTTTAGCCTTCATTTTACCTTACCGGACTGTGTGACCGGCAGCCCCCCTTATTTTCAAACCAAAGGATTTTTTGGGTAAAACGCAACCCAAAAAACCTTTAGGGAGCTGTTTAAGACAGATTATTGATCTGTCAAAAGTGATTGAAACAATAAACTTGTTTTAAACAGCTTCCACAATTGTATACAAAGATATTTTATATCAGGATATTAAAAAAATAATCAATGTATTATCCCCCTTCAGGCTTTTATTTCTCACTCAACTTCGAAGGATTCGGAAGTTCTGATGCGAGCTTCGCTGAAGCCTCTGGACTAACTGTTGAGTTAGCCTATGAAGAAATAAATGAAGGTGGAGAAAACCATTTTAATTACCGAGTACCCTCACGGGTCAAATATCCGCACCTGGTCTTGAAACGAGGTCTGGTGATCAAAAAATCACCTGTTGCCGAGTGGTGTGTTAACTCCATGCAGAAAAGTCTTGCAAGTTCAATCAAAACCCGCACGGTTACACTCAAATTACTTGACCCCAAGAAAAGTGGAAGCTCCCTCGCAGCATGGGTTTTTTATAATGCCTACCCTGTAAAATGGGATATCACTGGATTCAACGCGCAAGCCAGTGAGTTCGCTGTAGAGAATCTCGAATTAGCTTATTCTTACTTCGAATATGTGCCTGAAAATAAAATGAGAGGCGGCGCGGTTCCTAAACCACCCGACCAAACCAAGGCACGAAGAAACCAGATGAAGGCAATTCGCCAGGCCGAAATCAGAAACAACAGAAAATGGGCGAATAACGCGAAAAAGCAAGCACTGAAAAATGCGATGGCCTTGCACAAAAAGACGACTAAGCGAATGGGCGAATTGAAAAAATTACTCGGCCCGGGACCGGCATCAAAGCTTGCATTAACCAGTGCTGCAAAAAAAGCGCTGATTGCTTCGGGTAGCGGAACTAGTAAAGATGACATCAAAAACAAGATCAATGAACTGAGAGCCAAATACATGGCAGAGATGAAGATGATGAATATGATGAAAAAGAAAGTCGAAAAAAGAATCAAAAAACTGGGTGGTAAAGCGCCAGCACTAGCGACCGCGAGTGCAGCAGCATCAAAAGTGGCAGGTCTTGCCGGAAAGATATTTGGACTAAAGAAGCCCTGATCAAAAACAAACGACTATGTAAATCAAAACTTTTAACCCATGGCCATAGAAATTAAAGAACTGATCATTAAGACCACAGTTTTACCAGGCAACGAAAAAGATAAACCTACAAAACCTACTGATGAAATAATTGAAGAAATAAAAGATGAATTGATGAAAGAATGCCGGGATTTAGTAGAAGAGCTGCTCAACCGGCGACAATCAAGGTTCTAAAATACTGAAAGGAAAACGAGATCAACCATGAAGTTTAATAGACTTGTCATAAAAGGGTATGCAGACCCGGAATGCAAGAAGTCGCCTATTGGCGATTTCAACTGCCGGATCAACCCTGATTCATTTGTCCATAATCACAAAATCAAGCTTGAAAAACGGAGAACTTCTGCCAAAGGCAGCCCCGGCTCTCCATCTAACTTCGTAAGTCTTGAGTCGGAAGTGATTTCATTCGATATCCTGCTCGATGGCACCGGAGTTATTCCTGGAAATGACGATGTCCTTGCCGATATTAAGCAGCTGAAAAGGACGATGTTTTATTTCAATGGAGAAATTCACCGACCTTCTTACCTGAAACTCGTCTGGGGACCTAATTTCCAGCGAATGAAAGGCGGGCCACAGTTTTTTCGGTGCCAACTCGTCAAACTTGACATCTCGTTTAGCCTTTTCAAACCTGATGGTACGCCCTTGCGCGCAAAAGCTTCAGTTTCATTCGAAGAATTCCGGACCCAGGAAGAAATTGAAAAATCAGCCAAGAAGAGTTCGCCTGATATGACTCACGTAAAAGTGGTCAGACAAGGCGATACCATCCCGATGCTTTGCCATAGTGTGTATAACGACAGCTCTTATTATCTCCAGATTGCTCACGTCAATAACCTCACAAACTTCCGAAAGATCGTCCCCGGGCAGGAATTAATTTTTCCTCCTGTGAAAGCCCTGCTTGGAGAAGATGCTGGAGAAAGAGTTTAAAAGACTAAATACAAGCTGTTTATGATAGCCAAACCTACAAGTGCAAGTACTCACCTGGTTTCCTTTAAGGTCTTTGTTGAAGGCCAGGAAATCAAGGATACTTTTGTCATTAACTCCGTTCTCATCGAACGCGAACTGAACCGCATTTCAAAGGCAAGGGTCTCCCTGACCGATGGTGTGCCTTCCCAGGCAAAATTTAAACTCAGTGAAACGGATACATTCATTCCCGGTAAGGAAATCGAAATTCAGGCCGGATATGACAACAAGGTTGAACCCATTTTCAAAGGGATCATCATTAAACATAAGATCAAGTCAAGAAACCTAGAAGGTGGAGAACTGACGCTGATTTGCTGCGATAAGGCTATCAAAATGACGATTGGAAAAAGCAGTAAGTATTTCAAAAAAGAGAAGGACAGCAATATCATGAAAAAGCTGGCCGAAGATCATGGGTTGACCACCCAGATCAAACCCACCACGATCGAACATCCAAAAATTGTAAAATATTATTCCACAGATTGGGACTTCTTGGTGACCAGGGCAGAAATGAACGGCTTTTTTGTAAGAACAGAGAATGGAAAGGTCATTGCCGAACCACCTTCTCTAACAAAAAAACCTGTCTTGCGCGTGACCTATGGATCTGATGTTATTGAAATTGATGCAGAGCTCGATGCCTACTCTCAGTTGGGTGAAGTGAAATGCGAGTCATGGGATATTAAAAAACAAAAAATCACTTCCGTGGATGCCGTTGAACCAAGTTTAAATAAGCAAGGGAATATCACTGCAAAGAAGATGGCTAAAGCACTTGATGTTGGGGAAGTAAAATTCCACACTACAGGCCCGGTACAACGCGAAATGCTCAAGCAATGGGCTAACGCAAGGCTAATGAGATCCAGGTTGTCTGGTATTAAGGGTACTGTTGTTTTCAAGGGCAACGCCAAAGCTGTTCCTGATGCGCTGATTGAACTTGCTGGATTTGGTGACCGATTTAACGGGCATGCCTATGTTTCAAAAGTGGTACATGATATTGGAGATGGAGATTGGGTGTCAGAAGTTACTTTCGGTGTACCCGAAAAAACTTTCGTGGAGCAGACAAACGACATTATGAGTCCTTCAGCATCGGGAATGCTCCCGGGTATCGAAGGATTACAAAACGGTAGTGTCAAAAAAATCGAAGACGATCCGGATGGGGAAACCAGGATTTTGGTAGAAATACCGGTAATCGAAGAATCAGGTGTTGGGGTGTGGGCACGCCTTGCTTCATTCTACGCCAGTAGTGAACATGGGGCTTTCTTTATCCCTGATGTAGGAGACGAAGTAGTACTTGGTTTTCTGAATAACGACCCGCGCTTCCCTATCATTCTTGGTATGGTTTACAGCTCGAAAAACAAAGCTCCTCTTACCCCGGAGAAAAAGAACCGCGAAAAAGCCATCATCACCAAGAGCAAGATGAAACTCATTTTCAACGAAGAGAAAAAAGAAATTCAGTTTGAAACACCAAATGGTAATAAAGTAACCCTGAGTGATGATATGAAAGGCATCACGATGGAAGACGAAAACAAAAATAAGATTGAATTGAGTAAAGATGGTATAAAACTGACTACTCAAAAAGATCTCATTCTCGATGCAAAAGGTAAAGTTGACATTAAGTCCATCAATAAAATGACGCTGAATTCAACTGCAGATGTCTCGGTTACCGGACTTAATATCGAAAATGCTGCAAAGGTGAATTTCAAGGCACAAGGCAACGCCCGTGCAGAATTAAAGGCCACCGGACAAACCTCAATTAGAGGGTCTATGGTGATGATCAATTAATCCATTCTGGCGAAAGCCAGTAAAAATATTTTATCCGGAAATAGTTCCGGTTCATTTAAATCAAAACAATATGCCACCAGCTGCAAGAATTACAGACATGCATACCTGCCCTATGGTGACTCCGGGAGTGCCACCGGTGCCGCACGTAGGAGGACCAGTAACCGGTCCCGGTGTACCAAATGTACTTATCGGAGGAACACCGGCTGCCGTAATGGGAGACTTGTGTACTTGTGTAGGTCCACCCGATACTATTGTAAAAGGATCGGTCACGGTTATGATCAATGGCAAACCAGCCGCAAGAATGGGTGACATTACAGCTCATGGCGGGCAGATCACCACAGGATTTCCAACTGTAATGATTGGCGGATAAAAACCAGAACTATGGCAAACGACAAACGAGGGTCATTTCTCGGCCGGGGCTGGAGCTTCCCGCCGACCTTTGATCCTGAGCACATTAATATCACGATGGTTGAAAAAGAACTGGATATCAAACAGAGTCTGTACATCCTTTTGTCCACCATCCCTGGAGAACGTACCATGCGTCCTGACTTCGGATGTGATCTTCACGGCGTAACCTTTTCCAGGATGATAGAAGATACCAGGCGAACGATAATCGACCTTGTGGCAACAGCCATACTGCATCACGAACCAAGGGTAACTATCGAAGAAATAGAGGTAAATATGGCCGATGATGACGAAGGCGGTACGGTTTACATTAATATCGATTACAAAGTCAGGGAAACCAATGTCAGAGAAAACATTGTGTACCCATTCCATTTGATTGAAGGCACAAATATCACTGAAATTTAACAACAGGTGAGTCAAAATAAAGACCAGACATATAATCCATTCAGAGGCCAACGTTATGGTACTTCTCAAGATACCAGGCTCAACCAGGCACTTCTGCCATCTTTCGTAAAGATTGATGAGCGCAATCTGGATGATTTACTGGTCTACCTGGTTGATTATGCTTACCAGGTCAATTATTTTAATCCTGATAATGTACTGGCAGGAACATGGGAAGACTTTTTCTTTAAAGATCATACAGTCGTGCTGGCCATGATTACCAAGATTGACGTTCAGGCAATTGATAATGAGCGGATAAGAATAATTGATGGTATTAAAAAAGCAAAGTCGCCAGCTAAAAAAGTCGATGCTTTTGAAGAGTATTTTGACCTCATTATCCTGATGGGGGAAATGTTTGATTTTTGGTACACCAACCTGGCTTTTACAGAAGATGCCTTGACCAGTGCGTCAACAGGACTTGAAATGGAATTGGCCAATTCCATTCAGTTCAAGCTGTCGAGAAACCTGAAAAAGTTAATGGCTTATGACTACGGAGCAGAAATGCAATCCGGTGTAGGCCGGATCATGGGAAGAGATTATTCCAACTTTTCGCCGATATGGATGCTGGATGATCAAATTGAACCCATTAATATTTTCAAGCCAAAGGAAAAGGATAAAGACAGACCCCTGGTTAAGCGAATCAATGATGCCATCGGAAAGGTAAACCTGATCTACAGAGTCTTCTTCAACACCTTGACTTACCTGGTCAATATCGCACCAAATTATTTTAATAAATCGCTGGAAGATAAGTCCGATCATCCGCCAGACATGGCATTAATGCTGGCGTTCCTGAAGCTCTTTGGCCATTTGCAGCATCATATGAACTCCCTGACAGAGCGTCACCTGGAGTATTATTATAAAAAGGTACTGGCATTGGATGTCAGGCATCCTGTACCAGACAAGATCTATGTCTATTTCGATCCTGCAGATCATGTAGAGACATATTTGTTGAAAAAGGGAATACAGCTTATGGCTGAAAAGACCCTGGAAGGTATCACTCCATTATACGAAATAGACGACGACCTCTTATTGACAAAAACAAAAATTGAATCGCTCAAAACCCTTTTTGTCAGCCGTAACCTGAATGTAGTCGTAGGCAGTACCTATCGATTGGTTTCCAATATTTACGCTGCCCCGATTGCCGATTCAAAGGATGGACTTGGTGCCCCTTTTATCAAGGGAAAGAACCAATGGCCAACCTTCGGAGAGGATCAGCTGAACAAGATCGAGGAAGAGCAAAATATGATACCGGCCGAAACCGGGTTCGTGATTTCATCTCCAATGTTGTTTTTGGAAGGTGGCGAGCGTCAAATCGACCTGAGTATTGTCTTCGAAGAAGCTTCGATGCGGATCTTCAGAATGTTGCTGGTCGATATCTGTGAAAATAACCTGATCAGGTGGCAGGATGTATTTAGTAAGGTATTTCGCAATTGCTTCATTATCCAGTTAAGCGGAGAAGAAGGGTGGATTAACGTTGATCGATATGATGTCCAGCCATCAGAAAAAATCACCGGAAAAGAAATTAAACTTGGGTTTAATCTAAGTGCTTCTGATCCTTCCGTGGTGCCGCCAAATGCTGAACTGTTAGGCATTCCTTTTGAAAGCAAGTATCCAGTACTAAAAATTACACTCAACCCGGAAGATGCCAGCTTCGTTTATTCTTTCATCAGGGAATTTGTCGTCGAATCTGTTTCTATAGATGTCAGGGTAGAAAAACTAAAAACACTTGATGTCTATAACCAACAAGGTAAACTCGATGAGAGCCTGCCTTTCTACCCTTTCGGGCCAATGCCAACAACCGAAGCTTACCTTGCAATCGGTCATCCTGAAGTATTCAAAAAATATATCACTGACCTTTCCTTCCAGATTGAATGGATGAACCTGCCAAAGGAAAACTGTGGTTTTAAAGACCATTACAGATTATATCGCCAAGGTTGGGAAAATGATTCATTCAAAGTGAGCCTTTCTGCATTGAATGATCACAGGTTTCATCCTTCGGACCCCAGGGATGTCATTAAGTACGACCTTTTCGAATCTATCCCATCAGATAATGAACGCCGTTTTAAGAAAGTAGCCCCGGTTACCAATATTGAAAATATCCCACTTTCAAGATTGAAGTTATTACCTGATTTTGACCTGAAACGGGTACTAAATTTTGATAATTATACACCAAGCGGTTTCTTCAAGCTTGAACTCACCGATCCGCCTGAAGCTTTCGGACATGAACTGTACAACGAGTTGTTTACTGAGGCCGTGACAGAAAAGGCAAATGCTGCATCCAAGAGTTTATTCAGCCTGATCCGAGGCGGTAATGGCACAAAGGCACAAACTGAAGAAGCGACAGAAGAAAAGACCAAAAAACAAAAACTACCGAAAGAACCATACGTCCCGACCATCAAAGCGCTTTCTTTGAGTTACACGGCTACAACCACTATTTACCTGTCGCCAACGGATTCCAGGGAACGCACTAATTCTGTGCCTGAGCAATATTATCATATTCATCCATTTGGACATGAGATCTGCTTTGATAAGGGTAAGATTCTCCGCAACGAATTCTTACCACAATTTGATGAAGATGGTTACTTGTTTATTGGTCTTAAAGACCTGGTAGCCCCTGAGCCGCTTTCACTTTACTTCGAAATGACAGGTAGTCCCCAGGGACATACATTTTATTATCAACCAGATATTTTCTGGTCATACCTTTCGGAAAACGAATGGCGCCCATTCACCAGTTCGCTCTTTTTATCAGACGGAACAAAAGGGTTTACTACTTCAGGAATTATTACCCTTGAAATTCCTGAAGATATTTCTGATGATAACACGATCCTTCCGGAAGGGCTTTTCTGGATCAGGGTTAGCGTAAAAGGCAATGTAAATGTATTGAGTCATACGCGATTGGTCACAACACAAGCCGTAAGCGCCACCTGGATGGTCGACAAAAACGATCCGGATCACCTGGATGAATTGTTGCCACCATATTCTATTACAGGATTGACAAACGATCTTCCCGAAGTGAGTGATGTTGTTCAACCTTTCCCTTCATTCGGTGGAAGACCGATTGAGTCGACACAAGCTTTTTATAACAGGGTTAGCGAACGCCTTCGACATAAAGGAAGAGCGCTTACCCAATGGGATGCCGAAAGAATTGTTCTTGATAATTTCCCAAATGTAGCTCAGGTAAAATGCCTCAGCCATCTGACTCATCCTGATGTCATTGAAAAGGGTAAAATTTTAGTGGTTGTCATCCCGAAAGTCAACAAATACGAAAATCCAAGAGAGCCAAAGGTCAATTACAATACCCTTACGGCCATCAAGAAATTACTCGAGGAGAAAATTTCGACGTTCGCTGACCTCGAAGTACGCAATCCTTCCTACGAATGGATAAAAGTGACTTGCAATGTCCTTTTCAAAGAAGAAAAAAATAAAGGACTCAAACTGAAGCAGCTTAATAAGGAGATCAACGAATTTCTCTCTCCCTGGCTATTTGGAAACACCACAACCCTTGATATGGGTGGGTCGATCAGCAAGAGCCTTTTGCTAAGTTTTATTGAACAACGACCCTACGTTGATTTTGTAACCAGTTTTTCCGGTGTACAGGTCTTCGTCAATGAAGAAGGAGAATATTGGGTAAGAGATACGGCAACTGACGACGAAAGTTCTGATATGATCTTGGCAAGTAAACCCTGGTCAATTCTGATTCCTTTTGAAAAACACGCGATCAGCTTCCTCGACGAAGAAGCTTACCAGCCACCAGTCTTGAGTTCGATTGGATCTATGGGTGTAGAAATTGATTTTGTGATCACCGGAGAACAAGTCGACAGAGAAGGTGAGCTTCTTTTGGAAACCCTTGAGATCAAACAGCGCAAAATGGAAATGGCCGGGCTGATCAAAAAACAGGAAGAACCTGAAATATATGACCTCGATATCGATATCGACAACTTAAAAGAATAATCCCTTTGCTAACCTAAAAAAGATTAGGCATATGTCATTAAGAAACAGAAATACGTTAAAAAACTTCTTCAAAAGAGGAAGCTACCCCACAGAAGTCAACTTTTCTGATCTCATTGATTCAACAGTGAATAAAGTTGATGATGGATTCAGCATGAATGCTGATTATGGTATGATGCTTTCCCCGCAAGGGGCTTCAAGAAAGCTCCTCAGTTTCTATGAAAATATGCGGGATAAAAACCCCGCGTGGGGACTTATCCTCAACCCTGACAATCGTGCTTCCGGATTGAGTTTCGAGGAAGAAGGTGGCGAAAGCAGAATGTTTATCCAAAAAGGAGGAAATGTAGGTGTCGGAACCACTTCCCCACTGTATAAACTGGATGTAAGGGGTATGGCAGGAATGGCTGGCCGTATCGGTACCTTTGCCACAGGTCAGGTACTGGGCGACGGGAAATGGCATTCTATAGTTTCCAATCTCAATGGTAACCATGCCTTCGAAGTTATTGCACAGATCAGTGGAATTAAAGGGCGTGGCCGATATGCTATGACTCATGCCACTTGTCTCAGTAACTATGGAGGTGGTCGGCATTCGATTAAGACCAATAAAGCTTATTACAGGTGGTTTTGGAATAAGATTGATGTCCGATTTAAAGGGAGCACCTTCAATTATGACCTTCAAGTCAGGACATGGTCAAATTACGGGACTGGCCTGGATGATCTTCCAAGAATGATCGTTTATCGGGTTTGCAAACTCTGGGATCAATCTGATGAGCAAAGCCAAATGTACAACCAGCCTGAAGAACTGGATGCCAACCAGGTAACAGATGCTCATGAAGTGAAACAAACAGTGATCGAGGAAACTGAGGTAAACCTATAACCCCGATAGCGATGAAAGATGAGTTGACCATAAAACTGACAGTTGAGGAGTTAAACCTGATTCTGCAAGGGCTTTCAGAAATGCCTTTCAAGACAGTCTATGATCTCATAGGTAAGTTAAACGCCCAGGCCAATGATCAATTGGCAAAACGATAGACCGAAACAATGACCAAACCACTCCATATAACCAAAGAAAAGCCAAGCTTTAAAAGCATGGACTTCAGCTTCCTCAAAGAGGAGGGCATCCGACTGGTTCAGCAACTTGCAGGAGACAACTGGACAGACTATAATCCTCATGATCCGGGCGTAACTATTCTCGAGCAACTGTGCTATGCGCTTACCGATCTTGGATATAGAACCAACTTTGAGTTGGAAGACCTGTTGACAGCAAATCTGAAATTGGACGAGGTCATTGATGATAACGCGTTCTTTGCTCCTGATCTGATTTTTCCAACCAACCCCGTTTCGATAACAGATTACAGGAAATTGATTATTGATCAGGTCCATTACGTCAAAAATGCATGGCTGGTTCCGGTTAGAGACCATTTACAGGGAATTGTGGGCCTGTACCGGATATTACTGCAGGTAGATGATGAAATTGACGAATTGCACGAAAAGGAAGAAGTTAAGGAGGAGGTCACAAAGCTCTTTCACAAACACCGAAACCTGTGTGAAGGATTGGAAGATGTCCAGGTATTGGAAATGGAACAAATAGGCATTAGCGCTGAAGTGGAAATATCCTCACGCGATATGCCTGAACAAGTTCTCGCTGGCATCCTGCACGTTTTGAGTCAGACCCTTAATCCAAGTATTAGGCTGCGAACGCTGGAAGAGTTGCTAGACGAAGGATATACTATGGATAAGGCATTTGATGGACCAATGCCAAAGCACGGATTTATTGTTGAAGAAGATCTGAAACCACTCAGCAGGGAGGTCCATATTTCGAAATTGGCGAAAATGATATCCAATGTTGATGGCGTACGTAATGTCACCAAGTTGAAGGTAAGAAAAGGAGGATTCATAGTAACAGGAGATGTCATTAGGTTTGAAGACAACCAGTTTCCGGTGCTTGACCTCGAGTCAAATCTGGCGATTACCGGCCAGTTTCCCTTTCAGTTTACGCGTGCTGGAGCTCCTGTTGAAGTTGATCTCGATGCGACATTCCAGATTTTGAGCACATTAAATGTGATCAGAGATGGTAGTCATGTACTCGATTTTGATTTTGTCGATATCAATAAGGTCAAATCAAAAATCACAGATCCGCTTGAGGGATATTCCTCAATACAACATCATTTCCCATCTGTTTATGGCATTGATAAAAATGGAGTTGCTGCGTCTGCTGCCCCTTTGCGTAAAGCTCAGGCAAAACAGCTAAAGGCTTACCTGCTGTTTTTTGAACAGATAATGGCAGATTACCTCGCGCAGTTATCAAATATCCGTTACTTGTTTTCTCTTGATGATGGCAATGATCGCAGTTATTTCTCGCAAGTACCACGCGATATTCCTCACCTGTCAGAACTGCTAAGCGTAGGTATTGACGAACTCGGAAAATATCTTGATGAAACCGGTAATAACACCAACCACAGTGAAAAACGCCGGAATCGTTTTATTACCCACCTGCTGGCTAGGTTCGGCGAGACTTTTGTCCCTCAGTCCCTTTTTGGACAGGAAGTATCGGGAAGCAGGATCAATGGTAAAGCAAAAGAGTTAAGATCAGCCAAGATTCGGTTCCTCAAAGAATATCCTGAGTTGGGACAAAACCGGGCGAAAGGATATAATCATACTGAGAAGAAATCTGAGCACAACTTTGCAGGCCTTGAAAAGAAGTTGTGCCATTTGCTGGGCCTCGAGTATGAAGGATTTCAGTCTATCTCAGGTCAATTAGAAGAAGAACAGCTTTGGATGAAGTTAAAAGCTATCAAGACAAACGATAATGACAAAACGATACCCGCCGAAGTAGAAGCTGATTTTATCCAATATGGCGTAAAACCCGCAAACTATGAAATAGTCAGGGCAGATGAAGAAAAGAAAAGAGCTTACGAAGTCTACTATGTCAGTAAGAATCAAAATTCTAGAATAAAGGTTTATAAAGGATCGGAGAGAAGAAAATGTAATCGGGCAATTGAGAAATTGGCTAAGTATCTAGAAAAGCTAAACCAGAGGACAGAAGGCTTTCATCTTGTTGAGCATATCCTGTTGCGACCACAAAGTGCAGATCGTTTTGCCTTTAATGTGATTGATGATCACAATGAAATTCTGCTGGAAAGCCTTGACTTTACAGATCGGACAGTCATGCGGTTTATTATTGAAGACCTTTTGATCTTTGGTATCGTCGGTAAAAATTACTCGGTTTTTAAGAATGAAGATGACTTTTACCAGGTTGGCCTGAAAACTAATGAAGGCCGTCAAGTTGCAATTAGTAAACGATTATTTGAGGAAGAGGAGAAAGCCAAAGATGAAATCAGCTTTTTTATCAACTATTTCAACCGTTTGAGACAGGAAGGCATCCCGGTAAGTACCCGTGTTGAATATCTCACACACTACAAAAAGGGGTTCGATGTAGAAGGCGACTTTTATTCTCTTCGTCTGAGCCTCCTCTTTCCTTCATGGAGTGTTCGACTCAATAACCATGAATCTCGGGAAGCTATCGCTGATTTTGTCACACAAAATATCCCTTCTCATCTTGATTTAAGGATATTCTGGCTAGATGTGGAAGAAATGATGGATTTCGAAAATCTATATGTAGACTGGAAACTAATGATGGCAGACCCTGAAAAGAATAAAGAAGTATTGGATGGCATTTCATTGCAAATCGTTCACTTTTTCCAAAACCTTGAAAAAAAATTGGAAGAGACAACCAATCAAAATAATAAACCCCTTCAAATTTTATGACAGGCATAGCACATAGCATTAAAAAACAAGTCATCCAGGTCAATATGACCTCGGAAAAGCATGTGCGTGAAATCCAGTCTATGATTACCTCAATAGCCCGTATCCGACTTCCGCAAGTATTGAATCAGGTACTCGAGAAGCATAATATGCCCGGTTTTATCGTAAAGCTCGATAAAATAGAAATAGATGCTGGTAGTATTAAGGTTAAAGATATTCGAAAACTGTCCTCCATAGTCAGTAAAAAATTAGATGAGTACCTCGACAGGAAGATTAGCGAAATGAAAAGTACGGCCTTCAGGCCTAATGGAAGTAGACTAATCAGCTTGTCACAATCTATGCTCGAATCACTACGATATTTCCTGCTGTACGGCCGACTTCCATGGTGGGCTCAACAGGAAAAGATGACGCCGGGTAAGTTGTTCGACCAACTCATTGAAGATAACCCGAATGCACTATCTGCGATGATTCGCAAAAATGCAGACAACGAAAAGTTCGTTACAAGACTAACACTTCAGCTGTCTCCAAGTAGGTTTTTTAATTTGTTTCAATTACTATCCGGTAACAATGGATTATATGTTAAAAGCACGATCAAAAGCCTGGCAAGAGAGAATGCTCACCTTGAAAGATCATCCTCCCGCCTGAATTCAAGAATATATGCTTTTGCCCTCCTCAACCTCCTTCGATCAAAGGAATTATTTACCAAAAAGAAATTCCTCGAAAATATGCAAGGCGACATATCCGAGGCCTATCCTGAACAGATCAAAAAGGCAGGACCATCTTTCAAAGATCTTTTTTACCAGGAAATTCTGTTGTTGGAAATCCTGGAAACCCAACCTGAAAAGATTCTTGGCATATTAAAAAATGAAAGCCGACCTGAGCATTTGAGTACCCGAATTGTACAACAATTGTCTTTTTCAACCTATCAAGAAATCTTGAAGATACTGGTCAGGAAGGATTTTGATTCTATTGACAAAATGCTCAAAGGATTGACAAGTAATTTCAAAGCGCTAAAAGAACCAATATTATTGGGGACGTATCGAGAGTTGAACGCTAAGGTCCGACAACTTATCCTCCAATTTTACATGTCGAAACGAGGTGCATCTGATTTTGTCCAATTGAAAAAATACCTTGTTGATGTGTTGGTAAAAGAACAAATTACCACCTCCTCTTCTGCCCAAAGTTTATTTTATCAGCAATCGGAAGATCAAATAAAAAGCTTGCATAAAGACTATCAGTCAATCGTTCTGCATTTTATTGATTCAGGATTGTTTATCCCGCCTGTTTCTGTTATCGGTAACGCTATAAGTTTTCAATCCGTAGTCGTAGAACTACTCGAATCAGGGAAATTTCCATTTATGGAGGTTTTCAAATTAATCGCAGCAAAGCCCTGGGTGGCAA
The DNA here is from genome assembly GCA_039028895.1 of Bacteroidota bacterium. Taxonomy (GTDB): domain Bacteria; phylum Bacteroidota; class Bacteroidia; order Chitinophagales; family Saprospiraceae; genus JAHDCJ01. Next base: position 10,607 of record JBCCHF010000057.1, on the reverse strand, counting down.
CAAGACTGGCAGAGAACCTATCCAAAAAGCAACTTGATAGTATTGTTCGAATCGGGGTCAGGAAACATGGGGAAATGCTTGTTATGTACACCCATGAGTTAGCGACTAAGTACAGGGCCATCCAACCTTCCGGGAAAATGGAAACCACGGTAGTAGCCAAATTGTTCCAGCTGATTGCCAAAGGATTACCTCAAAAAGGATTTGAAATAAAAGAACGACTCGAACAAGAGATACAGGTGACTGTCGGATTGGGAACACCTGGGAAAGAGCTCAGTAATATCCCACACCCAGACCCTGAGAAACATGTTCAACAATCCGAGATATTCCTAATCGAACATTTCCTGAATTTTGGCACCTTCCCGGTTTGGAAATCGGACTTTTCAGACCTGTCGCTCGACGAATTTGTCGTAAAGCTAATCGACGAACAACCTGCTGAACTTAAAGAATTAGTGCTGTCCATGAATCCAAAATTGATCTCTGACAGATTGGTTCAGCAATTGACGCCTGAAACGGTAACGGCATTCACCATATTCCTTACGGAAAATGCCCCATTCGATGTTCTGGAGTTGAAGATGAAGGTGAGGGCCGCCTTCGAGAAAACTTACCCAAGAATTTTTAGTCCATTTCACCTCGAATTGGCGATCATGGAACATTTGCTTGGTCCTGAAAGACATACGGATGCTATTAAAGCTGAAAAACTGGTCGCGCAGCGGCTAAAAGACTTATTAACGCTAAAGGACGATCCGGTTATCCGAAAGCGCTTTTCCTTTAAGGAAATCAAACAATTAGTGCAATCCGGACAATGGCCCTCCGACTTTGAGGCTAAACTGGAAACGAATTTTCTATCCCTTTTCAGGAAATATTTCGAAGAAGAACCCTATGAAATTCTTGGAATTATGGAAGATATTCCGGCGCACACCTTTACTGGGCCTGTGCGAGAAAAAGTCCTTAAAGTAGTGCTGTCTCATTTTTCGAATGCACCATCGCAATCAGCATTAGAACAAATGTTAACGCATTTCAAGACTATTGCTTCAGCTCCTGGAAACAGGCAGAATTCTGTGGCAGAGACAGTTATTGATGTTATTGGGTTCGTTCCCGAAATGCTGGAAGGCCTGATAAGCGAAGCGCATCCTCCTGAGATATTTCCAGCTTCAGGCAAAGTTGAAATTGATGACCATTTGATTACTTCATTCCTGAATGATGGAAAGTTAATCGAGAATTTCTCAGCCGATTATTTGACTTCCTATATCGGGATGAAAATTCGACAGAAGGACGAGGCATTCCTCGAATTATTATCAACTTTATCATCGGAAGGCATTTCAACCCGACTTGACGAAAATTTACTCCAGGAGTTGGTTGCCTATTATGCATCCGCTCTTTCCGGCTTCATCAATACTTTTCAGAAAGCACTCAGAAAGATTGAAAGAGATGTCATTAGACCTGGCATTTCAATAAAACAATTTACCTGGATGCCGATAGTCTCGGCTGTTGTTAAGCCGACTTCCGTACCCGTTGATACCACAACATTTTTGAAAGCTGTTATCCAAAATCTTAATCCCGTTTCGCGCTTTAACGCGCAAGAACTCGTGTTTCGACTTCGGCAGGTGACTAGTGAGGCAGTTAAAAAATCAGAAATGCGATTTTACCCGCTACATGAAAGCTTAAAAGCGATAACTCCAGATACTCTTGAGCCAACCTTAGACAAATCTGTTGAAATACCAGAACCCACCAGCGAGATGCCCTCCAGCAGGATGGCCATTTTGCGGATGTATTTAACAAAAGGTACCCTTCCGGGGAATGCAACCAAGATTGAACCCGGAGCACTGGATGCCTTGTTCCTCGATTTACTGGAAAAAGACCCTCAGCAAGTCGCCACACTGGTCCGTTTTGCACCGCCTGAGCGACTGGCAAGTCAATTTACAGATGAAAGCCTCACCGTTTTTATTGAAAAGATATTCCCATCATTCAGTGGGTTTATTCAGACCTTACACCTTGCGCTGGCTGAGGTTTATGATGAACAGGGTGATGCCTATATCAAGTTTTTATCGCGCAAACAATTTTCCTGGGAGCCGATTCTGCACTACCTTTTGAATCAGCAGCCAGAGACTTATGATACCACTGAATTGGTGAAATTGACTATCAGTAAGGCGGCTGATCTTGTAGAATCGGACATCGAAATCCTTGCCGGAAAATTAAGGGCCATCAGCCAGGCAAGGGTAGACGTAAACGACACAAGATTTTTCGCATTACTGGCATTACTTGACCCACAAGCCGGATTGCCGGCTTGGCCTGAAAAGGAAACCGAACCCGCCATCCAACCCGAACAAGAAACCAACTTCACAGATTCAAGTGAGGATGTTCTCGAAGCGATGTCTGATTGGCTGGATGCTCCTACCCTGCAGGAAGCGAACATAACCAGTGATAAAGACCTTGACGAAGCCATACATTTCTTATTGGATAAGAATCCCAAAGAAGTACTTCACCTACTAAAATCAAAAGGTGCCAGCGAAGCGGTGGTAACAATAATAGTCCGCCAATTACATGAAGATACTCTGGTTGAACTTCTAAGATATCTTGATCCTGCTAATTGGAGCAAACTCCTGACATGGACCCATTTGTTACAAAGTTTATATGAGCAACACCCAGTGATCTTTACCCATATCAAAGACTTGGACAATTGGAGGTGGAAGGACCTGTTGATCAATAAAATAGACGAAAACCGATTGCTGCCGATAGAAGAATTGGTAAGTCATACACTCGAAGACCTGGTAAAAACAACTCATATGCCTAAACGGGATCTGATAGAATCGTTTTATCTCATTTCAAGGGAAAGGACCCAGAAGGGAGTAACAGGATTTCAACCATTTTTCGATCTGTTTTCCCGTAAGGTAGCAAGTGAACAAATCATAATTGAGTCGTCCGATGAGTCCTTCTCTTTAAAGGCTTTGATCAAATATCTGAGCACAGATCCGGAGGGTCTTGCACCAGCTGGGCTTGAACAAAAAACTCAGGAATTTATCGACAAAAAGCCTTTGCTTTCGAGACCAGTACTTTGGGAACTAGCAGGCAGTCCTGAGCTAAGGTCGAACCTTCTGTCTGGATTTTCAAAAGAGACGATTAACCAGGTTATTTATTGCCTTCAGCCTCAAAAAGGAAAAGAGATTCCGGGTTACCTGGAAGACTTGTTCAAAATACTGAGCAAACCTTTCATCATGGATCAATTATTTGAGCATCTCCATGAGCTGAATACTACTGCTTTTGACATAAAGCCATTCTTTAAAAGCGTATTGGAAGGTTATGCAAAAGATAAATCCCAGTTGATCCAGCTTGTCGATAATACAGCGGCCTTCCTCCAGGTGGTGCGACCCGCTTCCGGAAAGGAATTGACTGATGTTTTGAATGAAATGGCTGAAGAGCTCATGCCCTCTGAAGAAAAGCAACAAGCCGAAAAGAAGCCATACCGGAAACTGGGAGAAATGACCGAACAACTCAAAGAAGAGGTGTATATAAAAAATGCAGGCTTGGTCTTGTTGTGGCCATATTTTGCCCATTATTTCAACCTTTTGGGAATGACCGAAAATGATGAGTTCAAAAGTAAGGAGCATGCTCTTCGGGCAGTCCACTTACTGCAGGTACTGGTGACAGGACAAACAGAAACCCCTGAATATGAACTTGTTTTGAATAAGATATTTTGCGGATTACCTATCGCAGAACCCGTGCCCGCAGGCATTGATCTTACAGAGCAGGAAACAGAAATTTCTCAAAAGCTTTTCCAGGTGGCAATGAACAGCTGGGATAAGGTGAAAAACCTTCCTGTGGCTAATTTTAGAGGCAGTTTTCTAATCAGGAATGGCCGCCTTGAAGAACAGTCTGCTAACTGGGTGCTACGCGTAGAAAGAGAACCCTTTGATATGTTATTAGATACATTACCCTGGACCATCTCAATGATTAAGTTACCATGGATGTTAAAATTGATAAACGTGGAATGGCGATGAACGCCATAGCGAGCAATGCAGACACGATTAGTCGTGAGCTGAACTGGTTCGCACAAGTACTAAATACCCGCTTCAAATTGTATTTCGAAAAGGAATGCGAGTTTGAGAGTATTTATGATGTTCCTGTCCCCGGTCTGAACGATAACGATTCGACCTATGCCAGAGTGATCAAGCACTACCAGTTTGGCACTGAGGAAAGGTTATTGGTCATGCTGGCCCTGGCACCGTATGTTTACCCCAGTCTTCTCGATATATTTTTCGTAAAAAATACAACCTATAATCGCGGATATACCGAATTTGGGGGACTAAGAGGCGATCACCACAGCGGGTTTTTACCTACAGGGGAAACGGCGGCTTTTGTCCTTTCGGGAAATGATCTCACACGCAGGTTCCTCGTTTTAAAACTGTTCAGCCCTGATCATCCTTTGATCAAATTTAACATCCTGCGGCTGGATGCGCCAAGGTCAAATGAACCTAAGCTGAGTGGAGCCCTTACGATCAGTGATGAATACCAAAGTTATTTCACCACTGGTCAGCAATACAAGCCGGATTATAGCACCAAGTTCCCGGCCAAACTCCTGACTACCAAGCTGGAATGGGATGATCTTGTCCTTGAAGATTATGTGATGGAGGAGGTGATGGAAATCCAGTCATGGATCGATCATTCGGATACGATTATGAACAAATGGGAGCTCGGAAAAACCATAAAGCCAGGCTATAGAACCCTATTTTACGGCCCTCCCGGTACAGGAAAAACGTTGACAGCCTCATTATTAGGCAAAACCATGGAATTGGATGTTTATCGGGTTGACCTTTCACAGGTGGTCTCCAAATACATTGGGGAAACCGAGAAAAATATGGCTAATATTTTCGATCAGGCTGAAAATAAAAATTGGATCCTGTTTTTCGATGAAGCAGATGCTTTGTTTGGAAAACGTACTGCCACCAACGATTCAAAAGACCGACACGCTAACCAGGAGGTAGCCTACTTACTGCAACGAGTGGAAGATTTTCCCGGATTGGTCATTCTGGCTACCAATATGAAGAGTAATATTGATGAAGCATTTGCACGCCGTTTTCAGTCCATGATCCACTTCCCGGTTCCTGGCCCGGAACAAAGACTGGCCATTTGGAAGAATTCGTTTTCGAAACACGTAAAATTGGATGAAAGCATTGATTTTGAGGAGATAGCCAATGAGTATCCACTCTCTGGTGGAGCGATAATCAATGTATTGAGGTATTGTTCAATTTCAGCACTGAATCGTGGCGGAAATACAATTATTAAGGAAGACATTATTAACGGGATAAGTAAAGAGTATGTCAAAGAAGGAAAAACACTCTGACCCCAGTCAACGACAAACCATTGATAATCCTGAGGTCCAGAGTGCCAACCCGATGGAAGCAGACAATGGTGAAAACAGGAAAAAGTACATAGTACTTAGTGGCAGAGTCGTATTGGTATTAGCCATTTTCCTCGGAGAAGGTACATATCGGCTGATCAATGATGGTGTGACATTTTGGTCTGCTGCCGGTCTGCTGCTTATAGTGGTGCTCTTTTTCTATTGGCTAGACCAAAGAATAAAGGTGAGAAATGATAAAACATATAAGAATACAACATGGACAAGGGTAGGACAGTTGCTCGGGTACCAGGTCTGTTTTTACTACCTGCTTTGCTATAAAGGACTCTATGGCGGATACCAGTTGATTCAGGATTTTTCCTGGCCAGCCCTTGGTTGGGTGGTTTTGGCTGCCCTGCTGGCACTGGTATTCGAAAAGAATACCCGAAACATGATGAATGCACTTTACAATATGTCCCACTTCAGTAAAAGTGAGATGGTGCATTCCTATTTACTGAAAGAGGTTAAAACCTGAAAATCGATTGAATTCAATTGTCCAACAAAAAAAATAAACCTATGTCAGGAATAGCATATAGAAAAATCAATTCGGATCTCGTATTTCACAATAAGGGTGAGGGCTCGGTGATTATTGAAAACAGTCGCCTTGCACTCGCCCCTTTTACTTGTCAATTAGACTTTGAAGTAAACTGGGAGATTTTCAAACAGATTGAAGATGGGCAGTGGCTCAACCTGATGGAAAAAATGCGTGGTCAACCTACCGGTGATTTTCAGGAAGGTGAGGCAGTGCATCTCACCGCTGTGCTAAACCCGGAGTATTTTGAGCAGATTACGGCAAGCGGAAAAAAGCTTCAAAAAGTCGAATCAACTTTACTCGAATTATCTGGCGGCCCCGCACCATCTCCCGTGATGTACCAGGAAAACTGGATGATCAAGAAAGTTGAACAAACCATTGATGGTGCAAAGGCTGGTTATGATACCCTCTGGAACTATATCAACCTTGCCAATCTTGCAACAGAAGAAACTGAAAAAGACGGTGCTGCCATAGGAGATGCAATCGTAGATTTCGTAAAACATGAAATTTTGGCCCCTTCCATAAAAGCGGATCTACCGGATGTAGGCCTTGAAGATTTTCCAAATCTCTTGCTCCAGATAGCTGAAACTGGTGCCCTGTCAGGTGTAGAACTCAACGACGATGAGATTGAAGATCTACAGAAAAAGCTGAATAGTGCCCTCAAAGAAGGTGGCAAGGAAGCAGAAAAGGAGTTGGGCAAAGTTGACATTAAAGGTGAGTTCGACCAGATCCTACAAAAAGAATTGGCCAAAGGTCTCAACCTGGGCGTGAAAAACGGAAAAGACAAAGGCGGAAGTAACATTTTTTCCAACCTCATTCAGGATGCGCTGGAAGAAAGTTTCAGCGATCTGGACAATCAATTGGATGAAGAAGATGACGACGATGTAACTATGCTGGATATCCTGGTTGATTTTCTGGATGAAGAAGGTTGGAAATTCCAGTTGTACGAGGAGACAGAAGACGTTTATTTCCCTTTCAAGGGAAAAAATGGCCGCTGGCATTGTTTCGCCCAGATCAAAGATGAAGTTGAGCGGTTTGTGTTTTACTCTCTTTGCCCGGAAAGAATTCCGGAGGAAAAACGACCATTATTCATGGAATGGGTCACCAGGGCCAATTGGGATATGATCATTGGCAATTTCGAACTAAGCCTGGATAGCGGTTTGCTTCGATTTAAGACGAGTATCGATGTGGAAAATGATGGTCTGTCAGTCGACCTTGTGCGTAATCATGTATATGTCAATGTTCAAATGATGGATCAATACCTGCCGGGAATACTCAAATTATTAAGTGAAGACAAGGTTCTACCCGAAGCCATCATAAAAGAAATTGAGGGTTAATTTATCAATAACAAAAATCAAATTATTTCTCATGGATAACCAAAACACTATTTATGCCGTACTCGGAGCTGTGGTTCTGGGTTTGTTAATTCTGAGTATTGCCCAATGTAGCAATAACCGATCGCATAAAAGAACGATCGCCGTTCAGCAGGACAGCCTCTTTTCCTATGAACGCTCCCTAATCCTGGAAAAAAGAGCCAGGAGAGAAATGGAAAGTGAAACCGATCGCCTAACGATATACAACCAAGACCTTGAACTCGAAAAAGAAGATCTCAACAGCGAAATTACAAGACTCATGGAACAAGTTGATGAGCTAAGAAGGAAGCTGAAAAATTCCCAGGGCGCATTGAGTAGAGCAAGGTCGCAAATTGCCAGTAAGGAAAGAGACCTAAAAAATATAGAAGTAAGACTTGATTCGTTTAACCTCACCGATGATCAGGTTTTCGCTTCTCGCATAGATACCATCAACAATCAACTCGAAATTCTAAAGTTGGAGAACAGGCAGCTTCAAAAAGAAAAAGAAGGTATGCGATCAGAGATCAGTGCCATCAAAGCAGAAAGAGAACGCTACAAATCCAGTCTTGACATCATCGAGAATACCACAATTTCCTATCAACTGGTTTCCCCGCGAAAGGAAAAGGAAGGTAAGGAGATCAAACGGCTGAAAAAGAACAACTGGAATTACACCCAGATCGAATTTAGCATGTTTCATGATGATATGAGTGTGCTTGAAGGGAGCCGCTTCATTATCAAGATCATCGACTCCGATACGAGACAGCCACTGGCACTCCGCGAAACGAATCAGGCATACCCGTTATCTAGTGTAAATGCAACGGGCATCACTTACGAGTTTCAAAACAACCCAATCATAATGACTTTCGTCAATAACGAATTTAAGTATGGTGATAATTATGAGATCAACCTGTTCCAGGTGTCAAACAATGATGAAGTGCTCATGCACGATGGTATAATTGATTTTATCCGGCGAGCAAAGCCAGTAGCGATCGGGTTTTAAGATAACATGCCGACTTCGCCAAACCACGCATAAGCATCTCTGATCGTCTCAAGGGCATCCCGCTTTTGCAGACCAATTTCAGTGACCGCTTTCGAATCGTCGATCTGTTTGCCAAGTTTGAGGGTATCAAGGGATTGTTTGGTATAAACAGGCGGTTTACCCGAAAGCTTGCTGGATAATTTGATGAACGGTAGCCCTATGTATGCAAGGAAGAGTGGAGAAGTGCGTTTGGGAGACGGTACGCCAGTCACCTGCTCGGTCAATCGTGCCATTTCCCCAACAGAAATCCAGCGATTACCAAGGATGTAGTTTTCGCCAGATCGGCCCATTGTCAACCCGTTTACAGCAGCCTGCGCGATATCCCTGACATCCGTAAAATTGAACCCGCCAGGCGTTAGCATAGGAATTTTTTGGTAATAAAAATCGAGGAGCATCTGGCCGGTCAGCGAAGGCTCAAAGTCATACGGACCATAGATGGCAGGCGGATTAAGGATAATTGCACTCAGCCCATTGGCTACTCCTTTTTTGACTTCTAGTTCGCCACCAAGTTTCGACAGGTCATACTTAAATGAATTTTTTCCAGTTGGCGGAGATTTTTCATTCAACACTGAGCGGCCATCATCTTCAAACGCCTGGATGCTACTGAAGTGGACAAAGCGCTTGATGCCTATCTCTAAACTGGCTTCGACCATATGCCGAACGCCATCCACATTAGTCTTCATGACCATACCATCAGGGTCACCGTCAATAGAAATCCTACCCGCTGTATGAACAACTGCATCCATGCCCTGAAGTGCAGCTTTTACGCTGTCTGGGTTCAGTATATCACCTTTTACCACCTCAATGTCCAGCCCTTCCAAAGCATTCGGTGCCTGGTAGACCATCGCTCTGACGCTATAACCATCCTTTAGTAAAACCCTGACGACATTATTGCCAACAAAACCACCTGCTCCAGTTACTAGTACCTTCATGTTGGGAAGATAAGAAGATTAGGGCACCTCCCCCAACCCCTCCATTTGGAGGGGGGCGATGTCTAGTGCTTAGGAACTCCTCTAAGTATTCCCTGGCTTGTAATACCTTCTATTGTGTGTGCCGATTTCAATCCTATTTGTAATCTGGATACGGCTCTAACTCGTAAGAAGAGACACTTACGATGGTGAGCAAGTGGTGTTTCAATCCTATTTGTAATCTGGATACGGCTCTAACAGCTACGGTTGGTTTGCAAGCGTTCACCAATGAATAGTTTCAATCCTATTTGTAATCTGGATACGGCTCTAACTCCTGCTGATGAGGCGGCCTGGGAAGAGCAAATCAAGTTTCAATCCTATTTGTAATCTGGATACGGCTCTAACCGACTGATGAGAACTGATCATAATGGAATATCGCTCAGTTTCAATCCTATTTGTAATCTGGATACGGCTCTAACTTGTAGAAAGTAGGACTGATAGTCCTAGTCCCTTGGGTTTCAATCCTATTTGTAATCTGGATACGGCTCTAACCTGTCCTAATTATGGAAAAACCTCAATCCATTGAAACCTCAGTTCCATCCCAGTGAATTGATCTGCATTCCGTCTTAGAGTAGTATCCAGATTAGAAATAGGATTGAAACTGTCATTGCTTGCTGCAACGGAAAGCTATGATCTTTCCTTAGAGTAGTATCCAGATTAGAAATAGGATTGAAACGTTTTATAGCATTAGACTGAAAACCTTGCCTTGTTTGTCTTAGAGTAGTATCCAGATTAGAAATAGGATTGAAACGCCCTTTACACTTACTGTTATTTCATCACCATTCACTTAGAGTAGTATCCAGATTAGAAATAGGATTGAAACGTTCCCGTCTGCGTATTTGGTGTTTTTACCTTTCTCCTTAGAGTAGTATCCAGATTAGAAATAGGATTGAAACGACATTGGCCGTAAATTTGTAGGCCTTGATTCCCAACTTAGAGTAGTATCCAGATTAGAAATAGGATTGAAACCCCGATTGCGAAAAGTCTGCCATTTCGTTTTTTATTCTTAGAGTAGTATCCAGATTAGAAATAGGATTGAAACCTGTCATCTACGAAATGCCAGTTAACCCCAAGGGACGGGACTTAGAGTAGTATCCAGATTAGAAATAGGATTGAAACCTGTTGAGCCAAACCGTCACCTGTCAAACCTGGCATCTGCTTAGAGTAGTATCCAGATTAGAAATAGGATTGAAACGTTTTATAGCATTAGACTGAAAACCTTGCCTTGTTTGTCTTAGAGTAGTATCCAGATTAGAAATAGGATTGAAACGTTCCATACTGCAGGTCGGTGGTATTTCCAGCAAAAACTTAGAGTAGTATCCAG
>JBCCHF010000056.1:0-31094 GCA_039028895.1 Bacteroidota bacterium | reverse complement strand
GTCTGTTGCAAGCTCAGTAGGCGTAGATCGAAAAGAAAAAAAAGAAAAATGACCTAGCGTGCCAAAGTGAGAAAAAGTCTAAAATTTTACGTTTTATATGCAAATAAGTCCATAAAAAATAGGTAATTTAGAAGAATGTATCAGAACTTTAACCTAAATATCAAAAGATGAAAATTTACATTTTTCCTTTTTTTGCCATTTCAATGTTCTTAATTCATGCTTCTGTAGAGGTGGTTTACTCTCAAGGAGGAGGTGCGATTACCATTGAAGCAGATGCAACCAACAACGATGCTCTTGTGAAAATTCCTGATAATGTATTGCCAAATACCTTTTCAGGTACTCAAAATTATTTAGGAACGCCCTATTACCAGATATTTCTGGTGTATGGTGACGGCAATTATTATTTAAGGGCGGGTGAAATGAGACCAAGCACCGGTCTGATTTATCAAGATACCAACCCATTCTTAAGTTCAGGCTCTAATTCTATAGGATATCTATCTGAATCTTTGCTTGCGAGCAGAAAATCTGATACGCCTCCGCCGTTTTGGGAGCCAGTTGATGAAATGCCAAGCCCAGTAATTCCAATTAGCAGTTCAAATCCGGTTGATTTTATCAATATTAATGATTCACAGCAGAATAAGAGTCAGGCACTAATCCCAGAAGTAAACGATATTACAACTGATTGCGAAAGGATAGCACTAGACCACAGTTTTGGTTACCTTGAAGAGGAAGGAACATCTTCGTTTATTGTAGCTTATCATCCAATAGACGATGATTATAGAACCCCGGTGCCAGGAATAAAGCAAGAAGTCCTTTTGTTTTATAGTGGAAGTTTTAATGATCCGTCGGTTAACCAACCCCAAATTCACCTCCCAAACTACTTTCCTGGTTCTTCGCCTTCTGCTTTACAAGCCTCTTCTGTCGACCCGGCCTCTAAGTATTTGGGTCTGGGAACAGGGTTCCAACACGCTCTCAAATTCTCCGTTCCAGAGAGCTATTTTTCAATTGACAACGACGTTGATGGAATAGAAGAGTTAAGATTGTTTCACTTTTTGGAAGCTAATCCATCTTTATCGACTAATAGTGATTATGAATTTCTGGCATTAATGGTAAGCGAACAGCCAAATCCGTGTGCTGCTAGTAATTTTAGCGATGATTCCGGATTTATTGCGCCTTATGTTGATCCGGCCTCATTTAAATTGCGTGTTATTCAGCCTAATGGTATGCCTCTTTTTTATGTTGATGCTGACACGATAAATCTAAAATCAGGTAAACCCAAAGACCCTAATTACCTGAAGATTATTGATGTCTGTAAATGTGGAACAAGCGATAACCTAAAACTGACTTTTGAATTGCAATTTTGCAATATTTCACGGTATCCTACGTCGTCATCCACTATTTATCTCAAGCAACAAGATCGGTCATTGGGCAAGTTTTCCTGCTTTAACCCAATAGTGAATAAGTCTAGTTTCGGCATTAGCGGCAAAGCCTTCGATCGCAGAGAGTGTGCTGCTGCGGCGAGTGGCAACTGCAAAGATTGTACGAATAAGGAAAAGGACTGCCATATCTATGACCACGACCAACATAGCCGTTCAGAATTTTGTGTTGAATACGATGCGATCTATAAGGAAAAAGGGCAGGTGCCTGGTGAAAACTGTCATAAATTTATTTTTACTGCAGAAACAAATGAAGATGTTTGGGGCGCAATAATCAAAGGTGATTTTGATTTGCTGGAGGCCTGTGTTAATTTCCATGAGACGGATTGTGAGCTGGTTTGCTCACAAATAAAGGAGACTGCAATATTTAGCACAACCCCGATTCCCAATTGCTCTGACAAAAATGTTACTTGTGAAGACTGTGATGTTAGTCCTGTTATGCCTTGTTGGCAGATCGTTGCTGGTATTTTGGCAACTTTTGCCGTTGGATTTGTTTTGTACCGTATTATCAACAGACGGAGAAAAAATCCAGCTAACCCTTCAGGAGGAATTGCAACAGGCAGTTAAACGACTTTTACTTTTTATTGGCATAATGGTTTTATCGGTTCGGGTAACCGGTACAGATCTCGATTTGGCTTTTTCTTACGAAGAAAAGGCCAAATTGCATTTAGAAAATGGTCATTTCGATAGCGCCACCTATTATTGCAATAATGCATTAAAAATCTACAAACAGGAAGACGGGCTAGGCCCTTGGTTAGGCTTGAAAAGAACGCTGGGCCATGGATATCGTGATACAGGTCAACTCGAAGAAGCATTGATAATATATGAAAGTATCTTCCTCGATATTTGGCGAAAGCCTGTTTCAAAACAGGAGTTTGTAAATCTCGCATGGGCTCATGCTGCTCTGGGGTATGCCCAAAAGAAATTAAGCTTCCCAAAAATTGAAATCAAGGACCAGTATGAACATGCCTTAGACATCTTCGTTGACAGCCTTAAGGCTGAAGATTATTATGTCGCCAAATATATTTATGGCGAACTGGGAAACGCTTATAATCGCCTCAGAGATTATGAAGAAGCTGAATATTGCCATAAAAGACGGATCTTTTTTCTCAAAACTTATGAAGATTGGCCGGAACTAGCCAAGGCATTGAATGACCTGGGTATGGTATATCAGAATACCGCCCAAAACCAGAAGGCAATAAAAATTTTTTCTGAAGCGCTGTCACTAAATGAGCTATGGCCTGAAATTGAAATTCTGTTATTAACTAATCTGGCTTATTCCTATTACCTCGATGGTCAATTTGAAAACGCATGGGAATTTAATGAAAGTTGTTACCAATTCGTTCAGGAACATACACTGGCAGAGGAAGAAAAAGAGACATACCTTATTCGTCTATACGAAAACTACGGTCACCTCTATACAGTTGAGGGCCAATATGAAGAAGCAGACTCTTGTTTCAATAAAGCGATAGCCGCTGTAAAGCAGGAAGTCTCTCCCGATCTTAATGCCCTGGCTCAGATGTATATGTTCAAAGGTGATTTAAACAACGAGTTTCAAAGACCCTCAAAAGCAATAGCTTTCTTCCAAAAAGCACTGGACATATTAGTCCCCGAATACACCTCTTCTGAGCAAGAACTTCCACTGCCTAAACAATTGATTGCAGAACCAAATCTCATCGAGTGTTTGGGTGGATTGGCTAACAGTTACGCTCAGCTTTATCGTTCAGGTCAACCTGGTTTTGAAGAAAAAGCCATCAATGCTTTTGACCTTGCGATAGTGGTAGAGCAGATTCTTATCGGCTTTTATTCAATAAATGGGGTGAAATTAACCGCGCTGGATGAACACAGGTGGGTAAAAGAAAGTGCCCTTGATTTTTTGTACTCACTTTTTGAAGATGACTATCCAAATGAATCTTTAATTACTGAAAGGATTTTCCGCCTGATTGAAGATAGTAAGTCAATTCTCCTGCTTCAGGAAATCGGAGTTAGTGAGATACTGACGAATAATCAATTGGATAGCTTGAGAAAAGTCTATTACCAGATTAATCAAAACCTTACCAAATTAGAAGGAGAACGACTCGAACTGGAAAGAAACGGAAATGAAATTCCGGGGTCGCTTCTTGCTGACATCAAAAGTCTTAATAGGCTACAAGATGAGCTAATAGATCACTTGCAGGTAAGCATTGAACAGTACAGTGGCGGTATTATGAATGAGCGATCTTTATCACAAACAAAGAGAAAACTTAAAGTCAATGAGGCTGTAGTTGATTACTTTCTCGGAGATGAACAATTGTACTTTTTAGTCTTTTCTGGAAAATCAGTTCACCTTGGGAAAAGTCAAGTGAACGAAGTGTTTCGGTCAGCGATTTCCCGGCTTAGAGATGAAATTTCGGACCCTGCAAGAAGGGGAAGCCAGGGAGCTCTCCATAATTTTAAAGAGACGTCATACGATCTGTACAAGATGGTATTTGCCGATGTGATGAACGGGATACCTGAGGAAGTAACAGACATTTTGATTATTCCGGACGGGCTTCTAGGGGTAATCCCTTTTGAAGTTTTAGTATCATCATCTGCTGATGGCGTGAACTCATATCTTGATCTGCCTTACCTGGCACGTCGTTATATTATAAGTTATTCACCATCAATTGCATTACACTGGGGAACCGATAATCATTCAAAAAAAGGAAAGCGATCCATACTTGCAGGGTTTGCTCCTGATTATAATAAAGAAAAAGATACGCTCAGGAGCAGGGATATTGAATTTATCGAAAGAGCAAATGTAAATTATAATCTTCCTGGTGCGCAGGCAGAGGTGGACACCATATGTACCATAATGAATGGCCAACCATTTTTTGGTCCTGATGCCAACGAACAAGTGTTTAAGAATGTTGCTGGTGGATACCAAATACTGCTATTGTCAATGCATTCTATAGTTCATATAGACACGCCGGGTTTGTCAAAGCTACTTTTTACTCATGGAAGTTCAGGTAGACAGGATGATGATCTTCACTCATACGAATTAAATGCCCTTGATCTAAATGCCGACCTGGTTGTGCTGAGTGCATGTAATACAGGTTTTGGTAAAGTCAGGAAAGGGGAAGGTGTCATGAGCCTTTCGAGGTCTTTCTTTTCCGCAGGTGCCCAAAGTACTGTGTTTAGCTTATGGAAAGTGCCGGATAAACAAACGAAAGAGGTGATGGTAAGATTTTTCAGCCATCTCAAAAGTGGAAAAGCCAAAAATGAAGCATTGTGGCAAGCTAAGATTGACTATTTGGATAACATCCAATCAACCCATTTTGCTGCTCATCCTTATTTCTGGAGCGGTTTTGTTCTATCAGGAGATTCGGGGTCACCCATTGGCCATTCAGAGAGGCTTTTTTATTGGTGGTTTTTGTTAATCTTACCTGTAATTCTTCTCTTTTACCTCCTGAAACGATTTTTTTCACGATAGAAGTTTACTTTTTCTTTTTTCCACTGATATAAGGGAAACAAATCATTCTTCTCAAATTCAGAAAAGGAAAGAGGATGCCCCAGAAAAAATTACTAAATACACTGGTATTAAGTCAAAGAGATAAATCTTGTCTCTCTTTACTCAGAATGCTAAATAAGTTTCCCAAGATTTTTCATAATATAAATGTAGTTTCAAAACCAGAACATGTGTTTCACGAAATCTCTTTGGGGCACTCTAATATTATTTTTTGGGACTTCTCTTTTTTTGCTTCTGAATTTTTTACCATTCAGGATCTTTTCGAATCTCAAGATTTGACGACTGTTTTATTGTTTGAAGATTCACTTCCTCCGACAAGTGATAATGATGTTTTTGCGGTGCTTAGAAAACCCTTAATGGAAAAAGAAGTTTATCATTTGTTGCTTAAGCTTTTTGACAGAGCCTATTCCCCACCTAAACTTTTAAGCGAAACCATCCATATTGAAGCATATCCACAAAAAATTATTATTCCTAAAATTCCATTATCTACACAGGACAGTATCAGATTTGTGTCTCCGGAAGAGATTATCCTTTGTCGGGCTTCTAATAATTACACCCAGATTTTTCTCACCAATTCAGAAAAGAAACTAATCAGTAAACCATTAAAGGAATTTGACCATAAGCTCCGCCAGTTTGATTTTTTCCGCACACACCAGTCGTTCCTTGTCAACCTTAATCATATCGTAGAATATTTTAGGAAAGAATGTTATCTGGTAATGACGGATAATATTCGGGCTGATGTTACAAGGCAAAAAAAAGAAGCACTTTTAGGACGGTTAATCTCGATGAAACACTAAGCCTGGTTGATGTTCGGTTAATTTCCATCCAAAATTATCTCAAGGTAAATATTGGTGTTCGTGATTTTCACGGTCCGGGTTTGAGAAACCCATTCGTTCTCTGCCCGGAACATGTAAGTTCCAGGCAGGAGATCGAAATAGGCAAACTCACCGTGTTCATCAGTAAAAGCTGCAATATCCGGTATGTCTTGAGTTGACTGCACAATAGAAACTATTGCATCAGAGATTGGTAACATCGTCGAATTCAAAACTTTTCCTTGAATATCAAACCTTTTCATCTAGTTGGTGATTGCAGTTAATAAAACAGTTACTTGCGGTCGCCCACTTTTTTCCAGCTCATAAGATTTTTGTAAACCGTCTGGTTAATCCTGACACCGGAATTGGCATATGATCCACCTGTTGTGTGTATACCGACAACTTTTCGTCCACCATTTTTAAATTTCCACCAATATGGAGATCCACTGGCTCCTCCTCCTGTATCCATCCTGTGGTAAATTAGTGAATTGGTTATGCGAACTGCTTTTTTGCCATGCCACCATTGGTTGCGACCATTCTTTCCTGACCTTGGTCTGTCCGCATGATATCCGCTAATGTTTAAGAAGTAGTTTTTCAGGTGCTGAGTTTTTGGTTTGCCAATCTTGAATACCCCTGGGTTCCCCTTAAACTTGCAATTCTTACCAAGGATGATTGCACCATAATCATATGGCCTTGATCTTTTGTTGATCCATCCCCTTACAGTGAAAAATTGTGTTGCTGTACAGGATCCGAATGGGCTTGAATTACCATTTCTGCCTGGTGTGACCGTTATCGATTTGGCCCAGCCACCAGCTTTGTGCATATAAACGCAATGGCCTGCTGTAATAATTGTACGCGGACCAATAAACCAACCGGTTCCGACATATCTGGGACCACGTTTTGACTGAATGGAAAGTTGCACAATTGCACTCCAGGGAAATCTGCGGGTATTACCTATTTTGATACGATCATCTTTACCATGCACGATTTCTATGACTTGGCCTGATTCATTTAAGTTAGCCGTAAGGCCTAATTCATCGGTAGAGTAGCTACCCATGGCAGCATCTACCAGGGTCTCTACATCAAATGCGTCGTTTGCCCCATTGATTGAGGCTCCATTTCCTTCAAAAATTGTTGATTCATCGTCATCGAAAAATTGTCCGGAGGGATCAATGCCTTCTATGTTTTCAAGGGCAATCGTAGGATCAAAATTTTCATTGTTCTGGTAATTGATTGATGATGATTCGTCAAAAATGGCCTCATCGCCGTTATTACCGGTATTGCTGATAATTATATGGGATTGAGTATCAGCGGAATTTTCTTGATAATTATTCATGATTATAATTTTTCAAACTGTTAATTGAATTAATTGATGTTATCCTTCTACCGCTTTTTTCTTTCGCGAGTTGGAGGACTTTTGGGTTTTATCAACCGATGATTGAACCTTCGTTGTTGCGTATCCGACAGATCCGTCCAGAGATTCCTTTTTTTGAGATTTTAGTAACAGTAAGGGCCAGATGCCAAACTGTTTGACCATGATATAGGTGACCATTGGATCATCAAAATCCGAATTAAAGAGGTTCATCATTAAAAACGCCTGGATAAGGCCGTTCTCAGAGCATTTACTATTATGTTTCATCGTGTTATTTTTTAAACATTCCTGATAAAAGGACTAAAGGCAAAAACTCACTGGAGCTACCATCTTTTGAGAGTTGACTAAGTAGAAAGTAATTCATGAATTGATTGCTACTGCCACCATTTTTACCTGATGTTAGTCCATTGTTGTTCATCATTGAGAGCATCAGACTGGTCATATGATCGTACTCAACAGAGTCGACCAGCTTTTTCTCTTCGTTATCGAATTTGATTGACTTTAACTGCGGAAGGTCCAGGACTGTGGAAAGTAATTGCATTTCATTTTGATTTTCCAACTGTTCTTCAAGTTTGGTAATCTTTTTCGCGAGTTGAGCTATGCCAGGGTGCTGTTTGCTCTTTTGTTGTAGCAAGGCATATAATCGCCTGATATCCTTTTTCAGTTTTTTGACTGTTAACGAAAGGTTCGATTTAACTGGCTTTCTCCGTTTTGGACCTCTGCGGGTTTTTCTTTTGTTGCCAATAGAACCGTATCGGTTACTTTCATCTGTTTCTGAATATCCTTCATCATCGTAAAAGTCATCATTAAAGCTTTCCTGGTCATCTTCAAAGAGATACTCGTCATCTTCGTTATACTCTCCATCAAGAAAGAAATCTGTTTCGAAGGCATCGATTGATTCATCATAATAATTAGACATGATAATTGGTTTTAAATTATTTAATAAGGTTTTTAATTATTGATATTTGAAAAGCTTGAACTAGAGCATCAAGTCTTCTTCCAAAAAGGAATACTCATCCGTCTGATCATCTTCGTATTCATTGCTGTCAGCCAACTCATCTTCAAACAATGCTTCGACTACCATTCGACCAGTACTTAGATTTTGATCTAAATCATTGAGATCGTCTTCCAGCAAAAAGCCAGATTCTGTTCCATCTTGATTGGTTGAGATTACGTGTGTGAGGTAGTTTATTGCCTGCATGTATTCGTCGAATGAAACGACAGCAGTTTCGCGCTTTCCGCCCCTTTTCAGGGAGATGTTGACTTTGGTTTTACCAATTTTAGTTCCTGTTGCGATATTGATAGCTTTTCCGGCAAGCAGGTTGTGGAAGTTTTTGCTTTTTACCATCCTTAGGAGAAACCCAATAGCTTTATTTTTAAAGAGTGATTTTCTTCTTCTAAAATTTCTATTGCGGAATTTAAATTTGCGCCTGACCAGGTTTCGGCCTTTTTTTAGAATAAATTTTCCGACCCTTTTGGTCATTATTTTTTTGACTGCAGGAGCTGCGATGGCAGCAATTCCTGAAAGAACACCAAACAACTCTTCTGCTTCCTCTTCCGGCAGGTTTTCAAGGGTGTCAACAAGGACTTCTTCGAGCTCATAGCTGGAGTATTCTCCAAACTCGTCGGACAAAATACCTTTTAACGTTTCGTCATAGGCTTCATAGCTGTTTTGACTTGCAAACTGGTGCTGATCATTCATTTTCTTTTGATTTAATGGTTAATAATTTTGAACCAAAAGTAAATGCGCTGATCAACCTGCGCTTGCAATATTTCTATACCGAAAGGTTTTTTGAGAATTGGGCCGGATGTTTTGAGAATCGGAAAATTAAGGGGGCGTCTTTTTGCAAATTTGGAGATAAGTTTCTCAAGGATTAAGCTTGTTGTTGAGGTAGATAGGAGGTTAAAGTTTAGTTGTTTTCCTTAGCTTCAAGATACTCCACCGGTACTGCATCCGTCAACCAAACCCCGTTTTCTGAAAGGAAAAAAACAAATCCTTCAGCATACATCTTTCCGGCAAGAACGGTCAACACAACAGGTTTGCCATACCGACTCCCTACATTGTTAGCGGTTTCCTTTTCGTGAGAAAGATGAACATGTTGTCTGTTCATCTTTTTCAAACCTGAAGCCTCTATTGCTGACAAATTCTTTTCAGCTGTACCGTGATAAAGGAACTCAGGAGGCTTTTGCTCTTTTAATTCAACATCGACATCAATGGAATGGCCCTGGTTGGCCCGAATACGATTGTTGTCAGTATCAAGCTTAAAGCGTTGCTTATTATTGTTGTCGACAACATATTGGATGGTAGGAAGGTCAACAGAAAATCCTTTCTTTCGCATCTTGGCCATCAACTCATCAAGTGGTGCCCAGCCGTTGCTGTCAAGAGTAATGCCCAATACCTCGGGTTTATGCCTTAGCACCAGGCTCAGAAATTTGCTTATTCGTTTAATATTCGGAGGGTTCATCGTGTTCATATTTATGCCAATCAACTTTAAATTTCAACCTATGGTTCCATATGGTAAATCATAATGTAGTGTTAACCCGGTCAACACTATTGGGAAACCCGTAAAATCCATTTATTTTTAGTCAACCGTCAACCGTCAACCGTCAACCGTCACCCGTCAACCGTCAACCGTCAACCGTCAACCGTCAAAAGATGCCAAAAAGAAGACAATTCCTCAAAACAGCCGCCGTAGTTGCTGTTACAGCCACAGGCGCATTAGCCATTCCCAACTTTATTCTGAAAAAGAAAAAACAGAAACTCGGAGTAGCTTTGGTCGGATTAGGGTATTACAGCACCGACCTGCTGGCTCCGGCGCTTCAGTTAACCCGGCATTGTGAGTTGAAAGGAATCGTTACAGGAAGCCCCTGGAAAATTCCACAATGGCAAAAACGCTATGGAATTCCTGATGGTAATGTGTACAATTATCAAAATATGCACACCATTGCCGATAATCCGGATATCGATGTGGTGTATATCGTTTTGCCGACCAGTATGCATAGCGAGTACAGCATTATTGCGGCAAACGCAGGTAAACATATCTGGTGCGAAAAGCCAATGGCACGCACAGAAGCCGAATGCCAGGCTATTATTGACGCTTGTAGAAAGAATAAGGTAAAACTCACTATTGGCTACCGAATGCAACACGAGCCGAATACACGGACAGTGATGACCTTTGCGGAAAGCCGACCTTTCGGGAAAATCTTATCAGTAACGGCAGAAGCCGGTTATTATGACGGACGATCTGATCACTGGAAACAGAAAAAAGAAATGGGCGGGGGAGCGATGTACGACATGGGCGTCTACCCACTCAATGCCACCAGGTATGCCACTGGGATGGAACCTATAGCTGTCTTAAGTGCCAACCATTCCACAAAACGTCCTGAGATCTATACAGAAGTAGATGAAACCACAGAGTTTATCCTTCAATTTCCAGAAGGTATACTGGCAAGAGGAGCCACCAGCTTGGGTAAAGGATTTAACAAACTCCAAGTAGATTGTGCAAATGGCTGGTATAATTTGCAGCCAATGCAATCCTACAATGGTGTAAGAGGGGAGACCAGTACCGGAGAACGATTGGACAAAACCATCGCCAATCAGCAAGCCAGCCAAATGGATAATGATGCCATTGCTATTAAAGAAAACCAGGACGTTATCGTTCCAGGTGAAGAAGGAATGCTCGATATCAGAATAGTAGAAGCGATCTACAAATCTGCTGCTACCGGAAGCGCTATTCAATTATAAAACCAGTAGATTAATTTTCCTGGAGCCAGGCACCAAAACTTTCTACTTTTGGTTCATTTTGCTCAAGCCAATGCAAAGCCGATTCACTGGATACTAGCCTGATCTAGTTGCAATAGGTTTCCAGGTGATCAGACTCTCCCAGAGCAAAGAAAAACGGGGCGTAAAAATTCCAGTAAATATTGTCGGGTTTATCATTGTCTTTGTTTCCAAGTAGACTGAAGAGCAATCCGGTATTCACCGTGAACTTATCTTCTACAGGAGGTTGTTTTTCTTTCTTTTTCTTGGTTTCATCCGCTGCTGCCATCATTGAGATCATCAACTCTATGGCACTGAATTCCCCGTCCGCATTTTGAGGGACGAATATGGTGATCTCGTTTGAATTTTCATCCTTTTCGACATTTCCGGCAAATAACAAATTGATCAATCGCCAAAGCTGATTCATAAAATTCAATCGCCTTGTCATATTCTCCTCGGTCATGGTGAATGATGCCCAACTCAACGAGAATATCAATTTCGGTTTGCCCGAATGCAGTGATACCAAGCAGAAAAAAGAAAACGGAAATGCAAAACCTAACCATGTGTGGGAATTTTTTCGAACCCGCAAAATTGATCTTTCAATTTTGCAATAATCAATGGATAAAATGATAAATTTAACACCCACAAGTAGAGAATATTAATGACAGTAAATTTGTATCAGTGTAGTCTGTCGACATCAGTTTTCCCTGCCTCCAATAACAAACCCGGAATAAGAAATCCTCAATAAGCATGACCCAAATCCACTACCTAGCCATCCTCTTACTATTCTTCCTCTTCAATTCTTGCCAACATCAGGAAACCCAAGTTCTCTACCTGGGAGCCGATCTCTCCTACGTTAATGAAATGGAAGATTGCGGTGGAACATATAGGCTCAATGGAAAAGTGGCTGACCCTTATTGGATATTCAGCCAGAAAGGAACAAACATAGTGAGGCTCAGACTTTGGCACACACCGGAATGGTCAGGTTATTCAGATCTGAAAGATGTTACAGAGTCAATAAGACGCTCCAAAGCGGCAGGAATGGCAGTGTTACTTGATTTCCATTATTCTGATTTTTGGGCGGACCCCCAAAAGCAGATCATTCCCAAAGCCTGGGAACCTGTGGTGGATGACCTTGAAGCGCTTGGCGATTCTATGTATAATTATACCCGCGATGTTCTAATTGCCCTTGCGGAAAAGTCATTGGCACCTGAGTTCGTGCAAGTTGGCAATGAGATCAATATTGAAATTTTACAGGAGAAGGACTCGATGTTGCTTGATCGGATCAATTGGCCAAGGAATGTCGAGTTGCTGAATCATGGTATTCAGGCAGTCAGAGATGTCACAATGGAAAAAGAACTGGACACCCAGGTGATGTTGCATATTGCCCAACCCGAATTTGCTATCCCATGGTTAAAGGATGCCGCCCGGCACAATATTCAAAAATATGATTGGATAGGACTGTCTTATTACCCCAAATGGTCTGAATACGAAATGGACGAGGTAGGACCAACTATTGATTCGGTGAAGACCATGTTTGACACCCGGGTAATGTTAGTGGAGACTGCTTATCCGTATACGATGCTCAATGTAGACAGCTCAGGAAATATTTTATGGAAAGATTCTCTTGCCCCTGGTTATCCGGCTACTCCTGAGGGACAACTTAACTTTATGGTCGATTTGACCAAAGCAGTAATTTCAGGGGGAGGCGAGGGGGTCATTTACTGGGAACCGGGATGGATTTCAACTGGCTGTTCCACCCCCTGGGCTACCGGTTCGGCATGGGACAATGCAACTTTTTTTGATGGCTCAAACCAAAATGAAGCGCTACCTGTTTTTAATTTCTTAACCTATGATTACCATGCAAATTGACCTTTCTTAAATCAGAGGATTATTTTTTTTATTCCTGATTTTCCGTTTTCTCTTTCCTTTTAAACCCGCTTTACCCTATAATTTTTGGTTTTTCATCAATTTTTTTGCCAAAAATATGAACAGATTCAGTTTTTCAATTAACTTAGTGTAAAATTTACGTTATGTATAGTGTAAAATCTACGCTATCATAGCTACCTCCCAGTCTTGAACATTGTAATTGAATTCAAAATATTTTACACATTCCTTATTTCATCACAAGTTAATGACCGTAGAACATGAAACAATTTTTCCAATCTAATCTACTCCTTATCGCGATGCTGTTGTTGCCAGGGCTTATGCTTGGCCAGCGAACAGTAAGTGGTACAGTGACGGATGCCGATAATGGCGATCCGTTAATCGGGGTAAACGTCGTTGTTATGGGCGCTGAATCAACAGGAGCCATTACAGACTTCGACGGAAAGTTCTCCGTAAACGTTCCGGAAGGTTTTGAAAAACTTCTTTTCACCTACACGGGATTTGCCGATCAGGAAGTTGCTATAGATGGTCGGTCTACCATCGATGTGCAGCTAACCAGCGGTATTGATATTGAAGAAGTAATCGTTATCGGTTACGGTACTGTAAAGAAAGAAGACAAGACCGGGTCAGTCGACGTGGTCAATTCTGAAGATTTTAACACTGGTGCAATTTCTGGTCCTCAGGATCTCCTTACCGGAAAGGTGGCTGGTGTTAACATTTCCACAACCTCAGGCGAGCCTGGCCGTGGTGCACAGATTCGTATTCGTGGTGGTACATCATTCTCTGCGAGTAATGAGCCACTTTTTGTTGTTGACGGTGTACCATTCTCAAATGATGGCAATCCGGGTAGCCGTAACCCACTCAACTTCATGAATCCAAATGATATTGAGTCGGTAACTGTCCTGAAGGATGCTTCTGCGACAGCTATTTATGGTAGTCGTGCTGCCAACGGTGTAATCATCATCACCACTAAAAAGGGAGTTGCTGGCGCGAAGCCAAGCATCAATTACGACGGGTACTTCTCAACTAGAATCCTTACTTCGGAATTGACTAATCTGAATGCAGAGCAATTCCGCAACTTCGTAACCTTCGCTGATCCATCACGCCTTGAGTCTTTAGGAACTGCCAATACCGATTGGTATGACGAAATGACTGAGTCTGCAATGGGCCATAGCCACAGTCTAAGCCTTACTGGCGGAGCTGCTAATATGGGATATCGCGTTTCTTTGGGTTACCAAAAATTTGACGGTGTTGTTACGCCTGCGTCCAACGAAAATGTCAATCTTGGTTTTTCTCTTAACCAGAATATGTTTGACGATCGTTTGAAAATGAACCTTAATTATAAAGGTGGTTATACCCGCGATGTATTTGATCCGGGACTCATCTGGGCAGCATGGACATTCGATCCTACTCAGCCAGTTCTTGATCCTGAGAATACTGATTTTGGAGGTTATTTCGAGCATGGTGTTTCACTAGCACCAAGGAACCCTGTTTCAGCCGCAAACCAGATTGAAAGCTTTGGTAAAAGTTTCCGTAACCTGGCGAGCTTTGATGCCCAGTATGAGATCATTGATGGTCTTAGCGTGAAGATCAATTACGGCGTCGACTATAACTCAGGTGGTTTCCGCAAATTTGAGCCTACAACGTATTTGAATACACAGATTTCAGATCGTAATGGTAATATCTTTATCCAGGACTACGTACGCTCAAGCCAACTGGTAGAGATTACTGGTAACTATAACAAAACAATTGGTGAGCAGCATGACATCGGGTTACTTGCGGGTTACTCATGGCAGGATTTTCGCTTCGATGAACCACAATTGACTGCTTTTGACCTTGCAACTGACATTTTTGGTTTCGACAACATTGGTGTTGCTGATGAATTTGATGCAAGAACATTCTCTAGCCGTAACAGACTGATTTCATTCTTCGGTCGTGCTAACTACGCATTTGCCAACCGTTACCTGGTAACCGTTTCACTTAGAGCTGATGGTTCAACAAGGTTTGGTGATGAAAACAAATGGGGTATTTTCCCTTCTGCTGCTGTTGCATGGAAAATTCTTGAAGAGCCATTTGCTGCAGGACTTACCAATATATTCTCAGATCTTAAACTACGCGTAGGATATGGTAAGATCGGTAACCAGGAAATTGGTGATTTCGGATACTTGCCAACATACCAACTTTCTGATGGAATGACGCAATTCCAGTTTGGTGATGAGTTTGTTACCACTGCCCGACCAAATGCTTACGATGCTAACCTGAAATGGGAAGAGACCACCAACTACAATATTGGTCTTGATTTCGGATTTGCAAATGGTAGAGTGAACGGATCTATTGAATACTACTTCAAAGACACTAAAGATCTACTTGCAACCGTACCAGTACCTGCAGGAACCAATCTTTCTGACAGAGTTCTAACGAACATTGGTCAAATCCAAAACCAGGGTATTGAGTTGACACTTAGCACTATCGTTCTTGATATTAAAGACTTGCGCTGGGATGTAAACGCTAACGCAGCATGGAACAAAAACGAAGTAAAAGCCATCTCATCAATTACCAGTTCTGGAATCTTAACAGGTGGTATTAGCGGTGGTGTAGGAAACAACGTTCAGATTATCCAGGTTGGTCAGCCAATTAACTCTTTCTACCTGTTCGAGCATCTTCTTGATGGTAGTGGTAACCCACTTGCTGATGGTATTGACCATAATGATGATGGTTCAGTTGATCTTGCTGACATGTATGCCGACCTTAACGGTGATGGCATGGTCAATGAAGAAGACAGAAGAGCATATAAGAAGCCTACTCCTGACCTGTTACTTGGATTTTCATCTAATGTAAGTTACAAGGAGTTTGACCTTAGCTTTACATTGAGAGGTGGCATCGGTGGTTATGTCTATGACAACAATGCATCTTCTCGCGGATACTTTAATCACTTGTCTCTGAATCCTGCTTATAATAACAACATTCATGCTTCAGCACTTGTTACCAATTTTCAGGATCCTCAGTTTTTCTCTGACTATTACCTGCAAAATGGTTCATTTATGAGGCTTGAAAACATCTCGCTTGGTTATAATGTTCCAAATATTGGTGACAGAACCTTGAGATTATATGTATCAGGACAAAACCTATTTGTTCTTACCAATTATACAGGAATTGACCCTGAAGTTGAAAATGGTATTGATCAAACCCCTTTCCCAAGGACTAAAGGGATTATTTTTGGCGTAAGCCTTGGTTTATAAAAACGACTTAAATCAGAATAATCATGAAATCATCTTTCTATAAATTAATTGTCTTTCTGTTGGTATTTGCCACAGCTTGTACTGATCTCGATCTCCAACCTGGAGGTAGTGCCGTACCTGGAGTTTTCTTCGAAGACGAAGCCTCCTACCGACAGTTCATTGCTAGGGTATATTCAGGTTTGGCAGTAACAGGCCAGCAAGGTCCTGCCGGTGCCGCTGATATCTCCAGCCTTGATGAAGGTTTTTCAAACTACCTACGTCAGTATTGGCAATTGCAGGAATTGACAACAGAAGAAGCCGTTATCGCCTGGGGTGATGTCGGACTTCCACAACTACATAATCACACCTGGACATCGTCTAACCAGTTTGTAAATGCGATGTACTACCGTATTTTCTTCCAGATTTCGATGGCCAATGAATTCCTTCGTGAATCAACAACCGATAAATTGAATGAACGAGGCGTTTCAGCTGCTATTCAGGATGATGTAAGACACTTCCGCGCTGAAGCACGCTTCCTGAGGGCTCTCAGCTACTGGCATGGTATCGACTTGTTTGGTAACGTACCGTTCTACACAGAAGATACAGCCATTGGTTCTGATCCTCCAAGACAAGGATCCCGCCAGGAAGTTTTCGACTTTATCATTAGCGAATTGAATGCGATTGAAGCCGATATGATGGAGCCAGGTATGAACGAATATGGCCGTGCAGACAAAGGTGCTCTTTGGATGTTACAAGCTAAAGTTTTGCTTAACGCAGAAGTATACACTGGTACAGGAAGATACGCTGACGCGCTTGCTGCAGTTAATAACATTATCGCATCTGGCCAATATGCCCTAGAAGATAATTATGCTAATCTTTTCCTTGCCGATAATAACAATTCAGGGGAGTTGATTTTCTCCATTCCTTTTGATGGAGAACGTACGCAGACTTGGGGTGGTATGACTTACTTGGTGCATGCACCTATTGGCGGCAGCATGGACGCGGTGGCAGAGTCAGTATTTGGTGTGAACGGTGGCTGGTTTGGATTACGTACAACAAGCACACTTCCGAATCTTTTCCCGGATCCTAATGCATTCCCTGATGCAAGGGCTCTATTTTGGACGGACGGACAAACCATAGATATTCCTGAAGGCGGGATTTCCAATTTCAATAATGGGTATGGCATTCAGAAGTACAAGAACGTAACTTCACAGGGAGAACTTGGCTCTGACCTTACACACCCTGATAATGATTTCCCAATGTTCAGGTTGGCTGATGCCTATCTGATGTATGTAGAATGCTTCGTAAGGGGTGGCGGCGGAGATGCCGGTACTGCAGTTGGATACATTAATATGCTAAGAGAAAGGGCTTATGGTAATGCCAATGGAAATATCGAAGAAGCTGACCTGGATCTTGATTTCATCCTTGCGGAAAGAGGTCGCGAGCTATATTGGGAAGGACACCGGAGGACAGACCGTATTCGCTTCGGTCAATTTTCCGATAATGGCATTTGGCCATGGAAAGGCGGTGTTCCTGAAGGACAGATCACTGAGTCTTACAGAGACTTGTTGCCTATTCCGGCTGCAGAATTGCTAGCTAACCCTAATTTGCAGCAAAACGAAGGGTATTAATGTAAATTCATCGAATTGATTTTATTTTTACTTTCGGACTCGTTCCGGGTAAAAAGTCAAAAACCAAAAAGAAAAAATGAAAAATATATCATCAAAAAGCAAATACATGGTGTTCTTCCTCTTCTTGCTGGCTTTGTCTTGCAAGAAAACGGAGATCGATGTAGATGCATTAACCGATTTCCCTCCGGGAATTCTATCAGTTTTTCCAGCTGATGGCAACAAGGTGGTTGCTGGCAATTTCAATATTACTGTTGTTTTTGCTGATGGCACCATCTCACCACTTGCTTCAGGATCTATTGTTCTCAAAGACGCTGGAGGAGCTGAATTGGGCTCAGTCTCAGGTAACCTTTCCGGTACTGAAGATCAACTCGTACTCGATAGCTTAGCTTTCGGTGCAGCTGACCTTGCTCTTGGTTTCTACACGCTTGAAATTTCGGTAACTGACTCGAAAGGTCAATCAACTGACAGAATAACTACTTTCGAAATATCCAATCTTCCTTTTGCAGCCGTACAGAACGAGTTGTACCTGGCTGGTAGCTACAACGGGTGGGGCGCAGATGCGTTGACCCTCATTGCTGATAACACCTGGATGGCAACAGATCTGATGCTTGACGGTGGAGAATGGAAACTCAAAAACTGTGTTGACTGGTGCGATCAGGACTGGGGTGATGCAGCGTGTAGTGGCATAGTAGTCAATACCACAGGTGGTGGTGCAAACTCGGCTTGTAGTCCTTCCGGATTGTATAATTTGACATTCCGTGATGATGACCTGACTTACTTTTTTGCGCCTGCTATCTTTTTCGAAAGTAACCTAATGTCACTTTACCTGCTTGGATCATTTAACGATTTCCAGGGTGAAGAATATATGTTTACACAAACAGGAGACTACACATGGGAATTGGAAGAAATTCTGCTTTCTCCAGATGACCAGTTCCGTTTCTCTGAAGGTCCATTCTTTATGGGTACTAACTATGGCGATAACGAAGGTGATGGTGTAGCAGAAGAATTTGGTAGCAATATCGTATTCGCTGAAACAGAAGCTTTCTATAATATCGTTTTTGACGATCGGACGTTGGAATACACAATTACTTTCGTTCGTTTCCCATCAATTGGAATTATCGGAACTGCGACACCAGGTGGCTGGGATGAAGACACGGACCTCACTGATAATGGTGATGGGACATTCAGCCTGTTTATTACTTTAACTGACGGTGTAGCCAAATTCCGTGCTAATGACGATTGGCCGACCAACTGGGGTGGAACTGACTTCCCAACCGGAATTGGCGTCCAGGATGGTCCTGACATTCCTATTACTGCCGGAGTTTACGATATCACTTTCGTACCGGAGACTGGCGAATATAATTTCGCTTCAAATCTCTCAGTTGGTATTATTGGTGATGCCACACCAAGCGGCTGGGCTGAGGATACTGATATGAACTCCAATGGTGATGGCACCTACTGGTTGGTTGCTGGTCTGAAAACCGGTCTCGTCAAATTTCGTGGGAATGATGATTGGCCAATTAACTGGGGTGCTCCGGACTGGCCATCAGGTACTGGTGTTCAGGATGGTGACAACATCCCTGCACAGGAAGGTATCTACTATATTACATTTAATGCAGGTACTGGTGAATACAACTTTGAGCCTATGAGTATTGGTATTATCGGAAGTGCAATTGGTAGTTGGGACACTGATCTCGATATGGCTATCAACCCTGCCAATCCACCTGAATTGATACTTGATATCAATGCTGTGGATGGTGTGGTTAAATTCCGTGCTGATGATGACTGGCCAATAAACTGGGGTGCATCTGATTTCCCAATGGGAACAGGCGTCCAGGACGGCCCGGATATCCCTGTACCAGCAGGTGCTTATACTGTTTATTTTGATGTAAATACAGGTGAATACCGATTTGAATAAGTAGATAATTGACCAGAAAATATGGGGAGCATGGATTAATTTCCTTGCTCCCTTTTCTTTTGTTCCTGATTGTAGTCTTTATTTGATATATTCGATTCACCAAATTGAACCACTACAACACTAAAATACCAACCCATGGATTTTTCTTCCATTGACCTCGGCTTATTTTTTGGCTATATCATTTTCATGATGGGCTTTGGCATCTGGATTGCTAACCGCAAAAAAGGGGTCGTTAACACCCAGGATTATTTCCTTGCCAGTCGCGCTTTGCCCTGGTGGGCCGTTGGCGGATCGTTAATCGCTTCCAATATTTCTACCGAGCAGATACTTGGTATGAATGGCTCTGGTTTTGCCATCGGACTCGGTATTGCCACCTATGAACTCATGGCAGCCGCGACCTTATTGGTAGTAGCAAAATTCTTTCTTCCGGTTTTCCTGAAAAAGAATATATACACTATGCCTCAATTCCTCGAAACGCGTTTCGATGGTAGAGTCCGGTCGATTATGGCGGTATTCTGGGTCACCTTGTTTGTATTTGTCAATATTTCTTCGATCCTTTATCTGGGAGGCTTGGCTATTCAGACGTTAATGGGTGTTCCGCTTTATGTCGGTATTCTCGGACTGGTTATCTACTCTGCCAGCTTCTCGATTTTCGGCGGACTCAAGGCTGTTGTCTGGACCGATGTGATCCAGGTTGTCGTACTCGTAATCGGTGGTTTGATCGCTAGTTGGATGGTCGTTTCTGCTGTAGGAGGAGGTAGTTATTTTGGTGGACTTTCGACACTACTTGAGAAAGCACCTGAGAAGTTTGATATGATCTTTGATAAAGGCGTGACCTATACGGACATTGAGACCGGCGAGTTAAAATCAGCTTATGACCTCCTTCCGGGAATATCGGTGTTGATCGGGGGTATGTGGATTGCCAATCTTTACTATTGGGGAACCAATCAATACATCATTCAGCGTGCACTGGCTGCGAAAAGTGTAAACGAAGCACAAAAGGGCGTTGCCTTTGCAGCTTTCATGAAAATCATGATGCCATTGATCGTAGTGATCCCCGGTATCGCGGCTTATGTCATTTTGCAGGACCCTGGTGCTTATGGTTTTGCCGGAGAAGGCATCAGCAAACCGGATGAAGCATTTCCATGGGTACTTAGTAACTATGTTAGTGTAGGCCTGAAGGGTATTACAACAGCTGCTTTAGTCGCAGCCATAGGTTCTTCAATCAGTTCAATGGTAAATAGCTCGTCTACTATTTTCACCCTTGACATTTATAAACCGATTGCAAAAGACAAGAGCGAAACACACCTCGTGAACGTTGGGAAAATTGCTGCAGGTGCTGCACTGGTAATTGGTGCCCTAATGGCTCCTTCGCTTGATACATTGGAACAGGTTTTCCAATATATCCAGGAATATACAGGATTTATTAGTCCGGGTATTCTTGTTGTTTTTGTTTTTGGGTTATTCTGGAAACGAGCTACTGCCAATGCTGGTTTTGCCGTCGTCTTACTGGCGATTCCACTAGCACTCGCGCTTAAATTCGGATATCCTGACCTGCCATTCCTCGACAGGATGGGTTTCTCTTTCCTTGTATTATCATTAGTGATGATACTGATCTCTTTATATGAGCAAAAATCCAATGCCGAACATGATGAAAAAGAAAAGTGGTACAAGTTTGCAATTCTTGGATTCTTGTTTGCCATTTCAGTACCATCAGGATTTAAATTTGCATTGGAGAATGCGACAGGATCGTTCAACTTCATTTTTGGCATGTTTATCCTTGTCCTGTCTGCTGTAGTGGTTTATTTGCTATTGTCTGAAAGTAGGGAAGATGATGAAAAAGGTATCGATATCGAACCAGAATTACTGAGAACTGACCGGGTATTCAACTTATCATCGCTTGCAATTGTTTTGATATTAGCTGCGATCTATTTTGTATTCTGGTAACAGAAAAAAACTAATATGGCAAACGCACTGTGGATATTTAAGGCCCTTCATGTTGTTGGCTTTGTGGCCTGGTTCGCCGGTTTGTTTTACCTGGTAAGGATTTTGGTTTACCATGTTGAAGCTTTTGAAAAGGAAGATCCGGAAAAAAGTATTCTCATAAAGCAGTTCAACCTGATGGAATGGCGGGTTTACAAAGTGATTTGTAATCCAGCTATGATGATCACCTGGACCTTTGGTTTGGGCATGCTATTCTTACAAAAAACCTATCTCGAACTGGGGTGGATGCACCTGAAAATCACCCTCGTTTTTCTGCTAACAGTATATCATGTTTACACCAAGATCATGATCAAGAAGATGGAAAAGGGAGAAAAGCCGCTCAGCTCGTTCGGGTTTAGAATATTGAATGAAGTGGCGACCTTATTCCTGGTAGCAATCGTGTTCCTTGCTGTACTCGGTAAAAGCGGATCCTTGAATTACCTGTATTGGGGAGGAGGAATAGTTCTCTTTTCCCTGTTGATATTTTTTGCGGCCTATCGGTACAAAAAGAAACGTGAGGGCTGATCAGCTTTGTTCAGCGACTAAAGTTGTAGAAGACTCGGATTTTTCAATCTCTTCAAGACAAAATGATACAGCTTTCAGGAAATCTTTTTCTGTAACGATGCCTACAAGTTTTCCTTTTTGGACAACGGGCAACGAGGCAATTCCCTGATCTCTCATTATGGCAATGGCCGTGTGTGTCGGTGTGTCTGGTGCAACAGTAAATAGTTCTTTAGTCATCAAATCGCCAACAGCAACTGGATCAGCATTCGGATCTTTCTGGCTATAGTAACGGATTAACATCTTTGAACTGACAAGACCGACTAATTGACCTGCGTCATTTTCAACTGGAACGTGACGGATATTCTCCCAATCCATTATGCTGGTGACAAAATCGATGAGATCATCTTCATTAACGGTGAATAGATCGGTGGACATGAGTTGACATACGCTGGCAAATCTTTTGTTCCATCCGCCAACTTCTGTCATTTGGGCCAATTTCCAGTTATGTACAGGGCTTCCTTCTTGTTGTCTCTTGTGAAGGCCGGCCGTGGTGGCTAAAAGCGCCTCTTCCCGTGTTCCTTCTTTCTTTAAATTGTTAAAGGAATCGAGGATCCATTGTGATCCTGTATTTCCGCTAACGGCTCTTTGCTCAATAATGGTCAGGTACTTGTCAATATCTTGTGGATCGATATGGGCTTTCTCCAATCCTTTTTGCGCAATTGGGAGTAACTCCCTCAGAATCAATTCCTGCGCTGTTATCTTATAATCGTAACCTGGCCAAACGAATTGGGCCCCTAATCCCTGTCTTGCCGCTTTCAGAAAATTCAATTTTGCCTCGTCAAACTCCATCTTATCGTTGATGTTCGTATATTTTTCGGGCATTCCGTGCATCATACCTAACCAGAATGCTGCATTGGCAATCTCATCTACCCTAGTTGGACCGGCTGGCAATACCCTGTTTTCAATGCGTAGGTGTGGGATACCATTTGTTAAGCCATAACAAGCCCTGTTCCACGACCATAATGTCCCATTATGAATGTTTAAGGCATACAACTTTGGGGTTAGTCCCTGATCAAGAAGGGCCATAGGATCTTCATGAACCGTCGATTGTAATAGAGGCTTATGCCTCACTACGGATTCGCGGTAAATTTCGAGGACGGAATTTTGTAACCAATCGTTACCAAAAGAAACCCGTGGCATTTTTGAACGCCTGATCTCTGATTGGTTTCTGATATCGACAGACTGCTCAAACAAGGCTATCCGTGTTTCACGCCAAAGTCGACGGCCCAGAAATATGGGCGAGTTAGTCGAAACCGCCATAAGCGGTGCTGTAATCGCTTCTGACCAGTTGTACAACGAGGCAAATTCTTCCGGCCAAACCTGGTAATGTACCTGGAAGCTCGTATTGGAGCCTTCAAATAAGGCACTGGCCTCTTTGACGATTAACTGATCAGCCCCTTCAATCCTGAATTCCATACTATCACCTCGTAATTCATGAATGAGATCAGTGAGCATTTTATATCTTGGAAGTGGGGTCAGGTTTCTGATATCCACATCCCGCCGATTTATCGAAGGCACAATACCACAAAGAATGGCGTGTGCATCAAATTGTTGAGCGGCATTTTCTGCAATCGCCATAAAGTGATCAAGCTTTGCCTGAACAGTAGATAACACAGAACCGGTAAAGAGCTCGGGATCAAGATTAATTTCCATATTGAACCTTGCCAATTCTGTTGTGAAGTGAGGGTCGTCAATAGCTTCCAGGATTTTCATGACCCTGGGAGCTGGTCTCCAGTTTTTATTAACAAAGCAAAGCTCTTGTTCAAGCCCTATTCTTCTGATCCCGGTTTCAAATAGCCCATCGTCCAGCATGCGTTCCATAGCTTTAATATCTGTAAGCAGCTGTTGCATAAAGCGTTTACGAGAATCCTGATCTCTAATTAAACTTACTTTTCCTGAACCCATAATGTTAGAATTGGATGGTTAAGAATAATAACAAAGGAATCTGAGGCATCATGGCCATTCCTTGCTCTGCCACATCGGTTTATGGCTAATCCATCGACTGTCATGCATGGTAGAATAACAATGGTATTTTGGAATGAAAGACCATCTGTTTCGATAATCGCTTATGGAAGAGGTTTTTCCAGAAGCCGCGATTAGGAATAAAAATCGCCAGTAGATCGATGTTTTCATTTTCAACAAAGTGATCGATTGAGTCAATTATCGAGTCGCCTGCAAGCTCAGTAAAACTTACAAACCCCATATCAAACTGAATCTTAGTCTCAGGGACTTTTGAACCAGATGACTTCAAGGTGTTTTTTGGTGAATTGTCAATGTGCAAAAAGTGCGTCATGGCATCCATCTTCTTGGAAAAGATCTCCAGGAATTCGATGAAATTTTCATCACCTTCCTCATAGTTGGTGGCATAAGCAATGTTTTTCATACCATGAAAAGTTGCACCTTCTGGAATTACAACTACAGGTACATCAACATTTTCAATTACTGCAGTTGTTACACTACCAAATATTTTTTCCCCCAGGTTATGAGCCCCTCTGGTACCCATCACGATAAGATCAATGTCTTCTTTTTTGCTTTCGCGAATAATAACATCAATAGGATTGCCTTCGCAGATGGTATATCTTTCAACGACCCTTACCGCAATATCTTCTGTTGATTTTTGGTTAGGGTGATCATAGAAGAAGTCTCGAAATTGCTTTTCAACTGACTTTTTCTGCTGATTCATAATTTCTTGTCTGATCTCGGTCGGCACGGTAGCTTCCAGGTAAGGAATGGTGTAGGCATGGACAGCAAATATTTCAGCATCGAAGACCTTCGCCATTGTTTTCGCAAACTCATGAGCGAAACATGCCGTATTCGAAAAATCAGTGGGCACCAGTATTTTTTTCATATGCTGTGGTTTTTGATTGTTTTAAGTTTTTTTTGATTGAAAAGTCGACGTCATCTCCAGTGTGCAAGACTAATAATGGTACTGTCATATGCATTGCCATTTCACGAGTATAGCTTTTAAGAAACAAGCGTTCCCATGGAGAGCGGTGCTGTGTAACCATCATCATGAGGTCGATGTCGTTAGTTTCGACAAACTTGTTCAGTGCTTTTTCAACAGAGGGACCAGTGACCATTCTAATTTCAAATGGCACCGGAGGAACTGCATAGATTTCAAAGATGCGCTCAAAAAGTTCTTCTTCTACATGCATGTCGGTGCCAGGGGTATCCGTAACATGAACGAAATAAACCCGTGCCTTGAATTTCAAAGCAAAATCCAATACTTGTTTTAGGATTTTGTTGTCGATGGAAAACAGATCGGTAGCAAACAGAATCCGGTTGATACCTTTATACTTTGCATTCTCCGGAATGGCAATGACAGGACAATAGGTTCTTTCAATAGTTGTTGTCGTTACGGAGCCAAACAACTTGTCCGCTAATGAGGTTTTGCCGGTTTTCCCCATCATCACCAGGTCGCATTCCCCACATTTTGTCTTTTCCGCTACTTCGTCGGTAGCTAAGCCCATTACCGCTTCAATATCGATATGCACATCTGGATGATCTGTATCTAATTCGTCCCTGACTTCGGATAGGAAGGTCGTCATAAACTGTTCTGCACTTTTCCCTACCCAATCATTCATTGGTACAGTAAGCACAGGAGCACTTGCATCCACAAAATGACGATAAACGTGGAACATATTGATGGATGCATTTAAATCTTCCGAAAACTTGATCGCATAGGTTAACGCGTTTTTGGAAGCATTGGAAAAATCAACGGGAACCAGTATCTTTTTCATATTCACTCTTTTATTTCCAAATTATGAGAAGAACCGACCGATATAGATGATAGAGATCAGGATGAAAAATGATTTCCGTCAAGGAGGTTAAAACTGGTAGGAATAGTTCGCATTTGGGTAAAAAAGGAATGGACAGCCTATACTTTATAGGCCGCCCATTCATGCCTCCCTTTTCTGAATAAAAGCACTTTAGAAATCATTAACCAAGTCGTCAATGATTGTTTATTTTTTCTATTTCAAAGATACGTTCAGGAGGCAGGTTGGGAAATGACGATGATCATCAAAACCATTGATCCTGATCATCTTTTTATTCTATGTTTTTTTAATGGCAACCTCCTGTTACAAATGCGGGGCTTATTCCTCTAAAAATCAACATCATCGCTATGATAGCCATAAACGCAGGAACCAGTTTCATAAATCTTTTTCTGACTTTCGGGCTGACCATCCCTTTGGCGAGGGATGCCAATAACATTAATGGAATGGTGCCAAGGCCAAAAACCATCATGAAAATGGCTCCTCCTATTATACTCCCGGCTAATACTGCTCCGGCCAGTGCCATGTAGACCATACCACATGGTAAAAGCCCATTGAGGAGGCCAACGACAAAGAATGAACTGGATCCACTATGTTGTAGTCTTTGACTCAACTGATTCTTGACCCAAAAGAATAACTTGTTGATTAAAGGCCACTGGACAAAACTTTTTTCGAGATTTAAAGAGAACAAGGCAACGGCCAAAAGAGTTACACCTAAAATTATAGAAAGTGCCTGTTGGTATCCGGCCAGGGAAACTCCAAGACCAATCGCACCGAATAAAATTCCAATAAAGCCATAGGTAACAACGCGGCCACCATTATAGAGAAGCAGATTGCTGAGGGTCGTCCACTTACTTTCAGAAGAATGGGGAAGGGCCATCGCAATGGGACCACACATACCGATACAGTGTAAACTGCCCATAAGGCCAAGTGTCAAAGCAGCAATTATGTTCATTAGGTCGGGTGCTTATTGATGAAAGATTAAATTACAAAGGAACTGCTTAAAGCACTAAAACAGATTCTGTGAAATAATCCCGTTCTCCATCACTCCAGTCAACGAGTATGCGCCAGTGACCGCTTACCAATTCACGAGTAGATACTGTCATTTCGTTTTGTGCATTTGCTGAAATCTGTATGGTTTTATCCTGCTTGTTATCCGAAGGGCGGAAAAACAGGATGGTGCCCTGGGCCTTATTATCTTCTCCGGGAAATTGGAAAGTGACAGTTTCATTTTCGGGTAAATGATTAATGGCTACCTCTTTTTCGAAAGCAGAGGTATTTACCCGCTTTACCCTTTGATCTTCAAAAGTTAAATCCTTTTCGTAGTAGTCTTTTGTCACCAGGTTTAATTCCTGTTGCGCAGATTTATAAACCATCATAATCATAAAGGCAATGAAGCCGATGTATGCAAGTCCGATACCTTTTCCCCAATTCATGATTTAGTTTTTTGAGCCCCGAAACTTGTCCGGGATTGAATTATCTAATAGGTCCTAAGAATGTGGCTTTTACCTGGTCGAATTTTTCGCCATCAGCAAAAACCTCCAGAATGACTTTGACTTTGTCACTCATAACATTTTCATCTTTGATGTCAATAAAAAAGTTGCCTTCTGAACTGCCCTGCGCAACCGCTTTATGGCTTTCACCATTCATCCTGATCCTACCTTCTGGGCGCTTGATCCTTAGTTCAAGGTCCATTTCATCATTGGTCTTGTTAGCTACCCGATATTTGTACAGGTTGCTGATGTAGCCATCGTCTGATTGATAATACAGTGTACCCGGAGTTCTGAGTATGGTAACCTCAAGGTCAGACCGATTTACCAAAAGAAATCCCTGGATGGTCAAAAGGATGACAAGTACTGCAGAATAGGCAATAGCCCGTTTTGTAAGCTTAAATGGAACATTCTTTTCAATATTGTTCAATGAAGCATAGCGAATAAGTCCTTTTGGGCGTTTGACTTTTTCCATCACCTCATCACAGGCATCGATACAGGCTGTGCAATTGACACATTCCAACTGGGTACCGTTTCGAATATCGATACCGGTAGGGCAGACCTGAACGCATAGTTTGCAATCAATGCAATCTCCTAATTTTTCCGCTGACTCCAGTAACTTGTTTTTCCTGATCTTACCCCTTGGTTCCCCCCTAATATGATCATAGTGGACGACAATGGAGTCTTTGTCCAGCAATACCCCCTGCATACGACCATAGGGACATACGGCGATGCAAACCTGTTCTCTGAACCAGGTAAACACGAAAAAGAAAACACCAGAAAAAATGATCATTGCTATGAAGCCGCTCATATGTGCAGAAATCGGTTCGCTGATGATCTTAATGACCTCATCAGTACCAATAATCCAGGCTAAGAAGGTGTTGGCAATCAAAACTGCAATGGTGAAGAATATGGATAGCTTCAGGCCTTTCTTCCAGTATTTCTCAAACGTCCAGGGACTTCGGTTTAATTTTCTCTGCTTGTTGGCATCTCCTTCGATCCAGTATTCGATTTTTCTAAAGACCATTTCCATGAAAATGGTTTGAGGACAAACCCAACCACAAAACAGTCTTCCAAAAACAGCCGTAAAGAGTGCTATGAAGAGAATTATGGTGATCATAGCCAATCCAAATAAGTGAAAATCCTGAGGAAGAAAAATAATGCCAAATAAGATGAACTTGCGTTCTATGACATTGAACATGAAAAACGGATCACCGTTGATCTTGATGAATGGCATTCCGAATAAGACCGCTAAAAGCACGATACTTACAATGGAACGTGCTCTATAATACCGACCTTTTGGCTTTTTGGGGTAAATCCAAGCACGATGCCCTTTGTCATCAATAGTGGCAATACTATCTCTGAAACTCTCAGAATCCTTCACTATAGTCTCCTCATTCATTCTTGACAACTGTTATCCAGGAGTAATTTTATTGTCTGGCTGGTATTATTCGCCAGAGTTTTCCTCTATGTTCTCTTCATTTTCAGTCTCCTCTTTTGATTGTTCGTATTGCCAAAGATCACCTTGCGGAGCTTTCCCATTTGGGGGATTGGTTCCTCGGAGGGTCATGATATAGGAAGCTACTTCTTGAATCTGCCTTGGGCCTATCTGCTTTTCCCATGGTGTCATCCCTTTTTCGATGACGCCGTATTTGATCGTTCTGAAAATGTTTTTTATATCTCCGCCGTGAATCCAGTAGTCATCAGTCATATTGGGGCCGATCCCGCCTTCTCCAATTGTGCCGTGGCAAGAAACACAGTTGATGTCAAAGATTCTTTTGCCTTTCAGCAATTCTTCTTGTGTAGTCAAGGCAACAACTGATCTTTCATTCACCTTGTTGGCCATTCTTTCTAGATATCTTAGTTGTATCTCTTCCCCGGCTGCCATTTCCTCTTCGTAGGATTCGATAATACTTTTGCCCCCGTTTTTCATGAGGTGGTAGTAGCTATAGTAGACCACACCAAATGCGATGGTGATATAAAACATAGCGACCCACCAGGGAGGAAGACTATTGTCAAGTTCCTTGATGCCATCATAGTCATGGTCAAGCATAACATCTGCTTCCTGTTCGAAAGGAACGCTCTTGGTCATCCGCTCCATAAAGCGGTCCCAGGGTGATCCTTCAGCTTTCTTTGGTTCGGGCATTTTGAGACCCTGGTCTTTATAGAGTTGTTTCTTGGCTTGGTGCATCAACATGTTATTGATGCGCAGGAACGTATAGAAAGCAGCAATTATGGTAAGGGATGCAATCGCTGCGAACATTTTAAAGAACAGACCTTCAAAGAACGGTGATGACAGATCTTCCGGAGCAGCAACAATATGGGTTTGTGCATTGAGCAAAAAGAAGGCAGTAATAACCAACCCAATAATCCATTTATTTTTCATAATCAGATGGTTTCAAGCGTTAATTGATGCGTCACCTTCTTCCAATGGAAGATTAGACATTTTATCCATAAAACTATCTTTTGCGAATATGGTCCTGTAGGTCGTATAGGCAAAGAAGACAAAGAATATGACGAGGGCTATCAAGGCTATTAGATTGATGCCACCTTCAGATTGCAATAGGACTTTATACATTTTCGTAGTTCGTTTTGCGTTTATTAAAGCCCGATTAACGGGATGAAGAAAGTTTTTCAGCTGCCTTACCATTGCTTATATCCACGCCTAGGCGTTGGAGATAAGCGATTAGGGCTATGATCTCTTTTTTATCAAGGTTTTCGATCTTCAATTCAGGTTGTTCTTCCCTTAACTGATCAGCAATTTCCATAGCCTGAGTGCGAAGATCTTTCTCAGCATTTTCGATTTCCCGGCTTTGATAAGGCACACCCAATTTTCGCAGTGTCCTGATTTTAGCTGCTGTGTGTGAAGTGTCAAGGTCATTCCTGATCATCCATGGGTAAGCTGGCATGATCGATCCGGGTGAAGTGGACTCAGGATCATACATATGCCTGAAATGCCAACTGTGATTGTATTTACCACCAAGGCGATGCAGGTCAGGGCCGGTTCTCTTAGACCCCCAGAGAAATGGCCTATCATAGACAAATTCACCAGCTTTGGAATATTGGAGATTCTCTGGATCGTACCTGAGTACTTCATGTCGGAACGGTCTTATCATTTGAGAGTGACAACCCACGCAGCCTTCCCTGATATACAAATCCCGGCCTTCAAGTTCCAGTGGGGTGTATGGGTTTACTGATGTTATTCGAGGAATGTTGGAATCAATCAATATGGTCGGAAAAATTTCAGCTACACCACCGATAAGGATAACTATTGTACTTAATACCAGCAACTGGATGGGTCTTCTCTCGATCCAGCGATGCCAGTGACCACCTTTGTGGATGAC
Organism: Bacteroidota bacterium; assembly: GCA_039028895.1. Taxonomy (GTDB): domain Bacteria; phylum Bacteroidota; class Bacteroidia; order Chitinophagales; family Saprospiraceae; genus JAHDCJ01. The sequence continues at coordinate 419 of JBCCHF010000056.1, read as the reverse complement.
CTGGGCGCTCCGTGGTGGAGCTTCTGCCTCTTCATTTGCGATCAACGTACCACTTTTGGCGGTCTTGATCAGGTTATAAGCCATGATGAATAAACTACCGAAGTAGAATAATCCACCAAGTGCTCTCAGAACATACATAGGGATGATCTGTGTCACTGTCTCAAGGAAGTTTTTGTACTTCAGGAAACCATCAGGTGTGAATTCAGCCCACATCAAACTTTGTGTAAAGCCTGCCCAGTACATTGGGATACAGTAAAACAGAATACCCAATGTGCCTAACCAGAAATGCATGTTGGCCAGCCTTACTGAATAAAGTTTGGTGCCATAAATTTTGGGGAACAACCAGTAAAAGATACCGAAGGTCAAAAACCCGTTCCAGCCTAACGTTCCAACGTGAACATGGGCGATTGTCCAGTCTG
>JBCCHF010000055.1:0-33282 GCA_039028895.1 Bacteroidota bacterium | reverse complement strand
TAATAGACACAAGCCCCCCTTTGTAACCCCTACTTTTTTTTTATTTTTTTTTAATTTTTCTTTTCCCTAATTGTTTCTAGACATAAAGTCTACCCATATCCCCTGAAAATCAAGGCAAAAAGATTTCCCGAAAATTACTTAGTGTAAAAAATACATTTACAATAAAATTTTGTCTATCTTTATTCTATCCTTATTTAAATCAGTAATAAGGATCAAAAATTAGCTTTTGTTTTAATACCTCAAGTGGGAACCTGATTCCCCTTTTTCACATAACGCAACCTAACGTGAATAATCGTAATCATTTCAAAGCCTTCATTTTTGATCTTGACGGCGTAATTGTTGACACCGCCGTACATCATTATTCGGCTTGGAGAAGGATGGCCAACCGTCTTGGCTTTGATATAAACGAAAAATTCAACGAACAACTAAAGGGTGTTGGACGGATGGAATCACTGGAAGCCATTCTTGATTTTGGGGGCATTGTGCTTTCTGAAAATGAAAAAGTGCATTATGCAAAAATGAAAAATCAATGGTACCAGAATTTGATTAAGGATATGACGCCTGATGAGATCCTGCCTGGTGCTAAAGCATTTCTTGATCACTCCAAAAAATTAGGTTATAAAATTTGCCTTGGCTCAGCCAGCAAAAACGCCAGAGCCGTCATCAGAAGTGTAAAGTTGGAATCGATATTCGATGCCATTGTAGATGGTACTGATGTAATAAAAAGCAAACCAGATCCTGAAGTTTTCCTTAATGGTGCCACTCTAATCAATGTACCCCCAACTGAATGCATCGTTTTTGAAGATGCTGAGAAAGGAATTGAAGCTGCTTTGAACGCGCAAATGACTACGATTGGTGTCGGTAAACCAGGCACCTTGCCAAAAGCACATTTTAATATAGAAGGATTTGCTGATCTGACCCCGGAAGGCCTTCTGGAAAAACTTACAGAGACACTTAGTATTTGATTGCAACCTTAACTGTAGAGTAATGAAACAATACCTTAAACACGATGAGTGGAAGATAATTGAAGAAGGATTTCACAAAAAACACAATAGAATAACAGAATCAGTTTTCAGCATTGGAAATGGCAGGATGGGCCAACGTGCCAACTTTGAAGAACAATATTCAGGAGATTCTCTGCAAGGCAACTATATTGCAGGAGTCTACTACCCCGACAAAACAAGAGTTGGTTGGTGGAAAAATGGATACCCCGAATACTTTGCCAAAGTCCTGAATGCTGTTAACTGGATTGGCATCGATATAAAGATCAATAATGACGAACTGGACCTGCACCAGTGTAAGATCTCAGACTTCCGCCGGGTTTTGGATATGAAGAAAGGCATCCTGAGCCGTTCATTTACAGCCAAACTAAAAAACGGCATTAAGGTAAAAGTGAAAACTGTTCGATTTTGCAGTATCGTTGATGACGAAACTGCAGCAATTCGCTATTCCATTACCCTGCTCAACAAGAAAGCTAAACTTGAAATAAAACCATACCTCGATTTTGACGTCATTAATGAAGATGCCAATTACGATGAAAAGTTTTGGGAAGAGGTTAATCGAATGACCGGAAAAAGGTCGGGATACGTAACAGCAAAAACGAAGAAGTTAAACTTTCACGTTTGTTCTGGAATGCAGATTCGTATTGACCATAACGGCAAAACATCGAAAAACCCATTCTCCTCAACCGAAAAGAACAAATACGTCGCTCAAACCGCTAAGCTCAAAGCCAAAAAAAGAGATGAAATAACCATTTTCAAATATGTAGCCAACCTCTCTTCTGAAAATCATCCTAAAACTGCAATGCTCAAAATCTGTAAAAAAGTATTGAAGCAAGCTACCCAAAAAGGGTTTGATCAATTGCTTGACGAACAGAAAATAGCATGGGGCGCGAAATGGAAGGAAAGTGATATTACTATCGAAGGTGATGTCGCTGCTCAACAAGGCATCAGATTCAATATCTTCCAACTCAACCAAACCTACACAGGAGAAGATGAAAGGCTTAATATCGGGCCTAAAGGATTCACCGGTGAAAAATATGGCGGATCCACCTATTGGGACACCGAAGCTTATTGCTTTCCGTTTTACCTGAGTTCGGCAGAACCACGTGTCGCTCGTAATTTGCTTATTTACAGATATAAACACCTTCCAAAAGCTATAGAAAATGCCAATAAACTTGGGTTTAATAGTGGTGCAGCCCTCTACCCTATGGTTACCATGAATGGCGAGGAATGTCATAATGAATGGGAAATCACCTTTGAGGAAATCCACCGAAATGGGGCAATAGCTTTCGCGATCTACGATTATATCCGATATACTGGCGACAAAGACTACCTCTCACAATATGGATTGCCTGTATTGATAGCAATTGCCAGGTTTTGGGCCCAAAGGGTAAATTTCTCCAATGAAAAAAATAAGTTTGTACTCCTTGGTGTCACCGGACCCAATGAATACGAAAACAACGTCAATAACAACTGGTATACCCTCTACATCGCCAAGTGGTGTCTTGAATACGCTCGCGATGCTGTCCACTATGTCAGAAAAACTGCACCTGAACGGTATGCAGCGATTTCAGCAAAATATCACTTTAACGATAGAGCCGAAATTAGACGTTGGAACAAAGTTTCACGAAACCTTTACTTCCCGGAGAATAAAGACCTTGGCATTTTCCTCCAACAAGATGGCTTCCTCGACAAAGAGCAAAAACTGGCAAAGGATATTCCAGAAGAACAGACCCCCATATGGCAAAATTGGTCCTGGGACAGAATCCTTAGGTCTGTTTATATCAAACAGGCCGATGTCTTACAAGGCCTTTATCTGTTTGAAGATCATTTTGATGAAGTCACCGTCAAGCGCAACTTCGACTATTACGAACCAAGAACAGTCCATGAATCATCACTTTCGCCCTGTGTACACGTTATTCATGCAGCTCGATTAGGATATGAGAAAAAAGCCTATGAGCTCTATCTCCGTACTTCAAGACTTGATCTCGATGATTATAATAACGACACAGAAGATGGTTGCCATATAACCAGTATGGGCGGTACATGGATGTCTGTTATCAAAGGTTTTGGCGGTATGCGCGTCAGGAGAGACCATCTTTATTTTTCCCCGCTCCTACCCCGCCAGTGGAAATCCCTTACGTTCAAGATCAGATTCAGGGAAAACCTGCTTTCGGTAAGGATTGGACCGACTGAAGCTGAGATTTTTAACCATAGCAAGGGAGACATCAAAATCTATGTCCATAACAAACCAAGAATCATCCAGGGTAAACAATCACAAACGGTGAGTTACAAACCAAAACGCCAACCGATTGCGACTTAAGTCACCTGTGATTTGACATAAAAGACCGACTTACGTATTTGTGAACATCAAAACCTAAACCGCTAAACCATGCATTCCAAAATTCTATCGGTATTCTTCTTACTCTTATCCATTTCCATGATTTCCTGCAATCCTAAAACTCAGGATCAACCAGAGGAATTGCCAGCTGAAAAGACAGAGGAAAACATAACACCAAAAGACGACCTGCGCAAGGCTCCTGATTGGGCAAAAAATGCCAATATATATGAAGTAAATCTTCGTCAATACACAACAGAAGGTACGATAAGGGCATTTATGGCTCACCTGCCGCGTCTTCAGGAAATGGGTGTAGATATTCTTTGGTTTATGCCCGTCCATGAGATTAGCAAAAACAAAAGAAAAGGTACGCTGGGAAGCTATTACGCTGTAACTGATTATAAAAGCATTAATTCAGAGTATGGCACCAAAGAGGACTTTGATGCTATGGTCGCTGAAATCCATAAACTAGGTATGAAGATCATCCTGGATTGGGTACCAAATCATACCGGTTGGGATAGCAAATGGATCACCGATAATCCAGAATGGTATACCAAGAACGCCAAAGGAGAGATTACCGATCCCATTGACAAGGATGGTAAATCTTGGGATTGGACCGATGTAGCAGACCTGAACTACGATAACAAAGATATGCGCGCTGCAATGATTGATGCCCTGGTATACTGGGTAAAAGACCATGACATTGACGGATATCGCTGTGATGTGGCCTTTGAGGTACCTGATGATTTTTGGGATGAAGCAATTCTGGCTATTCAAAAAGAAAAAAATGTTTTCATGTTGGCTGAAGCCGAACATCCACCCCACAGAAATTCAGGTAACTTTCATATGAATTATGGTTGGGAGTTCCACCACCTGACCAATGCCATTGCCAAAGGGGAAAAAAATGCTAATGACATCGACACCTATTTTATTGAAGATGTCAAAAAACATAAAAAAGGATATCCAATGATGTTTTCCACCAACCATGACGAAAACTCATGGAATGGAACTGTTTTCGAAAGGTATGGCGATGGGCATAAAACCTTTGCGGTATTGGTTTCAACCATTGCTGGAATGCCGCTCGTTTACAGCGGTCAGGAAGCTCCCGTGAGAAAACGGCTTGAGTTCTTTGAAAAAGATGCCATTGACTGGAATAATTTTGAATATGCCGACTTTTACAAAACTTTGTTACAACTAAAAAAACGGAACAAAGCCCTTTGGAACGGTGAGCACGGTGGTCAGCACACAAGAATAAAATCAGGAAAGAATAGTGATAAAGTTTATGCCTTTACCAGGGAAAAAGATGGTGATAAAATACTGGTCATCGTAAACCTTTCTGATAGTAATCAAAAAGCCCATTTACATCACAAAGGTGAATACACTGAAGTTTTTTCAGGAGAAAAAACGAATTTCGATGGTCATGGTAATCTTGCGCTTGGACCATGGGATTACAAAGTATACTCCTCAAATTAATTGTAAGAAACCTAAGGGGCATTCATTTGATGCCTTCGTTTGATTTTTAAATCATCAAATAACAATCATGACAAACTCCCCTGCCATAAAAACAAAAAAACCCAAGCTGTCTTTCTGGGATATCTGGAATATGAGTTTTGGGTTTTTGGGTATCCAGTTCGGATTTGCCCTCCAGAATGCCAATGTCAGCTCAATTTTCCAAAGGTTAGGCGCCGAAATGGACGAAATATCGCTACTATGGATCGCGGCTCCGGTCACAGGGCTAATTGTCCAGCCTATTATTGGATACTTCAGCGATCGCACATGGAATAGCCTCGGTCGCAGAAGACCGTATTTTCTTTTCGGGGCAATATTCGCTTCTATAGCACTCTTCCTGATGCCTAATTCCCCGGTACTCTGGATGGCAGCAGGGATGCTCTGGATTCTGGATGCTTCCATCAATGTTTCCATGGAGCCTTTCCGCGCTTTTGTAGGTGATAACTTGTCATCTGAGCAACGCACCATGGGCTTCGCTATGCAAAGTTTCTTTATTGGAACCGGAGCCGTAATCGCTTCTGCATTGCCTTTTATTCTGACAAATTGGTTTGGTGTAAATAACGTAGCCCCTGAAGGAGAGATCCCTGACTCTGTAACCTGGTCCTTTTACCTGGGAGGTATCATCTTTTTCCTCGCCGTATTATGGACCGTGATGAAGTCCAAAGAGTATTCTCCTGAAGAATTAGCCAGCTTTGAAGACCATGAGTCTGAAGAATTTCAGACCGAAGAGATGACACCTGAAGCATTTCAAATTCATCGGAGCAAACAGCTTAAGACTGGCCTCATTATGTCGATAGTTGGAGGACTCATTATCGCCTTATTAGTAATCCAAAACCTCGACAAGGAGCTATACATCCTTGCTATTGGTCTGGCTATCGTAGGTGTTCTTTTCTTATTAGCCGCTATGTTCCAGTCAGACGGGAGAAAAGATGGGGCCTTTACCACCATTATGAACGATATGCTTACAATGCCCCGCACCATGGTTCAGTTGGCTGTTGTCCAATTCTTTTCATGGTTTGCTTTATTCTCCATGTGGATCTACTCTACTCCAGCAGTTGCCGGTCATGTTTTTGGAACCACAAACGTGGATTCCGCAGAGTATAGCGCTGGTGCAGAATGGGTAGGAATTATGTTTGCTGTTTATAATGGTGTTGCCGCCATCGTAGCCTTCGGATTGCCGATATTGGCCAAACAAACGAGTCGTAAGACGACGCATACAATTTGCCTGGTACTTGGTGGTTTAGGTTTGATTTCAATCTTTTTTATCAATGATCAATACCTTCTGATGGCTTCAATGGTTGGTGTTGGTATCGCCTGGGCCAGCATCCTGTCAATGCCTTATGCCATCCTGACCGGATCTTTGCCAGCTGATAAAATGGGATATTATATGGGAATCTTCAACTTCTTCATTGTAATCCCACAAATGGTAGCAGCAACTATTCTTGGCTTCATGGTCCGCAACTTCTTTGGAAATGAACCTATCTTTGCAATTATTACTGGAGGCATAGCCATGATCCTTGCTGGTGTGTTAATGGTTATTGTAGAAGATAAAGACGATGTTGTTCTACAGTCATAAGCCATCAGATATTTAGTTTTAGAAAACAAGACTTTAAACCTAGCAACAGTTATAATTTACTGACAGAAAGCCAATTATACAGAATATCGTAAATTTTGCTTTCTGTCTTTTTTGTTATTTTCAAGGCTCAACGAAAATCAGTCACATGAAAAAAATTCTATTCATGATCATTGTAATGGGATTAATTCTCGTTACGAGCATGGTGAAAGCCAACTCCAACCCCGAGTCACCAACAAAAGGAAATGAAACATTCCTGCCGAAAGTTGCAGAAGCAAAAGTCGTCCCGCCTAATTGGTGGGTTGGCATGAAGACTTCCTCAATAGAAGTAATGATTTACGACACCAGGATTTCTGATCACAAGGTTAGTGTTAATCATCCCGGAATCGTAGTCAGTAAGGTAACCAGGGTAGCCAACCCAAACTACCTTTTTATTATGATGGATATTACCAAGTCTGCCCAGCCAGGTCGTGTTCCAATCAGATTGGTCAGTGAAAACGATATCAGGTCTTACCCTTTTGAACTCAAACCCAGAGATAAAAGTCCAAATCGCATTCAGGGCCTTGACAATACAGATTTCATTTACTTGATCATGCCCGACAGGTTCGCTAATGGCAACCCTGGAAACGATTCTCATGCTGATCTTCAAGAGGTGGGCACCAATCGTAATGAAATGTATGACCGACATGGCGGAGACCTACAGGGAATCATACAAAACCTCGACTACCTGCAACAACTGGGAGTTACTACACTCTGGCTCAATCCGGTTTTAGAAAATGATCAACCCAAATATTCCTATCACGGTTATGCGGCTACGGATCATTATCAAATAGACAAACGATTCGGCACTAATGCCAAATATGTTGATTTTGTCAATCGCTGCCACAAAAAAGGCATGAAAGTCATTAAAGATATCATCCATAATCATGTTGGTGATCAACATTGGATCATCCAGGACCTGCCTTCGCAAGACTGGCTAAATCAGCATGATGAATTCACCAGGACAACCTACCGTGCCACTACTTTAATGGATCCTTATGCGTCAGAATATGATCGTAATCTTATGAGCAACGGATGGTTTGACACCCATATGCCGGATCTAAATCAAAGAAATCCACAGGTCGCCAGGTACCTGACTCAAAACAATATCTGGTGGATCGAATATGCTGGTATTGATGGCTTCCGGATCGATACTTATGCTTATCCGGATCAGGATTTTGTCGCGCAATGGGGAAAAGCCATTTTGAACGAGTATCCTCAATTCGGTTTGTTTGCCGAGACCTGGGTGCATGGACCCGCAGTACAAGCACAATTCACCCAAAACAATAACCTGAGAGAAGGCTGGAATTCCAATATGCCGGCTGTAACTGATTTCCAACTGTATTATGCGATCAATGATGCCTTAAACAAACCCCAAAGCTGGGAGGGTGGATTGATGCGAATTTACTACACGCTTGCTCAGGATTTTCTTTATGAAGATCCTTACCGGAATGTCGTCTTCCTCGACAACCATGACCTGAGTCGTTTTTATTCTGTAATTGGGGAAGATTTCAATAAATTTAAAACTGGGCTTACCTTCTTGCTAACGACAAGAGGCATCCCTTGCATGTATTACGGAACTGAGATCCTGATGAAAAACTTTTCTGACCCAGATGGGAAAGTAAGAGAAGATTTTCCGGGCGGATGGAAAGGCGATTATAAGAATAAATTCAGGGAAAGGGATCGCTCCGACCAGGAAAATGAAGCCTTTAACTTTATTAGCCGACTAGCTAACTACCGCCAGACTTCCGAACCACTGACCACAGGTAAACTTATGCAGTTTGTACCTCAGGACGGGGTCTACGTCTTTTTTAGATACACAGATAACGAATCTGTTATGGTGATTATGAACACCTCCGATAAATCAGTTACACTTGAAAAAGACCGTTTTAAAGAAAGACTTGATGGGTATAGCGGGGCTTTGAATATCATCAATGATCATTATCTGGGTTCACTTGACCAGATTTTTATTAGTCCGTTCAGCTCAAAAGTTTTGGAGCTTCAAAAATAGATCCCAATAATTCATGAAATACGTAATCCTGATTCGCCGAATTAGTCCAAGTTTTGATTTGCAATTCAGGATTACTTTCTTTTTTCTGATGTTACCGGTTTTTGGGGTTTCCCAAACACCACTACCCCCACTTGAGCCGCTATATATTGATTCGGAAGTGCCCCGAATTGACATTCTGCTCCCGGAAGACTCACTAGCCATTATACTGGCTCCCGGAAACGAATCGAGCAATTATCATTTTCATGCTACCATGGTTTTTACCACTTCCACGTTTTCTGACACACTTGATAACGTAGGATTTCGCTTACGCGGAAATACCTCCAGATTCGCAGCAAAAAAGTCGTTCAAGGTTTCCTTCAATACTTACGTTCCCGGAAGGGAATATTTTGGAGTTGAAAAGCTAAACCTAAATGGTGAACATAATGATCCTTCAGTTATACGTTCAAAATTATCATGGGATCTGTTCAGAGAAATTGGCATCCCTGCGCCTCGCTCTAACCACGTTGAATTATACATTAATGACAACTATTTCGGACTATATATAAGTGTTGAACACATCGATGAAGAATTTGTAGCCAACAGATTTGGAAGCAATAATGGTAACCTGTACAAATGTCTCTGGCCTGCAGACCTAAACTACCTTGGAGACGATCCTAGTCTTTACAAGTTTGAAGTTGGGTCAAGGCGGACCTACGATCTGAAAACAAACACCGATGAAGATGATTATTCCGACCTGGCGCATTTCATCTTTGTCCTTAACCAGATCGCTGACGATCCGACCTTTGTCTGTGAATTAGAAAAAATATTCAACGTTGAGGCTTACTTAAAAGTAATCGCTATGGAAATCCTAATTGCCAATTGGGATGGACCGATAATCAACAAAAACAATTTTTATCTGTATCAAAACACTCAAACAGGAAAGTTCGAATATATCCCTTACGACCTCGACAATACTTTTGGGATAGATTGGTTTCAGGTCGATTGGGGAATATTGAACATTTATAATTGGGCAGCCAACGCCGAACACAGGCCCATCTATTCAAGAATAATGGCCGTTACGGAGTATAGAAACCAGGTTTCCTACCATATGAATCAAATGTTGGTCAATCAATTCAACACCACAACTTTCTTCTCAAGAATTGATAGTTTGAAGTTGATGATCGACCCTTTTGCATTCGCAGATAATTACCGAACCCTGGATTATGGTTTTTCAGTAAGTGACTTTAACGATAGTTATATAACCAATTTACCTCCATTCCATGTAACATATGGATTGAAGCCCTATATCACCACCAGGAGCAACTCATCGATGTCCCAATTATTGGTAAATGACATTATTCCTATTGTGACCGATGTGACACATAACTTTCCAGGACTGAATGAATCAGTTGTTTTTACGGCCAAAATTGAAGATGAAGCTATAGCAAATGTTCAATTATTTTTTAGCACTGATGGCATCGGATTCCAACCATTTTCTATGAATGATGGTGGAATAAATGGAGATGTGCAGGCAGGAGATGGCATCTTTGGGGTCACAATCCCTGGGCTACCAACCCCCGAAGAGATTAGTTACTTTATCCAGGCCACAGACAACATGGTCCAAACTGAAAGAAAGCCGGCATGTGATTATTATACCTTTTCAATTGGAGATCAAATTCCTACTATCCGGATTAACGAGTTTATGGCGGCGAACAACTCAACAGATGCTGATGAAGCCGGAGATTTCGATGATTGGATCGAGATCTTCAACTTTGGCCCTTCTCCGGTTTATCTAGGTGATAAATTTTTGACTGATGACTTGAATTTGCCAAATCGTTGGCAAATGCCGGATATGTATATCTATCCGGACCAATACCTGCTATTCTGGGCAGATGATGAAGGGTTCCAGGGTGATCGCCATACCAATTTCAAACTCAATAAAGATGGAGAACAAATAGGCATTTTCAATGGTTTCTCTTCAGGATTTTCAGTTATTGACACCATTACATATGGCCCTCAGGCAGATGATATGGCCACGGGTAGACTTCCAAATGGTACCGGTCCTTTCCAGGTTATGGTAATTCCAACCCCAGGTGCCGCCAATTCCGGAGTGGTCAGTATCCATGACCCTTCAATTAACGAAATTATTGAAGATTTCTCTGTTGTACCCAATCCATTTTCAGAGGTAATAAATGTAAATTTCAGTCTAAGAAAAAGAGCTGATGTCAACTGGGTCATCTCCGATGTGCTTGGACAGGTGGTTTTTGAAAATACTTTGGCGCAAGCTGAAGGCGAAGTTTCTTTCTCCTGGCACCCTACCAATCGGAAGGTTTCTACGGGGATCTATTACTTGACGATAATCACCTCTGACATAACTGGCGATTCAAGCAAAATCATTACGAAAAAACTCATTTATGTCAATTAAAGCTTTCAAAAATATCGGACTCTTCCTGCTTTTAGTCTTAATCACATTTGGTTGCAACCAGGAAAGCAATGAAGTAGAGGTAACCTTCAAAGTAATGGTTAAAAGACAGTTAGCAGAGGGAGAATCAGCATTCCTTGCCGGAAACCAAAAACAATTGGGCAATTGGGTGCCTGATGCTGTTGAATTGGAAGTAAAAGATATATACCTGGAAAAAACCATTAGCTTTCCCAAAAACACAGATATCCGGTTTAAAGTCACTAAAGGTACTTGGGAAACAGAAGCTGTAAATGCTGACGGTACAGTTCCTGGTGATTATGCCATCTCCCCATCTGGCGATACAGTAGTTGAAGTTACTGTTCAAAACTGGAAAGATGTCATACATAAAATCGAAGGACAGGTTACTGGAGAAGTAAGGTTTCATAGAAATATGGACTGGAAAAATCTGAAAAACAGAGATGTATTCGTCTGGCTACCCCCGAACTATGAAACAGAAACAGATCGTAGATACCCGGTTATATATGCCCATGACGGACAAAACCTGATAGACCCCAGAACATCATACAAAGGTTTCGACTGGCAATTGGATGAAACAGCAGACATGCTTATTCGAGAAGGAAATATCGAACCCTTTATCATCGTTGGCATCAACAACACTTCAGATCGATCAAACGAATATGGCGCTTCTGAGCTCAGTCAGGTATACATGGAATTTATAGTCCGAAAATTGAAACCTATGATCGATGAAATCTACCGGACTAAGACAGAACCAGAGCATACCACCACATTAGGATCCTCTATGGGGGGCTTAATATCATTTATGCTTGGATGGGAACACAACAATGTTTTTGGAAATGCCGCTTGCTTCTCCCCTGCTTTCAAGTACCAGGACTTTAATTATATACCTAAAGTCACTCAATATGAGGGTAAGAAAAAACAGCTCAACCTCTACATCGACAATGGCACAGAAGAACTGGAAAAGGTATTACAACCAGGCTGCGATGAGATGATGGCAGCCCTAAATGATATGGGTTATCAATTCGAATGGCACCTGGCAAAAGGGGCAGAACACGATGAAGCAGCCTGGGCAAAAAGAGCATGGAGACCCATGAAGCAATTCTTCGGATTCGAGAAATAACCACCAGGTTTACCTCAAAAACTTGCCTTAGAGAGCCCTAGTTGAAAAGATCAATTGAGTCACTCACTGATTTTCAAAAATCTCATAAATATTTTCCATCAAGAATACATAGTGTATTTTGTACACTTTTATTATATTTGCACAACCATTTGCTATACCCATCCCCCCCTTTTTTTCGTAAACAAAAAAATCTGTTCTTGATGAAAAAGATTCTTTACGCAATTTTATGCTCAAGTTTTTTCTTTGCTCACTTTGCCCAGGCTCAAATTCTAACCACTGATCCGCCAATTCCAAGGTGGTGTGAGCAGTTTACTGTAATCTATGATGCCACTGAAGGCAATGGTGCTCTTGTCGGCGTCGTGCCTGTCTATGCGCATACTGGAGTAATTACTGCACAAGACGGGCCAGGTAACTGGCAAAATGTGGTTGGAGATTGGGGTACTAATGATCCGGATGTCTTTATGACTCCATTAGGCAATAATAAGCACAGTATCGACATTTACATTCCTGATTTTTATAATGTTGATACCTTGCAGTCCACAGTGGTAGAACTGGCTTTTGTCTTTAGAACCGGTGACGGCTCCTTAGTTGGTCGCGATTCGGATGGTTCTGATATTTTCATGCCTGTTTACAACTGTACTTCAACAGACCTAATCGCAACTATTGTTTCACCAGGAGAGGAGAGTTTTATTACCAATCTGAATGAAACCATTGAAATTCAGGCTCAGGCTTCTGTTTCTTCAACGATTACGCTGTACGATAACGACGTGCAAATAGCACAAACAACGGGGACTTCGTTGATGCATAACATCACAGTTTCTTCAGGTGGTAATCATGTTGTCAAGATGGTAGCCGATAATGGAAGTCAGGTTGTTGAAGATTCTTTTGTTTATGTTGTCAATCCAACACAGGTTATCGACAATCCACCTGCTGGTACTGAGCACGGCATTAACTATGTAGATGCTTCAACAGTGAGACTGCAGTTATGGGCACCAAACAAAAGCTTCATGTACGTTATTGGCGATTTTAATAATTGGCAGGTTAACACCAATTATTTTATGAAGAGAGCCACAGATGGTGAAACATGGTGGATTGAAATCAGCGGATTAACACCTGGTGAAGAATATGCTTTCCAATATTTTGTCGACGGTGAGATTCGCACGGCTGATCCATACAGCACAAAAGTCCTTGATTTTTGGAATGACCCTGCTTTGGACGATGATACCTACCCTAACTTAAAACCTTTCCCGCAAGGGGCTTCAGGTGTTGTGTCAGTACTACAAACCGATCAACAACCTTATAACTGGGTTGTAGACGACTTTGACAAACCCGAAAATACGGACCTTGTCATCTATGAATTGCTGATGAGAGATTTTCTCGAGGCACATGACTACGATACTTTATTAGATACGCTCGACTATTTGGCTCGCCTCGGGGTCAATGCCATCGAATTTATGCCTGTAAATGAGTTTGAAGGTAACGATAGCTGGGGGTATAATCCTTCCTTCCATATGGCTCTCGACAAGTACTATGGGCCGGCTGATCAGTTTAAAGCATTTATTGATGAGTGCCACCAAAGAGGGATTGCTGTAATTATCGACGTTGTATATAATCACGTCTTCTCACAAAGTCCATTAGCGCAACTATATTGGAATAGCGGAGGATTCAGGCCGGCTCCCAACAATCCGTGGCTCAATGAATACCCCAAGCACGGTTTCAATGTCGGCTATGATGTCAACCACGATAGTCAAGCCTCTCGGGAATGGATGGACCGAATTAACCGCTTCTGGATCGAAGAGTATAAAGTGGATGGCTTCAGGTTTGACCTTTCAAAAGGATTTACCCAAAATCAAACTTGTGACGACACTGGCGGGAACTGTGATATTGGTTCATGGTCGGCCTATGATGCCGGAAGAGTTTTTAACCTCCAACGCATGGCAGACGAGATCTGGTCATATGAACCTGATGCCTACCTGATTTTGGAGCATCTTGGCGATAACTCAGAAGAAACTGTACTGGCCAATCACGGATTTATGTTGTGGGGGAAAGCAACAGACCAATATAACCAGGCAGCCATGGGATATTCTGAAAATTCTGATTTCGGATATGCCGTTAATTACCAATTTCGCGGATGGAACAATCCTCATTTGGTAGGATACATGGAAAGTCATGACGAGGAACGTTTGATGTACAAAAACCTGAACTTTGGTAACTCAAATGGCGGTGGATATAATGTTACTAACTTGAGTACTGCTCTGGACAGACAAGAACTTGTCGGCGCCTTCTTCTTCACAGTACCTGGACCAAAAATGTTATGGCAGTTTGGCGAGGTTGGATACGATTATTCTATCAACCATTGTACTGATGGTTCAATAAGTGAAAACTGTCGACTGGTTCCTAAACCAATCAGGTGGGATTATTACGATGAGCAAGACAGAAGAGATCTTTATAATGTTTGGAGTGATCTTATCAAACTCAGAACAACGTTCGATGTCTTCAAAACCACAAATTACTCCATGGATGTTGGTTCGCTCGACAAGCGTATCCATCTCAATTCAAATGAAATGGATGTCACTGTGCTTGGAAACTTTAACGTGAACGGAAATTCCAATTTTGTTCCCAATTTCCAACACACGGGCTGGTGGTACGAGTACTTCACTCAGGACAGCATATTTGTTTCCAATACTGGTGCACCACTTAGCCTGGCGGCAGGTGAATACAGGCTTTACACTGATGTTCGCATCACACCAGAGGATATCACTACGAGCCTGACACCAGTAAATGCCATGGCAGATTTTGGTCTTGAGCTAATGCCAAACCCTGCTTCAGAACAAACCAGACTGGTATATAACCTTCCTGAAAACGGGGATGTCAAAGTAGAAATATTTAATGCACTAGGACAACGAACAAATTTGCTTTGGAGTGGTTACCAATCTGTGGGTGCTTATGAACTGACACTTATGCGAAATGACCTTCCTTCGGGTTATTATATCGTACGTGTAACCATAAACGGAAGATCGCAAGCTAAAAAGCTAATTTTATATTAATTATATTTGGTGGATAATTGCCGTTTGATCATAATATGAAATCCAAAAAACACGCTATCAAACGGTAATTATCTACCAAATTACATCTGGCCTCATAGGAACAATCATCATCGTTTAAAGCCAAATCGATACCATGAGAACTTTGTCTGCTTTGATCTTTGTTTTGTTTATCGCTTTTGCATCAAATGCCCAACTTTCATTTTACCAGGATATTTCCGCTGCAGCGGGAATAAATAACACGGGAGGAAATTTTGGAATCTCTGTAGGTGATTATGACAACGACGGGTGGGAAGATGTATATGTCTCTATCAACGACATGCCCAATAAGTTGTACCGCAACAACGGCGATTCTACTTTCACAGATGTAGCAATTGCAGCGGGAGTAGCCGATCCGGGGATATCAATGTGCAGTGTTTGGCTTGACATCGACAATAACGGCTGGCTCGATCTTTATGTGGGCAACCGCAATTCATTTAATCGGCTGTATTACAATAATGGAGACGGCACCTTTACAGATATTTCGTTTACTGCCGGAACCATTAGTAACGGACATGTGCGTTCGATCAATGCCGCTGACGTTGATAATAACGGACTTATTGACATTTATGTAGCTAATCTTGGCACCCAGAATGTTTTGTATATCAATAATGGCAACAACACCTTCACCGACCTGGTGTACCTTTATAATGCTGTTGATATGCAAATCGCCCAGGCCGCAATTTTCTTCGATTACGATAATGACCGTGACCAGGATCTTTACATTACACACGATGCCTATCAGACTTTCATTCTCTACCAAAACAACGGGTCAGGATATTTTACAAACGTCGCTGCTGCCTCTGGAACTGACCTCATGGAACAAGGTATGGGAGTAGACGTTGCAGATTTTGACAATAATGGATTTCTCGATCTATATGTGACTAATCTTTATCCAAACTCGCTTTTATCTAATAACGGTAATGGCAGTTTCACCGATATTTCTGCTACCTGCGGGATGGGAGATCCGGGTATGAGTTGGGGAACAACATGGTTGGATTATAACAATGATGGCCTTGTAGATAATTATATGGTTAATGATTCTTACTTCAGTGGATCGGATATGCCGAATCTGCTTTATAAAAATATGGGGGATAATACGTTTCAGGTTGCTAGTGATAGTATGCCTGTTGCCAGCCCTTATGCAGGGTACGGATCAGCTTGCGGCGATTTCAATAACGACGGAAAGATTGATCTTTTTGTTGCCAACAGAGGCCAGGTGGATGGCAACCAACTATTTTTGAATAGTGATCCGGATCCTGGTCATTGGGTAAAGGTGAAACCGATAGGCACCACCTCAAACCGAGATGGTGTAGGTACACGTGTGGAAATTTATCTCAGTGAAGACGAAAAAATGATTGACGAGGTCAATGCCGGCAACGGATTTGCGTCTCAAAGTAGCCATACCTTACATTTTGGACTAGGCGAACAAACTATGATCCATAAAATCAAACTCCTCTGGCCAAGCGGACTTGAAGAAGAATATTTTGATGTCATGGCAGATCAATTATTGGTTTTGACCGAAGGAGAAGGCAGCATATCCACTTCTGTAGAACCTGTTGAGATAGAATATTTGGATGCTTTTAACGTCTATCCAAATCCTGTTGCATCGGATCAAATTGTACAAATTGCCTTTGACCTAAAATCATCAGCTAACGTAAATCTTGAGATCTTTTCCGTTACCGGAAAACGTTTGGTTTCTTTAGTTAATGGAACAACTTATCCTGCTGGAAATTTCCTTGAAACCTGGCAGCCGCCTGCAAGTGGATTATTCCTGATAAAAATGGAAATCGATGGACAGGTAATTACAAGAAAGGTGGTTGTAGATCGCTAGTTACCTAGACTTCCTGAATTTTCTTTTTGCGCTTGGGTACTTTTAGCTCGAAATGCATGCCCTCATCGTTGAACTTGCGGTATTTTACAGGATCAAAACTATAGAGCCTCGCAGGCCTGTGGGCTACCCCTGTTTGCATTTCATCAAGATCAACTAAAAGATTCATGCTCAGGATTTTCTTTCTGAAATTCCTTTTATCAAGGGTTTTGCCAAGAATGGCTTCATAAAGGTGTTGAAGATCCGTTAAGGTAAATTTCCGTGGCAATAATTCAAAACCAACAGGTTGAGTCCTTACTCTTTGCCTGAGTCTCTCAAGACAAACAGTTAAAATCTCCGTATGATCGTAAGCCAGGTGGCCAACGTCATTTAACGAATGCCAAGCTGCCTCGTTCGAGGCATTTGATGGAATGAGTTTATAATCTCTCAGTTTGATGAGTGAAAAATATGCAACCGTAATAACACGCCCTTCAGGGTGTCTTCCAACTTTTCCGAAAGTCTTGACCTGTTCAAGGTAGACATTGTCAATACCCGTTCTTTCTGTGAGGATGCGACCTGCAGCTTCATCCAGATCTTCCTCAGGATGGACAAGATCTCCAACCAATGACCATTGGCCCAGGAAAGGTTCGGCATCAGCTTTGATTAATAAGACTTTAAGAATTCCGTCATCAAAACCAAAAATGACGCAATCAACAGAAAAAGCAGATTTAAAAAAGTTTTTGCCATTGTAGGCAGCCATCTTCATATACATCGGTAAAGCAGGATTTTGGAATCGTTTCTAAGTAAAGCTAGACAAATTTAACAAAAATTACTTAATGTACTTTTTACAATAAGCAAGATTTGACTCTTTAAACAAATATTAACGTATCTGACAAAACATTTTTTTAAAAATCGCATTTTATAAATTTGTTCTTGTTACAAAAAATTATGATCAGATGACCATTCGCCTTCTGTTTATCCTATTCTCCTTTTTTATTCCGGTAAAGGAAAAAAACACCACAGTAAACACACCACCTGTTAATCAAAAAGCCGTTGGTGGAGAATTGATCCTGTTTGTACAGAATGGGGATAAGATTACCGCTACAGAAAAACAGGACATCAAGGATCTAGCTGCCGAGCTGGGTGTTGTTTTTAAATTAGCTGATACCCAAAACGGTGTTCCGGAAGGCATAACCCTTACCCCTACCGTAGTTTACCAGAATCATCTGGGTAGGTCATTCTTCAAAGGTCGCTATGTGAACATTTCAAGAATGAAGAACTTCATCAGGACCGCTCAAAGGATTCCTCAGAAGAAAACAACACAAAAAAAGGAGGACATGCTGGTGTGGCAGTCAGGAAAAGCGACAATTGCCATTCCGCTAAAGATTACCGACCTGGCAGGGAATGTAGATTCAGACTTTAACCAGGAGGACTTTAAGACATCCGCAAAACAGGCTTTTGCCCATCATATGGGACAATTTTCAATCGTCCCTGAAGTCAGTTTACCATCTTCCTCCAGACTCTTTTATGCTGCTTTATATCCATATCGATCTGATGATGGGAAGTTTTTTGTTTCTGCAGAAATATATTCACAATTCAATTGCATTGACCCGATTTTTGTTCAGTTTGACAAACCCTTCGAAGCCAAAGCCAAAAAATGGGAAGACGCTTTTACCACAGCTGGTGAAACCATTGAAAAAGAGATCACCAGACAAATGGCAGAATCTGTTATAGGCGATGCCTGCCAGATTGTTTCGGAAAAAGTAAAGTCCACCACCTGGGAAGGTTTGGGCTTTGATTTACCAGCAAAACCCGAGGGCGTCGAGACTGCAGATTTTGATCCTGACCTGAAAGTTGCCAAAGACTGGGTTTATGCTGCAGAAGATAATCAGGGCACTCCATTTCTCCAGTTCAATTTCCTGGCACCAGTAGATAACTATGCAGGAGAAGTAACTGATATGAACGGCAGCTTATCGCTTTCCGAAAATTTATCGCTTGATGCAGCAATTGGGAATTTCGAAGTCAAAACTGCATCAGTCACTATGGGAGATGAAGGATTGGATGACGCGATCCGATCAAAAATGATACAGGCGGTACAGTTCCCAACTTCCACATTTCTGTTTTCAGGGGCTTCTGGTACTGGCAAGACCCTGACTTTTGGAGAATCAGAACAAATTTCTGTAAATGGCGATTTTACTATGATGGGTATTAGTATACCGATTAAAGTACAAGCACAGCTTGAACCCATTCTCGATGCAGAGGGAAATCCAAAGCTGCAGGTAGAAGCCTCATTTAAATTACCGCTTAAGGAAAAATTCGGTGTTGACGGTCCTGATGGGCCGGTCCCAGCATCAGAAACGCTTGACTTTTATCTCAACTTCCTTATGCGACCAGCTTAACATCTAAAACTTTTTATTAAATAAAAATCCAAAATTATGAAGACCAATTTAGTTTCCGCCTTTTTTGTAATGCTGACCCTGGCATTCTTCAGCACTGGCTGTACCAGTAGTAAAACCACTTCTAAGGTGAATGAATTTGACCTTGGTGCCGGACCACTGGGCACGGTTGCTTTCGAAGCCTCCAATAATCGTTACAGTGCAAACGGAACTTTCAAAAACTGGAACTTTTCCGAATTCAGTATGCAAGGCAATGATCTTACCACATTAGACGCCACGATCAATGTTGACATGACATCAATTGAAGAAAAGAGTCCGAAGTTAACAGATCATCTTAAAGCATGGGACTACTTCGATGTAGCTAAATTCCCGACAGGAAACATCAGGATCAAAGATGTAAAGTCTAAGGGCGGGAATGCTTACGAAGCAACAGCCATAATTTCAATCAAAGATCTTGAAAAAGAAACTACAGTAGAATTTGAATTGACAAACAGCAATCCAATGCGCGTGCAAGGCACCCTGGCCATCAATCGCGCCTATTTCAAAATAGGTGAAGATAACAAAGGAGTCACTGCGGATGTACCGGTCACTTTTGATACAGCATTGCCGCTTGCTTCAAAATAACTTAAGGCAAAAAGCCTTGAAAACCAGGTATAAAAGCCATTCCGGGAAAACCGGGATGGCTTTTTTTCTTTAGTTTAGTACCCTTTCAGGAAAAAAATGGGCAATCCGGTTGTCTAACGGTAAAATCCTACTACTTGGAAGCTTCCGAAAGAAAGCATATTGAAATTACTAAAGAACGCAGCAGCTTGACCGAACCAATTGAACAACTGATCAAAAAAGCAAAACTTGGTGATCATCAGGCTTTCAAGCAATTGGTGGTTATGCACGAACGTCAGGTTATGGCAACCGTTACCGGAATGTTGGGCGATGTAGAAACAGCAAAGGATATCAGTCAGCAGGTATTTATCCGGTTTTTTAGATCCCTGGCTGATTACCGGGGGGATTCAAGACTTGGGACATATCTCACAAGAATTGCTATCAACCTGTCGCTAAACGAGATAAAGCGAAAACAAAGAACTATTGGTAATCTCAACACTTATAAATCGGATCTCGGAACCAATCCTGTAATTGATCATTCTGCGAGCCCCGAACAACTGGAAACTCGTCAGTTAGTTCAATCAGCTCTACAACAATTGCCGGATGAAGCAAGAGCAGTTATAGTTTTGAGAATGATCGAAGGTTATTCGACCAAGGAAACAGCCGAAATCCTGGGATTGCCAATGGGAACAATAGGTTCGAGACTATCGAGGGCCCAAGACAAACTGAAATCAATATTAAAGCAATTGATCTAAAGCAAACATAGAAATGAATAGCGAAGACAAAAATCTAGAGAAGTTATTGCTGAGTCAGAAAGATCTGCCTTACGTCTCCATTGCCGACGACGTTATGAGCCAGATCGGTGACCCCACTTCTCAAAAAAGGAACGGGATTCTGGTAGACATGACCAGGTGGTTTCCAAAAGTAGCAGCCGCATGCCTGTTAGTCATTTTTGCCATGTTACTAAAGACTTATATCACGGAAGGTAACCTGGATACAGACGCATTAATGGGTATTTCGGAAATGACTATTGACGAGGCTTACACTTTTTATGAATAGAAAAAAATATCAGCTGGGCCATAACTCAGCTACACCAAATGATAAAAAACTGAGTATATGAAACTGAAATCAATATTTGCCATATTCGGCCTTCTGGCGATCGGATTCGTAATGGGCATGCTCACCTCTGGGCAACTCATGAAATCCAAAGTTTCAAAGATTGCCAAAATGAGAACGGCTGATGGACTTGAAAAAAGGATATATACCCTGCTAGATGCAGATGATGAACTTAAAGCACGTTTATCTCCAAAGCTCAAACCTTATACTGCTGAATTGGAAAAGATAAGGCAAGACCACAAGAGATCGCTTATGCCTGTTTTCGATTCTATCAGAGTGGAATTAGAATCAGAGCTATCTTCTGAACAAGTGGAAAAACTCGATGGCCTAATGAAAAAGCTAAGGCGACCAGGGCCACCCAAAGGAAAAGTTCGTAGTAATGGAAAAAAAAGGAAAAAACCATTGTCTAATGAATAAATAATCGGGAAGAGGGATCAAAGGATCCAAATCTCAAAAAAAATTAAAACCCAATTAAACCTTTTAAAAAACAAACATTCTAAATTTTATCAGCTGGTAGAATGATTCAATAATCAAATTCTGGAAAACACTTTAAAACAAATAAAATGAATAGCATTAAATCATATTTCGCAATCATCACCCTGATGTTGCTTACCGTAAGCCTCTCGGCTCAGCCTAAAGCTGGAAAACGAAGTCAGAAAGGCCAACAATCCATTGAAAATTTAAAATCAGAACTCAACCTCACAGATGAACAGGTTAGTCAGTTTGAATCAATCAGCGAACAATTCAAAGCAGATGCCAAGGCACTCAAAACTGACGAGTCCTTATCACTGGAAGAGAAAAAAGAAGCTTTCTCGACCTTGCGTGCAGAGCGTGAAGCTGCCATCGTGACAATCCTGACAATGGATCAGATCCAAAAGCTCGAAACTCTAAAGGAAGAACGTCAGGCATTACGCCAGGAGAAAAAGGAGGAAGCCAGGAAATATTTCCAAAGTATTGATCGCGAGGGCATGAAAGCAGAGATGAAGGCCTACAAATCAGAAAATATCAAACCAGTCATTTTGGAACAAAGACAAAAACTGGAACTGGAGATCAGCCTTCAGGATAAGCAGGAAATTGCAAGACTCAGGGAAAGTGCCAAAGCAGTCAAGCAGGAAATGAAGGCGAAAAAGGCCGAATTCAAGGCTGAAAGACAAAAAGGACAAAAACCTGGCCCTGAAATGCGCGAAGCCATGCAACGTATAGCCGAGCCTTATAAAGCTGACCTCGAAAGCGCAAAAGCAATTGCAGCTAAATACGATGCAGAAATCACAGCCTTACTTGAAGAAATGGAAGATGATAAAGAGGCATGGAAATCTGACATGAAGTCCATTCGCGACAAATATACTCCAGACGAAAAACCGGAAGGACTGGGAAAAACGCGCAAAAGAGGACAGCATGGTAAGAAAGGACAAGCCAATTCTGAAAGAGAAAAAATGTTTGATGATCATGAGCAAAAAAGAAAGGTAAAGTTTCTCTTAATGGATCCAAGTGCAGAAACAGCCACAACACTGGCCCCGGATCCAAAGCTTGACAACCTGACTGTTTATCCAAATCCTGCATTATCAAACACCAAACTGGAGTATGAGGTACTTACAGCAGGTAACGTTCTTGTTGAATTACAAAACCAGCAGGGCCAGGTGCTACGTACTTTGTTGAATCAATACCAGGATGCCGGTAAATATACCCTCGACGTCGACCTTTCAAATGTAAGAGGTAATGTATTTTACTATGTCGTGAAAAATCAGAATAGCATACTTTCACAAAAGGTGATAAAAGCCAACCGATAGTACACAGTTCATTCCACATATTCAAGGAGGTTGCCATTTGGCGCCTCCTTTTTTTTGCTTAGATGCAACCTCCCAAAAAAAATATGGTCATTATGTAACATATTCGGGGCTCAACACGTCAAAGTAGAAAATCATCCTGAGAATGAACACCTCAACAAACAGAAAGACAACTGTTTCATGCCTGATCATCTTCAGTCTGTCTGCCTTCTTATATCTAAATCTTGGGCATTCAGCCCCATCCGAGTCCCTTTCCGGAAAGGAAAATAACACCTACGGACAGACTACTACAAAGGAAAATGCAGGACTATTGCCAGAAGTCGACATTCTTAAAAACACTTACTCAAAATTCAAGGAAATCAAACCGTTATTCGAACCTAATTCCACCCCTTAACCCCGCCCGAAAGCCTGTACAGTCATAAGTTCTGATTCCCTTCCCTAAAAAGGTTGTTTATTTTGGGTAGATGTTTTTATTTTTCCTATTTTACTCGACATTTTCTGTAGGTCATTGCGCCATTCCCAACAGAAAATTTCCTCAATTTATTCAATACCAAAAAAAAAGTTTTTCAAACTATGAAAGTCTACCAAACTAAAGACATTCGAAATGTAGCTTTCCTTGGTCATGCAACTTCAGGAAAAACCACACTCGTGGAATCCATGTTATTTGAAGCTGGCGTGATCAATCGAAGGGGGACAGTGGAGGAACAGAATACCGTTTCCGACCATTATAATGTGGAGAAAGAAAAAGGTAACTCAATATTTTCTTCATTAATGTATGCACCTTGGAAAGAATCCAAGATCAATATTATAGATACACCTGGTAACGATAATTTTATTGGGGAAGTTATCTCCGCACTTAAAGTAGCCGACCTGGCTGTTCTCATGATCAATGGCCATGCAGGTGTAGAGGTTAGTACAGATACAGCCTGGGAATATGCCGAGATTAACAATACCCCGCTTATAATGGCGGTTAATCATATGGACCATGAAAAAGTCAATTTCGACCAATCCGTTGAACAGGCAAAAGGTCGGTTTGGTGATAAGGTTACTGTTGTACAATACCCGCTAAATCCGGGTGTAGGTTTCAATGCCATCGTTGATGTCTTGAAAATGGTCGTTTATAAGTTCCCGGAAGGTGGCGGAAAACCTGAAAAAATGCCAATTCCTGATTCCGAATCTGACAAAGCCAATGAACTTCATGAAAAATTGGTCGAAACCGTAGCTGAATATGATGAAGATCTAATGGAAGCCTATTTCGAAAAAGGGTCTCTTGATGAGGCTGAAATGGCAAAAGGTCTCAAACTGGCACTCCTGAACCGCCAGATATTTCCATTATTCTGCATTTCTGCAAAAGAGAATATGGGTAGTGGCCGTGTAATGGGCTTCATTCACGACAATGCACCCATCCCAAGTGACAGAATTGCCAAATTGGATGATGGTACTGAAATCGCATGTGACGCTAATGGAAAACCTGTTGTATTTGTTTACAAAACCTTCTCAGAACCACATCTTGGGGAGATTTCATATTATAAAGTTTATTCAGGTAAGATCAAGAATGGTGATGACCTTTATAATACCACCTCGGATAAGGCTGAGAGATTAAGTGGTCTTTTTATCCTTAACGGGAAAGAAAGAACTGCAGTAGATGAAATCGTTGCAGGAGATATTGGAATTGCTGTTAAGCTTAAAGCAACTAAGTCCAATCACACCATGGCTACCAAGGATAACCAGGTTAAAATAGAACCAATCAGCTATCCTGAGCCAAATATCAGGGCAGCCATCTCTGCACCTAATAAACGGGATATGGAGAAAATCCAATCTTCGTTGATCCAGATTGCAAAAGAGGACCCTACCCTATTAATCGATCAGTCCAGAGAGCTAAAGCAAACCATTCTTTCAGGTCAGGGTGAATTACATCTGAATATTGTTAAATACCGTCTTGAAAAGGTCTATAACCTTGAGGTAGAATATATTGAACCACGCATTCCATATCGTGAAACGATAACCAAAATGTCTGAAACTGTTTACAGGCATAAAAAACAAAGTGGCGGATCAGGTCAGTTTGCAGAAGTACATTTGCGCGTAGAGCCTTATTTCGAAGGCATGCCTGAACCAGCCAACCTGACTGTAAGAAAGACACAGGACTTGGAACTCGAATGGGGTGGAAAACTATCCTTCTACTGGTGTATCGTTGGTGGTTCCATTGATGCAAAATATATCAATGCAATCATTAAGGGAATTATGAATATGCTCGAAAACGGACCGCTTACCGGTTCTTATGTACGGGATGTCAGAGTTTGCGTTTACGATGGTAAAATGCACCCGGTTGATTCAAATGATATGGCTTTCCAATTGGCAGCCCAACAAGCATTTAAAGCTGCATTTAAAAACTGCGGACCAGTTATCATGGAGCCAATCTATGATGTAGAAGTGCTGACTCCAGATGATGTAATGGGTGATATCATGGGTGATCTCCAAACACGTAATTCAATCATTATGGGAATGGATGCTGACGGTCACTATCAAAAGGTAAAAGCTAAGGTTCCGCTAAGAGAGCTTTATAAATATTCTTCCGCACTTAGATCACTCTCCGCAGGTCGTGCCCGTCACACCCGTAGATTCGCTGAATACTCCCAGGTTGCAAGGGATGTTCAGGACAATCTGGTCAAAGCACACTCCGAAGAAGAGGTGGAAGCCTAATGACTAGAGGAGCCGCTTATTGGAGCGTTAAATAAGTGTTAAATGCCTAACTTTTTCGCTAAATAAGCTTTCCTTTATGAATTGTAAATGAAAAGGTTTTGTAAGTAGAGAGCAATTTATCACCCCTTTAACTTTTTCATTTCTTTTCATAGATTAGTTTGTAATAAAAATGAGAAAGCCTGTATGTCATGCATTGATATACAGGCTTTGTTGATTTATATATTTAGTTTCATTGTTATCCTTGATCTTACGTAACACTTCCGCTACCTTCTTCCTGTTCATATTAATTGAATTATCCTGAAACATACCTTTTACGCTGGTAGTTTCTCCTGTCAGTTGCTGTATAGCAAGGAAACAGAGCATAAAACTGGTTAATATGACGACTATTGTTTTCATGACTACGGTTTTATTACCGCTTATGATTACAATATTATACCCGCTGTAACGGAATCGCTAACCAGTTTTCAGAGGATTGTAAAATCTGATTTTCATGAATTTTAACGAAAAATCCAAAAATAAAGGAAAACGGACCTAATCATTCATATAAATGAATGATAATCAACAATATAGATTTAACCAAAAAATTAAAAATTGTAAAAACCAATCGGCTTTTTTTCGCCAAAAATTATATGCATTTCCTTTGAGTTTTTATGTGTATGCCTCAATTTGTCCATTTCTTCTACTTGGTTCTTTCCCTTATTGACAAAGTACCTGGTTGTTAAGTGCAGCCGAAAAGTCAATCTTCTTTTACCATATATCAGGCGTCAGGATTTTTGGGTTTTCGGACTCAAAAAATTATATTGGACATTGGTTAAATCCAACCTATGAAACCTTGTTCTACCCTATTATCTCCATTTTTGGGAAAGTGTATTTATACTACCCTTATTCTCAGTCTATTGGGGATTCAATCTTATGGGCAACTTAACATCTCGATGACTGTTACCCAGGTTTCAACAACTATTGGCGATTGTGATGGTTTCCTTGCCGGAGATAGTGATCCGGCCTGGTGGTGGACTGGTCCTGGAATTGTGGATGATCAATGCACCAGTACGACCTGCAATGGTTGTACTATTGGAACAAGCCAATCTTTAGTGAACGAGAGTTTTAACTGCGCCTCCGAGGTCCCCTCAACTGTGCAAGTGCGATTCAGAGGCTGCGAAAATGATGCAGGTGGATGTGTATTAGGCTTATTTGCAGGGATTTGTGATGGGAATTCAGCCGACAGGACTGATAATATTGCGCTTCCAACGACTCCTGGCACTTACAATATAGGTCCATATTGTGCCAATTCATCCGGTTGCAGTGGGACCTGGTGCTATTGGGCGCAGATTGTCGTTTCCGGGTCCTTTATTGGTGGCCCAAATGACCTTATCTGTAACGCCATTGACCTAGGCACGCTGGGTTCTGGAGCAACTATTGGCAATAACGGTCTTTCAAATTATAATAATTTCTGTGCTGGAAGTTCTGGTGACCCAAACCCTCCGGGTTGGACCAATGAACAAGGTGTATGGTTTTCTTTTACAACCTCCAACAATCCAAGCACCATCATTACCATTGATGCAACTAACGATCCACAAGGGTTCGGAGACCAAATTGACCTTCAATTAGCATTATATGAATCCAGTAACAACGCCTGCACTGGTTCATTGGCCAATGTCGGTTCAGATTATGATCCAATCCTGTTTGGCGAAACCATGGACGTCAACTGTTTACTCCCCAATACCACTTATTACCTTTTGGTTGATGGTTGGGAAGATCCATTAAACATCTTAGGTACCAGCGAGGGTTATTTTGGCTTGGAAATCGTCGATCAGGGAATTTCACAAGCAGGTGACCAGATCTGTGACGCTCAGAACCTTGGGGTTGTCCCTGACAATGGATCAATAGCTACCCCGAATTTAAGCCAGTCCAATGTTTGCGCAACAGACACTAACGATCCAACACCAGGAGCCTGGGGTTCTGACAATGGCGTTTGGTATCAATTTACAGCTCCTGCTTCAGGGCATGTGATCATTGATGCTGATTCTGACTTGATATTCCCACTTGGGACAGATGCCATAGACCTTCAACTTGCTGTGTATGGTACGACTGACAATACA
Source organism: Bacteroidota bacterium (assembly GCA_039028895.1). Classification (GTDB taxonomy): domain Bacteria; phylum Bacteroidota; class Bacteroidia; order Chitinophagales; family Saprospiraceae; genus JAHDCJ01. The sequence goes on along the minus strand of JBCCHF010000055.1, from coordinate 5,684 downwards.
TGCAATGGAAGTCTTCAAGAAGAAGGATCAGACTATGATCCCATAATTTTTAATGAAACTCTTGAGGTAAGATGTCTTGTTGCTGGTGACCCCTATTGGTTATTTGTTGATGGTTCAGGGTTAAACAGCACCGGGATTTTTGATATTACCATTACAGATGGAGGAGATTTTCCAGCACCTAATGACGACATTTGTGATGCTGAAGCATTAGGTACACCTGCCGTAGGAAGTCCGGTTGGCATGAACACCGAAAACAACTATTGTGCTGACAATATCATGGAGCCTATCCCCAGTAACTGGCAAAATGAATCGGGTGTATGGTATTCATTTATCGCACCAACTTCTGGTGTAGTTGATATACAGCTTGAATCTCTTGGCAGTGATGCCATCGACCTTCAGGTTGCTGTGTATGATTCTGATGATCAGTCATGTACTGGCTCTCTTACAGAAATTGAAAGTGAATATGAAGGCCTCGGTGTCCCTCTGTTTTGGGATGAAGACATGCGCGTTGAGTGCCTTGAACCCGGAAGACTTTACTACATTCTGGTGGATGGCGAAGCAGGACTTTTGAATACCGATCCGTTAATTGGTGAATTTGATATTACAGTTGTTGAAGTTGACCAGGATCCACCAGGCCCTAACGACTTGCCCTGTGATGCGATCGCCCTTGGGAATCCCGCTGGTGGCTCTGTGACCACTGATATCGGCAGTTCCCCCCCTAGTCAAAACAACTTTTGCGCTGATACTTCCGGGGAACCCAATCCAGCTAATTTCTCTTCTGATCAAACGGTCTGGTACACCTTTATTGCTCCACCAACCAGAAATGTCACCATTACCCTGGATCAGGATGGAATAATTGGGAATGACGATGCCATTGACCTTCAGGTTTCAGTTTGGGAGTCAAGCGACGGAACCTGTAATGGTACATTCTCAGAAATTGAAGTGGATGCTGGCTTTTTAGGAGATATTTTCTTTGACATAGATGTTGAGGTCACCTGTCTGGAACCTGGCAACACCTACTGGATAATGGTCGATGGAGAAGCCAACATTCTGGACGGTGATTTGGTGGAAGGGTATTTTGATGTAACTGTAGAAGAAGATCCGGCTACAGCCGTAACTCCGAATGACGAGATTTGTATGGCAACCAACATGGGAAATCCATTCCTGGGTTCATCCTTAAGCTTGTCTAACGAGAATAATTTATGTGCTGGTGATGATGGTGACCCCGACCCTGCTGCTTTTGATACAGACCAGACAGTTTGGTATACTTTTACAACTCCAGCGACAGGAGGTCCTTTTGCTGTAGAAATAGAAACTGTTTCAGACTTTCCTTTCTTTGTTGACGCTATTGATCTTCAAATTGCTGTATTTGAATCTTCTGACAATACCTGTAACGGCATTCTCACAGAAGTGACTAGTGATTATGACCCGATTGATTTTCCACCCCTGAATGAAACTATTGAAGTTCAGTGCCTGGAAGCCGGCAACACCTATTTCGTAATGGTAGATGGCTCTTTTATTAATGTTCAGGGATATTTTGACATTAATATTTCTGAGATTTCTGCTGTACCAATCCCTACTAACGACCTGATTTGCGATGCTATTGGCCTTGGACAGGTGCCAATAGGTGGAAGTGTTGGAAACGGCAATGATTATTACAACTTTTGCTCTGATGACATTGGCGATCCAAATCCATCAGAATTTGGTACTGACCAAACGGTTTGGTTTACTTTTGAGGCGCCAATGCATCCGGGAGCTAATACAACGTCCAGCGTTACTCTCGATCTAAATTCTGACCCAAACGGATTAGGAGATTTGATTGATCTGCAGGTAGCTGTTTTCGAATCTTCAGACGGCACCTGTAATGGTACGATGTCAGAACTGGAAAGTGAAGACGATTTCTTTAGTTTCGATGTCGGTATGGACGTTGATTGTCTTATTCCGGGAGAGACTTATTTTGTAATGGTAGATGGAGGCGCCTTAAACGTTGAAGGTTATTTCACATTGGAAGTAAGCGATAATGGCACAGGTTCGATCCCGCCCTATAATGATATCTGTAATGCTGTCGACCTGGGACCTGTTCCTGATGGTGGCGTAATTCCTGCTGGTCCTAATTACAATAATATCTGCACCAATACAGAACCCGGAGAACCCGGCCCCTCAGCATTTGGAATTGACCAGACGGTTTGGTTCACTTTTGAAGCGCCAACTTCTGGAAATGCGACTATCGACCTCAACAATCAGGGTGGCATTGATCTTCAGGTAGCCATATACACCTCCTCTGATGGGACTTGTAATGGGAGTCTGAATGAACATGACAGCGAATACGACGGTTTGGGTTTATTCTTTGATGAAGATATAACTCTGACCTGCCTGGTTGCTGGAGAGACTTATTTTGTGCAGATAGATGGTTCAGATAACGGCGATCTCATTGGTGGAGCAGAAGGCACCTTTACGATTGAGATTGATGATGATGGCGGCTCTACTGTATTTCCTCCAAATAATGACATTTGTAATGCTGAAGATTTTGGTCTTGCATTAGGGTCTATTTCAGTTCTATCTAATGAAAATAATATTTGTGCAGACACCGAACCTGGCGAGCCCGGTGAAAATGGATATGCCCAACAGACGGTTTGGTATTCTTTTATCGCGCCTAATTCGGGAAGAGTTGATATTACGCTTTCCGCAAATGATCTTTTGGGTATCGATTCCGAGATTTACCTTTTTAGTTCTTCCAATAATACTTGTACAGGATCCTTAACAGAGATCGACATGGATTACGATGCTACTCAATTGCTTGATGAGGAGATTGAGACCAGTTGTTTAATTCCAGGCGATACTTATTTCATTCAGGTAGACGGTACAACCGTACTTGGCCCTGATGGTGAATTCACCATTACTTTAGTTGATCCGGAAGCTGATTATGGAACCGGGGTTCCTGGAGACGTAGAACCTCCAAACAATGATTGTCCGGATGCTGTAACCCTGAGTGTTCAGTCTGAGTCGTGCTTAGTTTCATCGGGTGTTTGGAATGTGGAAAATTATGGCCAGCCTACCATATATGAAAATGGCCCCTTTGTTATGGGTTGTGGTGGTTCGAACTGTGGAGACACCTGGTATCAGTTTACTGTACCACCCTCTGGTCTGGCATTGGTAGAGGGTAATGATGATGCTGTAGGTGGTATTTTGGGGGATTATTCTACTTTAACTGTTATCGCCTATACAGGAACTTGTGGTAATCTGACACCGCAGGAATGTGAGACAGGAGGATTTGGTGACGATGTGAGCTTTGAAATTGCAGGTACACCAGGGGAGACAATCTGGCTGCAGGTTTTCAATGATGGCGGACTTGATCATGACGAAGATTTTGAAATATGTGTATCAGAAAGGTGTGGAGCAGATAATTGCGATAATGCGATAGTCATGCAGCCAAATGTGGCTTACTGCTGGGATATCGAAGGGGCAACAGGAGAGGATATTGGTGCAGGGGAACCTGGTTATGAAGAATGTGGAAATACAATATTTCCTGATCCTGATGCATCTGTTTATTTTTCTTTCACTTCTGATTGTAATGGTAGTGAAATCACCCTTTCAATCATGAATGCTCAAATCGGTGGTACATGCCTATTGGGGATTAATCCCACTGATGGGTTTAATATTTCTTTGTATGAAGATTCTACCCCTTGTGATGGTAATCCCGAGAGTCTTGTAGATTGCCAAAACTTCAATATTTGTCAGGGCACAATTGTTAATTGGTCGCAAACATATACTAATCTGCTTCCAAATACAGAATACGTATTACAAATTGATAACTGGGATAACCTATTTGGTAGTGGAACAAACTCCAATGGAGAGGTAATGATCTCTACCATTGGAAATCCTGAAGTTGAAGCTACCCCTGATTTGTCAGCTTCTTGTGGCAACACCTTAGATGGATCTGCTACTGCTATGACCATGTTTGGGATGCCTCCTTATTCTTATGAATGGGACAATGGTGAAACTAATGCAACAGCCACCATGTTATCTCCTGGTGTTCATGAAGTAACTGTTACTGACAATGTAGGCTGTACTGATGTTGATACCGTTTTCATTGATGGTCCTCTTGCCATCATGCCATCAGCCATGCTTAACAATGATGCAGATTGTAATAGTGCATCTACAGGTTCTGCTACAGCAAGTGCTACAGGTGGCACCCCTGCTTATACCTATTTATGGGATAACGGAGAAACGACTGCTACCGCAACCATGCTTAACGCCGGTACACACACAGTAACCATATCAGATGCTCAAGGATGTTCTGAAACTGCATCTGTTACCATCAATGAACCACCGCCTATAATGGCGACTTTATCAATTGACATGGATGTTCAGTGTAATGGAGAAAACACAGGAGTTGCAACTGCTGTCGGAGCTGGGGATCCTTCAGATTATACCTATTCCTGGGATACTGGAGAAACTACTGCCACTGCCACCATGCTGAATGCGGGCACTCATGTGGTTACGATTACAGATATGTTTGGCTGTTCAAATACATTTGATATTGTCGTCAACGAGCCACCAGTTTTGTCTCTTTCACCCAGCCTTGATGGAGATGTAGCATGTAATGGAGAAAATAATGGTTCAGCAACTGCTAGTCCTGCCGGAGGAACACCTCCTTATACCTACATTTGGGATAATGGGGAGACTAATAGTTCTGCTATCATGTTAAACGCTGGAATACATTTGGTAACCTTGACTGATTCCAATGGTTGTACTGAAACAGCCTCGATCAATATTTCTGAACCTTCAGCTTTAATAGCCAGTGCTTCTATCAATCAACAAGTAAGTTGTAATACCTTCTCCGATGGTTCCGCTTCAGTTTCTCCAATGGGAGGAACTTCTCCTTATACCTACTTATGGGACAACGGTGAAACTGATATTACAGCCACAAATTTGGACGCAAGTACCCATTTTGTCACCATCACAGATACCAATAATTGCGAAACGACAGCTTCTGTAGATATTACAGAACCCGGCATCCTTTCCCTCTCTACAAACGTCGGTGGAAATGTTAGCTGTAATTCATTGAATGATGGCATGGCAACTGTAACAGTTAGCGGAGGATCGATGCCTTACACTTATACATGGGACAACGGAGAAACAACAGCTTCTGCCATTAACTTAAATGCTGGATTACACATAATCACAGTATCAGATAATAACGGGTGTTCAGAAACTGCCTCCGCAACCATTACCGAACCGCCATTATTAACTGCATCAGCAACTGGCGAAATCCTATTGTGTAATGGCGACAGTGATGGGGATATCGACCTATCTGTAGGCGGCGGCACTGCTCCTTATACATTTACCTGGGATAATGGCTCGACCGATGAAGATCTTTCAAATTTAACAGCGGGCACTTATTGTGTAACCGTAACTGATAATAACGGTTGTGCAGCAACGGCATGTGCAGATATTACTGAACCTCCAATATTAATCGCCTCAGCCACTGGCGAAGCCTTATTATGTAATAGCGACAGTGATGGCGATATTGATTTAACCGTTGGTGGTGGCACTGCTCCATATACTTTTACATGGGATAACGGTTCTACCGATGAAGATCCCTCAGGCTTAACAGCAGGCACTTATTGTGTAACCGTAACTGATAATAACGGTTGTACAGCAACGACTTGCGTCGACATTAC
>JBCCHF010000054.1:0-34137 GCA_039028895.1 Bacteroidota bacterium | reverse complement strand
TTTTTCTATTTAAATATATGGATAATCGAAATTTAGTTATGTATTTTTAGGGAATATTGTCCAAATTTTCATCAAAAAAAGCTTATGACCGTTTTCGATCACATTGAGTTTCACAACCACGAACAGGTACTATTTTGCAATGATCCGTCTGTCGGTCTTAAGGCCATTATTGCTATTCACAGCACTAGTCTTGGTCCTGCGGCTGGCGGATGTCGCATGTTTCCCTATCAAAATACCGAGCAAGCTTTAACCGATGTTTTAAGGCTTTCAAGAGGTATGAGCCACAAAAATGCTATGGGAGGATTGCCGCTTGGAGGTGGGAAATCTGTTATCATAGCAGACCCTTCGGCTCCCGGAAAACAAAAACTCTTAAAGGCGTTCACCAGGTTTGTCCAAAACCTGGGCGGCGAGTATTGGACCGCTATCGACATTGGTACCACTCAAGAAGATGCTTCATTTATGCATCAACATTGTGATTACGTCTTTGCGCTTATCGATCCTTCAAAAAACCGACATGATCCTTCATGGTTTACTTCTTTGGGTGGCTTGGTCAGCATTAAAGCTGTGGTAGAACATCAATTTAAAACGGATAACCTTAAAGGCATCAAGATTGCGATCCAGGGATGCGGCAAAACTGGCGCATATTTATGTGAATTATTACATAAGGAAGGCGCTGAATTGTTAGTTAGTGACGTGCGAGAAAGTGCCATGAATGTCATGGTTGAAAAGTATGGCGCAATCCCTGTAGCCCCAGAAGATATTTATAGCGTGGATGCTGATGTTTTTGCCCCTTGTGCAATGGGTGCTATTCTGAATGAAGTCACTATTGATCAGCTTAAATTTAGTGCAATTGCAGGTCTGGCAAACAACCAGCTTGCAACACTCAAAGATGGAGAGAGATTGGGTGAAAAAGGTATTCTTTATGCGCCCGATTATATTGCCAATGCAGGAGGAATGCTATATGCTTCCGAAGATATTTTTGATTCGAATGAACAGGAAAGATCAATAAAACGCATTCATGGCCTGAAAGATACCCTTTTGAATGTGTTCAAAGAAGCTGAGCTAACCGGGAAGTCTACTCAGGAAATTGCCGACGAGATGGCTGAAAACATTATCCATTCCGGCAAACGGAAAACAGAAGACCTTAGTCCAGTTTGACAAATCGCCTGGTAGACCGCTGTTCGTTATTATCAAGAGTTAGAAAGTAATTGCCCGGATTCAAATGACCAATGTTAACAGGTAGTGAAGAAAAACCGCCACTTACCAATTTGGTCATAACGATTTCACCCAACGAATTGGAAATGATTAATTGAACATCGCTTTCAAATCGCCCTTCAACCACTAACTGTTCAAGGGCAGGGTTTGGGTAAAGTTCGAATGCCGCCTTGTCATTAATCTCCTGGACATTGGTAATAACACCAGGCATGATTTCGAGATCAAGTACCACAGGGAGGTGATCTGAAGCATCATGTATAGCCTGGATAACACTGTCCGGCGCACTTAAGTTGATTCCGTTATTGATAGCTGTATTATAATGGTTTCCATCATTGCCTAAGGCTCGGTAAGTATCTGGAATGTAACGTACTCTTCCATTATCAGCTTCAATCTGGTCAGAGATTAGGATAAAATCAAATCGGTCGTCCATACCTCCATTGGCACCTTCACCAAAAGAGGTTGTCCTTGGGCTTTGGGTGTGTAATTCCGCGAAATTGATATTATTGTGCCAGGTGCCAAGTTCATCTATTGGATCGTGAAAGTCCTGGTTGGCATTGCCTGCGATAATACCCCAGGCCTCTTCATTTGAAGATCGCATATTGAAATCACCGCTGAATAATCGATAGGGCTCAGGCGTAAGAATATTGACGAACTGAACAAATTGAAGCGCCGTGGTACGCCTTTGATTCTGATCACTTGAGCTGCTGCCTGCTTTAAGATGAGTAGTCCAAAAGTCAATGTAAGCTGTGTCCTGGTGAACGGCTAACATCGGATCCTTATGGTAGAATAAGTAAATGCCGATGTCTCTACGATTGGTAGCCAGATTATTTTCTCTGACCAGTCCGAGCTTGTCCGAATTATAAAATACTAGGTTAGTAATATCCCCACCTGTGCTATTGGCTTCAAAAGTTGCGCGGTCATAGTGGGTTGTACCAAAAACATTTAGTGCTTGATTGAGTATCATGTCAGCACCCGCCTCGCTGTTAAGTTCGCAGACTAAAAGGACATCTGGTTTTTCATACTGGAAAATTGTCCTGAACTCGTCAACCCTGTTCGCAGCTCCCGTTTCCGGGAAACGAAGGATATTATAAAACATGACCTTCAGGGTGTCCTGGCTGAATGCCTGGAGATTTACGGCCATCAAAAGTAGGATGGCTACGATTCTCAATACCATAATTTAAGCTATGTGTGCAATAAAAGTCTGGATAGTATAACGTTATCCGGTTGAAAAAGATGCGTCTACTAGCGCAAACGATCCATGGAGCGAACAAGTTTATCGTCTTTCTTGATAAACCGATTGGCGATTACAATAAGAATAAGCGCAACAAAAGGCGCAAAAATCCCTAGCTGGTCATCAAGCCTGGTGTCTTCAAAAAGAACATTCATTTCCTGGAAAAATAACAGGAACGCCAGCAGTGGAATAAGGATAGCCAGGATGATCAGAATATAACCGATCCTGAGTTGCAATCCCCGTTTCTTATAGTTGAATATATTGATCAATGCAAGACCTCCGGCAATGGCAGTCATGACAATAAACATGATATTGTCCTGGATATTAAAAACACCATCAGCAAGGAAATTCATGCTTGGATCCGGATCAGGGGTAGAAGCAAATGGCAGCATAAACAGTGAAAAGAAACAGGCAGCCGCCAGCAATAACATTATGGATTGAACCCTTTGTATCATTTTTGCGAATTTTACTTTGGCAAAGGTAGTTTATTTTGCTCTTTAAGGCATAATTTTTGCTTCCTTTACTATGAAAAATCTATCGGTTTTTCAAGGCCAGCGCTTCCCGAAACATTAATTCACTAACCCTAATCAATGTACAAAGTAGGTTCAGCTATTAGAGATATCACAATTCTGCTTGACGGATGCGGAATGTTGGGCTATGGGATGTTTCACAATGTTACCAAATCAATCGAAACGCCTATCTATGCCAGGGCTTTTGTGATAGAACAGGGCAGCCAGAAAATTGCATTTGTAAATGCCGAGGTTTGTTTTATCACCATGGGACTAAAAGATGCCATCGTAGCATACGTTTCAAAAAGGTCACAAGGATGGTCTCATGACAATATCATGATCACTGCCCAGCATACCCATAGCGCACCAGGCGGATTTACCCATTATTTTTTTTACAATATCACGGTTTCCGGCTTTAAGCAGGAAGTGTTTGATCATTTTACAGAAGGTATTGCCGAAGTCATCTTGGCTGCTGAAGAAAAAGTCAAGCCTTCCAAAATTTTCATGGGCAAGGGCACATTTGATGAAAAAGTGGATGTTGCTTTTAACCGATCCTTAAAACCATATAATGCCAACAAAGAAGTCCGGCAAAAGGTCCGCAAAAATGAAGCACATCTTGCAGTAGACCGTGAGATGAAAATGCTCCGTTTTGAAGGAGATGACGGCAGGCCCATCGGTTGTCTCAACTGGTTTGGTGTTCACACGACCAGTATTTCTAATGATAATACGAGTATTTGCTCCGATAACAAGGGGTATGCCGCCGATTACTTCGAAAAGGCTTATTCCGAATTATTTCCCGGTAAGGAAAAAATAATCAGCATTTTCGCCCAAGATACTGCAGGCGACGTTACACCCAATTACGTTTGGGACAAAAGGAAAAAATGGACACGCGGTCGCTATGAAGATGACTTTGAGTCAGCTCGGTATAATGGCCAATTGCAATTTGAAAAAGCACGAGAAATTTTTGAAAAAGCTCTTTCCGGCAAAGCGATTACCGGGCAGATCGACTATGAGACTATCTATGTCGACTTCAGCAGAGTCAAAGTCGCTCCCAGGTTTGCCGACGGCAAAAAGCACCAACGCACAGCCAATGCCTGCTTGGGTGTAAGTTTTCTCGAAGGTACACGGGAAGGCCCAGGCATGTCAAAAGCCGTTGGTCACTTCGGCAGATTTTCCTGGGGTTTGGCTAAGCTTTACCGCAAATATCTCATGTCGCATTTTATGCCCTACAAGGAAAAAGTAGAAATGCTCAATACCTTCAAATCCCAGTATCCAAAATCTGCTATCCTTGAAATGGGGACAGGGCATGTTATGGGTACTAAACAAGTGAGGCGATTGATCATTCCCGCTTTCGCTGACCCGGTGATTCGATATTTCAAATATCTTGACAAAACCGGATACACCAAATTTAAACCCTGGTCCCCTGAGGTATTGCCTTTGCAGATCATGATCATCGGTGAATTTGCTATTGTGGGTGTACCTGCTGAGATGACCACCATGGCAGGTCAGCGCTTGAGAAATACGGTTAAAGAGGTGTTGACCAAACGAGGCGTCTCAGAAGTTATGTTGAGCACTTATGCTAATGGATATGCGGGTTATACGACAACTCACGAAGAGTATATGTTTCAGCATTACGAAGGTGGACATACCCTGTTCGGTAAATGGACATTAGCCGCCTACCAAACCAGGTTTGAAGAATTGGCTGGTGAAATGTTGCGCCCCAAGGAACTACGCTTCAAAGGCACCTCCTTCGATGAAGAACCGCCTGCCAAACCACGCATTTTCGATAAACATGAGATCTGGCATGGGGTGCGCGAAGAAGATTTGCGTATCTTCGATACTACAAGGATCTGATCTATGAATCTTCCCGGGTACAATTACTATAAATCTGTTTTTTCGGGATTTCCCATGCCTTTCGCATTTGTTGACCTTGACCTCCTTTTCAGGAATGCAGAAGCCGTAAAAAAACGGTCCGGACATAAAACAATTCGCATCGCTTCCAAATCTATTCGTTGCCGATATCTCTTGAGGCAAATTTTGGATAGTGCCAGACAGTTTGATGGCATAATGTGCTTTTCCGTACGAGAAATGTTATGGTTAAATGAACATGGATTTCAGAATTTACTTATGGGTTATCCTGCCGTAAATTTTAATGAATTGAACGCGGTAGCCTTGAAAGTAAAAGCAGGGAATGATCTCACGCTCATGGCTGACCTTCCCGAACATTTCGAGCGAATCAACGAAGTAGGTAAAAAGCAAGATGTCGTTATAAACGTCTGCCTTGACCTCGATTTGTCTACCCGTTTTCCCGGAATCTGGTTCGGGGTAAAACGATCAGCTTTAAGAACTATCAAAGATGTGGAATTGCTGGTGTCAAAAATCAAATCCTGCAAGCACGTCAAGCTGACAGGCCTGATGGGGTATGAAGCCCAGGTGGCTGGTGTAACTGACAAGATGCCTGGTCAATTCCTCATGAATTCGATTATTAAATTCCTTAAAAGGAAATCGATAAAAACCATTGCTCAAAAAAGGCAGCAGTCCGTTGAATTACTATCAAAAAATGGTCTTCAACCAGCATTTGTAAATGGTGGAGGAACGGGTAGCCTGGAGTCAACCAGCAGTGAACCAGTTGTTACCGAGGTCACTGTAGGTTCAGGGTTTTATGCATCACATTTATTTGATAATTATCAACAGTTCAAACACTTGCCAGCAGCAGGGTTTGCCATAGAAGTTGTCAGAAAACCTGAACCCGAGTTATATACCTGCATGGGAGGCGGTTACGTGGCTTCAGGATCAATTGGCAAAGAGAAAGTACCACAGCCCTATTTACCTTTAGGTGCAAGCTTGATTGAGCATGAAATGGCAGGCGAAGTTCAGACCCCCGTCAGGTATCGTAAAGAAGCCGAATTGTCGCTTGGTGACCCCGTTTTTTTCAGGCATAGCAAAGCAGGTGAATTATGCGAACACTTTAATGAAATTCACCTCGTATCAGAAGGGAAAATTTTAAAAACAGTACCTACATACAGAGGAGAGGGATTTGCATTTCTGTGATGTATTTTTGGGTGAAAAAACCCCTATTTGTATAAATCTTTCATTTTCACTAACTTAGCCATCCATTTGCAACTGAATTAAAAAATTTCCGATCCCTTGGAAGCTATCCCTAATTTCATAATCCTCAACCGAGGAAAGTTATCATTCGAGTTTTTACATCGCGGAATTCGTGACTTTCATGGTGCTATTAATTATGTCAAATCGCTGAGCTATGGCCGTCCTTCGGACAAGAATAAGCTTGAGTTGGTAATGATTGAAGGCAAGGGAAGTTGCTCAACTAAGCATGCCTTGTTAGTTGAACTAGCCAAAGAGAATGGTCATAATGATCTCGAACTGGTACTGGGCATTTACAAAATGGACAATGACAACACCAGGGGCGTGGAACCAATTCTGGCGAAATATGGGTTGTCGTATATTCCTGAGGCACACTGCTATATCCGCTACAAAAAGAAACGTTACGATTTTACTTGCCAGGAATCACCTGACAATTCTCCTTTCGAAACACTAATCGAGGAAACCACAATTTCACCTCACCAGATTACCAATTACAAGGAAGATTACCACCGTACGTTCCTTAGCATCTGGATGAAGAAAGCAAAATTGCCTGGTCGCTGGAACCTCGAAAAACTTTGGACCGCCAGAGAAGAATGTATCAAAGAGCTAAGCGGCATCAAAGATTATGTCGTGGTAAATTAACTCTCCGTCTAAAAGCATGGCTGCCAAATCCTGGAAAAACTGGTCGGGTTCTGTTGTTTGTAACCCTACGGAAGTGTTATTTCCAAAGTCTGAAGCAGAAATTGTCAATATTGTTAACAGGGCTAAGAATTCCAATAAGTTAATTCGTGTAGTCGGTACCGGTCATTCGTTTACCCAATTGGTACATACCAACGAAATCTTGTTAAGCCTTGATCAATTGCAGGGTCTCATTTCAATTGATAGGGCAAAAAATGAAGCAGAAGTCTGGGCTGGTACCAAGATTCGCGCACTAGGCGAATTACTTTTTCAAGAAAATCTTGCCCAGGAAAATCTGGGCGATGTTGATGTCCAGTCCATAGCTGGCTCTATTATGACTGGAACACACGGCACTGGTATCGAATTGGGCAATTTAGCGACCCAGGTAGTCGGATTAACCATGGTCAATGGTAAAGGAGAACTGATTACCCTTTCGGGGAATGACAATGACCATCTTTTCAAGGCTACATTGATCTCCCTGGGATCAATAGGCATTGTAACCCGTTATAAACTAGCACTCCAACCATCTTATAAGCTTGAAATGGTCATGCAGAAAGCTCAATTGGACGAGGTGTTGATCAACATTAATTCCTATACTTCCTCAAATAGGAACTTTGAGATTTTTAGCTTTTTGTATTCTGATAAGGTACAGATACGATTAACGAATACTACTGAAAAGCCAGTTAAGAAAGACGGCTTCGGGAGGTATGTCAATGAAATTTTACTTGAAAACTATTTCTTTTGGGGTATAAGCGAAATTACACGTTTGATACCTGGTTTAAGTGCCAAAATGAGTGCACTTTCCGCTTCCGCAATATCTGAAATGGTAAAGATTAATCACAGTCATCGCATTTATGCCACCAAACGATTGGTCAAGTTCAATGAAATGGAATATAATGTTCCGTATGAAGCTTACCCTGAAGTGGTGAAAGCCATTTACCAACTCAATGAAAAAAAGCAATTCAGGGTACACTTCCCCCTAGAGCACCGATTTGTAAAAGGAGACGATATCTGGCTTAGCCCGGCATACCAGCGAACGTCTGCTTATATTGCGATCCACGTTTACAAAGGAAAATCTTATCATTACTATTTCAGGGAAATGGAAGCTTTGTTCCGCGATTTTGATGGACGTCCGCATTGGGGAAAAATGCATTTCCTGGATGCGGATCAACTAGCTGCCAGTTATCCCAAATGGGAGGCATTCCATGAATTAAGAAAAGAAAACGATCCTGAAGGGGTCTTTCTAAATGACTATCTAAAATTGCTTTTCGGTCAAAAATAAACAGGGTATCCTTTTCAAGTTTTTAGTGCCTTTCGCATGAAACAGTCGTTTAATTTGCTTTCGCAACGAAATGGGATTATTTCCGCCAGCCATAGGCCCCCATCATCTTGTCATAAATGTCGGTGTTGTCATAGATGCCACCAAAAGCCTCTGCACCAGGTCCGTAAGCAAATACAGGGATGAGGTCCAGGGTATGGTAATCAGTAGTGAAGGCAGTTTTTAAAGTGTCAGGAGTAGAGCCCGGGATAATCGAATAACCACCAGTCTCATGATCCGCAGTGACAACAACCAGGGTCTCGCCATCTTTCTCAGCCCAGTCGAGTACTTCCCCTACGGTGCGGTCAAAGTCCAGCATTTCGCTGACGATATAATCTGAGTCATTAGCATGGCCACCCCAGTCAATCTGAGCACCTTCAATCATGAGAAAAAAACCATTATCTGTTTTCCCATCGAGGAAACTCAATGCTAATTTACTGGCATATCGAAGATAAATCCTTCCGGCCGAAACAGGGAGCGGGTCAGAGTCTGAGGTGAAGTATGCGAACCTATCACCCTTGGCTTTAACCCGGTCGATATCTTTGGTAAGATAGGATTCGACCTGGTAGCCTTTTTCTTTCAATTCTGTGATCAGGTTACGTCCATCGGATCGACGGTCAAAGTATTTTTTCCCGCCACCAATAAAGAGCTCGATGTCTGTGTTGAGAAAGTCGGTCGCTATTTCTTCATACATCCTTCGGCTTGGCTGATGGGCGATAAACGATGCTGGCGTAGCGTGTACGATAGTGGAAGTAGCCACAAGACCAGTAGCCAGGCCTTTGTCTTCAGCATGTTCAAGGATCGTTTTTACGGCTACGGTATCAGGCCCAACCCCGATCGCCCCATTATAAGTCTTAACACCCGTAGAGAAGGCCGTTGCTCCTGCAGCAGAATCAGTAATTAGATTGTTGGAAGCATGATTTTTGTGAAGGCCAATTATTTTAAATCGCTCAAGATTCAGCTTTTGATTGTTAGAATAAAGGCCGGCAGTAATCTGGGTTACCCCCATGCCGTCTCCAACCATGAGGATAACGTTTTTAGGCCTTGTAGTCTCCTTGTCAAAAATAGAAATTGCCGATGTTGACAATACCCCGGACTGGGTTGGGGTATGCTTGCCAATTTTTTCTGAACTGCAGGCGATAAGACTAAAAGTAACAAGGAGTATCAGGGTTTTATGCATTTGCTCTCTCTTAATAAGGGTTATTCCGTCAGTTTGAATTCCAAAAATATATGAAATTGAACAAAGTCTTAAGTTACCATTTCATTATTGGTCAGACCAGCGTATATCTTT
Organism: Bacteroidota bacterium; assembly: GCA_039028895.1. GTDB lineage: Bacteria > Bacteroidota > Bacteroidia > Chitinophagales > Saprospiraceae > JAHDCJ01. Next base: position 24,790 of record JBCCHF010000054.1, on the reverse strand, counting down.
TCCCGGGAAGTGATTTAATGAGGCCCTTGAATTCAAGTGTTAATAAGGTTGACGACAAAGCTCCGGGAGACATTTTAATTTTCTGGTATAAACTGTCGATGCCCAGATTTTCATTTTGCTTTAAAACACTAACTACTTCAAATTCTTCATCCTTAAGGGTAGTAAACAACGATTGTTGCAACCTGTTGTTTTCGTATTCAGCCTTTTCATCCCACCCCATAACGTAAGCAATATCTTTGCCAGATTCGATCAACGCAGCCTGGTGAGTTTTTATGAGATGGTTACAGCCTTTTGAGTTTTCGTCTTTTAACCTTCCGGGAACGGCAAAAACATCCTTGTTATAACTATTTGCCAATTCAGCGGTAATCATGGATCCACCTTTTCGCTTTGTTTCAACGACGACCAACGCATCACACATGCCAGCAATTATCCTATTCCGCATGGGGAAATTTGCGCGTTCTGGTTTGACATCATAAAGAAATTCGGTTATCAGTGCTCCTTCGTCAATCATTTTATGGGCTGTAGCCCAATGCTGACTTGGATAGATCGTACCAAGTCCATGTCCTAATACACCTATAGTAGGAATGTCATGTTCTAAGCAGGTTTTGTGGGCTGCAATATCTACACCATAAGCCATTCCGCTAACGACGGTTACCTCTAATTTTTTTAGATCATTGATCAACTTTTCACAAAATGAAATTCCGGAAGGAGAAGGAGACCGGGTACCAACAACTGAAACCATCCGGAAATTATTCAGATCAGCTGGCCCCTTACAATAAATCATCAGGGGGCTATCGTTATAATGCTTCAATCTGGAAGGATAAGCCTTGTCCGTGTAGAATAATGGTTGGATGTCAGATTTTTTGATCCTAAAAATTTCCTTTTCGGCAATTTTTAAGACATTTTGGGTCAGAATATTCTTTGCAAGGGTGGTTCCGACACCAGGAACCTTAGTCAAAGTCTTTTTTGATTCGGAAAAGACGGCTTCCGCACTTCCACAATGAGAGAGGAGGTTTTTTGAAATGACCGGTCCAATTTTTGGAATAAGCGTTAACCCTATTTTGTAAATTAGATTTTGATCCATTGAGAATAAGAGATTTTCCCAGTAAATTACATAAAACTCAACAGAATGGGAGCAAAAAAGTCTGGTTCTGGCATTCTCGGAAAAACGGAATCTACCATAACAATAATACTGGTTTTGATCATTTTGGTGTGGGCCTGGAAAACTTGCCAGTCTGATGTTCCTGAAAAGGAAGTTGCTCAGGAAAATGTTGAAATTACCCCAAATGATTACCCGGTTATTTTTATTGCAGTGGATAGCCTAAACATGCGTTCAGGGGCAAGCCTCGACTCAATGGTCGTATCAAAACTGAGACTTGGAGATCCGATTTTGTATCTCAACGAAAAAACCGACTTTCGTCAAAAGATCAATTTTGATGGCGCCATAAGGAATGCACCTTGGGTAAAAGTCAGAACAAGGACAGGGCTGGAAGGATGGATATACGCTCCCGGAGCCAGATTTTATCCTGTTGATTGAAGCATAACAGAAAAGAGATTATGAAAAACCTGATAATATTTTTTACGCTGGCCACATTACTGTACGGATATCCTTTAAATGCACAGATTAATTTAAACTCTGGTGTTTCCAAGGCCATAGAAGTTGTCGCAGACGATCCGGCATTAAAGCATGCAAGCTTTGGTGTCTGTGTCATTGACGTTGAAGCCAACGAGGTGGTAGCAGCCCACAATCCTGATATCAGCTTAATTCCTGCCTCATCACTAAAAACGGTAACGACTGCCACAGCACTTGCTATTCTTGGATCAGATTTCCAGTTTAAAACAGAAATCGCCTATGATGGTACATTGTCTTCCGACGGTGTGCTGGATGGCAACCTCTATATTAAAGGCTATGGTGACCCTACGTTGGGGTCTTCAGAAATGGTCGGCTATCCAGGTATGAATGAAGTGTTCCGCATTTTTGTTGAAGCCATTCGCCAGAAAGGCATAAAAAAAATCACTGGACTTGTAGTAGGGGATGGGACGCACTTCGAAACAGCCGTTAGTGCGCCAACCTGGCAATGGAACGACATCGGCAATTACTATGGGGCCGGTGCCAGCGGACTCAATATCAATGAGAATCTCTATCGGCTGAATTTTCAATTATCCTCTACACTGGACAAAGGACCAAAAGTTTCATCTGTTGATCCGGAGATTCCTTATCTTATTTTTGTGAATGAATTGGGTTCTGCCGGGAAATACTCGGGTGATAATGCTTATATCTTTGGAGCTCCGTACACCTACACACGACATATCAGGGGGACTCTGCCCATTGGAAACAGGGAGTTTACGATCAAGGGATCGATTCCAGACCCGGCATATTTTGTGGCGAGTACTTTGGTTACAAAACTGGAAGCTGTCGGCATCAGTACCTCCAAGTTTTCCACGACACAAAGAGAATTGATTCGGGAAGGGAATGCCAGTAATACAAAAAGGATAGTTATTCATACCCATAAATCCCCTCCATTATGGCAAATTGTAGAAAGAGCAAACCGTGAATCTGTTAATGTCTATTGTGAAACTTTATTAAAAGAAATGGGAAAAAAGCAATTAGGAGAAGGGTCAACTGCTGCGGGCCTGCAAGCCGTCCAGACTTTTTGGGAAGGACGTGGGTTGAATTGGGATGGGTTTGTAATGAAAGATGGCAGTGGATTGTCGCCAAGAAATACCGTTACTGCCCGTCACCTGGCCGGTTTGTTGAGGAAAGTTGCAAAAGATCAGGGCATATATTCCTATTTCTATGAATCGCTCCCAATAGCTGGTCAGAATGGCACTTTAAAAAATATGTTGAAAGGAACAGCCGCCGAAGGCAAACTCCGAGCAAAAAGCGGATCAATGAGCAGAGTCAGAAGTTATTCAGGTTATGTAAGGACCAAGTCGGGCAAAATGCTTTCCTTCTCTATAATCGCTAATCATTTCCTTGGAAAAAGTAGCTTGATGCGAAAAAAAATGGAAACTATTATGGCTGCATTGGCTGAAATGCCCTGATAAAACCAGGGTTTTTAAATCTCGTATTGAATTACGATAAATGAAATACGGTTCAGAGGTTGACCCTTTGACAATTTATCGTTAAATTAAGGTTAAATAATCGTGGCATTGAATTCATTTTTGCAGTTCCTCAAGTTTGAAAAACGGTATTCCTCCCATACCCTTCTGGCCTACCAAAAAGATATTGAACAATTCCTGGCCTTTACCACCAATATTTACGAGACCGAAGAGCCTCGTGATATTACCCATACACATATTAGAGCATGGATGGTGGATTTAATGCAAAAAGGAATTACACCAAGAACGATCAATCGGAAATTATCTGCGCTCAAGTCTTGGTTTAAGTTTCTATTGAAACAAAAACAGATTGTCAAAAATCCAGCAGTAAAAATAATTGCTCCTAAAGCGGGTAAGAGGCTGCCTGTTTTTCTTCACGAAAAATCCACACAACAACTTTTTGATGAAATCGACTTTGGAGAAGGCTACCAAGGAGCAAGAAACAAAATGATAATAGAGTTACTCTATTGTACAGGAATTCGCCGATCGGAATTAATCAATCTCAAGGAAAAAGATATTGATCTTCTTAAACACCAATTAAAGGTTATGGGGAAAGGTGGAAAAGAAAGATTGATCCCATTCCACGAATCATTAAGCGTGTCCATTCAGAATTACCTCGAAGAAAAGTTGAAATCATATCCATTATCAGGTGGTGGCCCGGTTTTTTTAACGGACAAAGGAAAGCCGGTATACCCCAAAATGGTTTATAATATTGTAAAGAGATATTTATCACTGGTGACTACATCTGATCAGCGGAGTCCTCATATTCTCAGGCACAGTTTCGCAACCCACCTTTCTAACAGGGGAGCGGATCTTAATGCCATTAAAGAATTGCTGGGGCACTCCAGTTTGTCGGCTACACAGATATACACCCATAATTCGATTGAACAATTGAAAAAGGTGTATGAACAAGCCCACCCCAAGGCCAAGTCAATCTGACTGTGGTCTGACCCTTCAGAAAGCTGAAGGGGAATTGAGAAATGCCTTTAGAGGCTATTTTGTAACCTTATCAAAATATAGAGTATGAGAATTGAAACTCAATCATTGCATTTCGATGCTGATTCCAAATTATTGGAATTTATCAATAAAAAAGTCAATAAACTCACCGTTTTTTTTGACCGCATAATCGATGCAGAAGTTACCCTGAAACTTGAAAACACTGGTCAAATCCAGGATAAGATCGCAGAAATCAAATTAAATATCCCCGGCCAGATTCTCGTGGCCAAAGAAAAGAGCAAAACATTTGAAGGTTCAGTTGATACCGTGGTTAGCACACTAAAGCGTCAACTCATCAAACATAAAGAAAAACTGGGTAGCCGATAAACTAAAGAAACAGATGTATGTCAGGAAAAGCACCTTCACCAATCAGAAGGTGCTTTTTTTTATCAAAATACCTTTCATTATCAGTCTGCATCAGCTATTATAAAAAGGCCAGTGAAAATGATGAATAAATTCCCAAAAAAAAGTTTTCTCAATTAAAAAAAATCCGTAAATTTGCGAGCGCTTTGAAGAAAGCTGTTCATTGGGGAACTATTTCAGAGAGGAATCTATTTAGAAATTGTGTTTTCCAATGCTTTGAAAACAGGGTTGTTTAGGATTTATTTACTTACCTAAAAATCATAGAAAGAAAGACTGGTTCGGTCTTATCTTATTTAATGCTATTCGGACTTGATAATCAAGGTGATCCGATAGCTTACGCCAGTGTAGCTCAGTTGGCCAGAGCAGCTGATTTGTAATCAGCGGGCCGGGGGTTCGAATCCCTCCACTGGCTCTTAGTTTCAAAGGTATAAGTAAATAGCTTTGGTAACTTTGGGGGTGCGCCGGAGTTGGAGAGCCGGGCCAGACTGTAAATCTGGTGTCTCTGACTGAATAGGTTCGAATCCTATCACCCCCACCACTTTGAAATATTGTTTTCAAGTTCTAATCCCGTCTAAAGATTCGGGGTGTTTTCTTGAAATAAAAAATAAATTAAGCGGGAGTAGCTCAGTTGGTAGAGCATCAGCCTTCCAAGCTGAGGGTCGCGGGTTCGAGTCTCGTCTCCCGCTCAAATTAAAATTTAAAGCCAATGTAGCTCAGTTGGTAGAGCACATCCATGGTAAGGATGGGGTCGGGGGTTCAAATCCCTTCATTGGCTCTGGATGATTAATTATTTGATTCTATAAAAATTATTACACCTTTTAAAATTATTAAATCCGATGGCTAAGGAAACTTTTCAGAGGGATAAACCGCACGTCAACATTGGTACTATCGGTCACGTTGACCACGGTAAAACAACCCTCACAGCTGCTATTACCTATGTTTTGTCAAGCGATGGTCTTGCTGACAAAATGGATTACGATTCAATTGACGCTGCTCCTGAAGAAAAAGAGCGTGGTATTACCATTAATACAGCACACGTTGAATACCAGACTGAAAATCGTCACTATGCACACGTTGATTGTCCTGGTCACGCTGACTATGTAAAGAACATGGTTACTGGTGCTGCCCAGATGGACGGTGCTATCCTGGTTGTAGCGGCAACTGACGGACCTATGCCTCAAACGCGTGAGCACATCCTGCTCGCTCGCCAGGTAGGTGTTCCTAAGATTGTTGTTTACATGAATAAAGTTGACCTGGTCGATGATGAAGAAATGATCGAGCTGGTTGAAATGGAAGTACGTGAGCTATTGAGCTCATACAATTTTGATGGTGACAATGCTCCTGTTGTTCAGGGTTCTGCACTTAAAGCACTTGAAGATACTGCTGAAGGTGTTGCTTCAATCAAAAAACTGATGGAAGCTGTTGATACCTGGATTCCAACTCCTGAGCGTGATGTTGACAAAGACTTCCTAATGCCTATTGAGGATGTATTCTCAATCACAGGTCGTGGAACAGTAGCTACAGGTCGTATCGAGCGTGGTGTTATCAACTCTGGTGACTCTGTAGATATTATCGGTTTCATGGAGAAAGGCGAAAAGCTGACTTCAACCGTAACAGGTGTTGAGATGTTCCGTAAGATTCTTGAGCGTGGTGAAGCTGGTGATAACGCTGGTCTTCTACTGCGTGGTATCGACAAGAAAGCAATCAAGCGTGGAATGGTAATTTGTAAGCCTGGTTCAGTTCAGCCACACACACACTTCAAATGTGAGGTATATGTACTGAGTAAAGATGAAGGTGGACGTCACAAGCCATTCTTTAACGGTTACCGTCCTCAGTTCTACTTCCGTACAACAGATGTAACCGGTGACATCGAGCTTCCAAGTGGAGTTGAGATGGTAATGCCTGGTGATAACGTTACAATGACTGTCAAACTGATTACTCCAATCGCTATGGAGAAAGGTCTTCGCTTCGCGATTCGTGAAGGTGGACGTACAGTTGGTGCCGGTCAGGTTACTGAGATTCTTGAGTAATAAGTTGTTGCAAAACAACTTCAATTTATAATAAGGAAGCCCGCGGCTAAAAGGCCGTGGGCATCTTTATGATTTACGGGCATAGCTCAACTGGTAGAGCGACGGTCTCCAAAACCGTAGGCTGAGGGTTCAAGTCCTTCTGCCCGTGCAAATTAATCGAAGCTTAATAAGTCATGGACAAAATTTTAATTTATTTCAAGGAAAGTTATACTGAGCTGGTTCACAAAGTAACGTGGCCAACATGGGGAGAGCTGCAAAGCAATACAGTATTGGTGCTCGTGGCCTCTGTCATAATTTCTTTGATCATTTTTGTTATGGACAATATATCGAGCTTTATTCTTACAACTTTTGTTTATCCCTCCTAATCCTGCGTTTCAACAATGAGTGAAGAAACTACAAAATGGTATTGCCTCAGGGTAATCAGCGGTAAAGAGCGCAAGATCAAGGAACGCATAGACCTTGAGATCAAACGGTCTGGCTGGGATGGATTCATCCTTCAAACACTTGTGCCAACAAAAAAGGTTTATAAGATCAGAAAGGGAAAAAAAGTTGTCCTTGATCAAAATATTTTGCCTGGGTACATCTTGGTGGAAGCAGAAGAAGGTAAACTCGCAGGAGACATCCTTCAAACGCTTACCAATATTCCTAACGTAATTCACTTCCTTGGTCGTAACAACCCGACTCCAATGCAAAAAGCAGAAGCTAATCGCATCCTCGGAACAGTGGACGAGTCACAGGAAATTGGAGAATCACTCAGCGAACCATTCATCGTAAACGAACCAGTCAAAATCATCGATGGTCCATTCAACGATTTTATTGGTACGATCCAGGAGGTTAATGAAGAAAAGAAAAAACTAAAAGTGATTGTTAAGATCTTCGGACGTGGAACGGAAGTAGAACTTAACTTCATGCAAGTAGAAAAACAATCATAAGATGGCTAAGGAAATAGACGGCTTTATCAAATTACAGGTGCGCGGTGGACAAGCAAATCCAGCCCCCCCTGTAGGCCCTGCACTAGGTGCTAAGGGAGTGAATATCATGGAGTTCTGCAAACGTTTCAATGCTGAAACCCAAGATCGTCAGGGCAAGGTCCTTCCGGTTGTAATTACCGTATTCAAGGATAAGTCATTCACGTTTATTATCAAAACACCACCTGCTGCTGTTCAGCTATTGGAAAAAGCAAAGCTTAAAAAAGGCTCTGGTGTTCCAAATCGTGACAAAGTAGGTACAGTAACATGGGACGACTGCAAGGCTGTCGCCGAAGATAAAATGGTTGATCTCAACTGTTTTACGATAGAATCAGGAATGCGCATGGTCGCTGGGACAGCGCGTAGCATGGGACTTGTGGTAAAAGGCACGCCGCCTTGGGAAACCGAAAACGCATAAAATTTATTCGTGGAGATTCAGAATACCTCGTTGAATCCCATTCACATTTATTAAAAATCAGTTATGGCTAAAGTTTCTAAGAAAAGAAAAGCTGTGAACGAGAAGGTTGAAGCTGGCAAACTGTACACCTTAGAGGAAGCAATGGCGCTCGTAAAAGAGGTCTGCACTGCGAAATTTGATGCAGCAGTTGATCTGCACATCCGATTAGGTGTCGATCCGCGTAAGGCCGACCAGGCTATCCGCGGTACAGTTTCTCTCCCACACGGTACAGGTAAAACCAAGCGGGTGCTCGTTTTTTGTACTCCTGACAAAGAGCAGGAAGCACTTGATGCCGGCGCAGATTACGCTGGTCTTGACGAATTAGTCCAGAAAGTCCAGGGTGGTTGGACCGACATTGATGTCGTGATCGCTATGCCTAATGTAATGGCTCAGGTAGGACGCCTAGGTAGGATTCTTGGTCCTCGAGGACTAATGCCTAACCCTAAAACAGGTACAGTAACACCTGATGTTGCTTCTGCAGTTAAAGATGTAAAAGGTGGTAAAGTTTCATTCCGTGTTGACAAATACGGCATCATCCATTCTTCAATTGGAAGAGTATCTTTTGACGCTCAGAAACTCACAGAAAACTCAAACGAATTACTTTCTACTTTGGTGAAAATGAAACCGTCTACCGCAAAAGGTATCTATATGAAATCAATTTACGCCGTAGCCACAATGGGCGCATCCGTAAACATTGACCCTAAATCGATTAAATAAAAGGTAAAATGACTAAAACAGAAAAAACGGCTGCGATCGCTGAGTTGAAAGAAATTTTCAGCAATCAGGAATATTTCTACATCACTGATTATTCCTCGCTGACTGTTGAACAGATAAATAACCTTCGCAGAATTTGTTTTCAGGAAGGTGTAAAACTTAAAGTCCTAAAAAATACACTGGTTCGTAAAGCACTTGAGCAAGTAAGCGAAACGGCATACGAAGGATTGTATGACTCACTACACGGCCCAACAGCCATTATGTTCAGTGAAAGCTCAAACCTGCCAGCACGTATTATTAAGGATTTTCGCAAGACACACGAAAAGCCTGTTTTAAAAGCAGCTTACATTGATTCCGATGTTTTCGTTGGTGACGACCAGGTTGAAGTTTTAAGTAATCTCAAGTCTAAAGACGAACTTATCGGAGAAATCATTGGTTTGTTACAATCACCTATTACCAACGTTGTTGGGGCGCTTCAGTCAGGTGGTTCAACAATCATGGGTGTACTGAAAACTCTCGAAGAAAAAGGAGAGTAGGCACAGGCTGGGCATAGTCCCTGGTTTTGCCAAAACAGATATGGCTTCCAAGACCACATCATTATAGATGAATTAAATTTTTAAACAAGAAAAAAACCTTGCTAAAATGGCAGATCTTAAATCATTCGCTGAACAACTAGTAAACCTAACAGTTAAGGAGGTAAGCGAATTAGCAACCATCCTGGAAGAGGAGTACGGAATCAAACCTGCTGCAGCAGCAGCTCCAGTAGTAGTCGCTAGCAGTGGCGCTGATAGCGCAGGTGCTGAAGAAAAAACTGAATTTGATGTTATCCTGAAATCTGCAGGTGGCGCGAAACTTAACGTAGTTAAGGTTGTAAAGTCACTCACAGGCCTTGGTTTGAAAGAATCAAAAGCGCTAGTTGACGCTGCACCAGGACCACTCAGAGAAGGTATCAGCAAAGACGAAGCTGAATCAATGAAAGCAGCTTTGGAAGAAGCAGGTGCTGAAGTTGAAGTAAAATAATCACCCTTACTTTAACTCCCGACTTACACTGGAACGAAAGAACAAGTTACATATAGTACGAGTTTAAGAAAGTGGGCTTAGCTAATTGCAAAATTGGCTAAGCCTATTCCCGTATATATTATTTCAGGTTGAAGAACCTGACAACCGGACTTTTTGGAAACATGGCTGACAGTATTAATGGTAATCTGATTACCAGGCGCAAATGTCAGATAAAATTGGTCCTATAAATCTAAATATCATACATGGCAACTAGCATTCAAACTCAGGAGAGAGTGAACTTCGGTAAAATCAAGCACACCTCGCAGTATCCTGATTTTCTTGAAATTCAGATCAAATCCTTTAAAGAATTCTTTCAGCTAGAAACTACTCCGGAAAACCGCTTCAATGAAGGTCTCTATAAGGTGTTTACTGAAAATTTTCCGATCACAGATGCCAGAAACATCTTCGTCCTCGAATTTCTGGATTATTTTATTGATCCGCCAAGGTATAGCCTCGAGGAATGTATGGAAAGAGGGTTGACCTATAGCGTCCCGCTTAAGGCTAAACTACGTCTTTCCTGTAATGATGAAGAGCACGTTGATTTCAAAACTATTGTACAGGATGTTTTCCTAGGAAATATCCCGTATATGACCCCGAAAGGTACTTTCGTAGTTAATGGTTCGGAAAGAATTATCGTTACACAGCTGCACCGCTCACCTGGTGTATTCTTTGGACAAAGCAGACACCCCAATGGTACAATCATCTACTCTGCAAGGGTCATCCCTTTCAAAGGTGCATGGATGGAATTTGCTACCGATATCAATACCGTCATGTACGCCTACATCGACCGTAAGAAGAAATTCCCGGTAACGACTCTTCTGCGCGCCATTGGTTTTGATTCTGATAAAGAGATCCTGAACCTTTTTGGTCTTGCAGATGAAGTAAAAGTCAATGCCAAGGAACTGAAAAAGAACATCGGACGTAAGCTTGCAGCTCGTGTTCTCAGAAGTTGGACAGAAGACTTTGTTGATGAAGATACTGGTGAGGTTGTAACCATCGAGCGTAATGAAGTGATTCTCGAAAGAGATACTATTCTTGATGAAGATAACATCAACTTTGTACTTGAATCCGATGTCGAGACAATCATTCTTCAGAAAGCTGAACTCGACCAGGACTACAGTATCATTTACAATACGTTACAAAAAGATACTTCCAACTCAGAATTGGAAGCTGTACAACATATTTACCGCCAACTTCGTGGTACTGATCCACCAGATGAGGAAACAGCTCGCGGAATTATCGACAAATTGTTTTTCTCTGACAAGCGTTATGATCTGGGTGATGTTGGCCGATACAAGATCAACAGAAAACTCAAACAGGAAATTGCTCGTGAAACTAAGGTTCTGACAAAAGATGATATCATCGCAATCGTCAGGTACCTGGTAAGCCTTATGAATCAGAAGGCAGAGATCGATGATATTGATCACTTGAGTAATCGTCGTGTAAGAACAGTAGGAGAGCAACTTTACTCCCAGTTTGGTGTAGGTCTTGCCCGTATGGCACGTACCATTCGTGAGAGAATGAATGTTCGTGACAATGAGGTGTTTACACCAATCGACCTGATCAACGCACGTACTCTTTCGTCTGTGATCAACTCTTTCTTTGGTACTAGCCAATTGTCACAGTTTCTCGATCAGACCAACCCACTTTCTGAGATTACGCACAAACGTCGTATTTCAGCCCTCGGACCTGGTGGTCTTTCAAGAGAGCGTGCAGGTTTTGAGGTACGTGATGTTCACTACTCTCACTACGGTCGCCTTTGTACCATTGAAACACCGGAGGGACCAAATATTGGTTTGATCTCTACACTTTGCGTGCACGCAAAGGTCAATAAGATGGGTTTCCTCGAAACTCCGTATCGTCCGGTTAAAAATGGAAAAGTAGATTACAAATCAGATGTTGATTACCTGTCAGCGGAAGAAGAGGATTTCAAGACTATTGCCCAGTCAAACAAGGATATTGCCGAAAATGGTGCATTCCTTTCTGACAGAGTGAAATGTCGTAATCACGGTGACTTCCCTGTTCTTGACCCAAATGGTGGTCAGATCGAATACATGGATGTTGCGCCTAACCAGATTGTAGGTGTTTCAGCATCACTTATTCCATTCCTTGAGCATGATGATGCGAACCGTGCTTTGATGGGCTCTAACATGCAACGTCAAGCGGTTCCATTGATCAAACCTAATTCTCCGATCGTAGGTACCGGACTTGAAGGTAAAGTAGCGCGCGATTCGCGAATGCTGATCAATGCCGAAGGTAATGGAACAGTAGAATATGTCGATGCAGACCAGATTGTCATTCGTTACGATAGAACTGACGAAGATCAACTGGTTTCATTTGAAGATAACCGCAAAACATATACACTCACCAAGTTCAAACGAACCAACCAGGGAACCTGTATCAACCTAAAACCTATTGTTTACAAAGGTCAGCGTGTTGAGAAAGGCATGATCCTCTGTGAAGGCTATGCGACTCAAGGTGGTGAATTGGCACTGGGCCAAAACCTTAAAGTGGCGTTCATGCCTTGGAAAGGTTACAACTTTGAGGATGCGATCGTGCTTTCAGAGCGTGTCGTTCGCGAAGACGTCTTTACTTCAATTCATGTTGAAGCTTTCGAGATGGACGTTCGTGACACCAAACTTGGTGAAGAGGAATTGACCAATGATATTCCTAACGTAAGTGAGGAAGCAACCAAAGACCTTGATGAAAACGGTGTGATCCGTATCGGGGCATGGGTTGATGAGGGTGATATCCTTATCGGGAAAATTACCCCAAAAGGTGAGTCAGATCCTACACCAGAAGAAAAACTGCTTCGTGCGATCTTCGGTGATAAGGCCGGTGATGTAAAAGACGCATCCCTTAAAGCTCCCCCTTCAACAAAAGGTATCATCATCGACAAGAAGCTTTTCGCACGTGCTAAGAAAGACAAAGCACGTAAAGCTCAGGAAAAAGAGATGCTTGCCAAGCTTGATGATGATCATGGTTCAGCACTGAACGAATTGAAGATGATCCTTGTTGACAAACTATTGGTACTGGTTAAAGGAAAGACTTCATCTGGTGTCAGAAGTATTTATAATGAGGATTTGTTGCCAAAAGGCGTGAAATTCTCACAGGCTAATCTGAAGAATCTCGATTATCATGTAGTTGATTATTCTAACTGGACAGCTGATGAGCACACTAACGGTCTTATCAAGCGCCTGTTGCACAACTATAATATCAAGGTTAACGAAGAAGTCGGAAAATACAAGCGTGAGAAGTTCAATATCAGCATTGGAGATGAATTGCCTGCTGGTGTATTGAAGCTGGCTAAAGTTTATCTGGCCAAGAAGCGTAAGCTGAAAGTAGGTGATAAACTTGCTGGTCGTCACGGTAACAAAGGTATTGTTTCAAGAATCGTTCGCCAGGAAGATATGCCATTCCTTGAAGATGGTACTCCTGTTGATATAGTACTCAATCCTCTTGGTGTACCATCTCGTATGAACCTGGGACAGATTTTCGAAACTGTTCTTGGGTGGGCTGGTGAAAAACTGAATGTCAAGTTCAGTACACCGATTTTTGATGGAGCGAAGGTTAATGATATCGATGAATTTGTCGAAAAAGCTGAATTACCTTCAGCTGGTCAGACTTATTTGTTTGATGGAGAAACCGGTGAGAAATTCCATCAGCAAGCGACAGTTGGCATTATCTATATGTTGAAACTTTCACATATGGTTGATGACAAGATGCACGCACGTTCAATCGGACCTTACTCGCTGATTACTCAGCAGCCACTTGGTGGTAAAGCCCAGTTCGGTGGACAGCGTTTTGGTGAGATGGAGGTTTGGGCGCTTGAGGCGTTCGGTGCTTCCAATATCCTAAGGGAGCTATTGACAATTAAGTCGGATGATATTATCGGACGCGCCAAGGCTTATGAGGCTATCGTTAAAGGCGATAACCTGCCAACACCTGGTATTCCTGAATCATTCAACGTTTTGGTCCACGAACTTCGCGGACTGGCTCTTGATGTAAAATTTGAATAATTCTCAAACAACCACAATATGCCATTTAAGAAAAATAATAAAATCAAGTCCAAGTTTGACTCTATCGTCATTAGCCTTTCATCTCCTGATGAGATACTGGAAAGGTCGTATGGTGAAGTGCTCAAGCCGGAAACAATTAACTACCGTTCCTACAAGCCGGAACGTGATGGTCTTTTCTGTGAGCGCATTTTTGGTCCTGTAAAGGACTATGAATGTTATTGTGGAAAATATAAAAGGATTCGTTACAAGGGTATCGTTTGTGACCGTTGTGGTGTTGAAGTAACAGAAAAGAAAGTGCGTCGTGAGCGCATGGGCCACATCAAGCTTGTTGTGCCTGTTATTCATATCTGGTTCTTCAAATCATTGCCGAACAAGATTGGATACCTCCTTGGTCTTTCTTCTAAAAAATTGGAAACGATCATTTACTATGAAAGGTATGTCGTTATCCAGCCAGGTGTCAAAGCCGCAGAGGGCATGGCAAAAATGGATCTGCTCACTGAAGAAGAGTACCTTGAGATCCTTGAAGGATTACCTCGTGAGAACCAGATGCTGGAAGACGATCATCCAGACAAATTCATTGCCAAAATGGGTGCTGATAGTCTGCGCGATCTTCTTGAGCGTCTAGATCTCGATGCATTGTCTTACCAATTACGCCATCAGGCAGCCAATGAGACTTCGCAACAAAGGAAATCTGAAGCCCTTAAGCGTTTGAGAGTTGTAGAGGCATTCCGTGATGCGAATTCAAGGATGGATAATAAGCCTGAGTGGGCAGTAATCCAGTATTTGCCAGTAGTGCCACCTGAACTTCGCCCATTGGTTCCACTCGATGGTGGTCGATTCGCGAGTTCAGATCTCAATGATCTTTACAGAAGGGTAATTATCCGTAATAATCGTTTGAAGCGTCTGCTTGAGATCAAGGCACCTGAAGTTATTCTCCGTAATGAAAAACGGATGCTTCAGGAGGCTGTTGACTCACTTTTTGATAATTCACGTAAATCAAATGCCGTTAAAGCTGAAGGTGGCCGTGCACTGAAATCATTGAGTGATATTCTGAAAGGAAAACAAGGACGTTTCCGTCAAAACCTGCTCGGTAAGCGTGTTGACTATTCCGGTCGTTCAGTTATCGTTGTAGGCCCAACGCTTAAACTTCACGAATGTGGTCTTCCGAAATCTATGGCTGCCGAATTATTCAAGCCATTTATTATCCGGAAATTGATTGAGCGCGGCATTGTCAAGACGGTTAAGTCTGCGAAAAAACTCGTTGATCGCAAAGATTCTGTAATCTGGGATATTCTTGAAAATATTCTTAAAGGACATCCGATTCTGCTTAATCGTGCTCCAACACTACACAGACTTTCAATCCAGGCATTCCAGCCGAAATTGATTGAAGGAAAAGCGATTCAATTGCACCCGTTAGTCTGTACGGCTTTTAACGCGGATTTCGACGGTGACCAAATGGCGGTACACGTTCCATTGAGTAACCCTGCAATACTTGAGGCTCAAATCCTCATGCTAGCACCACATAATATGCTTAATCCACAGGATGGTTCGCCGATTACGCTGCCATCACAGGATATGGTATTGGGTCTTTATTACATTACGAAAGGTCGTGAAGGCACCAAATCAAATCCTGTTAATGGAGAAGGGCGTAAATTCTACTCTCCTGAGGAGGTGATCATCGCTTACAACGAGCGCACAGTTGACCTTCACGCATGGATTGAAGTTAGGGTGAATGTTGAGAATGAAGAAGGAGAACTGGAGCGTAAGCGTGTCAAAACTACTGTTGGTAGAGTATTATTCAATCAACATGTTCCTGACAATATTCCTTTCGTTAATGAATTGCTTGGTAAGAAAGCACTTCGTAAAGTAATCAGTGATATCCTTTCAAGAACGGATTTCAAGACTACTGCCAAATTGCTTGATGACATTAAGGATATGGGATTCCTTTGGGCGTTCAAAGCCGGATTGTCATTCAACTTGCCTGACTTGATTACCCCTTCAAATAAAGAGTCCAAGCTAAAAGAAGCACAAGAACAAGTAGATGCCGTTATGGACAACTACAATATGGGTTTGATCACCAATAACGAACGTTATAACCAGATCATTGACCAGTGGACTTCAGCGGATAACAGGATTACTGAAAAACTTATGGAAGAGCTGGCTAAAGACCAGCAAGGATTCAATTCAGTTTTCATGATGCTTGATTCTGGAGCTCGTGGTTCAAAACAGCAGATTAAACAGTTGTGCGGGTTACGTGGTCTGATGGCAAAACCAAGGAAATCAGGTGATACTGGTGGGGCGATTATTGAAAATCCAATCCTCGCTAACTTCCTTGACGGTTTGTCAGTCCTTGAGTACTTTATTTCTACTCACGGTGCGCGTAAAGGTCTTGCTGATACAGCGCTTAAAACCGCGGATGCTGGTTACCTGACCCGTCGTCTTGTTGATGTTGCTCAGGATGTAGTTATTCGAGAGTATGATTGTCATACTCTCCGTGGTATTACAACTACTGCTTTAAAAGATAACGAAAAGATTGTTCAGCCGCTTGCGGACAGGATTGAAGGACGGTCTTCTCTACATGACATCTATCATCCGGTTACTGATGAACTGCTTGTAAAAGCTGGTGATATCTTCACTAATGCTACATCCAAGCTGGTTGATGATTCAGGTATTGAAGCCGTTGAAATCAGGTCGGTATTGACTTGTGAAACCCGTTATGGTGTATGCGCACTTTGCTACGGTAAAAACTTGGCAACGGGGCGTAACGCCGAGATGGGAGATGCTGTCGGTATCATTGCAGCTCAATCAATCGGTGAGCCGGGTACACAGTTAACACTACGTACATTCCACGTGGGTGGTACGGCTTCTCATACACAAGCAGAATCAGAGCTTGTTTCCAAGTTTGACGGTGCGATCGAGTTTGATGGTATGCGTACAACAGAACATACCGACGAATCTGGCGATAAATCACTCGTTGTTTTGGCACGTACTGCTGAAGTTAGAATCAAAGACCCGAAAGGTAATAAGGTATACATCACCCAGCACGTACCTTATGGTGCGACATTGCATGTTAAAGATGGTCAGACCGTCAAGCGTGGAGATGTCATTTGTGAATGGGATCCTTATAACGCGGTAATTATCTCCGAATTTTCCGGGATTGCTGAATTCGAGCATATCGAAGAAGGTATCACTTACCGTGAAGAAGTGGATGAGCAAACCGGTTACCGTGAAAAGGTTATTATCGAGACGAAGGATAAGAAGAAAATACCGAAAATCAAATTGATGGATAAGACTGGTGAAGCACAGATCGTGTACAACTTGCCGGTAGGTTCATATATTTCCGTAAAGGAAGGTGATCAGATTATTTCCGGTCAGAAAATTGTGAAGATCCCGCGTACCCTTGGTAAAATCCAGGATATCACAGGTGGTCTGCCACGTGTAACTGAGCTTTTCGAAGCACGTAATCCATCCAACCCGGCAGCAGTTGCAGAGATTGATGGTGTAATCAGCTTTGGTAAGATTAAGCGTGGTAACCGTGAGTGTATTATTACACCAAAAGAAGGATCTCCTCGCAAATATATGATCGGATTGTCGAAACACGTTCTTGTGCAGGAAGGTGACTTTGTTAAAGCTGGTTTTGCCTTGTCAGATGGTGCGATTACACCTAGAGACATCCTTGCGATCAAAGGACCTTTCGCGGTTCAGTCTTACCTTGTGAATGGTGTACAGGAAGTATATCGTATGCAGGGTGTGAATATCAATGACAAGCACATCGAAGTAATCGTTCGTCAAATGATGAAGCGCGTGATCATTGAAGATCAGGGAGATACAAGCTTCCTTGAAAACGAAGCCGTAGATAAATTCGATTTCCTTGAACAAAATGACTGGATTTACGATAAGAAAGTAGTTACCGATGCTGGAGAATCAGAAAACCTGAAACAAGGACAGATCGTTACACTACGTCAGTTAAGAGAGGAAAACTCTTTATTGCGTAGAAGCGACAAGGCACTTGTACAGTATCGTGACGCAGTTGCTGCAACATCCCGTCCTTTACTCCAGGGTATTACCAGGGCGTCACTTGGAACAAGCAGTTGGATTTCTGCTGCTTCTTTCCAGGAAACAACCAAAGTATTGAGTACTGCGGCCATTGGTGCTCGCCAGGACTTCCTACTGGGACTAAAAGAAAATGTCATCGTAGGAAAACAGATCCCTGCTGGTACAGGATTACCACAGTTCAGAGACTTAATGGTTCTGGAGAAAAAGGAAAAGGAAGATATGCCAGAAGAATTCGAAGATACTCCATTGGAGATCTAATCGACCCTTTACCGCTAACCTAATAAACGGGCGTCTAAAGAACTTAGATGCCCGTTTTTGTATTGGGTAGCTTCATGATATAGGGAAGTTTACATTCGATGATTAGTAATCGGCAATACTCAATCTGCAATCTCACATTTGTTGAAAGATTTTAGGTGTAATATTTTGAAGTATTCAAAATACCCATTTCCTTAAAATCCTATTGCCGATTAACATAAAAAATGAGGAAAATAGCAATTTCAGACATTCACGGGTGTGAAAAAACCTTTCGAGAACTTATCAAAAAGATTAAACTTGAGAAGGAGGATGAGCTGTTTATTTTAGGTGATTTTATTGATCGTGGACCGGATTCAAGAGGTGTGATCAATTATGTCTTTTCCTTGCGGGAAAAAGGATTCAGTGTACATACACTTATGGGGAATCATGAAGCTATGTTGATGAATAGTTTTTCCGATAGTATGCAGCATCGGATGTGGTTAAGCAATGGAGGAAACATAACCATGAAAAGCTTCAGGGTTGATCACATTGCTGATATCCCTGAAAAGTATCTCAATTTCTTTTACGATTGTTATAAATACATAGAATCCGATGAATTCATCTTTGTTCATGCAGGAATTGATTTCAGGGATGAGGACCCTATTTCAAATGAAAATGCATTGATGTGGGTAAGAAGGTGGTATGATAACATTGACTATGAATGGTTAGGTAATAGGTATATTATTCATGGTCATACACCAGTTGGCAGAAATACGATTCGAGAAATGCTGGATCAATTTGATGTCAATCGTTATCTTAATATTGATAATGGCTGTTTCAGGGTACACGAGTCAAAGGATAAAGGCGCTCTATGTGCCATTGATCTGACTAACAGGAAGTTGTATTTTCAGAATAATGTTGATCCGATGGAGGATTGGCAGTAGGAATTAATTTTTCGGTATTGGAAAAAGAAAGGCTATATCTTCTTTTTTCTCAAGAAATACTTCACCATCATCACATAATCCAAAACTGGTAACCCCTTTCCACCAACCCTCGAGGCGGAGCGTTCCCTTGTCATACTTCAACTCAAGGAGACCGTTTTTTATACACCATTCGAGATTAGGAATTACCTTTTGCTTTAGGATTTCCTTTTCTTGGAATTTTAAGATCTTTCCGTCGAAATAGCCTTCGAGACTTTCCTCAGCATAGATGTCATCGATCGCAACGTAAGATTTTCCGGTAATCTTGCCTTCATTATGCTCAAGGCTCAAAGTGAAGGTGTAATCTACAATTTTATCTCCAGTGTGCTGCGTCAGTTTACCACTCCAAAAACCAGAAAGATCCTGAGCTTGAAGTGCGGTAAAACTGAAGGTCAAAAAACTCACAAAAACCACTATTCTTAACATATTGGGCAAATATTATTGTGTTTGCTGCATTATGATATCCTTTGTACTGTAACGGAGAAAACTTATCTTTAGTTATTAAAGTTACGGACTTTCCATAACTATAAATCCCTTTTTCCCACTTACACCCTTTAAAAAGCCTACAATGCAATTTTTATATGTAGGGGCAAAAAACGCTATTCAAAAATTTCAGGATCCTGACTGGGATCAGGTTTATAGTGCGTTAAAAAGCATTAACAAAAAGGAAGGAAGGACTTATGTAAAACTTCAGCACGAAGTATCAGAAAGCTATGTCATGTGCTATGGCTCAAAAAGAGCTTTACTGATCGAATATTATGATGCTGAAAATCAAAGCTTCCTTTTAGGCGAAGGCATTGAAAAACCTGTTGAGACCCTGATCCAGGGAAGTGCAGGCCCGGTAAGGGTTCACCTTAATGAAATCCTTGCCGTTGCTAATGCTTATGATGTCTTCGAATTCTTCCACCGTGCAAATACAATTCCTTCCAGATATAGCCTCAGAGCTAAACAAACCCAATTAGAGCTCCAAAATCTGTAGGCATCCTTAGTTCTGTTTCATATTGGGTTTATTCTCCTGAAGGTCAGGCCTGAATATCAAGCCAGTACTGGTATAAGTGTCACCAAATGTTTTGGCCAATATGATTACCTGTTGAAGGGCATCAACAAATTGGGCTTTATGTAACTCTCTAAGTGGATGGGTATACACCGAGATAACATATTCTTGGAACAAACTGTATTTTGCGTCAAGCGCAGAATGGAAATTGGCCTCAAGCATTTTTTTCATTTGGCCTGTTTCAAGATCTTTTTCTTCGATAACAGGCGCAAAAATCCGCATTCTGTTGTTAGTCTCGTCAGTTAGTACATATATAATAAGCTCTCCATATTCTACCTGCCAGTTACCAGGGATACCCTCAACCTTATCCACAGTTTCTTTCAGAATTGCACCAAGTTTGGCGTTATTCATCTCTTCTTTGACAGACTGTGCTGCAACTGCAGTACTAATAGTAACCACTAAAAAAAGGATCGCATAAACTTTGCCGAATTTCCTCATTGGGATTTTAGTAGGAAGATAAGCCAAATAAAATACCGACGTTGTTTTTATACGACAAAAACAGCTTCTATAAAGACAAGAAGAAAAATATTTGATATTAGAACCGCAAGTGTTTAACGGTCAGCCCATTATTGATAAGTTGTTTTAAAGAGTCAATCCCGATTTTGAGGTGAGTCTCTACGTAGTTTTGTGTGACAAGGGAATCAGAACTACTTGTCTTTACTCCTTCAGGGATCATTGGAATATCTGAAACTAATAGCAAGGCTCCTGCAGGAATCTCATTGGAAAACGAAGCGGAAAATATGGTTGCTGTTTCCATTTCAATGCCCATACAACGAAGCTTCCTTAGATATCGTTTGAATTTTTTGTCGTGTTCCCATACACGCCTGTTGGTAGTGTATACCGTACCTGTCCAGTAATCCAAATTATTGTCTCGGATGGTAGTGGAAATTGCCTTTTGAAGGGCAAATGAAGGAAGTGCTGGTACCTCAGGGGGCAAATAAGCATTTGATGTTCCCTCACCTCTGATAGCAGCTATGGGCAATATTAGGTCTCCGAGGTTACTCTTGCGTTTTACACCTCCACATTTCCCTAAGAATAATACAGCTTTCGGTTTTACAGAGGCCAGAAGGTCGCATATGGTAGCAGCATTTGGGCTACCCATTCCAAAATTGATAATGGTAATGCCCTCCGCAGTAGCACTCTTCATGGCGCGATTTTGACCTTTGATCTCTACATTATGCCATTTGGCAAAAAGCTCTACATAATTGTTGAAGTTGACAAGGATGATATATTTCCCCATGTCTTCTACCTCCGTGCCAGTGTACCTTGGGAGCCAATTCCTTACAATTTCCTGTTTCGTTTTCATAGTTGGGATTTAGTAGAGCAGATTTTATTTGTTAAAATTCGTATGACACAGATGCCGTAATGATACGCGGCAATACCGGACGTACGAAAAGTGGATCAGGATTTGTCGACTGGCTGTTTTCCTGTAATAATTCCGTAGTCAAATCTTCTGGAGTCTGGCCAAGTCTTCCCATACCGTCAAATCCCATTAAACCAGCCGAGTTAAATATGTTCTTGATCTTGATTGAGGCATTTACGTTTTTGGTAATCTTGCCATCAATACCTGCATTGAACATGGAGAATCCTGGAAGGTCAAGGGTATTGCGCCTGTTAGCAGGACGTTTACCTGTAAAGCGCCAGTTACCATAGATCTGAAAACGACTAATCTTATACGAAGCGGTAATATCAGCCAATATTTGAGGAACATCAGCTACATTATTACCATTAAATTGTTCGATGAAATCATCAGACGGAGTTCCAGCAGGTATACAATCACCTTCGGAGTCATTATACGGACTACACCCCGGAACATTGGCGTCTTCAGGATATACATCACCCATATAAACAGGGTGAGCAGTGCCATTTACATTATAATAATTAAACTCCACATAATTGGCATCCTGTAGTGTAATGATCGCATTAAGGAAGAAATTATTGAATGGATTCAAAGCTATTTCAAGCTCTGTACCAAAAGTCTGTATCTTGTTAAAAGTTGAAGGCGTCAATAAGGCAACTCCTTCATCACCTGGCAGGAATAGCTGAAAACCAACATCATTCATCCGACTGTAAAAACCAGTAAGGAATATGGCGCCAATCCCCGTTTTTACTTTTACTCCGGTCTCTGCCATATATATCTTCTCCACTTCTCCGGGATTGATATCCTGACCAACGAAATTAGCAATGTAGAAGCTTAATTCAGGAGACTTATTCCCGCGTGTGAATCGCGTGTAAATCGCAAGGTCATCATTTATCTTGTAGTTCAGGCCCAATGATCCCGACACGTAGCTGTAAGAAAAGTCAAATTCCCGGAAGGTACCCAGTCCGATGCGAGTTCCGGAATCATAAAAGGTGGTATAGTCTCCATCCAGGCCGAAAGGAAGACCTTCTGTAAAAAACGCAGACACAATGGTATCTCCAAAAATCTGGTTGGCGAATTCAGACTCTTCCAACTTCCCTTTATGGAAAACAGTTTCGAACCTGACACCTACATCAACATTAAGTCTTTCATTGACTTGCCAGAGATCACTAGCAAAAAATGAAAGGGTAGAAGAGGTGGCTTCGGCACGGTTGTATGAGGCAGACCCTTCTCCAAAGAGCCCATTTTCGGGATTGGTAAAATACAATAATTCGGGGGCTGCAGGATTGAGGTCAAGGAGGTTGGGACTGGTAATGACAAGTCGTCTTGGATTTTGCTCAAGCGTAGAGATGACGGCATCTCCTGTCCATTCGATATCGACATTGGCATAAGAGCCATAGGTGCCGAAAGTTAACTTATGCTGTTTGATGTCTTTGGAAGCCACAAACTGGTTCATGATATCATAAATCTGATTTTTGATCGTAAAACCGGAGCCGGCCCAAAGCTTTGCCAATGTGGTATCCCCTTCATTATAATCGTATATCACTTCACCAGTCTCAAGATCAGAATATGTATAATCATTGAAAACAAACAGTGCTAGTGGTGGTAACCCCAGAAAGTCGTTAATTGCGAACCTTGGATCAAAGACAACATTACCCTGAAATTCATTGTAATTCTGTTCGGCATAGGAAGCTTTGAAGTTATTTCTGATGAGCCACGACTTGTTATCGTCAACCCCAGTTCTCTGCAACACATTAAATCCCAGAGCATAGTTTTCTGTCTTGATGGCTTTTGAGGCATCGTAGTCACGAGTGGCATTCGGATTGGTAAGGTACTGTTCTCCGTCAGGTAAATTATTCGCAACAAACTCAGGATGTAGGGTACTATAGTTGAGATTGAAGTCGCCAAACGGCTCAGCAGTTTCCAGGTCGAGTACTGGGATGTACTGGAAGGAAGAAACCTTATCGTTCAGGAATTTTGCATAAAATTTGAGGGATCCGTTATTATGTTTTTTGACAAGATTGGCCTTCAACTGTCCACCAATATTGGCATTATAAGGTAGATTCCTAGCACCCTGGTCATAACGGTAAAAGCCACCGAAATTCGAAAACCAGCCACTATTATTCAGCGGACCACCAACGTTGATATCTGTTCTGAAAATGGTATTGCCGTCGCCCTCCAGGCCCCCTTCAAATTTAATTTGCCCGGCAAGCACGTTTCCGCCTTCCTTCGAAATGAAATTGAAAATACCACCTGGTGCATTGGCTGAAGCAATGGATGCACTTCCGCCGCGGACTGCTTCGAATCTTGCTACGGTAGCATCAGGCCTGTGATACATGTCAACCAGCGAAAAGTTAAACTGCGTACTCATTACCGGAAGTCCTTCTTCTTGAAGAGAGACATAATTGAAACCTGGTTGATTTCTCACTCCGGAGGCAAGGCCACGAGCATAAACTTTAGCGCCAACTTCACCAGATGAATTGTCAACGTGTGTGCCTGGTATTGATTGAAGTAATTCACCAGTCCCCCTTGGGTTACGCTGCTGTATCACTCTTGGTGTTAATGTAGTAATAGCTACCGATGATTCAAGCTTTGTCCGGTTATCCTGGAAGCCTGTCACAACGACTTCGTCCATGGCTAGGGCATCTTCTCCCATCGCTACATTTATTTCGGTATTCTCACCTGCTTTTACGGTAATGTCTCGAGTGATATTTTCAAATCCTACATAGGTAAATACAATCTTGTATTCTCCTGCTTCTACATCAATGATCTCAAAACTTCCATCTAGGTCAGTATAAGCGCCTTTTGTGGTATTTTCAAGGAATACAGTTGTCCCAATAAGTGGCTGATCTTTAATGTCTTGTACGATTCCGGAAATCGTTCCAGTAGACTGGGCAATAAGCAAATTAGAGAAGAGGACGGTAACGAAGATTAAACAGGTAGTAATCTTTTTCATGTAAGCGTTTTTTCAGTTATGGGATGGATGGATCCCATCAATATTTTCGGATTAACCGCACTAAATTATAACTTTTTTATTATCCCTTCATCTAGGCCCCGGATAGTTTAGTCTAAAAACCTCGAACAAATCAGTGCTTTGGGAGTTTATTTTTTAAATTTGCGGCCCCATTACTACTATGATTTTTGAATCCAAATTTCTTTCAATTTTTTTCAAACTTGCCCTTATCTCCTAGGTGGTGAGTAAACTAAAATTTTATGTTATGAAATTGAATTTTTCCGCCCTTATGGCATTGATGTTCAGTTTTGTTTCTGTGCAGGCACAGTCAGGCAAAATTGAATTTGTGGAGTATACCCTTGATAATGGGCCGCGAACGTCGACACGTATTTCGCGAGGTCGTGATCGCGAAGCAGACGCGCGATCTCGCTGTCCGCGGACGCAG
>JBCCHF010000053.1:0-34272 GCA_039028895.1 Bacteroidota bacterium | reverse complement strand
TCTCATCAGACTCACCATTGTCCCACTCATATGTGTAAGGACCAGTACCACCAACTACAGCCATAAAAGCTGTACCGTTATTGCCGCCGTTGCACAAAACGTCCAGTACTACATTGCCGGAGGTCATAAGGGCGGAGGGTTCAGTGAGACTAATAAAGAAAGATGTAGAACATCCGTTATTATCTGTAAGGGAAACGCTGTACGCACCTCCCAGGACATTTGAAATATCTTCAGTGGTTTCTCCATTGGACCAGCTATAGGTATATGGTGGAGTACCGCCTGTAGGTGTCAGATCTACGGAACCAGAATTATCGCCGAAACAAACAGGGTCTGTTCCGATAATAGACCCGATTAAAAGATCTGGTTGAGTAACATCGGCAACATCAATGGCGCTACAGCCAGTCGCATCTGTGATTGTGATGGTATAGGTTCCTGCGGTAAGGCCTGTCGCAGTTGCGGTTGTCTGACCTCCAGCTCCCATATCCCACAAATAGGTGTATGGTTGTGTACCCATCGTAACAGAAGCATCAGCTGTACCATTATTATCTCCGAAGCAACTTAATGCAGAGCCTGTCATGGTATAACTGATATTGGCCTGTTCTGATACAGTAGCCTGGACCGTTTCTGAACAGCTATTGGCATCGGTCACAGTGACGATATAAGTTCCAAAAGCAAGACCAGTTGCTATGGCTGTGGTCTGGTTACCTGCTGTGGCATCCCAGTTATAAGTATAGGCAGGAGTTCCACCCATAGCTGTAATTGAAGCCGTCCCATCTGTACCGCCACCGCAACTAGCAGGAGTAGAAGATGAGGACAGGGTAATTGCGGTAGGTTCAGTAAGAACTACAGAGGCTGTTTCTGAACAACCATTGGCATCCGTTACTGTTAGGTCGTATGTTGCGCCACTTAAGCCAGTGATAATTTGATCAGTTTGTGCGGTATTTGACCAAGTATAGGTGTATGGTGTTGTGCCACCGACAGGAAATGCAGAAGCATTACCATCAGCAGCTCCATTACACAATAAGTTAGTTCCAGAAGCTGTCAGCGTTAGATCAGTAGGTTCATTTACTACAATATTATTGAAAACTTGGGTACAGTTGTCAAAATCTGTTACTGTAACAGCGTAAGTTCCTCCCGAAAGACCAGTGGGGTTGTCAGTATTGCCCAAAGGCATGTTCCAGTCGAATGTAAGAGGAGCTGTTCCACCAATAATGTTGAGAGCAATAGCTCCATTCATGGCACCATTACAATCAACATCAGTTGTAACAATGCTTGAAGTAATTGGAATACAACTTGAAGATGCGGTACAGGTGGTTGTCCCTGGGCCATCAAAACAATTAGCTGCTCCAATCGGCTGAACAAGGATGGTCACCATATCTCCTGACATTAATCCGGATACCAGGTGTGTATTTGGGCCAGGACTAGCTGGCACCCATGTCATTCCATTATCAATACTTACTTCAAATGGGCCGTTTCCATTCCAGTCGAACGTAACGCTGTCATCCGTGGCAGCACCACAGGTTACAACTGGCGAAGGAATCTGGTTAGTAACAGTGACCGTAACATCTTCCATTCCCATACAGCCATTATTATCAGTGGCTGTAACCGTATATGTTGTGGTTGAAGTTGGGAATGCTTCAGGCATTGGACAGTCATCACAACTTAGACCTATTGAGGGAGACCAGGAGAATGTCGCACTACTTGGTACGGTAAAGGTAATTTCCCAGCCTAGCAATGAACCAGCAAAACCATTGCCATCATCACCAACCTGAAGGGTCCATGTGCCATTTATGGCTGATCCATTTAACAAGTTCCAGTTGCCTTCTGGTAACCAGTTACCAGTATATGGTGGGGTTCCCGATGTGATTGGATTTGTTGCATCTGGTGTAAAGCAAGCCAAAATATAGTTATCACCTCCTCCTCCGTTATCAGTACTTAATTCAAGGATCTGATTGGTCGGAGAAATGAGCCATATGTCGACGTCACTATTCCAGGGATGATTGATGTTTACGCATACAGATTCTATGGATCCGGGTAATATCGTTCCACTCATTCCTGATACATCAATCGTGGAATTTAGGACATCGCCTGAGGCAACACCTCCATCAGGAATATTCTGAACGGATGGATTGCACCATAATAAAGATCCATCGGCTCCAGCCACAAAAGGGGCCAGAGTGGCAGTATCTCCATCACAAATGGTTACATCAGATAGATTATCGATAGCAACATCTGCACAATTAAAGCAGGAAGCATCGCCAACTGGTAAAACAACAATACTAAGTGTAGTGTCAAATGAACAGCCAAATTCATTAGTACCTGTGAGGGTATAAGTGGCAGTTCCCGGACAGTCCGGATTAATGACAATCGTGGAATCTGTAGATGAAATGATTGAAGGATCTGCACTCCAGGTCAGATCAGTGATTTGTGGTGTAAAAGTTTCTGTAACACTATCAGGGAATAGATCCGGATCGAAGTTGATTTCCCAGAAATAAATATATCCATTGTCAATACCCCAGTTATCAATTACCGTAATCGTCCAGTCTCCATTAAGTGGGCATCCGATAAGATCGCTGAAAGGATCGAAAGAGTTATAGTCACCCTCAGGTAGGGTGCCCGGGTTGTTATTCGTAGCATACTGCCGCCATGTCCCATTGGTGGCATCGTTTGTCCAGCAGTAAGTCCAGCCTTCTCCAGGTTCAACCCAACCCCAGGGAGTGTCGATTGCATTGGGAGCGGCTGAGTCATCCGGGTCATTGGGGACACCCAGGAAAGTGGCTCCTGCGCCTCCGGTAGTTGGCGGGCTGATTTGTTCGTGTAATGCTATTTGAGTACCGTCAGGACAGGTCAACCAAATTCCAAGGTCGTGCATCCATGAGTGCTCCATATTTATGCAAATATTGATTAAATCGTTAACATCTTGAAGTGTGGCTCCCGGCGAGAACTGGTTAAAAGAAATGGAGGTTTCGAATGAAACCGATCCACCGGCATCAGGAACAACTAATGAATCAGATCGAATTGATGCAGGAATAAAATTACCACTGACAGGTACAAGATCACCTGTGCTAATGGTTACGGTATCGCCAGAGCATACAGTGGTTTCAGTAGCAATCTGGCCATTGAAATAAGGCTCAGGAGAAACCCTTACTCTAATATTATGAAGATTGGTAGATGTACAACCCATTTCATCTTCGAGGAATACATTAACGATATATCCACCTGGCTCATTGTAAGTATGGGCTGTCGTTGGCCCAAAACCAAGGTTATTGACATCGTCTCCAAAGTTCCAGAAAAACTGTGTTGTCAGATCTGATTGGTTATAGAAAACATTATTTTCTGGGTACAATCCTGCAGCTGAGAAGAATACCGTTTCTCCGATACAAATATCGATGTAGCCCGTATCTGCCGGCATCATGGCTGGCGTTGTACTAATAATTTCTGAAAGTACGGTCTGACAAGGAACTTGACAGTTAATATTGAATTCGATCCCATCAGCAGTATCCATCCCATCTGTAAACATTTGGACGGTTAAGCAACCAGTTGGGTTTGAAGCAGATGATTGTACACCACCAGTGTCATTGGTAAAATCATTATTATAACAACCAATAAATGGGGCAGCCAAATCTGTTCCATCAAAAAAGCATACCTGATCAGGAGATGGCAAATTCACAAAAGCCATGTCGATATAAATACCTGGGCCTCCAACACCATCTGGACAAAAAGTAACGATAAAGTTCTCGTTGTTACCATACTGCCCGAATTGACCGCCACTATCGAAAATAGAGCCGATACAGGTGTTAATGGTGTTGCCATCCTCAGCCGAAAGGATATAGGACTGTGCATTTAGGAGGGAGGAGGAATAGGTCACGAGGAGGAAAAGGAGTAAGTAAACCTTTCTCATAAATTCTCGGAGTTTTGAGTAGTGGATCTAAGAAGGAGTTCAGTAGACAATTAAAGCAATGTCTAGTGTTTTCTCCCTGTTAGTTCATTGAGTTTTTTGGCAAAGTGGTCTTCAGAGTAAAGGACGAGTACCTTTTGGGTATCACCAAGGCGGTAATATTTGAAAGCCTGACTCGATCTTTCGAGTTCGTATTTTCTAATAACATGTAAGACATTGAAGTTTTCAAGTTCTTCTGCTTCAATGTCAACAGATTCCATATGTGCTAATTTTCCTTCAGGGAATTCCTGGATCTCATAACCATGATCAAGGAAGATGGTGTAGTACTCGATCAGGAAGGCATTCGACGACTGAAGATTTTGCAAATACTCAGGTTCGAAAGCATCAATGAGTCGTTGGTCAAGTGTCTGTGTAGAAAGACCGGAAGTTTGACTAAAACCGATTAAAGGAAGGACAAATAGAATCAGGGTAAATAATGATTTCATAAAATTGGATTTTGACAAAAAATGGATGTCCAAAATTACAATAATAATTGGGAAAAACAGCGGTAATATCCTGTCTCCAACCAAATGTTTGCACTAATAACTGCAAACATTATTTATTTATTTCGTCTAGTTTGGGAAAAAGAAAAAATCCGATGATACCAGATAATAAGGTATAACGAAAGGGAAGGGTGGTTTCGTTGCCTCTGTTTGTAAATTGGTAATCTGCAATACGCAATCAACAATCCGAAAAATAGAAAATTGGTTAACTAGATTAAATTAAAAAAGCCTCGCAAATAATTCGCCAGGCTTTTTATCTCTTAAATTGTTATTTGCAGATTACCGTATTACCAAATCAAACGGCATCCGAGCTTGAATGCCACTCATCTTTTTAATTTCTTTTGCTTTTTCGAAATACTGATAAAGCGGATCTCCAAGCTCTTCTTTCAGCATCGCGTTGGCGAAATTATTTTCTTTTCCGGTTAGTTCTTCGATTAATTGTGTAAACGGATCTTTGGTTTTTGGGTATTCAACCATGCGATATTCATCCAGGTCGGCAAGTTCAGCAGCCGATTTTAGGGCGGCGTTAAGATCTCCCATTTCATCAATAAGGCCAAGCGCTTTTGCCTGTGCTCCGGTCCACACTCTTCCCTGGGCAACTTCATTTACTTCTTTGACCGTCATGCTCCGACCATCAGCAACTCTTTCAAGGAAGTGTTGATAGAAAGTGTCGACCATTTGCTGGATGAGTAAAGACTCATCTGGATTTAGATCATAGAAAGTATTACCTATGGTGGCATATTTACCAGTCTTCACGGTGTCCATCCTGATGCCGATCTTGTCATTCATCAATTCCTTCATGGAAGGTAGGAGTCCGAAAACGCCTATTGAGCCAGTAATGGTGTTGCGCTGGGCAAATACCTTATCCGAGTTACACGCGATATAATAACCTCCGGAGGCGGCAACATCGCCCATTGAAACCACGGTTTTAATGCCCTGCTCATTGGCAAGTCCCATTTCACGCCATATATTTTCACTGGCATATCCGCTACCACCGCCTGAATTAACTCTGAGCACAATAGCTTTAACTTTTTTATCCTGGCGGATCTTTCTGATTATTCTGGCATATTTATCTCCGCCGATGCTGCCTTGCTCACCCTCTCCGTCGACAATACCGCCTTCTGCGTATACAACGGCTATTTTATCTTTAGCTTTATAGTTTGATCTCTTGCCTGCTGCGGCGTGGTAAGCGCCAAGACTCATGGTGGTAATCTTTTCATTTTTGTCGAGACCAAGTCGGTCGCGAAGTTCGTCAAGGACCTGGTCTTTGTACATAATACCATCAACGAAGTTGAGGCGCTGTGCATCTTCTGTCTCACGTAATTCAAACTCATCTGCGATTCGCATGAGTTCTGCTACTGAGATATCTCTTGACTTTGAAATATCTTCCAGGAAGTACTGGTAATTCTCATCTAGGTATTCCTTGATCTGCAACCTGTTTTCAGGACTCATCTCAGTGCGTCGGAATGGCTCTGTGGCTGATTTGAATTTACCAGCATAAAAGACCTGTGCTTTTACCCCGATTTTATCAAGCATATCTTTGAAGAATGGCACCTGAGCTGCGAATCCATTAAAGAAAATACTGCCAGTTGGATTGATATAAACTTTGTCAGCAACAGAAGCCATGTAATACCCTGTCTGACTGTAGAAGCCTGAATATGCAACTACAAACTTTCCGCTTTCCTTAAAATCATCAACTGCAGCCCTGATGGCAGACAATGAAGCCAAACCGGTCATAGGTTGACTCAGCTCCATGTAAATACCTTTAATATTATCGTCTTCTTTTGCAACTTCGAGAACTTCGAGTAAGTCTTGAAGACCTAATACATCATTTTGTTCGAGGGTCATCTCGTAAGGATTGACCGGAACATTATTTGTCCTTTCAGGAATAGGTTCATTTAGGTTGATGCTGAGAACGGTGTTAGGTTTTACCTTTTCAGCAGTATTAACCTTTTTAGCTATGTTGGTGGCTGTCCATACGGAAAAGAATACTAATCCACCCAGGGCCAGCAGTGTGCCGAGGCAGGAAGCCAGTAGAAATTTCAGAAAATTTTTCATCAGATAATTTTAAAAAGCGTAAGCTAAGTCAATTAACTTAACAAATGTAGCTATAGCAAGACGAAATAAACATCTTTTTAGACAAAATGAAAACGGCTATCGAGTAATTAGTTAATTTTGCCCACCACATGAAAAATATCCTCTATCTGCATATTGGATCAAATGAGGGAAACAGGCATGATTTCCTTGCTTTCGCACGCTCAGAGATCAGCCAACTTATTGGGGAAATTGTACGATGTTCAGGAATCTACGAAACCAAAGCCTGGGGAGTAGAGCATCAGCCTGATTTCCTTAACCAGGCCTTAAAAATTTATACTGAATTGACACCAGGCAAAATTTTGGAGATCATTCACAAGATTGAAAATAGAAGCGGAAGAAAAAGGACGATGAGGTGGAGTAGCAGAACGCTCGATATTGATATATTATTTTTTAATGATTCGATAATTGAATCCAACGATCTGACCATACCGCACAAAATGTTGCATGAACGAAATTTCGCTCTCGTTCCAATGGCTGAAATTGCTGGAAGCCTCATGCATCCCGTCAAGGAAAAAACAATCGATCAACTCCTCGAAGAATGTCGCGATAAATTAGAGGTTACCAAAGTAGAATCAAGAAAGTCGGAAGGCGAATGCAACACAATTTCATAGCCATTGAAGGAAATATCGGTGCTGGGAAAACCTCGCTTTGCACAATGCTAGCCAATGAATTTAACTACAGGCTGGTACTCGAGCAATTTTCCGATAATCCTTTCCTGCCTATGTTCTACGAGAACCCGGAGCAACACGCTTTTACCGTTGAGTTGTTTTTTATGTCTGAACGTTATCAACAACTCCAGGATGTTTTGGCTAACCAGGAATTATTTTCAGAAGGAACAATTGCTGATTATTTTTTCATTAAAACGCTACTTTTTGCCCAGAAAAACCTGAAAGGGGAGGAGTTTCGTTTGTTTCATAGACTTTTTGATATCCTGAATGCCAGGTTTCCGAAACCCGATTTATTGGTTTACCTGCACCGATCGGTTGACAAATTATTGTCTAACATTCGCAAACGCGGAAGAGGTTACGAACAGGAAATTCCCGCAGAATATTTACAGAATATACAGGACGCCTACTTGGATTATTTTAAGCTTGAAAATGACGTCCCTATTTTGATCCTGGACCTTGAAAACCTCGATTTTGTTGCTAACGAGGAGGACTACCAGGCGATAAAACACGAACTGAATCAACCTTATTCAAAAGGAGTTTACCGAAAAAAAATGAATTGACTTGCCGGGTCCGAAGTTTTATTTTTTACATTTGAAATAATATCAATTTTAATCACTTATGACGCCATTTGCTTTATTTCTGATCATTGGAGCATTGATGGTTTTCGCTTTCTATTACTTTGCCAGGATGGGGCAAAAAGAAGCTGACCTGGTAGCTACCAAAGCTGCTGATATCCTACGCAACTTGGATGATCAATACGAATCCTTCATCGAGCAAAAACTACTTATTGCCGCCAAAGAACAAGAGATGGACCTCGATGTTGAGACAATCACCGAAGAGGCTATGTTAATCTTAAAACCCAATATTGAAGGATTACTGGCTCATATGAATGCCAATAAGACTTACGGTGGAGTTAACGTTCAATATTACTCCAGGTATTTTAAAAATATAGTACCTACAGTAGATGCTTATTTCCTGAAGAGTTACCAAAACAAAAGCACGATGTTTACGGAAAGGGAGGAAGAACGATTCTCACAAGCATTTGAAGGTGCTATTATTTCTGATTTAAAGCAAAGACTTCTTGAATTGAAGTCAGGTTCATAAAATTTAAACCATCATAACATGGAAAAGGATTTCCTGAAAAAAATATACAAAGTCGGAAAAGTTGAGTGGATCGGCATCCGGCCTGAAAGAAGAGCAAATCTCAGTACAGTTTCCGAAATAAAAGTAACTGAAGAAGAAGGCATTATTGGCGACCACTATAAAGCAGATAGTAAAAAACGTCAGGTGACCCTCATCCAAAAAGAAAACCTGCAAGCTGTCGCCTCAGTGCTTGGCAAACCATCCCTGGATCCCGCTCTTACCCGTCGTAATATTTTGGTATCCGGAATTAACCTCAATGCCCTACGCGAACAGGTTGTCCAGGTCGGTGATGTCGTTTTGGAAATTACCGGACTTTGCCATCCTTGCTCCAGGATGGAAGAGAATTTCGGACCAGGCGCCTATCAGGCCATGCGTGGACATGGTGGACTTACCGCAAGAGTCTTGCAAGGTGGAACTATCTCAATAGGCAGCGAAGTAAAATGGCTGCATGCAATTGAGAAGGAAGCCTCCGTTAAGTAAAACCCTGGCTATTTGACGATCAGTTTTCTGGTTACCTGCTCTATACCATCCGAAATGACTAATAAATAAGTGCCAGCTGGTAATCCTTCAAGTGATAAAGGTATATTATTCACACCTGTCTGCAGTTCACTGTTAAAAGTTTTTACCCTTTGACCGTTTACATGCATAAGTTGCATAGTTACTGAATTGGCAATTGTAGAATTTATAGTCACTAAGGTTGAACCTGTGGCCGGATTGGGAGAAATCCCGAAAGACTCTACATAGCTGATGCTATTAGTAGATGTAGCAGTAGTGAGATCATCAATGTGAATGACATCACCATTTAGAATTTCGCGATTATCGGCATCGTTATCATAGTAAGAAACAAACGCTACAATACTAATTTCTGTTTCATCGAAATTTTCCGGCAAGGTATAGCTATAATTACTGGAGTAATCGGTGTTTAATGCAGGATTGTCAGGAATTACATTTTCAGTTCCCCAGGCATCATCTAACACTGCACGGGTAACATTTTTATGCTGGTATCCGATGATAGGGTTTCCAGCACCCTCGAAAGGGTGACCTGATGAATTGTTAAAATAGTTGGCCTGGTTGTATTGTGAAGTACCTTCGTTAACATTGTTCTCAAGGATCATGACATTCAGCCTGAAATCTCCAGGATCCACATTGGACTCAAACCTGGCTGCTACTGAAAAATCGATCGTCCGACTTGCATCATCATAATTCCCTGAAAATGTTATCCATACTGTTGCTGATTCTGCAAGCGCATTGATAATTTGATTTTCCCAGGTAGTTGGCGTGGTTGCAAGCCATGTTGAACCCAGGTTATTTGTACGATCAATCATTCCTGTTGGAGCACCAGAAGCAAAATCATTGGCTATCGTGTTGATTTCGTCAAATAACATCGGATCCCAAAGCCAGCCTGCATGGTGTGAAATCCAAATAATTCGATCTTCACCGTATTCATTAAGTAAACGCTGGATTTCCCCAATACCTGTAGGACAATTACCGCAGGAAGCTGAGGTGAAAAACTCAAATACCACCTTTTTTTGGGTTTGACCATAGGTGTTGGATGATGCCACAAAGAAAAAAACTGGAATAGCGAGAAGTAAAATTCTTAGTTTCATTAGTCTTGTTGTTCAGGTTTAATGAGTAATTGGACACTAATTTCAACAGAAAGCACCAAAATCTGTTTAATATTCATCATTATTGTCGTACGAATGACGATAAAAAAATGTTGTCAACAAAGATAAATAATCAGTATCACAGAAGTATCACAGGCAATAATGGAGGTGTTGCCAAATGTGATTATAGCGGAAAAATTTCTCAAATCTTAAGATCGTGTTAAGTCAGGCAATATTTGAAATTTTTTGACAAAATTTTCCGTTTTTTACATAATCCATTGATCTGTGTCAATATTACTAATTTTGTATAAAATTGGTAAGGCTTTTGCAGAAGCTATTTTAAACCTGCTATAATGATGCAAGCATTCACAAAAATTCTTTTCTTAATATCAGCGCTAATTTTCCCTTTTCTGTCTTTTGCGCAACCCATTACTCTTGACAACCCCTCATTTGAAGGCATTCCCCGTGGTAGTACGACACCAGCGGGTTGGTACGACTGTGGTTTTGCGGGTGAATCTCCACCTGACACACACCCTAGTGGAGCATTTGACGTTACAACCACCGCCAAGGATGGCATGACATATCTTGGGATGGTAACAAGAGGAAATGACACCTACGAAATGGTAGGTCAATTGCTCGATCAGCCTTTGAAAGGCGGTCAGTGTTATGAGTTTCAGATCTACCTTGCCCGGTCTGCAAGATATTGGAGCGCCAGTAACTGGTCACAATCCTACGAAAATTATATTGACCCGATTGTACTGAGGGTATGGGGAGGAAATTCATATTGTGATAAAAAAGAAAGGCTCGTTGAAACTGACGTCATTGAGCATACAGACTGGAAATTATATACCTTCAAGTTAAACCCACGTCGTGATTTACGCTACATCGGGTTAGAGGTGTATTACAAAGTGCCAACCCTTTTTGCCTATAACGGTAATGTTCTGCTTGATAATGCGTCGGCCATTATTCCATGTGGAGAAGAATTTCCGGAGGAGGTTGAAGAACCTGTTGAGGAAGTCATTGTAAATGTAAGTCCTAGAAAGAACGACCCTCCTGCCAAACCAGATCCACCAGTTGTTACGCCACCGGAGGCAGATGAACCGGTAACAACCCCTGAAGATTCCGAAAAAATTAATATCCCGGAATTGGACAGAAAGACAATTGTTGAAGGTCAGATCATTAGGGTGAATAATCTCTTTTTTGCAGCGGATACCTTTAACCTGGATGAAGACAACTTCCCTGTCCTTGATGAAATTTATGATTTCCTTTCTGAAAATAAGGATGTCACTATCGAAATAGGCGGTCATACCAACGGCTTGCCACCACATCCTTATTGCGATCGATTATCGCAAAACAGGGCTGAATCAGTCGTAATGTACCTGATCCATAAGGGTATTCCGGGCGAAAGGATCTACGCTAAGGGCTATGGTAAACGAAAGCCGATAGAATCTAACCGAACGCTTGAAGGGCGGCAAAAAAACCAACGGGTAGAAATTACTATTCTTAGTATAGGGAGGAAGTAAATTTCCCTCCTGACATATTGCAAACCAAAATTCACACACTATGATTAAACACTTGTACGCAAGCATCAGATGTACATTTCTATTCCTTATATTCATTTGTTTTTCGCTCCAACCTACAATTGCGCAAAAAGGCAAGAAGAATAAAAAGGAAGAAGCTCAGCCAACCACTACAATCACGACCCCAAAATCCGAAAAGCCTACCCCGCCGAAGAAAGATAAAAACGCCATTAAGTCTATTGAAGAGGCTACCAAAAAATGCATCGTTTATGAAGGGCTGTTCAATATTTACCAGGATACCACAAATGGCAATATATTCATGCATGTAAGGGAAGATCAACTTGAAAAAGAGTTTATCCATTTCCACCAGGTAATTGATGGAGCCGTTAGTGCCGGGTTTTTCAGAGGGGGGTACCGCGGTGCGCGCATATTTACCTTTCAAAAATATTTTGACAAGATCGAAGTAGTTATTGAAAACACATCCTACTACTTTGATGAAAATAATGCCCTGAGCAAAGCCGCTGATGCGAATATCAACAAACCAACAATTTTCAGCAGTAAAATCGCTGGCATCAACAAAGCAGGAGATGAGTTTCTGATTAGTGCCAATGGTCTCTTCCTGAAAGAGACTTTCCGGCAAGTAAAAAGAAGTCCTAGGCCAGGAGTCGGCAACCGTTTCGGTCTGGGTAAATTGAGCAAAGACAAAAATAAGATTCTGGCTATCAGGAATTACCCTCAAAACTCGGATCTGCTCATCGAATTGGTTTACGAAGATTTCTATCCTAAATCAAGTGGAAGAGCTGATGTTACCGATCCAAGAATCGTAAGTGTTAAATTGGCCCACAGTGTTATTGAAATGCCAGATAATGATTACCAGCCACGATACGACGACCCTCGCGTAGGCTACTTTATGACTCAGGTAAATGATATGACTACTGTAGAAGCCAATAACTACAGAGACATGATCCACAGGTGGGACCTTCGTAAAAAAGATCCTTCCGCAGTGGTTTCAGAACCTGTCGAACCAATTGTGTGGTGGATTGAAAATACGACACCTAAAGACTTACGCCCAATGATTCGAGAAGGTGTAGAGAGCTGGAATATTGCTTTCGAAGCTGCTGGCTTTAAAAATGCCGTTGTTGTCAAAGAACAGCCGGATGATGCAGAATGGGATGCTGGTGATATCCGTTATAATGTCTTGAGATGGACCTCATCTCCATTTCCGCCTTTTGGAGGATACGGCCCCAGTTTCGTTAACCCCAGAACCGGGCAAATTCTTGGTGCTGATATTATGTTGGAGTTTGTCTACATTACCAGTCGACTGGCCCAGGATAAACTGTTTGACAGAGCAGCTCTCGATATTGATTATATGTACGAAGATCCAGCATATCTAGAAGATGCAGATCATTCCTTCTGCCAATCAGGCTTGCATTTGCACCAGTCAACTCAATTCGGGCAACATGCGCTGGATGCTTTTGGTGCTGATGAAATGGAGAAAAAAGCTCTACTGGAGGAATCCGTAGTTAGATTGATCCTTCATGAAGTTGGTCATACCCTTGGATTGAATCATAATTTTAAGGCAAGTATGTTGCATTCAGCAACTGATGCACATAATAAAAAGCTCACAACTGAAGAAGGATTAACCGGTTCAGTCATGGAATATCCGGCAATCAATATCGCACCCGAAGGCGATACACAAGGACATTACTATGATGTAAAACCAGGACCATATGATATGTGGGCCATTGATTTCGGCTATTCATCTGTGCATGCGGATGCGACAAAAGAGACAGAAAGACTGGAAGCTTTATTAGCCCGTTCAACAGAGCATGAACTCCTTTTCGGAAATGATGCTGATGATATGCGGAGACCAGGAAAAGGAATCGATCCTAGGGCTATGATTGGAGATTTGAGTAGTGAACCATTACCTTATTCTAAAGATAGGATGGAGCTCGTAAAATCCATTATGCCGAAAATTATGGAGAAGTATATCGAAGAAGGTAAATCATATCAGGAGTTACGTAATGCTTATTTCAGACTTACTGGAGAGTATGGCACAGCACTTCGTGTAATTTCAAGACAAATTGGTGGGGTTTATGTAGACCGATCGATGGCGGGCCAGGATGAAACCCTGAGGCCATTCACACCTGTTGATGCAGGTACCCAAAAGGCTGCAATGGTACTTTTGGCAGAATATGCCTTTGCTCCTGATGCTTTTGCTTTTCCATCAGAGCTTTACATGTATCTGGCTAAGCAAAGGAGAGGTTTTAATCACGGATCCAGCCCTGAAGACCCAAGAATTCACGATAGGTACCTCAATATTCATAAAGACTTGCTTAACCAATTATTGCATCCCAATGTAATGGAAAGGATTTCAGACAGCCAGATTTATGGCAATCAGTACCACCTGGCTAATCTTATGGAAGACCTTACATCTGCAATTTTTGATGCAGACAAAAACGGCTCTGTTAACTCAATAAGGCAAAATCTGCAAATTGAATATGTCAATAGATTGATTGGTGCTGTTGCACCAAAATCCAAATATGATCATATGGCACAATCTGCTGCACTTTATGAGCTAAACAAGATTTTTGAAATGAATGAAAAGGCTTCAAGTTCCAATGCTTCTACCAAAGCACATCGTGGCCATATTGTATTCAAGATCAACCAGGCCCTCGATCTAGACTAATTAAGTTGATTAAAGATTATTTTCCGGCCCTGCATAACTTTAAGTAGTTGCAGGGCCGAACTTTTTTTGAGACGCACTGTTTCACAAATCATGTTCAGAATCACAGACGACAAAAAAATCGTCAATGTAGTGTCAAATGGAAACTTTTGTTTCAAAATCCGATATTCGGGAACACTTTTTGCGCTACTTTTGTGACCCCTTTTTATTAATCAGAACACAAGCTTAAAACTTACTCCATGAAAAAGATTACAGGGATCATTGCAATTCTTGTTTTAGGAATCATTGCAACGCTAACACTTCAATCCTGTGAGAAAACTGACGCCACTAACCTGACTATCCATTTTCACTCCAAGGCTGGAGACAATGATTTTGCCTTCGATACACCGTTTGATGTCAATGGTGTGAATGTTAAGATCACCAAAGCTCAATGCTATCTTTCAGGAATTGTCTTCAAAGGTGAATCAAGTGCTTCGGATTATGCTTATGACGGTTATTTGCTTTTACATGCCGGACAGGAGAATTACCAAATTGGTGACTTACCGGATTACATTTCTACGATCAGGAATCTAAACTTCAAGGTAGGTTTGGATGAAGCGGCTAATCATGACGATCCCTCCATGTATTCTTCTGATCATCCGTTATCTTCTCAGAATCCAAATTTCGCACATTGGAGCTGGGATTCCGGATATCGCTTCATCTCTTTGGAAGGCACTATTGACACTGATGGTGATGATACCTATGAAACAACATTGGAATTCCACATTGGAGGAGATGCCAGTTTAAGAGAAGTTGCGGTAAATGGCATCAACTTGGATTTGACCAGCGGCAACCAGACCTTGACCATCGATGTTGACTGGCTGCAACTTTTAAACAATCTTGACCTGGCGACCCAAAGCATTACTCATACCTCGGATGAACCTGAAGTTGCTGCTTTTGTATTGAACAATTTAAGCTCAGTTTTCAGCAAAGAATAATATGCAAAGGCGGGTTAAACCCAATTCCTTTTTTATCATATTTTCCCTGTTTTTTGCAATAGGTATCCAATTTCTTGCCTGCAATCAGGGCCCTAATAAATCACAAAGCCGGCAGAATGCAATAGCCATTCCCGTCGGCTTTACTATTCCGGAGTATCCAGAAGATAACCTGCCTACTGAAGAGCGCCTGACTCTTGGTAAAAAGCTTTTTTTCGAAACCGCATTGTCACGTGATTCGACGATCTCTTGTGCTACGTGCCACATTCCAGCAAAGGCATTTGCTGACAATCAGAAGATTAGTGTAGGCATCAAAGGAAGATCAGGTTTCCGTAATGTACCTTCTCTAGGTAACATTGGTTACCATCCATATTTCTTCAGGGAAGGCGGTAATCCAACACTTGAAATGCAGATGCTCGGCCCGATCCAGGATCATGATGAAATGGATTTGACCATTTATGAAGCAATAGAACGATTGAAAAAAGATCCGGCTTACGCCAAAATGTCTGATCAAGCTTTTGGCCGCGAATTCGATGCCTATGTTTTATCACGCTCTATTGCGGCATTTGAACGCTCACTCATAACCGGAAACTCACCCTTTGACCGATTTCATTTTCAAAAGGATTCGACAGCACTGTCAGAAAGTCAACAAAGAGGCATGGACCTGTTTTTTAGTGCAGAACTAGCCTGTAGTAACTGTCATTCAGGGCAGGACTTTTCTGATTACAGCATGCAAAATATCGGCCTTTATGAAATATATACCGATGAAGGCCTGACCAGGGTAACGACGAAAACTGAAGACATTGGAAAGTTCAAGGTGCCCAGCCTTAGAAATGCAGGGCTGACCGCTCCTTATATGCATGATGGCAGCCTGCCTGACCTCAAATCAGTTATTGAACATTATGATAAAGGTGGCAACGGCCATCAAAACCAAAGTCCGATGATCCGACCCCTAAACCTGACTGAAGGGGAAAAGCAAGACTTGATCGCTTTTCTGGAAGCGTTGACTGACCTCGAGTTTGTAACGAATAATCAGTTCTTGCCTGGCCATTAGCTGACGCCAAAAAATTATGGTTTCAAAGCAAACTTTTATTTTCTCCCTTTGTTTAATTTATTGATTCTCTTTGGTATACGACACAAAAGTGTTCGTGAATGTTAGAGAAAGATAATCAAGTCGTGTTTCTGAATTCTGTAAAGAAGGATGAGTTCTTATTATTCCGGAACTTGATTATTTTTGTAATCCCTAAATCTAGTAATTACTAATCTCTGTAAAGATGCTTAAGACATCAGGACTTCATTTTTCCTATAAAAATGGCCCTTCTATGAATTTCCCCGACCTGAATTGTGGTGATGGGGAACATTGGCTTATCATTGGTCAGTCAGGCTGTGGTAAGACAACATTACTTCATCTTTTAGGCGGCCTCCTTCGACCCGGTAGCGGAAGTGTGGAAATCGACACCACTGATATTGCAAAATTAAACGGTGCCAACCTCGATCATTTCAGAGGTCAGCATATTGGCATTGTATTTCAGCGCCCTCATTTCGTGAGATCATTAAATGTTGAGCAAAACCTTACACTTGCCCAATATCTTGCCGGAGAAAAACAAGATGGTGATAAAGTTAAATCCTTATTGGATAAGCTGAATCTTGGACACCAGGTCATTTCACGAGTTGACCAATTAAGCCAGGGTGAACAGCAGCGTGTAGCGATTGCCAGAGCTTTGATCAATGATCCCAAAGTCATTCTTGCTGATGAACCAACTTCCGCATTGGATGACCAAAATTGTGATGAAGTTATCGATTTGCTCGAAAAACATGCTGAGCTACAAGGAGCTACGCTCATCATTGTAACACATGATCAGCGTCTTAAAGACAAATTTGAGAACCAGGTGGTTCTTGAACCTATCTCTGCCAGTGTGTAAACCTGGAATAATCTATCAATCTAAGTTATGAACCTGTTTGGTATTAGTTGGAAAAACATCAGGGTAAAACCGCTCAGTACATTATTAAGTCTTATACTTTTCGTTCTTGGTGTAGGACTAATCTCCTTACTGCTCCTTGTTAACAAACAAATGACCGATAAATTCGAAAAGAGCCACGGGGGTGTCAACCTTGTGGTAGGGGCTAAAGGTAGCCCGTTGCAGTTAATTCTTTCAAGCATTTATCACATTGATTTTCCAACAGGGAATATTAGCCTGGAGGAAGCGAGGCCTTTTCTCAATCCAAAACATCCATTAATCGAAAAGACAGTACCAATGAGTCTTGGCGACAGTTATAGTGGCTATAGAATTGTAGGTACAACCCACGAATACCTTGATGTTTATGCCGCAGAAGTCGACGAAGGTAAGTTGTTTAAGAATAATTTTGAAGCAACACTAGGTGCTAGAGTAGCGGAAGAGCTCGGCCTTGATATTGGCGATCAGTTTGCCTCTGCTCACGGGTTTGGCGATTCTCATATGCATCATGACGAGCACCCCTTTACTGTAGTCTCGATACTAAAACCTTCAGGTACAGTATTAGATCAGTTAATATTGTCGAATTTATCGAGTATCTGGGTGAGCCATGCGCCTCACGACGAGTCAGAAACTGCTACTGGAACTTCTGAAGAAGATCATTCAGACCACGATCACGGGGATGGTCACAACCATGATCATGACCACGAGCATGGCGATCACGACCATTCGGAACACGACCACGATCACGGAGAAAATGATCATGGAGAGCACGACCATTCGGAACATGACCACGATCACGGAGAACATGATCATGGCGACCACGACCATGCTCATCACGACCACGGGCATAGTGAACCGGGAATTTACACTACGAATGATCTTTTTGAAGCTATTCCTGAAAATGAGGAAAAAGAAATCACTTCAATGTTGATTTTCTACAAAAGTGAAACTGATTTCAGGGCATTAAATATGGGACGCGGTATCAATGACAATACAGATATGCAATCCGCCAATCCGGTATATCAGACTGCCAGACTTTTTGAAATGATGGGAGTAGGAGAACGGGCATTGCGGGCACTGGCTTTGATCATAGTTATCGTTTCAGGCCTTTCCGTATTCATTTCACTTTTCAGTTCACTAAAAGAACGGCGTTATGAGTTGGCAATCATGCGAGTAATGGGTGCTTCAAGAAGTAAACTGTTCCTACTTGTTATAATTGAAGGTTTGATTATTGCTATCCTTGGTTTCCTTATCGGAATAGGTGTCAGTCACTTTGCCATGGAAGTGTTGGCACGCTATATGCAAGACGCTTATCAATATTCTTTTACTGGCATGATGTTTTTGAAAGAAGAATTAATTTTGTTGGGAGGGGCACTCATTGTTGGATTTATTGCTGCTCTGATCCCTGCAATTCAGGCTTCAAAAACTGATATTTCAGAGACATTGTCTACCAATTAAAATTTCTAATTAATGGATAATATCCTCAAATCGATTTTCCTTATTCTGTTAATGTCAATATCTGCTGCCAGTTTTGCTCAAAAAGAAACCTGGTCTACTTTGGCAAAAGTTTCCTTTAAAAGGGAATTTGATGAGATGATGGGACTGGAAGTAGAAACACCGGTTTACAGCCAAACGGTTCTGGAACTACAAGGAACAGAAATAGCGATTGAAGGGTACTTCATTCCTCTCAAAGGAAAAAAAGCGCAAAGCCATTTCATGCTATCTGCATATCCCTATAAAATGTGTTATTTCTGCGGCGCTGCTGGTCCGGAATCCGTTGCACAGGTATTTATGAAAGATAGTAAGGAAGTGGAATATACCTCCAAAACCATAAAACTTAAAGGTCGTCTAACCCTCGGATTTGGCGACGTCAATAACTTGATGTACACGATTTCTAATGCAGTTTTAATCGAATAAACTGATGACTTCCAATTACTCCCTGATGAAAAAAGCGCTACTCTCACTTTTACTTTTCTTTTTTACATTCGCATCCATGGTCACCTATGCCCAGGAAGAAAACCCCTGGAAAACATTGGCAAAACTGACCTATAAAATGCAATATGATGAATTCATGGGATTCGATGTTGAAGTCCCTGTGTTCAGTGATGCGATAAAAGCAATTGAAGGCGATGAGATAACATTAGAAGGCTATATCATTCCAGTGGAAGGCTATAAACAGCAAAACCATTTCGTCTTTTCTGCCTACCCTTATAATATGTGCTTTTTCTGTGGAGGTGCTGGTCGGGAAACGGTTATGGAAGTTTACTCAAAGGATTCAAGGCTAACTTATACCTCAAAGCCAATTCGAATAAAAGGGCGGTTAGAACTCAATCCAACAGATTTGAATAAATTGATGTTCATCCTTCACGATGCGGTGCTAGTAAGTAAAAATCTCGAGTAACTTATTGCTTTCTTGACGGAGGTGGCCTTTTGCCACCAGGACCATGGCGAGGACCCGGTCCGGGCCGAATAGCCCTGTGAAATACTTTCCCCAGTTTTTCTTCCTGTTCTTTGGAAGAACAGATACCCCTGATGGCGAGGTAATGATTGAGCATTGCCTTCTCAAGTTTTGTTTGCTGAATCCCAATGTCGTTTGCATATATTTCAGCAGTGGCAGTATCTGCATCCACTTGAGTAAGAGCT
Source organism: Bacteroidota bacterium (assembly GCA_039028895.1). Lineage (GTDB taxonomy): Bacteria > Bacteroidota > Bacteroidia > Chitinophagales > Saprospiraceae > JAHDCJ01. The sequence continues at coordinate 14,542 of JBCCHF010000053.1, read as the reverse complement.
TCAAACATGAGTCGTTTGTTCCTGTTCTGATTTTCAATAACCAGCCTGGTTGAACTCCTGAATTCTCTTCTCAGCTCACTAAGTTCTGCTTTTTGTTCTTCGTCCAACCCCAATTCTTTAGAAAGGAATTCTGTAACCTTGTCATGCTTAGGATGCATTGGTGGTGGACCTGGTGGCCTTGAATCTGTTTTACCAAACCATAATGCGCCTAATGATCCGAGGTTCAGGATCAAAAGAAACGCTACCAGCCAAAAACTAAATTTCTTGTCGAAAATACCCATAACTGCCCCTAATTGAATTCATAACCAGCATCCGTATCGTATGTCAATGCATAGTCATTTGCCAGTTCCTGAATGTAATCGTCTTGAGCCGCTGTGCTATTGTCTGAAAACTGGGGAAGTACCAGGTAAGCATTCATAACGAATAATAAGATAGCAGCTGCGTATTTCAGCAAGGTCATGGGCACAATAGTGGCCTGCTTGTCAGAAGTTCCAGTGTCTAATCGACCCTGGATTTTTTCGAAAAGCAAAGGGTCGGATTCAACTCTTTTGAGATTATCCAGAATCCCAAGAGTTTTTTCCGCTTCTTTTTTTTGGTTGAGTCCGTTTTTATTCATGCTATTTATGTTAGTCTGCCCCTGTTTGATGACAATTTTATGATAAACTTGCGGTCAACGATCATTTTTGTAAAAATTTTCCAATTTTTTCTTCAGATTCCTTCTTGCCCGGAAGATAAGAGATTCAACTGAAGATAAACTAACTTCCATTATTCCTGAAATTTCCTGGTAGCTTAAGCCTTCCATTTTGTGCAATGTAAAGGCGGTTCGTTGGTTTTCTGCGAGACTGTCGATTGCGTTGTACAGGACTTTAGCCCTTTCCTGGTTTTCCAGTTCAAAACCAGGGTGGTAAAATGTTTCTGAGCCAATTGTATCCTGGTAGTCTTCGAGTCCGATCAGTGACTTGAAAAACGGATTACGCTTGGCCCTTTTACGGCTTCTGATCAATTCTAATGATTTGTTAACAGCGATTCTGTATACCCATGTGGAGAGTTTTGAGCCAGCCTTGAATTTGTTGATAGAACGAAACACCTCAATGAATACTTCCTGCACCAGGTCTTCGGCATCGTGAAGGTTGGGCACAAAGCCCAAGCAGGTATTCAGGACAATGTTCTGGTATTGGGTAACCAGCAATTTAAATGCCTCCTGGTCACCAGTTTTCAGTTTGGCTATGAGATCTCTTTCCTCCAAGATTCATCTGGGTTTCCAATGCTAGTTTACAAATTCAACGCTGAATCGAGGCATTTTTTGTAAAAAAAACTAATTTCGCCAATAGCCATTTCCAAATTATCCAGACAAATTCACCACTCATGTTATCATCTGACAAGGGATATCAAACCCCTGCAAAAAGCATTGTCGATCTTGTAGATGTTCCTCCAGTACCTGCCGTAAGCATGAGCCCAGATCGTAAAACTCTGTTACTTCTTGAAAGAAAAGGATTGCCAGCCATAGAAGATATCGCCAGTGAAGAACTTAGGCTTGCTGGTTTGCGTATTGATCCAACGACTTGTTCGCCAAGCCGATCTGGTTATTTTACAAAGATCATTGTCAAAAATGGCAATAAGGAAGCTTTAATTGAGGGGTTACCACAGTCCTCAAAAATCAGACATGTCTCCTGGTCGCCTGATAGTTCTAAATTGGCGTTTACACTTACGACCAATGAAGGATTGGAGCTTTGGTTTGCTGATGTAAGATTAAAGAAAGCACAAAGATTGACCGGTCCTGTGGTTAATGCTGCCCTGGGCGGAAAACCTTGTCAGTGGTTGCCCGAGAGTCAATCCATTCTGTTGAAAACCAGGGTAGATACTGCCACATTCCCCGAAAAGCCCAAAGTACCAACCGGACCTCAGATCCAGGAGAATGATGGTAAAACCTCAGCTGTCAGAACCTATCAGGACCTACTAAAAAATGCCTATGACGAATTGCTTTTTGAATTTTATGCAACTAGTCAATATCATGAAGTCTCCCTTGACGGGAAAAAGAAAGCCATAGGCGATAAAGCCATGTTCAGGGTTTGTAGTCCTTCTCCGGATGGCCAATATTTCCTGGTATTTACTATTCAAAAGCCATTTTCCTATATAGTGCCTTATCATCAATTTCCAGCCAGTGTAGTCATTTGGGACAGAAACGGCAACGAGGTGCAAAAAATTGCAGACATTCCTGTTGCTGATGATATTCCTAAAGGTTTTGGTGCTGTCCGGAAAGGACCGCGTTCTTTTTATTGGCGTGCAGACCATGTTGCCACTTTATACTGGGCAGAAGCACTTGATGAAGGCGACCCCAAAAAGGAAGTTGAATGGCGTGACCAGATTTTCTTTTGGCAAGCCCCTTTCCATAAACAACCTGAAAAAAGTATTGCTACAAAGCTTCGGTTTGGTGGCCTTACCTGGGGGGACAAAGAGTTAGCTCTGGTAGAAGAATGGCAATGGAAAAACCGACTCATTGTCACTTCTACTTTTAGTCCGGATTTCCCCGAAAGGGGCATAAAAACGGTCTTTAAAAGAAGTTGGGAAGATCGGTATAATGACCCCGGTCGCTTTCAAACCATCCGTAATGAACTGGGTCGGTATGCTTTATTAACTACTCCGGATAAGATAAACCTTTTTCTAATTGGCGATGGCGATTCCCCGGAAGGGAAAAGACCTTTTGTCCATAAATTTAATCTGCAGACTGGTGAAACCATTCCGCTTTGGCGATCCGAAGCACCTTATTTTGAAACACCTATCGATATTCTTGGTATTGAACCATTAAAGGTCGTTACGAGACGCGAATCAAAAACAGAACCCCCCAATTATTTTATCCGTGATTTGGAAAAGAATTTATTGGAGCCAATTACAGATTTTCGACATCCTTATGAACATCTGAAAGATATCAACAGGGAGATCATCCAATATAAACGCGAAGATGGGGTAGATCTCCAGGGAAAATTATACTTGCCTGTCGGATACAATCCAGTAAAAAGCGGTCCAATTCCTATACTGCTCTGGGCATATCCAAGGGAGTTTAAAAGTTCAGATGCTGCTGGTCAGATGACTGATTCACCGTATCAGTTCACACGCCTTTTGTCATTGAGTCCCCTGATGTTGTTGACAAGAGGATATGGGGTACTTCATAGTTTCAGTATGCCAGTGATCGGAGAAGGAGACGAAGAGCCCAATGAAAGATTTGTTCAACAGATTGCAGCCAATGCCAGTGCAGCCATTGAAAAACTGGTAGATATGGGCGTGGGGCATCGTGATAAAATGGCTATAGGAGGACATTCTTACGGGGCATTCATGGCGGCTAATCTTTTGGCGCATACCGATCTTTTCGCAGCAGGAATAGCGAGGAGTGGTGCTTATAACAGGACACTTACCCCATTTGGATTTCAATCAGAAGAACGTACCTATTGGGAAGCTAAAGAAACATACATGGAGATGTCGCCATTTAGCTTTGCTGACAAGATAAAAACACCATTACTATTGATTCATGGCGAAGCAGATAATAATTCAGGGACCTATCCACTTCAGTCAGAACGGTTTTATAATGCCTTAAAAGGACACGGTGCGGAGGTTCGTCTTGTGATGTTACCTCACGAAAGCCACGGCTACCAGGCACGGGAGTCCATTCTACACGTATTTTGGGAAATGGAGCGCTGGCTGGAAAGATATTTGAAATAGAATTTATGGATACGCAGGATCATCTACGAAAGACCTTGCTAAAACAAAAGCCTGAGTCTTTTGAAGATAACCCTGCGGTTCTACATTATCTTTCAGCCATAAACAACAGGCCGCTTGCTTCCACAAGGCTCACGAATTCAGCCCTGTATCCATATTCGTCATTCCCCATTGCACCTTGAGCCAGGTCAATCACTTTCTCATAAGTAAGGTTACCCTTGAATTCAGAATCGCGGAGTAATAAACCAAATCCTGCTACAGCCGCTGAAAACCTGAAATTGTCAGACGTTTCAGCGATTTCTTTATACGCCAAGCCTACCGGATGAGTAATTAACTTGCTCTTTGTGCCAGTTGGCTGCTTGTACCTGAATTTAACGTTCATCATTTCCTTGGTGGCAGCTGCTTTCTCGGTTTCTTCAAGGGACTGATACTTCAGATCGTCGATTGGTTTGACACTGCCTTTGGTCCTTTTTCCTCTCGGGATTATTTCGTAAAGCGCAGTGACGGTATGGCCTGCGCCTAATTCACCAGCATCTTTTTTGTCGTCATTGAAATCTTCATGCTCGAGGACTCGATTTTCATACCCGATGAGGCGGAATGCTGAAACATATGCCGGGTTAAACTCAATCTGGAGCTTTACATCTTTGGCAATAGTGTAAAGGGTGCCTCCGACCTCTGTTACCAGCATCTTTTTGGCTTCCCGGATGTTGTCAATGTAAGCATAATTGCCATTGCCTTTATCAGCCAGTAATTCCATTTTGTTGTCCTTGAAATTATACATTCCAAAGCCAAGAACTGTCAGAAATACATCTGATTCGCGTTCTTGCTCGATGAGTTCCAGAAGATCGGCATCACTTGATACACCAACATTGAAATCACCATCCGTGGCAAGTATAACGCGGTTGTTACCTCTTTTTATAAAGTTTTCTCTTGCGGTTTTATAGGCTAATTTAATACCTGCTCCTCCGGCTGTTGATCCTCCGGACTGTAAACCGTCCAGGGCATTTAAAATTTTATCTTTATCTCCTCCGGAAGTTGGTGGAAGTACTAATCCTGCAGCACCTGCGTATACAACGATTGCCACTTTGTCTTCCGGACGCAAATTGTTGATGAGTAATTTGAAAGCTGATTTCAGTAAAGGCAGTTTATTGGCCGGTGCCATTGAGCCTGAAACATCTATCAGGAATACCAGATTGTTAGGTGCAGCATCTTCCATTTCCAGTTTTTCGCCTTGTAAACCAATGTGCACCAACTGGTGATCTTTGTTCCAGGGGCAATCAGATACTTCGGTTATTATTTCAAATGGATGGTCGCCTTGAGGTTGTGGATAGTTGTAGTCAAAATAATTGATCATTTCTTCAATCCTGACGGCATTGGCAACAGGCTTGTTGTTATTATTGATCATTCGTCTGATGTTACTATAAGCTGCTCGGTCAACATCAATTGAAAAAGTTGAAAGCGGTTCTTTCGTAACTTCCTTAAATTGATTTTCTGTGATAGGAGCGTAATCTTCTGTATTCCAATTTTGCGGTGGTTTCTCTTTTGAAAGCTTTTTCTTTCTTTTCTTTTCTTTTTCAGCAATGTCAACGATTCCTCCGGAAACATCTCCATAAGATGCCGGGATGCCATCAATTATCACAGTTGACTTGTTATTTGCTTCTCGAACTCCGGCTGCGGTGGAGGTGACTGATGAAATTGAGCGTTTCGCCATTTTGTTTTTCCCTGCCTTGCTGCCTCTTGATCTTGACGGGCTTGTTCTGCTTACTCCGGGTAAAGCACTTATGTCTGATCTTGTAATTGTTGATCCTGAAGTCGTCATATCAAGGGATATCAGGGGCTCTCGATATTCTACAACCGTAATTTCAGTAAGTGTTTCACCGGGAGATAATTCAATGTTTACAGAAACAATTTGTCCATCAATTACGGTTACTCCTGAAATTTCCTGGTCAGTGTATCCGACGTATACAACTTTTAGAGTATAAGTACCGGCGTCAAATCCGGTAAGCACATAATTGCCATCAAAGTCGGTCGTGGTGCCGAGCACTGAAGCACCATCTTTAAGCAGATGTACATTGGCAAATGGGAGAGATTCGCCGGAATTTTTATCTGTGACTTTTCCCTGAATAGTAGTCCCAAATGAAAGTAAGGGACATAACAATCCCAATAGGATTAGAGTAATCGCATTCCTCATCTTAAATTATTTTGAAATGAAAAAATAGGTGAGTATTGGGAAGGGGGTAACCTTTCCAGCTTAAAAAAGGGATGAGGTGCGCACCATTACATCCACTGTGAAAAACTCGTGAAAGAATTCAGTCTATTAGATGCAACAAGATTTATTTTTGGTGTAAAGCCTGATAAAATCGTTAAGCTTTATTGGCCATGTCACGTAGTTCACGCCTGAGGATTTTTCCCACATTGGTTTTGGGAAGATCATCAACGAACTCAATATACTTGGGGTTTTTATAGCCTGTGAGGTTTTCACGGCAAAACGATTTTAGTTCATCTTTGGAGAGCGACTTATCTTTTTTGACTACAAATAGCATGACTACTTCTCCTGATTTTTCATCGTTTTTACCGACTGCGGCAACTTCAAGGACTTTTTCATGGGTGACCACAACGTCTTCAATCTCGTTTGGATAAACATTGAATCCGGAAACTAGAATCATATCCTTTTTACGATCGACGATCTGGAAGAAGCCATCTTCTTTCATTAGACCAATATCGCCAGTCGCAAACCAGCCATCAGCAGTCATAACTTTGGCTGTTTCCTCTGGTTTGTTGTAATAGCCTTTCATAACCTGCGGGCCCTTGGCCTGTATTTCTCCAGCCTGGTTTGGACCGAGTACATTGCCTTGTTCGTCAACGATCCTGAGTTGAGTAGAGGGAGCAGGAAATCCTATGGTGCCAGTCTGCCCGGTGCCATCGATCGGATTGATCGTCAATACCGGTGATGTCTCACTTAATCCATAACCTTCTGCCAAGTAGCATCCGGTCGCTTCTTCCCATTTTTTGGAAACGGCTTTTTGAACTGCCATACCACCACCAACTGAGATTTTCAAAGTAGAAAAATCGATACTGTTGAAATCAGGATGATTGAGCAAGGCATTATATAGCGTATTCACACCAGTGAAAATGCTGGTCGGATGCCTTTTCCAATCTTTTATCAAGGAAGGGAGATCACGAGGATTGGTAACCAGTACATTCAAGGCTCCAATACCTCCAAGTGCAAGGCAGTTTACTGAAAAAGCAAAAATGTGGTAAAGCGGAAGGGGAGAGAGTGCGACTTCTTTACCATCCTCAAGATGATTGCCGATCGATGCCCTGATCTGTTCCATATTGGCAACTAGGTTGCGATTGGTCAGCATAGCACCTTTAGCAACACCTGTTGTACCACCAGTATATTGCAGCAATATCACATCATCGGGTTTTCCATGGTGTTCCGGCAAGGAAAACTTCTTACCCAGCATAAGGGCTTCACGGAAAGTAACCACGTCTTTGAGATCGTACTTGGGTACCATCCGTTTCACGTGTTTTACCATCATATCCACAATTTTACGCTTTACAAAACTATGCATAGCACCAATGGAGGTTGTCAAAACAACCTTGATGTCTGTATCCTCAATAACCTTTTCCAGATTGGCTGCAAAGTTATCAGCAATCAGGATGGCTTTGGCCCCTGAATCGACGAATTGATGCTTCATCTCTCTGGGTGTATATAAAGGATTGGTGTTGACCACAATAAGGCCTGCCCGCAGTGCACCAAAAATAGCAATCGGGTATTGCAGAAGATTCGGCATCATTAAGGCAATTTTATCGCCTGGTACCAAACCTCTGGAGAGGAGGTAGGCGCCAAAATCTCTTGACATTTTATCGACCTGGCCATACGTAAGTTGAGTGCCCATACACTCGAATGCAGGCTTCTTTTTGAACTTTTTCATCGCCTCATTAAGCATCGCTACAAGATGAGGGTATGAGTCAGGATTAATGTTGGCCGGTACGCCGGCAGGATAGTTTTTTAACCAGATATGATCACTCATTGGTTGCCAGGTTTTTGGAATAAAAATTCAAGTTTCCGTAAAGTAAATAAATATCTGTTTAATTCTTTGGCATGTTCCCCATTTTTGCAAAATGAAATTGGGTTGAGATAATCGTAAAATAAATCGTATCTTTGTGCGCTAATTTTATTTTTTAACCTTTAAAACGCCAATAGTCCATGGATGAAAAAGATTTGGACCTGAATGAAGACCAGCCAGTAGAGGAAACTCAGGAGGTCGAAAATTCAGACGCGGTAGAGACTCCAACTGAGGAGACTCCCGAAGCAGAAACACAAGAAGTTGAAGAACCGGCAACAGAAGAACCAGTTGCTGAAGAAGAGCCACAGGAAGAACCTGTAGCTAAAGAAGAAACCACAGAAGAAGCTCCAGCCGAGGAGCCTGTAGCCGAAGAAAAAGCCCCTGCCGAAGAGGCAACACCAGCCGAAGAACCAGTTAAGGAATCAACTGAAGAATCTTTAGAAGAAGAGGGAGAAGTTGTGTTGGAATTGGATGAAGAGCCTGTAACTTCAGCTCATGATGATTTCGACTGGGACAAAGGTGCGAAGAATACCCTTAACTACACAGACGAAGAAATCGCGGATTACCTGAAACAGTATGAGGGTACGCTAAATACTGTTATCCAAAATGAAATCGTTACCGGAAAGGTATCGGCGATGAGTGATTCTGATGTTCTACTTGACATCAATTACAAATCAGATGGTTTGTTGTCATTATCTGAATTCCGCGATATGCCGGATCTCCAGGTAGGTGACACAGTTGAAGTTTATGTAGAAGATCAGGAAGACAAGAAAGGTCAGCTCGTACTTTCCCGCAGAAAAGCCAAATTGCTCAGAGCATGGGAAGCACTTGTTACCTCTTTCAATGAAGGAACTATCGTTTCTGGTACAGTTATCAGTAAAACTAAAGGTGGTCTTATCGTAGACGCCGGAGGTCTGGAAACTTTCCTTCCAGGATCACAGATCGATATCAAGCCGATCATCGATTATGATTCATATGTTGGAAAAACAATGGACTTCAAAGTTGTGAAGATCAACGAAGCGATCAAAAACGCAGTAGTAAGTCATAAAGCCCTTATTGAGTCAGATCTTGAAGATCAGCGCCAGGCCATTATCGCCAGCCTTGAAAAAGGACAGGTACTCGAAGGTGTGGTTAAAAACCTCACAGACTTCGGTGCATTCCTCGATCTTGGAGGTGTTGACGGACTATTGTACATCACTGATATTTCATGGGGTCGTATCAACCACCCAAGTGAAATATTGGAGCTTAACCAGAAGATCAACGTTGTTGTACTTGATTTTGATGATGCCAAGAAACGTATTTCACTTGGTCTGAAGCAACTCCAGAAACATCCTTGGGAAGTTCTTGCTGAAGAAGTTGCTGAGGGTTCAGTTGTTAAAGGTAAGATCGTTAATATTGAAGATTACGGTGCATTCCTTGAGATCCAGCCAGGTGTTGAAGGTCTAATCCACGTTTCAGAGGTGTCATGGAGTAACCAGCCGATCAATGCTCGTGAATATTTCACCCTTGGTGATACCCACGAAGCCAAGATAGTTACCATCGATCGTGAAGACCGCAAGATGTCTCTAAGTCTTAAGCAATTGACTAAAGATCCTTGGAGCGATATCGAAGACAAGTATCCTAAAGGAAGCCGTCATACTGGTCAGGTGAAAAACCTTACGCCATATGGTGTTTTCGTAGAGCTTGAAGAAGGTATTGGCGGAATGGTTCATATTTCTGATCTGTCATGGACCAAGCGTTTCTCACATCCTTCAGAATACACTAAAGTAGGAGAGGATATTGATATCACAATCGAGGAAATCGACAAGGATAGCCGTAAATTATCACTCGGTCACAAGCAGCTTGAAGAAAATCCATGGGATACCTTCGAAACTGTATTCCCAGTTGGTTCTTATCACGAAGCTACTGTACTTCGCCGTGATGATCGCGGAGCAATTGTTCTCTTGCCATATGGACTTGAGGCATTCTCACCAATCAAGCACGTTAAAAAAGAAGATGGTACACTTGCTGAGGTAGACGAAACCCTTTGGGTTAAGGTGCTTGAGTTTAACCGCGACGATAAGCGTATTCTTGTTTCTCACATGCGCTGGTTAGATGACCAGAAACGTGACCTGATCGAAGGCGAAAAAGCTGAAAAGCAAAAGCAGAAAGCAACAACGCGAAAAAATATTGCGAAATCAAACAAGAAAATTGAGCGTGAAACACTTGGTGATCTTGGTGTCCTATCGCAATTACAAGAGCAGCTACAAGCTAACGAAAAAGCTGAAGCCGCTAAGGAAGAAGAAGAATAGTAATTACTATGATGATATAGAGAAAGCCCCGGTGTAAAATCGGGGTTTTTTTGGCATAATTTTTAATGCATGAACATATGATCATGTTTTGTTGTTAAAGGCATGACTTTAAACAATAATTTAAAATTTGAGAATAATGGGAAAAGCAAATTTTTCAGAAATAATCAACTCTGATAAGCCGGTATTGATCGACTTTTCAGCAGAATGGTGTGGACCATGCAAAATGATGGTTCCAATTCTACAGGAGTTAAAAAACGATATGGGAGAAGATACGACTATCGTAAAAATTGATGTAGACCAAAACCCGGCTTTGGCTGAAAAATTCCAGATCAGGGGTGTACCAACAATGATGATCTTCAAAAATGGGGAAATGAAATACAGACAATCTGGTGTTCATTCTGCCGCACAATTAAAACAACTACTAGTCGAGCACGCATAAAAAGTCAGTTGTAATTGAATACAACTTGATTCGATAAACATTTTTCTAAGCAGGATTTTTTAACTTTAACAGTGTGGAATCTATCATTCTAAACTGGTAAAAATGAAAAATCCTGCTTTTCTATTGATACTTGCGCTTTTTATGTTTTCCTGCAATAATAGCGATAAAGAACCCGCTGAACAGGGTAATAAAAGCGGAGCATCCCCAGAAACCATCTCTCTAAAGCTCGGGCCAGCCGAATTTAAAGAAGCTATGACCAAACCAGGTATGCAACTTGTAGATGTCAGAACACAAGAAGAAATGACTGATGGCTATATTATGGGTGCTACTCACCTAGATTTTTATAGCGATAATTTTGAAACTGACCTTATTGAAAATCTTGATAAAGACAAACCTGTTTTAGTCTATTGTCGTTCTGGTGGGAGAAGTGGCAATACGGCTCAAATGCTTGAAAAAGCTGGTTTTAGTGAGATTTATGATCTTAAAGGTGGGTTCACCGCCTGGTCAGGGTCTCAATGATTTGTTTAACTTTTCGAGAAAAATCTTAAACAAAGTAACTTTTGGGCTGTTTCATTCCTTGTATTGAAAGATTAATTGATTTTTCGACAAACATCCAAAAACTAAATGTCCAAAAGCGTAATTGTAATCGGTTCTGGTTTTGCTGGCTTATCTGCCGCCAGCTTTCTAGCCAAAGCAGGCTGTAAAGTCACAATTCTTGAAAAAAACACTGTTCCGGGAGGTAGAGCCAGGAAGTTCGAAGCGGAAGGATTCACTTTCGATATGGGACCGAGTTGGTACTGGATGCCAGATATCTTTGAGAAATACTTTGCCAGTTTCGGGAAAAAAGTCTCCGACTATTATCAGCTTCGCCGGCTTGACCCAGGCTACCAGGTTTGTTTCGGAGATAGTGATTTCCTGGAAGTACCAGCTTCTCTTGATGAACTAAAACAGGTCTTTGAATCTCTCGAACCTGGAAGTAGTACAAATCTTGAACATTTTCTTTCGGAAGCCAAGTATAAATATGAAGTAGGCATCAATGAATTTGTCTACAAACCCGGCAGGTCTGTCATGGAATTTGCTGATTTCCGGGTTTTGCGTTCTATCTTCCGTTTGCAGATGTTGTCTTCAATGTCAACCCATGTTCGACGTCTTTTTAAAAATGAGAAACTGATCAAGCTTCTCGAATTTCCCGTGCTTTTCCTTGGCGCTACTCCTGAAAAAACGCCTGCTATGTATAGTCTTATGAACTATGCTGACCTCGTTTTAGGAACCTGGTATCCGGAAGGTGGGATGTTCAAAATTGTTGAAGGCATGGTTAGTCTGGCAGAAGAACTGGGCGTAGATATTAAACTCAACCACGAGGTCAAGCAAATTTATGTGCCTAACGGATCCGCTAGAAAGGTCATTACAGATAAGGGAGAGTTCGTTGCAGATATTATAGTAGGGGGTGCAGATTATCATCATGTTGAACAGCATTTACTGGATAAACGCGTAAGGACCTACAATGAAAAATATTGGGACACCCGCACAATGGCACCTTCATCTCTGCTGTTCTACCTTGGGGTTGACAAGAAGTTGAAAGGGCTAAAGCACCATAATTTGTTCTTCGACGAGGACTTCAAGCAACATGCACACGAGATTTATGAAGATCCACGCTGGCCGGAAAAGCCATTGTTTTATGTATGCAGCCCTTCAGTGACAGATCCGACAGTAGCTCCGGAAGGAAAAGAGAATGTATTCGTTTTAGTCCCTGTTGCTCCTGGTCTGGAAGATGATGAAAGCATCAGGGAAAAATATTTTCAGTTAGTGATGGATCGGCTTGAGAAACTTACCGGTCAGTCCATCAGAGACTCAATTATCTATAAAAGAAGTTACGCTCACCGTGATTTTGTAAAAGATTACCATGCATTCAAAGGTAATGCTTACGGATTAGCGAACACATTGCGTCAAACGGCGGTTTTAAAACCTAGTTTAAAAAGCAAAAAAGTAAAAAACTTATACTATACAGGACAACTTACTACACCCGGACCGGGGGTTCCGCCTTCCCTTATTTCTGGAGAAGTTGTGGCTAATGAAATCCTCAAAACCCTAAATTATTGATCCTATGATGGAGTTATATAAAGATACATGTCGTGAATGTAGTGCACTGATCACAAAACGCTATAGTACCAGTTTTTCAATGGGTATACGGTTGTTCGCTAAAGAGTACAGAGGACCGATATACAGTATTTACGGTTTTGTGCGGTTTGCTGATGAGATTGTCGATACCTTTCATAATCATCCTAAAAAGGAGCTACTTGACCGATTCAGGGAAGATACTTACACTGCCATCGAAGAAGGCATAAGTTTGAACCCGGTATTACAGGCTTTCCAGGAAGTTGTTCATGATTATGGAATTGGACGTGACCTTATTGATCCTTTTCTTGATAGTATGGAAATGGATTTGCAATACAGAGATTATGACCCCGCGTTGTACAAGCAATATATATTTGGTTCAGCGGAAGTTGTCGGTTTGATGTGTCTGAAAGTCTTTTGTAAAGGCGATCAGGCTATGTATGATAGGTTGAAAGATTATGCATTAGCTTTAGGTTCTGCTTTTCAAAAGGTCAATTTCCTGAGGGATATGAAAAGTGACTACGATGAGCGTGGCAGAGTATATTTCCCTGGCGTAGATTTTTGCAAGTTTGACGATTCTACAAAAACCACGATCGAAGCTGATATAAAGGCTGATTTTGACAAAGCATATATTGGGATTACACAATTGCCTGACGGGACGAAATTTGGGGTTTACCTTGCCTATATTTATTATCTCAATCTTTTCAAAAAGATCAAAAATTGTCCTGCTGAATTAGTCGCTGAAAAGCGAATCAGAGTGAATGATGGCAAAAAACTATATCTGTTAGCAAGCTCGGCTGTAAAACATCAGTTGAACCTGATCTGATTGTCAGATATGCCTAAAAACACCCGATTAGTACCATATTCTACGTGGCTGGTTTTATCACTTCCTTTAGCTGCGATTGCCTGGATGTGGTATATTGAAGTTCCTCACGCTTTCTCAGATCTCACCCTTGACGTTACTAATTTCAAGAAAGTCGAAATATTCGAAACAGAATGGCTTTACTTATTGGTCAACGGTTTCACACTCCTGTTTCCTTTTTTATTGTCTTTTGATAAGAAAGTAGCCTTTTACAGGAAATGGAGATATGTATTTCCAGCCATCTTGTTAACCATGTTGGTGTTTATCCCCTGGGATATCTTCTTTACAGGAATGGCAGTATGGGGCTTTAATAACGATTATTTCGTTGAATCTCTCAAACTACTTAATCTACCCTTAGGAGAATGGCTGTTTTTCGTCACGGTGCCCTATGCTTGCATATTTATTTATGAATGCCTGCGGTGCTATTTCCCAAGTAGATTCATGTCTCCAAACCTAGAGTTGAAAATTTCCTGGTTTCTGACTATTGTTTTCCTGATTTTGGGGGTGGTGAATTTTGGTAAAATGTACACGTCAACTACATGTTTACTGGCTGGTTTTTTTATGCTGTTTCATCTCCTGATTTTGAAATCAAATTACCGAGGAGAATTCTATGTAGCATATTTAATCAGTCTGATCCCTTTTTTTATGGTAAATGGCATTTTAACAGGAGGTTTTTCCAGTACGCCATTGGTATGCTATAATGATTTGGAAAATCTTTCTATAAGGCTGGTTTCCATCCCTTTAGATGACACCATTTATTCATTCCTGATGCTGATGATGGCCACTAGCTGGTTTGAATATTTAAAAAGTCAGAAAAAAAAGTAAAAAAATACTAACAGAGCTTTGGTTTAATGGGGGAATCCCTTACCTTTGCACTCGCCCTTTTAAGGAAGGGTGCTCTTCGGAGCAAAAAGAAGTTCATTGACAGAATGGAAGTAAGTAGCTAAAAAATAAGCTAGTTAAGGTTTTTCCTGACCTATTTTCGGATAGGTTTTGAAAGGATTTAAATTAAATAGGACTCTACGAAAATACATTGTGGCGACTACGGTTG
>JBCCHF010000052.1:0-38628 GCA_039028895.1 Bacteroidota bacterium | reverse complement strand
GAAAAATATTGTTTTTGTTACGAATAAATTTGTTTCCAACTTGTTTTTTCAGTACATTTGGAATAGGCAAAAACCAATAACAAATCATGAAAAAACAAGCAGTTCACCGGGCTTATAATATTCCTGATGCCGACTTGTACCTGCAGTGCATGGAGCGGTTGAATTATGCCAAAAGAGACATTGGGGCTTTTAAGACTTATGGGTATAACGCTGACAAACTGAAAGCTTTCGCCAGACTTTGCGAACGGTTCTCCAAACTTCCCTCTGACGACGAATTGGTGGGTAGTCAAATGCTAACCACTGAGAAGAAAAACGTTACAGCTGAGAAAGTCAAATCAGCTATCCGTACTATCATGACAAGAGTAGCCACCAAGTATAGTAACCGATCAGGTCGGTACCGACGCTTTGGTACTGCCAAAATGGGTGATATGACAGATGCACAGCTCCTATTTTGTGGACGGAGGGTAGCCAGAGTTTCGAGACAACAAATGGATTTCCTTGTTGAAACCGGCCTAAAAGATGATCATGTAATTCGTTTACTAGAAGCTTGCAAAGCATTTGAAAATGCACTAAATATCCAGCAGGACAAAGTTGCTGACCGGGATATTTCGGTCGAAAACAGAGTTGACCTTGGCAATAAGATGTATGAAGAGATGGTGTCAATTTGCAATATCGGAAAGGATATTTGGGCAGAAACCAACAAGGCCAAATATGAAAATTACGTGATTTATGAATCCAATAATGAGCAGAAAAAAGCACGTAAAGCAAAGGAGATTTCAGATTAAGCAAACTGACTTCTAGAGTTTCTCACTGGCAGGACAAGAACCAAAACTTTTAATTAAATTGCAACCTGTCAATTGAAGCCTCATACAAAACACCAAACCGACAAATGTCTTCTGATCCGAATACTGTAAATATCTTTGTTTCATTCTCCCAGGAGGATAGCGATCTGAAGATCGATCTGACCAAAAACCTGAAGATTCTCAAAAGGCAGAATATGATAACTGACTGGTTTGACAGAGACGAGATCGAGATAGGTGCTATAGCCAAAGATGTAGTTAGCAAAGAACTATCAGAGGCTGATATTATTTTACTCCTGGTAAGTGCTGACTATCTGGCTAATGATACCATCTGGGACGAAGAAATTGATCCGGCAATGAAAAGGCATGAAGATTCTTCAGATCCTGCCCGGGTTATTCCTGTAATACTTAGACAATGTAACTGGCAATCTATGTCATTCGGCAAACTAATGGCCGCACCAAAAAACGGTCATCCCATTGCCTTACACCCCCACCCTGATGTTGCTTATACCTACATCACCACCGTTATTAAATCTCTTGCTGATAAGATTAAAGCCTTTAAACAAAAAAATCCAGTATCTGAACAATTAACAAGTGAAACGTCCATTGATATTAATAACCCCTCCCCTGATGCTAAGGAAATGGAGCTTGAGAGCTTACTTCAACATGAGCTTGATCTTGTTAAAATGCTGATGCAATGGAGAAAGAAAATTCCAACAATGGCCGAAGGTTCTGAGAAATATTATTTACAGAAAGAAATTGATGAGAAGGCAGCAGAATTAGAAAACTTGAGAATCAAGATAGCCAAGCTCAAATAATCTATTTCTCTGACCATACCTGTTTCGTAATCTGAAAATTCCACTATCTTTGAGGCCATATCAAAATCAGTTCCTCCTATATCATGCGTATTTGTGTCTTTCAGAAGCTTCCTATGCAGGGCTTGCTTTGAGATACAAATTATTTTTTGGCACAATATTTCTATGTACTGTTCCGTATTCTACTTGAAAACCGGAATCACAAACAAAATCAACTGGAAATGCATAAACTCCTAACCTTACTATTCTGCCTGAGCATCGTTTTCACAATCAATAAGGAGGCAGAAGCTCAGGCATCGGCCGGAGGAAAATATACCGTTTCAGAAGTTCTGAACGATATCAAAGGCCAATGGAGGCAGCAATATAAAATCATTGATGGTAATATCTTTTATGATCGCCGATACCTTCAAACCTCCAAGGGCGTTATGCTGGCTATAGATACTTCTTCCATCCATACTTTCAGGGTCGACCAAAGAGGGCGGACAAAATATTCTATCAATTGGGAGGAAGCTAACGGGCAACTACAATTTGATGATGCAAATTCCAACGCTTCATGGGACCTGAAGCAAGGAGCAGAAGGTGTTAACCTAATTATCAGAGACGCTTATTATGCCGGATGTCCAATAATTACAAGGCGAATTGTCAGGATAAATCAGCAGCAACTTCTGGTTCTTGATCTTCAGACAGGAGACCATTACTACTATACGAGGCGGTAATTAATGTTGCTTCAAGATCAATCCCTTGAATTTATCGAGCTGCGCATAAGTGCCTAATACAACAAGTGTCATTTCCTTCGTCAAAAGCATATTCGGGGCCGGATTGACCTGATAAATTCCGCCAAGGGTTTTCAAGCCAATTATATTAATACCTGTTTTTTTTCTCAGGTCAAGATCAATTATCGACTTATTTACAAATTCTCCTCTAAAGTCAGAAACATTTATCTCTTCGAATTCAATTCCATCTTCATTGATGTTGGACAGGATGTTAAAGAATTCAACTTTTTCAGGACTGTTTACCAGCCTGGCCATATAAAACCCACTAATCCTTTCAGGTAATACCACATGATTTGCCCCAGCGTGGATCAATTTTTTCTCAGACTTGATACTACTGGCTCTGGTGATAATCTTAACATTGGCGTTCAGTTGGCGCGCTGAGATAACAACATAAAGGTTCTCTGTTTCATCGCTTAGCGTGACTACCAAGGCGCCCGCTTTTTCAATTCCAGCTTCTTTTAGCAGATCGTCATTGGTAGCATCTCCTTCAATGTAAAGAAACCCCTTATCATCCTGAATCTGTTCTAATTGTTTTTCATCATTCTCAATAATGACAAAATCCATTTTATTTTGGATGAGTTCATTGACGACCTCTTCGCCATGACGACCGAAGCCACACACAATAACATGATCTTTTAGTTTATCGATTTTTGACAGCACCAGATAATCTTTAAAAAGTTTTTTAAATCCAGCTTCCATCAGAAAAGAAGAGATGAGCGACAAGGCATAAGCAAAAATAGCCAAATTAAAGATAATCAGGAATGAAGTAAATAGTCTTCCCTGCCCTGTCAAAGGTTTTACCTCTCCAAACCCGACAGTAGACATAGTAATGATCGTCATGTAAAAAGCCTCCTGGAAAGAATATTGCTCGATGATCATATAACCGACAACTCCAGCAATCAGTATAGAACATAACAGGATCAATCCAACAAAAAATCGATTTTTATAGGAATTCATCCTCTTGTAGCGGGTATTCTGCTCAAGAGCCTTTCTGAGGCTTTTTCGAACCATAAGCCAAAATTTAATCCAAAAATCTACTTGCTAAAGGAAGACGAAACGATAAGGTCTTTTGAGCCTGGAGTATATACATAAAACCCTTCACCTGACTTCCTGCCAAGCTTCCCGGCAGTAACCATATTTACCAATAATGGACATGGAGCATATTTTTGATTTCCAAATCCATGGTATAAAACCTGCAGAATCGACAAGCAAACATCAAGTCCTATAAAGTCCGCAAGTTGGAGCGGCCCCATTGGGTGAGCCATGCCCAATTTCATTACGGTATCAATTTCTTCCACTCCTGCCACCGACTCATAAAGGGAATAAATTGCTTCATTGATCATCGGCATCAAAATCCGGTTAGCAACAAACCCTGGGTAGTCATTGACCTCAACAGGTACTTTACCAAGTTGCCGCGACAGAGCCATAATAGTCGAGGTAACTTCATCAGAAGTGGCATAACCCCTGATTACCTCTACTAATTTCATCACTGGTACAGGGTTCATGAAATGCATACCAATTACACTTTCTGGCCTTTTGGTTGCTGCAGCAATCTTTGTAATTGAGATGGATGACGTATTGGTGGCTAATAAACAAGAGGCAGGAGCAAAATTATCAAGGTCACGGAAAATCTTAAGTTTAAGATCAAGGTTTTCTGTTGCTGCTTCAACGACAAGGTCCATATCTTTTAAAGCAGTCTCGAGGCTTGAGTGGGTTGATATTCTTCCGAGTGTTCCTGCTTTATCTGCTTCGGTAATCCTTTCTTTTTTCACCATCCGGTCAAGGTTTTTGCCGATAGTAACCAATGCCCGTTCAAGAGCGGGTTCGGAGATATCAATCAACCTAACATTAAAACCTTTCATTGCGAATACATGCGCGATACCGTTGCCCATAGTTCCAGCACCGACTATAGCCACATTACTAATTTCCATTTGACGTATTTTTAAACTGATAAAAAAAGAGAGGCAAATAACTGGTGTAAAGATAATATGCCCCAAGATTTTTCGTTTACCAATTGATCATGAAAAATTTATTTATTTCCCTTATTCTATTTTTTTCTGCTACATCCATCTTATCCGGTCAGCGGACCATACATGTTTTTGTAGCACTTTGCGATAATGAAAATCAGGGAATAGTCAAAGTGGGTGCAAAAATTGGAAATGGCCAGGACCCATTCAATAACCTCTATTGGGGAGCACTATATGGTGTAAAAACACACTTCAAAAAAACGGCTGGCTGGTCATTGAAGGCTACAATTAAGGAGGGTTTAGAGGACTACATTCTTGAAAGATGTATTTTTCATCATGTAGAAAATGATGTTTACCTAATTGCAGATGCTTACGATGGCGCATTTATCAAGGAAACAACCCTTGATTTTATCCATGCCAGCGGAGGTCATCAACCTAAATCTGTTAAGGTGGATGAAAAATATCTCCCAATCAATGGAGGAGCAGATCTTCTTGTGTATGTTGGGCACAATGGATTAATGGATTTTTATTACGACCCCACTACTCCCCTGCTTCCTGCGAATTGTGAGAAGCGTGATGCCATCCTTTTGGGGTGTGTTACCAAGTCCTACTTCACGGATATTATGAGCTATCTCAGTATTGAGCCATTGGTATGGACAACAGGGCTAATGGCACCGGAAGCCTACATTTTAAGCGCAACAGTTGAAGGATGGATGAAGGGAGAATCCAAAGAAGCTATTGCCGAACGAGCTGCTCAGGCTTATAATAAATATCAGAAATGTGGTATAAGAGGCGCCAGAAACTTATTTGCTAGTGGTTTTTGATCTCGGCCTGGGTGAAAACTCAGGGTTGAAATTTACCGTGACTTTGGGATTTGAATTCTTGAAATAGTCTCTGAATACTTCGAAGTCTTTCTCCATATCGCCTGTTAGATCATATGCAGGGCCAATTACAGCGGATTTTACTTTATAATCAATAGTAGCCATAAGCACCGGAACTTTTGCGGCAAGCGCGATGTGATAAAATCCTGTCCGCCAATATTCTGCATAACTCCGGGTCCCTTCTGGAGCAAGGGCAAGGAAGAAGTTTTCTTTACCGAAAAGCTGAGCAGTCGTATCCACCCAATTTTCTTTCTTCACCCGATCTACTGCGATAGCCCCAATCCTGTTCATAACAATTGAAAGTGGCCACCAAAACAAGGTTTTTTTTGCGAAAACCCTAAGTCGGAAATTAATTTTATGATACCCGCCCATTACATAAATAAAGTCCCAGTTGCTGGTATGAGGAGCAACAATGATGATTCCTTTCTTTACATCGGGGGGTACGCTTAGACCATAAGTCCAGCCTTGAAGCCGACACCAAATCCTACATAAAAATTGAAAAAGAAAAAACATTTTGTCAGGCTTATGATAGAAATAACCCTCTAAAGTAAAGTATTTTTACCGGGAAATTTAAACAAGTAATCATGGCATTTATTGAAGTTATTGAACACGATCAAGCTGAAGGAAGACTTAAGGAGATTTATGATAACCTTGTCAAGACCAGGGGTAAACTGGCTGAAGTACACAAGATTCAGAGTTTAAACCCCGAAACCATAGTGGCTCATATGGATCTTTACATGAAAATCATGTTTAGCAAATCTCCGCTCAAGCGATATCAAAGGGAAATGATTGCAACAGTTGTTTCTGCGAATAACCAATGTGCTTATTGTGTCAGGCATCATGGTGATGCGCTAAATCACTTCTGGAAAAACCAGGAAAAAGTAGATCGCTTGGCCAACAATTATGCTGAACTTCAATTGTCAGAAATTGATAATTTGCTCTGCCAATGGGCCGAACATCTGACCAGTCAACCTCATCTTACCAAAGAAGGATATCTTCCTAAGGCAATGAAAAACAGCGGCCTGTCTGATCGGGCAATACTTGATGCTACCCTGGTAATCGCCTATTTTAATTTCGTTAACCGAATTGTCATGGGACTAGGGGTAAATCTGGAGGAGGATGGTGGAGAAGGTTATAACTATGATTAATCTGAATACTTTATGCTAAATGACATTTTTGGTGTTCTAATCGGTCAAATCGCTATTGGCCATATTTTTCTATTTTTGGAATAAATGAACACCCATGAATCCTAAACTTATTCCATTTAGAACCATCTCATTATTCCTTTTTCTTTCCTTTTTGTTTATCTGTTGTAATTCCACATCAGAAAAGGAAACGGCAAGCCTGATATTCGAAAACGGTATTCTGCATACAGTAGATCCTAACAACCCTTCCGCGACAGCAATCGCGGTAACAGGTAACAAAATCACAGCTGTTGGCACTAATGAAGAAATCAATGCCTTCAAAGGGGAGGATACCAAAATTATTGACCTTGAAGGAAATTGTCTGATTCCAGGGTTGATTGAAGGCCATGGCCATTATTCAGGTTTGGGCAGCAGCCTAGTCAACCTGAATTTTCTGGCTTCTAAAAACTGGCAGGAAATTATAGATATGGTTGCTGCCAAGGTCGAAGAAGTTGAAGATGGTGAATGGATCATTGGTCGCGGATGGCACCAGGAAAAATGGGATACCCCTCTTGACAGGGAGGTAAATGGATATCCTTATCACTTTGCATTGAGCCAGGTATCACCCAATAACCCCGTATTTTTGAACCATGCTAGTGGCCATGCCGCTTTCGCAAATGCCAAAGCTATGGAGTTGGCAGGTGTTAGTCGTGAGACCCCTGATCCTAGAGGAGGCAAGATAATCAGAAATCCCAATGGAGACCCAATTGGCGTTTTTGAAGAAACCGCTGAGGAAATTCTTGATGTAGCATATGAAGAATATACCAGTGGGCTCAGCGCTGAACAGCTTCATCAGGAATGGCTCAAACAGCTCAAATTGGCAGAAAAAGAATGCCTTGAAAATGGAATCACTTCATTTCACGATGCAGGCGCAAGTTTAAAACGTGTCAATCAATACAAAGAACTTGCAGAAGCTGGTGAACTAGGCGTCAGGCTTTGGGTAATGATGGCCGATTCCATTCATAAAATGGAAGCGAGTGCTCCAGACTTTCCCATTGTTGATGTCGGCAATGGCTTTTTTACCTGTCGTTCGATCAAATCATACATCGATGGGGCTTTGGGGTCCTACGGGGCGTGGCTACTAAAGCCATATAACGACAGTCCTGATTTTCACGGACAAAATGTAAGACCTGTTAAAGACATTATCAGAATTTCAGAAATAGCTATTAAAAACGGTTTGCAACATTGTGTTCACGCTATTGGCGACAGGGCTAACCGTGAAGTATTGAATATATTTGAAGCTGCTTTTAGTGCCAATCCCGAAGTTGAAGATCCACGCTGGCGGATCGAACATGCTCAGCATGTCAACACCAATGATATTCTGAGGTTTGGTCCACTTGGCGTTATTGCTTCTATCCAAGGTATTCATTGTACTTCTGATGCGCCATTCGTAGAAAAACGGCTGGGTCTTGAGCGTGCAAGAGATGAAGCGTATCCGTGGAGAAGCTTTCTTGACGCTGGCGCTTCGATAGCCAATGGTACAGATGCACCAGTAGAGGATATTAGCCCTATAGAATGTTATTACGCCCTCGTATCCAGAAAGCGCATTGACAATGGCATGGAATTTTTTACCGAACAAAGGATGACAAGACTCGAAGCTTTGCGATCATACACACTTGACAATGCTTACGCTGCATTTGAAGAAGAGGTGAAAGGCTCGCTGGAAGTTGGAAAGCTAGCTGATTTTACCATCTTGTCAAATGATATTATTAATTGCACAGAAGATGAAATTCTGGACACAAAAATCCTTTACACAGTTATTGATGGTGTAATAAAATATGATGCTTCGGAGTAATGGCTTTTCTAGTAATCTATATCACCCATCCAGATGAAGAAACTGCCAATAAGGTTGCCAATCATCTGCTGGATCAACGCCTTGTAGCCTGCGGAAATATCTTTCCAATCACTTCAGCTTATTGGTGGAATCAAAAAATAGCCCACGAAGGGGAATTTGTATCTATCGTTAAAACCAAAAAATCTAATTGGGAAGCGGTGGTCAAGGCCGTAGAAGCCATACATCCTTATGAGGTGCCGTGCATTATGAAAATTGAAGCAGAGGCCAACCAAGCCTACGAAGACTGGATAAAAGCAGAAACGAAATAAAAAGCGGAAGCACCAAGGTGTCGAGTAATTTTTATTGGCAAAGACTCTTGTCAACTTGAATCTTCTCTAAAAAATTAAATTACTCTGCTTCTCCGTGCTTCCGCGTTTAAAATTCTTTTGTCTTTCAGACTTAACTAAGCCTTATTTGACTTTAACAAGTTTGAGGCTCTTGGAAATTCGGTCACCAGACTGAATCTGCAAGAAGTAAGTCCCTGACTCCAGGCTTTCGCCTAAGGAAACTGTCCCTCTAGGAGCGTCAATACTTTCCACTAAAAGCGTCTGGCCTAAAACATTTCTTAGGACCAACTTGGAATCTGCTCCATTCCAGTCTGTGATATCAAATTCAACTCTTGTGTTGGTCGCAAACGGACTTGGAAATACATCAAACCTGATATTCTGATCAAATACATCTTCCAATGATGTTGTTGTCGGGTCGTTATCATAAACCTCGAAAAAGTCAACTGCAGCTTCTACAACGTGACCAGATCCCAGATCCGAAGTTTCGAAGGTAACAGACATATTCTCAGTAGGTAACAGGTAATCAGCAATACGAATCTCAGAGCGAGGTAACCAATTACCATTCGATTGAGTGATCGTTTCAATTACTGCTTCAACATTTCCATTGGAAATTCTTACTTCAAATTGGTCGTCCGGGTTTCCATTTCCTCCACCATTTACAAACCATAAGTTGTAGGCAACATAAGGCTCATTCATTGTCGTGGCATCGAAAATTGGGGATGTCAGGGTAACTGTTCCGCCGTCAACATCATCAGTTCCTGCTCCTCCTCCACCGTTTCCGGTCATATAACATTGTGAGCCAACATCTCCGTCAATATCAGCTCCCGGATTGGCAGGATTGCCACCAAGAGAAGTACCATTAGGCACACCACGAACCCAGTCTCCGGAACTGGCATCACTTGCGGTTGCCCAACCCAGATTCAATTCGAATGGATCAACAATTCTTGGGTCAATTTCCAAAACGTAATCAGGAATAGGACCTGCGATGACTTCTTCTAAAAGCTGGATGGTCTCAAACCCCCATTTTCCGGTTGTAACCGTATAAATATCTCCAAACATTGAAAAACCGAAAGCGCCAGAGGCATTGGTTCCAAATGCATAATTGTAATTATCATTATCAATTCTGACTTCAGCGCCCTCGATAGGTGCACCGGTAGAACCATCAACGACCTGTCCGGTAAACAGGAAGGCTTGTGCTGCTGTAAGTGCAACATCCTGAATTGTTACAATACCATTATCAAGCGTTACACTGATCGTCTGCGAAACATAGCCAGGCTTGGAGTAAATCACATTATAAGTGCCAGCATTGGCATATCCAGTTTTATACTCACCAACAATATCAGAACCATCATTTACATTTGTTCCAACTATTTCCACGGAAGCGTCCTGAATAGGATTTCCAGTATCAGCATCAGTAATCAGACCTTCTAGATAACAAGCTCTTTGATATTGAGCATTTAAAACGAATAATCCGTTTGACTGGTCAGTAGCGAGGATCAATCCAGAAGGTAAAAAAGGATAGGCACCCCAGCAACCGTCAAATCCACCATCTCCACCTAACCAGGTATCGTAAACGCCGATTTCAACCACATTTTGAGGCCGATGTCCGTCAGAGATAACTACACCATCTGTGTAATAAGAAGTTACCATGTAGTCATTGACCACATGCACATTATGTGGAATCACACCAGATCCTACAGAAGCAGTTGGCCTGAATTCATCCAATTTCTGGATATCGTTTAAATCCGAAATATCATATGATCCTATTGGGGCGTTTGCTGTTTCATCTGTAGTAAACAATGTATTTCCATCAGAAGAGATCCATGCATTATGTGTAAAGCTGAAAGGTGTTCCCTGCTCAGCCATAAATACTGGATTAGACCTGTCAGAAACATCCCAAACTGCGAAAACACCAGCGTAAACATCCGAGGTATATAAGGTGTCGCCCCTTGCAAAAACATCATGTGAATAGCGACTTGAAGTTTTGCCTACATAGGTAGGACTATATGGATCTGGATTAAGGTCAAAAATGATAGAACCGCCTCCATTGAGGTTACTACCACAAACGTACATATAACCATCTTTGTCAATATACAGGTTATGGGCAGACACCAGTTGTCCTAACTCTGTACCCAGATCAAGCGTTGGGCTAAAGTAATATGAGGTTACTGATGTGGGCAGGTTTTCCATATCAACAATCAAAAGACCATCACCTGTTTCGTTGGTGATATAAGCATAATGGTCCCATGATTTAAGGTCGCGCCAGAGTGAATTTGGACCACCAATATAGGCAGATTCCGTAGGCGCAGCTGCGTTGGCCAGGCTAACAATTGAAACTCCATTTCTCGTGCCGACCAATGCATACTCAGTGCCATCAGGAGCAACATATCCCCAAATATCATTGATATCTTCAGGATAAGTAAAATTCGAGACCAGCGTAGTGTTGAATGTGTTGGTTTGAGCGAAAGAAAAGGAAATTGAGACGGCGAAGCATAGTGTAAGTAAAGCTTTCAACTTCATTGTGAGATCATTTTTGAATTTATCCAAAACGAATGATCGTTTGTGGAGGATTACAAAATAAAAATTGGGTTTTTTAAGACCACCAAAGATACCTTTTTGAAATGACTATTAATCCTTTTGGTTTAATGGTACTATCAGTTATCCTTGTATTTGTCGAAATTAGGACACAGCTATGACATTATCCCCCCAATCTATCTCCTGAAAACCCCTTATCCTGACATTTTAATGGCAAAAAGTCACTGTTTTTGGTTTGCTCATAAATAAAAAAAGGCCTGACATCCGCCAGGCCAATCTCAATTTTCAGTATGCTATGTTTTGATTCCTGACAAAGGAATTATTGATCTTGATTTACCTAGTAACCTTTTACGGTACCAGCACCTGAAACTGATTTATCTACATCAGGAGAGCCTTTGTACTTGATAGTACCAGCCCCTGAAACTCTGGCATCAAGGTGATTAGTTACATGAACTCTTGCTGACCCTGCACCACTGATCTCCGCTTTCATATCTTCGGTTTTAAAGTCATAAGCATGGAATGACCCTGCACCAGACATCGACAATCTTGCTGAACCAGCCGAACCTTCAATTTCTGCTTTCGAAGCTCCTGAAAATTTACCTTCAAATTCGCTGGCATTTACATGTAGTGATATTTTCGAAGCACCACTTGAGTGTAGTGAAAATTCTTTGGATCTGATCTCATCTTCTCCTTCAAAATCACATGCGCCAGAAATTTTGATGCTCTCAATGTCATTGAAGTGAATTACTATGTTCATCCTGGTTACATTTTTAATATATACATCTTTGGTGCTTACGTAAAGTCTACCATTCTTCACATAAGTATCTACATGCTCCATGATATTATCATCAGTAGAAATTTCCAGGTTACCTTCCTGGCCTTTTTTTAGGGTTACATTCCAGGCGCCTCCAACTGAGATACCGTCGAATTCACCAACAGAACGATTTTCAGTGACTACATTTCCACTTCCGTTGATTTTGGTTTTTTGGGCGTTAGCATTAAATGCGAATGCTACAAAGAGAATAATAGCGAATGATTGAACAAGTGTTTTCATTATTGGCAATTTGTTGATAAGTTAATTTTAATCTCGCCCTTAATGACAACAGGCAAATTTAAGGGTTGCACAAAATGTAATTTTCGTTATGCTGTTATCTAATCTTGTCTTCTAAAAGTTTTCTGATTGCTTGTGCCAAAAAGACGGCTGAAATACCCTTAAGACTTGCGGCTGGAATGAACGGGACAAAGCCGGCTTTAATCGCAGCCAATGGCTCCATTCCGGCAAGGAAAATAAGTCCTGCTATCCCAAGTGAAAACAAAGTCAGTATACCTCCCAGCCATGCACCAAAGTCTTTGGTAATCGTTTGGGGTCGGATTTCAGATATATGCCCGATCACCAAAGAAGCCACCAAAAATCCGGCAAGATATCCGCCTGTAGGACCCGCGAAATGCTCAACACCTCCACCACCATCTGAAAATACAGGCAAGCCAATGGCCCCTAACAACAAATACAACATTACACTTGCCACACCCCAATTACGGCCAAGAATCAGAGCCCCTAGGATAATAAAAAAGTCGGATAGGATAAACGGAACAGGGCTTAATAGAAGATCGATATTGATCTGTGCACCAATCGCCATAAGACCTGTAAAAACAATAGCCAGAATTGGTTTGATATTTTTCATACAATGGGCAGTAAGCCTTTATTGACAGGCTGCATCAAACAAAGCCTCAAGATCAGTATAATAGATCTGATCGGTATAAGACCTTGAAGGGTTGGTTCTGATAAAATTTTTATATAGAATAGCATTCCTGGCATTTTGACAAGCTGCTGCTGCTTCTCCAATGGCAAGCTTGAGTTTCCCTAGAAAATAATAAGCCTCAGTGCATTTGGGCCAATAGGATAAGGCTTTTTCGTAATCCGATGCTGCCAACTCAAAATCACCGATTGCTTCGTATGCCGTCCCTCTATGGATAAAGGTGTATACAATGACATGCTCTTCCCCATTCTCGTTGATATATTCGGTAATATTTGAAATGGCTTCATCAAATTTCCCCATCTCCTTTAGCGTCAACCCGAGTCTCAGCTTTGCATTTCCAGAAATTATTGGGTCATTATATGCGCCAAGGGTTATAGCTTTCTGAAAGGCGGTTGCTGCTCCTTCAAAATCGTGTAAGTCCATTAATTTTATCAATCCCAGGTAGTTAAGGTAGGCCAAAGGATTGAGCTCCGCCGCTTTTGTTAGATTTTGCATTCCGCCAAGGTAATCGTCCTGCCTGATCAGCCTAACAGCCTTTCTGTAATAGGGTTCGGCTTCATTTGGGAAATTGAGGATCGCACTATCAAGCATGGCTATCCACTGGTCAGATCCATAGCTGGCATCTCCAGCCAATGCCAGCCAGCCATCAACAGTATTTCCTGAAGGATCAGATCCGCTCTGATTCTGGCATCCCATAAGATGAAAAGCTAAAAATCCAACAAACATTATGTAAAAAATAGCTTTCATCAGGGAGCGATTGAGACGAGATTGCCATCCTCAATTTTAAAAATTATGGATTTCCAGGCATCATGAATGTAATCATTGCGCTCAAGAGGCTTCCAATTTCCTGTCAACTCGAATATATCTTCCAGATGATCCGTCAAAGAAGTAGGAACCACCATCGACTTATAGAATTTATCCATTGTTTGCCACGACAACATACCTGTTTTCCCTTCGCAGTTGACCATGAATTTTAGGCGTAAAAAGCCCGTGATGCCTTTCCAGGACGCATTACATTGAAAATTTTCACTGAATGTGTTTTGGATGAATCGTCCTCCCATTTCATGGGCATCTGAAACACTAAGATGGGAACGGCCAGCATAAAATCCACATAATTGAAAGTGATCAGAATTTTGGTCGACTATTGGCATATCCTTTTGTCTTGTTAACACGATGCGGCCAGATTCCAACTCATTATTACCCAAAAGGATCAGCCGGTTTTCACTGAAATCTACAACCTGGTAAATTCGGCCTGCAGCACCCTCACAAGATTTATTTTCAATAAAAAAAAGTAACAAGTAGTTTTTATATGCAAAGCTGTCCCAACATCTGATCTCCAAATTTCCATTCCTGGAAACAGTAGCTGTTGAATCCGAAAACTCAAAACTCTTGTCGCCTTTGGTATTACTCCATACTGAATTGGCCAAAAGGTCATCAAGTTCGGATTTTGAGCGGTTTGTCAATGGTGACCTTAATCGCACCATGGTTGTTAAATTGCCGGATTGATAACTGAGTTTGTCATTATCCAGCGCTATCAAGTTGAAATTGAAGGTATCTAGTGAAAGTTCCTGATTATCAATACTCCAGGCTAATCCTTCATTATAATCAGATCCAACAATAAGATGGTTCAAAATGCCTTCCGGTTTGAAATCAAAGATGGAAGGGAAAGGAGAAAGATGACCATTATAAGCTTTATGTGCCCCAACCCAGGTTCCTTGAATCATCTTTGAATTTTCAAATTCTAGGTTTATCAGACCATTAAGCAGTTTTTGCCCAACAAAAAGGCAAAGCATCGAAAGAAAGATAATCGAAATTCCAAGCTTTACACCACGGTTAATTTCCACCTTTGTCCTTATTCTTTTTCCCAAATGGGAATTTTATCTTATCCTTAATATTGTTAAATGTTCCAGTAGAATCTTTGCCAAGCAACTCCTCAGCCTGCTTCCCAAGGATGTCGTTGACTACAGCTTTTGCAGTATCACCAACTGTCTCCTTTGCCGTTTCAATTGCGGTCTCTTTTGCGGTTTCTATGGTTTCATCAAGAAATTCCTGGGCTTTGTCTTCTGCTTTCTCTTTAACCTCATCAACCACTTCATTAACGCTGCCAGCTTCCATTCCTGTTCTGTCACCTATTTCATCTAATAGCCTGTCTTCAACTTCATCTTTTACGGTCTCTGTGACTGCGTCCAGAATTTCCTCTTTTACCGATTCTTTATCGGTTCCAATCAGGTCTAATTTTAGTTTTGGATCTGTAAGGCTTCCAGTGTACCTGACATTAAATTTTACATTATCTCCCTGGGCAAGGTCAATGCCCAATCTTCCAGCCTGTTCGCCGAAAAAATCGAGACCCTTACTTGCGGCAGAACCTACTGCACCTTTATTGAGCACTTCTTTTGGCACATCGAACTTCAATGAATAATCCATGGATTGATTGAGGATACCATGTGAACCACTGACATTAACATTCAGGCCATTTAATTTCATATCTGCTGGCTCTAAAACAAACATCCCATCCTTAAGGTTAAACCAGTTTTTAGTATCCTCAATACTCACTTTCTTCAGCTCTGGAATATCCAGTTGATCTCCCAACCTGGCTAATGGCGTACAATTGGTCAATACAGCATTAAAAGTTTCGAAAAGACCACTTCCTGAAAGACTTGTATAATCAAGGCTGAGGTTAGGTTTCAATTTTCCGCTTAGCGACAATTCAGAACTCAGTGCACCTTCAATAAATTGTGTGACAGGGGCTAAGATCTTCATTGAATTGAGCTGTTCAAAAGCCTGGCTAACATCAAGGTTTTTTAGTTTGTAGTTGAGATCAAATCTAGGTTCTGATGGATCACTAGTGTCGTAAAAACCTTTAAGATCAAATTCACCGCCCATCCCTTTCGCAGAGAACGAATTGACTGATGCCCTTTGATTTTTTACCTCAATTTTACCATCCATATCACGGAAAACCATATCAGCGTATGTCAGTTTGTCAATAGAAGCATCGACTTTTACATCTACCCTTTCGGGAACGGGATAAGATACTTCAGTAGAAGCTTTCAGTTCTTCCTCATCAGGTGATGGAGACGGTGCTTCCACATTATACAATTCGTTTAAATCAAGGTTCCTGGATTTAAGTTCAAGGTTACCACCAAGTGTTTCATCTTCAAATAGATAGTCGAATACATTGACCAATTGACCTTCTGCACGGATATCTGAATTGCCAGTTTTAGCTGAAAACTGCTGGAGATTGATGGTTTCAGGGGTAAAATTGCCTTTGGCTACCGCATTTTCGAATTCCAGTTCATCATAAATAAGTTTATCTATTCTGGCATCAAGTCCAAACGAAAACCTGTTGAACACTTCTGAAGAGCCATAGCTTTCTTCTGATTCGAAGGTTGTGCTTGCTCTTGTTGCTGCAGGTTGTTCTATCCACTCATTGGCATCAAACAACTTGGACCGAACCAATAAATTACCTTCCATAGTCAGGTTAGGTGAAAAATAGGCCAAAATATTATCCAGTTTACCCGAAGCTTTAACATCCGACTTACCTAATTGTCCGTCAAAACCGACCAATTCAACATGCTGAGGTGAAAAATTAAGATCTAAACTCCAAATTTTGATCATCGGCTGTCCTGTCGCGTGATAAGTTAAATCTGATAATTTCAGATCCCCACTCATATTTACTTTTTCATATTCTTCCCGCTCTACATAAGACATCTTGGTATCAATGGCAAGGTCAGCATCTACAGTCCCATTCATACGATCAACGCCTTCAACTGGGAAAACTTCTGATAATTCGCCGAGATCGATAATTCCCTTAACCGTTCCTTTAATTTCCGGATCGGAGATCGGCTTCTTCAAATTCAAAATAGCTTCAAAAGGATTGTTCCCCAAATCCATGCTCAATGTGGGAATGTCCACTACCATTTCATCCAGGTTTGAGCTTGGGCTAGACACATTGACCTTTGCTTCAATATTTTCGGCACCTGCAGGCAGTCCTGGGTATTGAAAGCTACCATTATCCACATCCAGCTTTAAGCTGAAAGCCGGAAGGCTGTTTTGGTTATAAATACCTTTAATATGACCATCCAAAGCCATTTCCCCATTCGCTTCCACGTCTTGGAAGTCAGGCGTATATGCGGCTGGGATCATGGATAGTAAATGCTTGAAATCTGTTGATGGAGCACTAAAATCAAGATCTAGTTCTACATTTTCATCTGGCGCTTCTACCCACCCGTCAACATCAAGTTTCAAGGCATTTAAGATAATATCATTGTCTTTTAGCGTATATCGAAAGTCGTTATTGTCGATTTCGATAGTGATATCAGCATCGGTTTTTGCTTTATTGATCAATGGAATGCCGCCGGAGAACAGACTTAATGATTCAGCCTGTGTGCTGGTAGAAAGGTCAAAAATTGCGGAAGTCAAATCTCCTTTTCCAGTATGTTCGAAATTCTTGACTTCAATGTATGTATTGGTATAAGCATCATCATAGATAAAATTGGAATTAACAACACTATACGATTCAAGTTTGATCTCAAAATCAACTGGTTCACTCGCTGATCCTGAGGACTTTGCGATATCGTAGTTGGCTGTCCTATTTTCATTTACCTTGATATAGATATCTGCTCCTTCAAGCTTGACATCCTTGACGATTATGGGATTTTCTTTATTCACTACAGACATGAGGTCGAGCTGTAAATTGGCATTTTTCACTACAGCGAGATCTAACCCTTCAAAAATACCGTTTCCTGAAACGCTAAGGTCACTTAAGGTTAAACTTAAATCAGGAAAACTCCGCAAAAGAGAAAGCTTTATATCCTCATTAAAATCAATCTTTGCATCAACACTATTGTTGATTTCTTTTTTTACTAAAGTCACAACCTCATCCTTAAAAAAGTAAGGAATGGCGAAGGCTGCTCCGATTACGAGCAACACAATAGCCAATAGAAAGAAGAAGGACCGTTTAAGGAATTTCTTTATTTTCATTGAATATAGAATAAATTAGAGGTCTAAAAATAAACAAATTAGCGATTGTTTGTCTTTTGCAACCCCTGATTTAACGAACCATTTTCAAAATGACTCCACAAAGAGAAGCTAAATTTCGACGTGTTGTAAGCAACAGGCAGCCTGGTCTTTCAGTTTTGCTTGAAGACGTCCATGATCCTCACAATATTAGTGCTGTATTACGCACTTGTGATAGCGTGGGAATAATGGAAATCTATGTGTTGTATACCTCTACTGATATAGAACGGCTGAAAATGGGAAAACGCAGTTCTGGTTCAGCAAGAAAATGGGTGGATGTACACCTGTTTACAGACAGAACAGCCTGTTTCGAAGCCATAAGGACCAAATACGATACCATCCTTGCCACTCACCTGTCTTCAGATGCCATTCAGCTTTATGAAGCTGATCTAAGCGGATCGAAAGTACTTGTTTTCGGTAATGAAAAGGAAGGGGTTTCTGAAGCCTCTTTGGCGCTTTGTGATGGCAACATACGTATTCCACAATACGGAATGATCGAAAGCCTGAATATTTCGGTTGCATGCGCTGTAACCCTATACGAGACTCTAAGACAACGGCAGGAAAAAGGTAAATATTCCGTATCCGAACTGAGTGTGGATGAGCAGGAAACCTTATTCCACATTTACAAAGAAAGAACCAAGACCGGAAGGACTAAAGAACCGCGATAATTGCTATTCTTGCCCACTCTGTTTAAACCAGTCTGCCGTTAACTTAAGCCCTTCCTGGATACTAACTTTTGGGGAATAGCCAATCAATGCTTTAAGTGCAGCATTGTCAGCCCAGGTGTTGATCATATCTCCTTGTTGGATTTCCTCATAACGAATAATAGCCTGCTGGTTAAGGTTTTTCTGAATCTCATCAACAAGGGTTTCCAATTCAACGGGTTCTCCATATCCAATATTAAAAATTGCATTTTGCGGCATAGGCCCATTGAGGTATTCTCCTTTTTCTGCAAGCCGATAAATGGACTCAACAATATCTTCTACATAAGTAAAATCACGCTTCATTTTACCATGGTTGAACAGCCGGATAGGATTTTGCTGACTTATCGCATCAAGAAACAAATAGACTGCCATATCCTTTCTGTTCCAGGGGCCATAAACGGTAAAAAAACGAAGTCCGGTCATCGTCAGCTGGTAAAACTCTGCATAATAATGTGCTAAAAGTTCATTTGCTTTTTTGGTCGCAGCATAAACAGATACCGGGGCATCTGATTTTAAATTTTCCTGATAAGGAATCTGGTCGCTTTTACCGTATACGGAGGAGCTGGATGCGTAAATCAGGTGAAGGGTCCTGTCTTTAATCGCCTCACAAACATTACAGAATCCGGTAATATTGGCATCAATGTAGGCATTTGGCGTTTCGATTGATGCCCTCACCCCTGTTCTTGCAGCCAGATGAATAATCACTTCAGGGTCAACCGTATTGAAGTAATTTACTGTCTCGCTTTTCTTACTTAAATCAATTTTTTGAAACTTTAGTCCCTTGGATATTAATTGTTTTAGTCTTTTTTGTTTAAAATCAGTGTTGACATCTTCAAACATGCAATCTATACCATACACTGTCCACCCCACCTTTATCATTTTAAGACACGTATGGAAACCAATGAATCCTGCACAGCCGGTAATCAAGACTTGTTTCATCGGCGCAAGTATACATTTTTTTGGGTGGGTGAAAAAATCATTAGCTTTATGATTCTCAAATAACGAATGACTTAGTGATGGATCTGAAAACCTTTACAGCCAGGGTTGCAGTAGAGTTTGAATTTGAAAATGAAGACACCAATATTGGGCCTTCCACCGAATTCAAACAATTGGAAAGCTGGAGTTCAATGCTCGCCTTGATATTAATTGCTACGCTTAATGATGAATACGGCGTTTTACTTTCAGAAAGTGATTTGAAAACTATTGAAACCATTGAGCAACTTTATGACAAAGTAGTTGCTAGCAAATCAGATTAGTCTTTTGGCAGAAGTAAAAGTAAACGGAATAAGTATAAAGGGGATTTCAGCGGCGATACCCAAAAATGAGGTTTTCAATGCTGACTACATTCATCTTTCCGAAAAAGAAAAATCACGTATCATCAGGACGATAGGGATAAACTCAAGGCGTGAAGCTCCCTCCAATGTAACTGCTGGTGATTTGTGTGAAGCCGCTGCAAGTAAATTATTGGAGACACTCGGTTGGGAAAAAGAGGAAATTTCGATTTTAGTTCTAGTCACACAGACGCCTGACTATATTACTCCATGCACTGCCACTGTCCTTCAGGATCGGCTGGGCCTTCCGACTTCCTGTTTGGCGTTTGACATAAACCTGGGGTGTTCGGCCTATCCGTATGGATTATCCGTAGTAATGAGTATGCTGAATTCTATGCCCGGAGGTAAGGGATTATTGCTCGTAGGTGACAAGTCAAGTCACCTGGTGTCTTCTGAAGATAAAAGTACAGCATTGATATTTTCAGACGCAGGATCAGCAACAGCTATTGAGAACGACGGTAAAGGGCATGGCATCGTTTTCCAGGGATATTCCGACGGTAGTGGAGCTGCTTCCCTAATTGTGAAAGGCGGTGGATGCAAATATCCAGTCAATGAAGAATCTCTTAACAAATTCACTGTTTCTGAGGGTATTACAAGGCATGAATTAAACCTTGAAATGAACGGCCTTAACATCTACAACTTCTCCATCAAACAAGTAGTGCCTACTATAAAGTCGTTTTTGGAAGATCTCGAAATAACAGTTGAGCAAGTGGATTATTTTATTTTTCACCAGGCTAACAAGATTATCAATAGCTCAATGCAAAAAATGTTACGCATAAAGGACGAGCAAATGGTGCTTTCACTTGACAAATTCGGCAATACCAGTTCCGCTTCAATTCCAGTAACCATTGTCGATCAACTTGGAGACCGAATTACCAAAGACTCAAGTGTATTACTACTTTCAGGTTTTGGGGTTGGACTTTCTTGGGGAAATGCCCTAATTCGCACAGATTCCTTGCCTTATATTCCGATAATTGAAGTTTAATCTTAATTTCGGTGTATCAATGAAACTCCAATAAATGGCTAGTCCTGAGTACTCAGTTGTTACACCAGTCTATGGTACAGCCGGATTTCTCGAAGAATTAATACTTGAGATCCACACGGTTTTTGGTCAAATGGACCTTGAATATGAGATTATTGTCATAGATGATAATAGTCCTGACAATTCGTGGGAGGTTTTGAAGAAAATAAAATCCGAGAATAATTATTCGCTTAAACTTGTAAAGCTTTCAAGGAATTTTGGCCAGCATAAGGCTACCCTTGCCGGCTTGACCCTGGCAAAAGGTAACGCTGCAATAGTTATGGATTCTGACCTTCAGATTCACCCAAAGGAAATCAAAAAACTAGTCGATCAATACGAAGACACCAAAGCAGATGTAGTTTTTGGAACATTCAAAAAGAAAAATCACGCCAGTTGGCGGAACATGGGCAGCAAGATACTGGGTTGGGCACTCAGGAAATTTGGAGGATTATCTGCTTTCGGTTCATCGTTCAAGCTTTTAGATGGCAAATTAATAAAGAAAATTACCAATGCTGGATTCGAGTATGTATACATAGATGAAATGGCTGGCTGGTTTACTGAAAATATTACACACACAGAAGTAGAACATCAATCCAGGAAAGAAGGAAAATCGAGTTACAATATTTTCTCTCTTTTTTCAATGGCTTCTAACATTATTATCAACTATACTGCCCTTCCATTAAAAATAATGACGTATGGTGGCCTATTAACGGCCATTTCCTGCTTCTTTGCCGGACTGGTTTTTATTTACAGGCGACTGGTCCTTGATGTCCCTATTGGCTTCACTGCAACTATTGTTATTCTGACCTTTGGTCTTGGTTTAATTATTTTTTGCCTGGGTATTATTGGAGATTATCTCAGAAGGATTTACTTTATTCAATTACAGAAACCATCTTTCAGCATTAAGCAAATCATTGAATGATCCTGGCAAATTATGGTATTGAACTGGTTAGAATACGCCATGAACACATTGAAATGATCAGACAATGGCGCAACTCCAAACCTATTTCCAGGCATATGGAATTCAGGGCATTGATTTCTCCGGAAATGCAGGAAAACTGGTTTGAGTCTGTCAACAATATCCACCACTTTTACTTTCTTATCCAAACAAAAGGTTGCCAGGTAGGCCTGATTCATCTTTCCAAAGTATCATTTCAGGATCAAACGGCACATGCTGGTATTTTCATTAGTGACCCAAACTATATTGCTACCTCAATCCCTGTAAGGGCATCATTATCCTTACTCGACTTTGCTTTTCTAAATCTTGATTTAAAAACTGTCTTTGCAAAAGTTAAAAATGATAACAGTAAAGCCTGGGAATATAACAGGAAACTGGGATTTGACTTCTATCAAATCACTGACAATCCGGATTTCAGTTGGTTGGATTTAACTCCTGAAAGGTATTTGAAAACCTCTGGCACTTTACGGTCAATGGCTACAAAAGTTTTTGGAAACAACCATCATATCCAATTTGACGAAGCTTTACCAATTGATAGGTTAATAAAGGAACGATTAACCTAATAACCTTTTTTTCAGTCGCTTTAAATCAAGTTTAAAGTTCATATAAACAAACAAGGAAGGATTCAAAGCCCACTTGAGGTATCGTAATGGAAAAGGCAAATGGGCATATGGAAACTTGTTGATATCAAAATGCTTCCTAAGATACGTATCCCTGATATTGTTAAACTCCTTCCTGTTGTGCCAATAATAAGATTTATCTCTTGATGGCATGATTTTCATACCAATGTGATAAGTGAGTTGGACTGCATCAAGCAATTTTGGACTTTCCGCAAAAGCAAACAGATTATGTGCTAAAGTAACCCCAATAAAAGGGACACCAACGCAAATCTTCCCAAAACGCATATTTGTGACCAGGTCTCTTTTGAAAACAAAACAATCAAATCCCGGATGAGACTTGCCCGATAATTTGAAAATTTCAGGCAAATGTGAAGGTGAATTAAAAATATCTGGAATCCGGCGTCGGTTGATAATTAAAGCATCATGGCCTTCGTTCAACTTTTCATAAACTTGTATATAAAAGTCAGAACTCAGGATGATATCTACATTGGTGAAGACCAGGTAATCACCGTCCGAGAATTGATATATTTGATTAATAATATCTCCAATCAAGGGATATTTCTTTCGATTTTGAAAGTCGCGAACATCAAGAACCGACCTTTCCAGATCAGGGAGCACCTCAAAATAGGTTGGAATAATGGTCCGGTCTTCCGGAAATTGCGTCGTATAAAGCTTTACGTCAACAATCTCTGAAGCTGCATTTTGCGCCAAGCGCATACTTTCAAAGGTGATTGGCTGAGCCTTAAAAAGGTCACTTCCTTTTTTGGCTTTTACAGGATTAATAATGTGAGCAATCTTCAATTATTCTTTATTAACTCGATCCTACAATATGGCAAGTGGTCAAAAGATAACAATAATAGAATCAGGAAGGCAAAGCTTCCCAAAGTTCCTTGAAAATTTGTGGGGTCACCGATCATTGATCCTCACACTGGCGAGAAGAGATCTCAAAGTGAAATATGCCCAAACTTTGCTAGGCATAGGCTGGTCAGTCCTTCAGCCCTTGACCGGCCTTGCTATTTTTACGCTTTTCTTCGACAAACTGATCAAGATTCAGACACTGGATATGGCCTATCCTTTATTCGTATTTTCTGGTATGATTTGCTGGTTTTATTTCAGCTATATAGTTGTTGCAGCAGGAAACTCTATTCAGGAAAATACGGAAATGCTAAAGAAGATCTATTTCCCCAAACTCATCCTTCCACTTTCGAAAGCCTTGACTGGATTGGTTGATTTTATCATTTCTTTGGTCCTTTTGGTGATCCTCATGTTCATTTTAGGCAGAATGCCAAGTTGGCAGATTGTATTTCTGCCATTTATTGTAGGATTTATTATCATTACAGGACTTTCAGTTGCTTTATTGCTCAATGCTGCAACCATCAGGCAAAGAGACTTCAAGCATATAATCCCATACCTGGTCAATTTTGGCATTTGGCTCACACCAGTATTCTATCCGGGCACGATACTGCCTGAAGAATGGCTCTGGGTTCATTTTCTCAATCCAGTTGCTGCTGCAATAGAAGGTTTCAGGTGGTCTCTTCTGGCTGGTACAATGCCAGACTTTCGGTTCTGTTTTTCGATCATTCCTGTTATGATACTCTTTTTTTCCGGCTTGATGCTTTTCAGAAAAATGGAAGATGAAATTGCGGACAATATATGATGGTTATGCCATCAAATTTTGGAAATAATTGAATATTTTACACGCCACTGAATACCGCCCATAAGAACAGAAAACATGTCAAACACGAAGAATCCGCTTTTTAAAGACCCTGAAGTTCAGGATAGGTTTGACCAAGATGGTTTTGTCACACTCAGAGTTCTGGAACAAGAACAAGTGGATGAGCTAATTCAACTTTACCAGCAATCGAGCATTAAGGACGAAGCAGGTTATGGTTTCTTTATTAGTATGGATAATAAAGATCAGGCATTAGCCAACAAAATTATGGATCGCATCTATGAAATTGTTTTACCAAAAACCGATCAACATTTTCAGAATGCCAAA
Organism: Bacteroidota bacterium; assembly: GCA_039028895.1. Classification (GTDB taxonomy): domain Bacteria; phylum Bacteroidota; class Bacteroidia; order Chitinophagales; family Saprospiraceae; genus JAHDCJ01. The sequence goes on along the minus strand of JBCCHF010000052.1, from coordinate 14,146 downwards.
GCTTTTACTTCCAGTTTTGTAATTAAGGACCCTAATCCTAAAGGAGTGGTGCCGATTCATCAGGACTGGACATTTGTTGATAATGAAGGTAAATTCACCTCAGTAACCTGTTGGATTGCTCTTGTGGAAACTACCATGGAAAATGGTGCTTTGGGTGCCATAAAAGGGTCTCATAACTTTTTGCCTGCTGTAAGACCTTCTCCTTCACCACAGGTGGTTTCTCCTTTGCGTGACCTTATGTTTTCGCTCTTTCCTTATGTCCAACTTTTACCCCTACAACCCGGTGAAGCGATGATCTTTGATAATAGGACATTCCATGCTTCCCCTCCAAACACAACTGACAAACCAAGATTGGCAGTTGGCTTGGGATTTACCCAAAAGGAGGCACAATTGGTCCATTACTATTTGAAGTCGGATGGTACAGAAAGTAAAATGTTGAAATATGCTATTGAAAAGGATTTTTTCAAAACATATAATAATGCAAGGCTTTCCAATATGTATAATAAAGGTCAACAAATAGAAGGATATACCTTGTTAGAGGAAGTGGCGTATTCAGCTACGACACCAGATAAAGCCGATCTACTAGAAAAGGTAAAGGCAGCTGGCAATGCCATTAATGGAGAATTGATCGAAAGATTGGCTGAATTATTCAGTTACAATCTCGATGGGACCAAAAAGACCTCCGAATCAGCAAATGGACAGCAAGAAACTATCGAGTCAGACAACAAACCATTCTGGAAAGTATATACCCCTTATAATATCTACCGTGAAATCAAATATCGGTTAACCGGGCGGTAATGGCCGCTAACATGTAATGCTATGTTTACTTTTCCGAAAATAAAAACCGTATTTCAAGACCCGGTTTTACAAAACCAATTCGAAACAAATGGCTTTGTTACCATTCCGTATTATAATGAAGGGGAAATTGAAGAACTCAAAAAACTGTATTTGGAATGGCACCCCAAAGATGAACCTGGCTTTTTTCCATCCACCTTTTCAAAAGACAAAAATTATAGGAAAAATGCAGATAAAGCCATTCGTGAAATTGGGAAAAGGAGTATCGACAGATTCCTTAAAGATGTGAAAGTAGTTTGTGGCAGTTTTATCGTGAAAGCTCCTGGACCGGATAGTATTATGCAGGTCCATCAGGATATGACCCTTGTAGATGAGTCAGAATTTACAGGAATAAATATCTGGTGCCCATTGATTGACCTGACTAAGACAAATGGTGTTTTATTCGTCTTGAAAGGAAGTCACAGAATCTATCCGAGTTACCGCGGTGCGACTATTCCGGGGATCTACGAATCGGTACAAACGGAAATTATTGATTATATGGAACCCTTGTTTCTCAAGGCAGGAGAAGCAGTCATTTTTGACCAGAGTATCATACATTATTCGCCACCCAATATGTCAGACAAAGCAAGAATTGTTACCAACACTTTTTTTACCCACAAAGATGTTAGGTTCCGTACCGCTTATTTCGACAAAGAGAATCACCACGGTCAGGTTGAGTTGTTTGAGCAAAAGGAGGACTTCATTACTGATTTCGAACAGTTTGGTGACAATATTTATGACAGACCAAAAATTGGTACCAGTCTGGGATTAGTCAAGTTTGATTTTCCAAAAATCACATTGGAAAAATTAGAAGAGATCTATGGCCCCATACCTGCTAAGAAACAAGAAGATAAGGGGGGGCTATTTGGATGGCTTAAACGACAACTTGGTATCCTCCAAAAATCTTAAATTGAACGCCAAATCCCCAAAAAGCGAACTTTTAACCACTTATGATAAAACCAATTTTTAAAAACCCCGACCACCAGGAAAAATTTGACCGACAAGGTTTTATCGTTTTGCCATTTCTTTCAGAAGAAGAAGTCGGGCAACTTGACAAAGCATTTGACCAACTACACCCTGAATTACCCGATTCCGGTTTCATTTCTGGAAGTTACTCCGGTGATTTTCAATATAAAAAGAAGGCCAGTGATCTCATTAAAGATGCTTTTTCGCCACAATACGAACGACTCTTTACTAATTACCGGGCATTAGGTGGTGCCTTTTTGTTCAAAGTGCCTTCAGAAAACAGTGATCTTATCCTGCACCAGGACTGGACAATTGTAGATGAAGAAAAATTTGTTGCTTTGAACGTTTGGGTGCCTTTGACAGATATTCATAAAACTAATGGTGCCCTTATGGTATTACCGGGCAGTCATTATCCAAAATTACCTGTGTTAAGAGCGCCAACACTTAATTTTTTCTTTACAGGAAATGAAAAAGTGTTGATGGATGAACTGAAACCACAATATGTCAAAGCCGGGCATGCCGTTATTCTCAATCAATCAGTGGTCCATTACTCCCCTGCCAATACTTCCGGAAAAGTCAGAAAGGCAATTACAGCAGGCGTTGTGACTGATGAAGCTCCACTCCAGTTCTATTACTTTGACCAGGCAGCCAATAAACCGGAAGTAGAACAATTTGCCCAGGAGGATGACTTTTTGATCCGTTTCGATAATTTTTTCCAGGATATCTTTCAGCGTCCCAAACTAGGTGACAGCTTGGGTAAAAAACCTTATCAATTACCATCATTCGAGGAGAAGGAGTTGCGAAAAATCGTTAGCACCATGGTCTCAAATGCAGGATTCAAGCCTAAAGCACAGCCTGGTTTATTCGATCGCCTAAGAAGTTTATTCAGATCATGAAACAGAGACAAAAGATATTACAAGATCAGACCTGGGACGACAGTTTGTTTGATCAGGGGTTTGTGGTTATTCCCTTTCTTGAGCCGGGAGAAATCGACACGCTAAAAGACTTCTATTGGACCTGCCATCCAACTAAACAAGAGGGATTTTTCTCCTCTGCACATATGCCTGATCCCATTTTCAGAGACCGCGTGAATAAAGGCGTAAAAGCTGTGTTTGAAAGAGCCAATAATGAGACTCTTGCAGATTGCAGAACTCTGGGAGGGTCATTTATTGCCAAAGGACCAGGAGAAAGTGGTCATTTACAACCACACCAGGATTGGAACATCGTTGATGAAAGTAAGTACCGATCATTCAATATTTGGGTGCCTTTAGTAGATGTGGGTCGCCTTAACGGTGCCGTTAGCGTTATTTCGGGCAGTCATGAATGGACTAAATCATTCAGAGGAGCCAATATTAAGGATGCCTGGAACAATACTTATCCCATCCTTTGGAAGCATATGCAACTTTTGGAAATGAAAGCTGGAGAAGCATTGGTTTACGATCACAGGCTGTTACATGGATCTCAACCTAATTACTCTGAAGAAATGCGGATGGTTGCGGTTTACGGGATTATGCCTGAAGCAGCTGATATGTATTATTATTATGCAGAAAATGAGCATATTGCGGAATACAAATGTGATCCCGAATTCTATATTAATGCGAATCCATTTGATGGGCCAGGAACCTTAGAAAAACATCGAGATCTTCCCTATCATTTTCCAGAATTTAATCACAGGGATGTGGCCAGTTTCCTCGGAATAGAACTGCCAAAACCAGCAACTGCCACTTTCTGGGAGCGCCTGGTCAGAATTTTCAGGTAACTTAGCTTTGATGCAAACAGTATTATTTATTTTATCTGTCCTTTTTAATCTTGGGTTGATAGCCCTTCTACTTTTGGAAAATCCCAAAAGGAAAAACAAGGATCGCAAGATCGATGTTTGGAAAGCCTCCGCCCCTGCTCAACCGGAAGAAGTAGCCAAATTCTATAATCAGTACAACGATGCATTTCTTGAGGTATATGGTGAGGTGATCCAGGCTTACCGGACAACAGATATTTCAAAACTGCTCGACTATCAAATTGAAAGTATTGGTTTTAGGCAAGGACAGCATGTGCTTGATGCCGGTTGCGGAATTTGTGGGCCTGCCGCCTATTTTGCAAAAAAATGTGGGGTAAAGGTTGATGCAATTACTATTAGCACGGAACAAGTTGAGAAAGCCAATGCTTACCTGGCAAAAGAAGAAACCGGGCAGCTAGTCAATGTCATTCATGGAGATTATCACCGATTACCCGAAATTGTGGAAAAAGACCATTATGATATTGTATATTTTCTTGAGTCTTTTGGGCATTCTTATAACCACGCCAAGTCTATAAAAGCGGCATGGGATGTACTAAAGCCCGGAGGCACCCTTTATATCAAAGATCTTTTCAGGAAAATTGCTGCATTCGACGAATTACAACCGCGTTTGGATGCTGAAATTAAGAAAATCAACAAAGCTTATCGATATAATATTGCCGACTTGTACACAGTTTTGCACACCATCCGGCAATTAGGTTTTGTCATAATGAGTCTGAAAACGATTGATTTGAAACTCGATGAATTTGAAAACCTGACCATTTCAAACAAATTCCAGGAACTTACAGGAATTGGTAAAATTGAAAACTGGGAAGCATATATTTTCCCAATCGAATTTTATGAACTGAAATGTTATAAACCAGTATATGACCTCTCGAAAGGTATGGATAAGTATTTCCTGCAAAATCTATATTATATGCAGGTCAAAGGCCTCAAGGCCGATCAACTGGATAATGTAGGAGAATAAAACATAATGAAAGACAATTTGGCCATTAAGGTGGAAGGATTGGGTAAGTCATTCAAACTGGGGAAAAACCAGTTTTGGGCGCTTAAAGATGTGTCTTTCAAAGTGAAAAAAGGTGAGGTTTTGGGAGTTATTGGTCCAAATGGCGTTGGCAAAAGTACCTTGCTAAAAATATTAGGACAAGTAGTACGGCCTTCCGCCGGCAAAGCTACAATGATTGGCAATGTTACCAGTATTCTTGACATCGGGGCCGGCTTTCATCCTGAACTTTCCGGTAAGGAAAACATCTTTATGAAAGGTCAGTTGATGGGACTTAAGCGAGCTGAAATCCTAAAGTTCATAGGAGAGATTCATGATTTTAGTGGTATTGGGGCTTTTATGGACCAGCCAGTAAAAAACTATTCTGACGGTATGTTTCTCCGATTGGCATTCTCAATTTTTGTATTTCTCAAACCAGAGATTTTATTGCTTGACGAGGTATTTAATGTTGGCGACAAAGCTTTCCAAAAGAAATCGACAAACAAGATTAAAGAGATCATTCGAGGCGGTGCTACCGTTTTATTGGTAAGTCATAATATGGAGGAAATCACTGAAATATGCGACCAATGCCTCTTACTCGAAGAAGGTAGAGTTGTGATGAAAGATACTGCGCGTAATGTGGTCGAACATTATATGGAAAATGTACTGACGCAGATTAAGCAAGAAAGCATGGCGAGAAGCGAAGGTCAAATCGGAGAAGCTATTAAAGTGTATAAATGGTCTGCCCACAATAAACCCGATAATGGTGTCATCCAAATCCAGAAAATTGGTATCAGAGCTAATGGGAAATCATTTCAAGACCCCATTTTCATGAGTGATAATATCCTGGTTGAGTTTTTCTATGAAAAAATCACCCCCGAAGGATCTGTAGAATGGGTAATCAACATTTATGACATGAAGGGCTCAAGACTCATTACAGACTGCAACGGATTTAGAGCAGATTACAACCCGGTCGAAAAACCACCTGGCATGTACCAGGACACGGTAGTTATTCCAGGTAACTTACTCAACCATGGTATTTTCTCACTTGAGGTGACATTAAGCAAAAACTATGATGACCTTTCCAACTTCATGACACTTGACATGCTCATACCCTTTAAGGTCCAATTGAATGACTGGGATAAAGAGAATGCTTGGAGTCAAATGATCAACTCGAGCCTTCGGCCTTTATTAGTATGGGAAAGTAAGTCCATTGATTAATCACCTACTCACAAATCGTCAGGCAGAAATCACCTCGATTATCTCATCAACTGACAAAGGTTGATAATTGGCAGCAGAAAACTCACTTACTTTTTTGCCGCCTGGCGGTCTGAATACCGACTCCTCCCGCAAGCGATCATAATTGTACATAAATTCATCTTCAGGACTGTAAACTTCAATAATCTCAGACCCTGGCTTTTGAAAGTGAATGTGGAAAGGGACATCTTGTGGTAACACAGAAGCAGCCGCCACAACCCTTGGCATCCTTCCAGTATTTGGAGGAGAACCATGAATGGTTGCATGATAAAATAGTAATGCCTGGCCGGCCTTCATTGGAAAATTTGTCATATAAGGTCTCAGATGATCCATGGCATCCATATAGTTTGGGAATAGTTGACCGGCTCCCCTAATATTAGCTTTAAGTCGATGGCTTTTCTTGATAATCCACATGGCCCCTGTGGTTTCATCTACATCTTCAAGCGGCACCCAAACGTTAAACGATGGATATTTTTCCTCCTCCACCACACTCCAGTCCTGGTGAATATTAAAGGTGGTTTCTCTTCCAGGCTTTTTCACAATGAAAACATGATTCAAAGCCCTGTAATTTTCAAACAGTCGCTCATAAGAAGCGGCAAAAACAGATTCCAGTTTTTCTTTTACTTTGAATTTGTAAGACTTGTCATTACACCATATGGTCATATGGATATTATCGTACAAATTAGGCCATGAGCCATCAGGATGCAGGTTTTGATAGAATGCTCTTAATTCTTCGAGCTGATCTTGATTTAGAAAGTCCACCAGTACCACGCCATCCTTACTGATACATTGATCAAGTTCAGGGCTTTTTAGTAATCTCATCATTTACCCACAAATATTTTTTTAAGTTTTGAAAAGAAGCCAGATTGCGGTTGAACAACTGCTACATTAATCATCTTGTGGTCGGGTTCTCCAATCAAGTTGCAATTGGTAGCTGATCCCTGGGTAACTGCATTTTCCTTTTCAACCTGGTAATTCGCACATAACCTTTCAAAGTCCTCGGTATTAATTTCTGGATAAGGGTCTTCAAAAAAGCCCAATGACTGACCTGTATCTGGCCGCTTTTGACAATCGATAAGAAAATTAGGGTGAGTGAGAATGAACTCTGGGTCATGTTGAATTAATTCAACTTTTCCACCGAACGAATATCCGGATTTATGGCAGGTGACAAGTTCTGCTTCTTCAGGGAAGATACCACACACTACCGCAACCCTTGTCTGTTCACTTAAGTTTGAAAAAGAGTTGTGCAGCACCCGGTTATCAAAGATCAGAACCTCACCTTTTTGCATTGGTATTGGCTTGAGGAACTGACGAACCGTTGACTGAATATTGTCGAAAGGCGCAGGAAAAGAAATACCCCTGTAAGGAGAAAAAAATTGATGACTTTTTGGGACTAAGGCAAGAGCACCATTAGATGCATCCACGTCGATTAATGGGATCCAAAGATTTAGGGCAGAATATTTATGTTCATCCAACCCGGTAGTGTCCTGATGCAGATAAAATTCACTTTCAGGCCCGGGTGCTTTGACCACGAAGGAATTAATGATCACCTTAAAGTTTTTAAACAGACTATTGAGATAGGGTTTTAAAATTTGTCCAATCTCGGAGTGCACCTTCTTTCTATAATCAAGATTTCTTGAATAGACACTGTAAAACATCCCACCTCGCTCATCGCTAATACTGTGTGTTTCAGAGAACAGTTGGCTTAGTGCTTCGATAATAGTTGTGGAAGAGAGCTTATCTAAGTAATACCCATGTTCTGTTAAATATTGGTGAATCTCTTCATTTTGTAAAACGGAGTAAGGGGCCGGCTTCCAGGGGTTATCAAAATATATACTCATGTGAAAATTATGGCCAATTGGCAAAGTTTATGCCGTCATTATTTATCTTGAGAAAGATACCAATTTAGAAATAAAGTGCCCAGATTTGAAGACCGGATATTCAGAACCAACCCGAATTAGTGAATGGTGGCGACCTAAAGCAGGGAATATACTTGCTGTGATTTATCTGGTAATTGCAATAACGGGTCTTTCCTTCCAACAAACTGCATTTTATTTTCTGCCTTCAATCATGACCATCATTGGTATTGCCGGATTTGGGCACTTTTTCAATGATCTTTTTGATCTTAAAGCCGATCAATTAGCTGGAAAAAAGAATCGAGTGGCAAGCCTCTCCAATCTGGTTCGAGGACTGGTATTTGCAGTTTTGCTGATTTTTGCATTGGCTCCATGGTTCATATTGCCATTTGATAAAAATACGGTATGGTTACTAGCGCTTGAATTTATTCTGCTCATAATCTATGCGGTCCCTCCTCTTCGATTAAAAGAGCGCTCAGGTCTTGGTGTAATTGCGGATGCTTTATATGCCTATGCCATTCCCACATCTTTAGCAGCTTACACATTTTTTCTTATTTCTGAGAAGCCCCCGGAATTGGTCTTTTTTATTCTGCTGTTTAGTTGGCAATTTTTTATGGGTGTACACAATATTATCATCAACCAACTAGAGGATTACGAAGCGGATAAAGTTTCTGGTCTGAATACAATGGCGGTAAAAAATGGTACAGATAAGGCCATAAGTTTAAAATTAAGCCTCGGTTTACTTCCCGAATTGCTATTCTTTATGGCCCTGGTCACTTGGGTAGGGATAATTCATCACTGGAGCTACACTATTTTACCGCTATTAATTATTATTTTTAAACTCTCTAAAATACGCTCACAAGGAGGTCTGACTTCGCTGAAACGATTATCTCAGTCAAAAGACTACCAAGCTTCGAGTGTTCCCTATCAACGATTTTTTCCATTGTGGAACCTGGTATTTTGTCTTTTGATTTCTCCCTGGTACCTCGTGGTCATGATACTGGATCTCGCTTTATTTCTAAGTGTTTTCCCTTCAACTTTGCGGAAAACTGCCAGCTTAAGCGTGAACTATGCGATCTATTTTTTCAGGAGGTTGATACTAGAGCAGGACCCGGTTACAGCAAGGAAGGGAGCTTATGATGATCCTGAACTTTTGGCATTAGAACAAAACAAACACAAGGAATTACCTCGAATCGCAATTATCAATCGGCACAAGGCAAAATTCACTGAGACTTTTGTTAGGCAACATATCATACATTTACCATTCAGGACCTATTTTTTGTATGGAAAGGGTCAATATTTGCCAAGGTTTGCTGTTAATCGAGGGCATCTCAGTGCATTGGTCAGTTTTTACCAGGATCTATTTGGCAAAGTGCCTAAGTACCTGGTTGAACTAGCGTTTAAAATATTTTTAAAGCAGAACAGAATCCAGGTTGTACTCGCCGAATTTGGGACCACCGGGGCTGTAGTCGGGCCGCACCTGAAAGACCTGAATATCCCACTCATAGTTGTTTTTTATGGCTATGATGCCTCAAACAAGGAGATCCTTGAAGCATATGAGATCCAATACCAAAAAATGTTTCGCTATGCTCATAAACTTATCGGTGTTTCCAAAAAAATATGTAAAAAGCTGATTGAATTGGGAGCTCCAAAAGATAAAGTAATGTATCTCCCATGCAGCGTTAACCTTGAATTATTCAAACCTGTTGAACGAGATATTAATGACAAAGTGTTTCTCGCTGTTGGTCGTTTTGCAGAAATGAAAAGCCCCCACCTGACCATTTTGGCTTTTCAACAAGTTTTGAATAAACACCCGGAAGCTAAGCTGGTAATGGCAGGAAATACAGGAGAACAAGACCTTTTTGAAACTTGCAAAATATTGGTACGAAGCCTGGATATCGAAGATAAAGTGGAATTTCTTGGGATTTTAACGCCTCAAGAAGTTTATGAAGCCATGAAAGTGGCAACTGTTTTTGTCCAACACTCAGTCACTACCCCAGTGACCGGTGATCAGGAAGGAACCCCTGTTGCAATAATGGAAGCAATGGCATGTGGACTACCAGTTGTAGCCACCCGGCACGGCGGCATTGATGAAATCATCGAACACGAAAAAACCGGGCTATTGGTCGACGAGTATGACGTTGAGGGTATGGCCAAGGTAATGATTTCACTTCTTGACAATCCACCGTTGCTAAAGGGAATTGGTATTGAAGCATCGAAGTCAATTCGGGAGAACGAATTAATCGTTAAGCATCATGAGATTTTGACACGAATAGTTAAAGAAAGTATTCTTACTCCCTAAGTCATTAATATTTCCGGAAAGGTGAAATTTTCTGTCAAAAGTTTCGGGTTTATTTCTATATTTAAGTATCCCGATTTTTGTCTCCTACTACCTAACTTATCATTTTTCATAGGAAAAGTCCTAATATCCCTTTTTCAGAATTTTCCTTTACGACCTTAGATTTGGAGCTAACGTTCTGAAGGTTAGACAAGTATTACCTCTTGATTCCTAAAACCCCGCTTTATGAAGTCTTTGTTCGACTTTTCATTGAGCAATAGCTTCCCTATTGCCGCAACTACATTGTTAATCCTCACTTGTATACTTTGTGTACACCTTGTCGCATACGGACAAACTGGCTGTACAGAATATACCGTAACCGGCCCAACAGCCAGTGGCGTTTCATTTGACAGTGGAGGAACCTCAGTATCGTTGGGAGATGATGCTTTCACAGATGTCACTTTGCCATTTACTTTCTATTATTTTGGAACAGCTTATACCAGTGTCAGGATCAGCTCAAACGGATATGTTAGGTTGGGAGGAACCGGAGATGGATTAGACACAACAAGTGATGCTATTCCCAATCTTAACGCTCCAGACAATATGATTGCAGGTGTCTGGGATGATCTCAATCCTACAGCAGGAGGTACAATTGGTTACCAGACCCTTGGAAGTGGAACAAATGAACGATTCGTCATTAAGTATACGGATGTACCTCATTTCAACAATAATGCAGCAACCGTCTCCTTCCAAATCAAGCTGTTTGAAACTACTAATGTAATTGAAATCCATAGTGAAATTGTGGATTCTGATGGTGGAACAAGAACCCAGGGTATTGAAAATATTGATGGAAGTTTCGGTTATGCTGCTTCAGGGAGAAATAATACGAATTGGGCAAATGGACCTGGCAGTGACGATGTTGTTACATTTACCCCTTTTGCACCCAATCAGAGCTGTAATGAGGCTATTGAAATTGCTCTGGGCTCATCTATTGACGGCAATACAACCTGCGCAAATGGAGAAACACTCGGTACATGCGGTACAACAGACGGGACAGGAGGTGCCTTATGGTATACGATTTCCGGAAATGGAAGTAATTATAGAGCGTCAACCTGTGGTAATGCTAATTTCGATACAAAAATCCGCGTTTATTCAGGAAGCTGTGTTGGTTTGACATGTGTTGGTGGCAATGATGATGCTTGTTCAACTCAAAGCCAGGTAGATTTTTGTGCCCAAAATGGAGTAACCTACTATATACTCGTACATGGATTTTCTAACAATGAAGGAGAGTTCACATTAAACGTAAGTGATATTGGCAATACTCCGCCAGTAATTACATGTCCTTCAAATATTAGTATCGGAACAGACCCCGGAGTATGCACTGCTGTAGTGACTTATCCTAGTATAGGCACCACAGATGATTGTGGTCCAGTTAATCTAACACTATTCAGCGGATTGGCCTCAGGGTCAACTTTCCCGCTCGGTATAACCACTAATATATGGGCAGCGGAAGATGATAACGGACAAACTGCTTCATGCTCATTTTCGGTAACCGTCACTGATGATGAAAACCCATCAATAACATGTCCGGGTACACAATTTTTAACTGTAAGTACAGGGACCTGTGGACAGACGGCAACATTTCCTACACCAACTGCAAGTGATAATTGTACTGCCTCACCAATCATACTACAAACGTCTGGTATTGCAAGTGGAGGTATTTTTCCGGTTGGAACCACTCTTAATACTTTCCAGGCATTTGATGCTGCAGGAAACTCAAATAGTTGTTCATTCACAATAGCTGTCACTGACGATGAGGTACCAACTATTACCTGTACATCCAATGTTTCTGTCAATTCAACCCCAGGTCAATGCGATGCACTGGTTACTGTTCCGACTCCTTCTGTTTCGGATAATTGTTCAAACTATAATGTAACGCTTGCTTCTATTGAATTACAAAATACAGGAGACGCCTTAACATTTACTTTCCCCGGCACTCCAACAGGTGCTACAAGCAATGCCACCTTAACAGTTTTTACAAGAGGGGATGTTGATCTTTCCTCAGAATTCTACGCCATTAGTGGCGAAGGCGCAACCTTTATTGGTAATACCTCCAATGGGACTCAATGTAATACGGCTTACACCTCAAATTCTTATTCTATTTCTCAAACCAATATTAACAACTGGGCTGCTGACGGATCTATTACCATTATTGCGGATGCGGAGACAGCCGTGAACAATATTTGTACTGAAGATGATGTTTATATGACGCTTTCCTATGCGTATAATAATCTTACATTAATCAATAATATCACAGGTACTTCAAATGCAACCGCAACCTATCCTGTAGGAACAACGCAGGTACTTTGGACAGTAACAGATGATGCTGGAAATACAGCGACTTGTATTCAAAACATTACAGTGTCTGATAATCAGCCACCATCAATTACATGTCCCTCTCCTATTTTTGTAAACACAGCAGCAAACCAATGCGAGGCAACAGTATCCGTTCCGGTACCGGTAGTATCCGACAATTGTGGTAGCTATTCTCAAACAGCTGCACCGCAAGAAATAACAGTAACTGATCCAACATTTACATTTAACTTTAACTCTACCCCTACGAATGCAATAGGAAATGGTACACTCACTGTATATACACGGGGCGATATTGATATTGCCGGGGCTGAGCAATTTACAATAATTGGAGAAGGGAACACTAACTTAGGAAACACCACTCCTGGAACTCAATGTAACACGAATTATACCAGCAATACTTTTACTATTTCAAATGCTCAATTAAACAGCTGGGCAGCCAATGGCAATATTGATATCATTGCAGATGCTCTGCCAGGAATTAATTCACTCTGTATTCAAGAAGATGTGTATATGACTTTGACTTATAACTATGAGCAGGTCACATACACCAACGATTTTAACGGTACTGATGACGCTTCAGGAATATATCCGGCCGGATCAACAACTGTTATCTGGACCGCAATTGATGCTTATGGCAATATATCTACATGTGCCCATTCAGTGGTTGTATCTGATAACCAGGATCCTGCTATTTCATGTCCTTCTAACATTTCTGTAAATGTGACCACTGGTCAATGCAGTGCGGCGGTGTCCTATGCATCCCCTACTTTCAGTGACAACTGTCCAGGTAGTACATTGACTTTGATGAGTGGTTTTGCAAGTGGCAGTTCTTTTCCTGTTGGAACGACAACGGTATTGTATCGAGCAACGGATAACACCGGGAATACACAGGATTGTAGCTTTACTGTTACGGTATCTGATAATGAGCCACCTGCCATTAATTGTCCTTCAAATATCACTCAAAATGTAGATAGCGGCCAATGTGATGCGCTGGTATCTGTCCCATCACCTACCGTAACAGATAATTGTGGTACCTTCAGTCAATCCTTACCTATCCAGGATTTTCCCAATAATGATCCAACCTTTAATTTCAGCTTCAACTCTACACCAATTAACGCAACTGGAAATGGAACATTAACTGTATTCGTAAGGGGTGATATCGATCTCAACACTGAAGTATTCGATATTTTTGGGGAAGGAGCAGTCTCAATAGGAACAACAAACACAGGGATTCAGTGCAACACCGCATACCTGGCTACGTCATTCACTATATCTTCTGCTCAACTAAATGCCTGGGCTGCCAACGGATCAATCGTTATTGTTGCTGATGCTCAGCCCGGAGTTAATGCCAATTTATGTGCCAATGAGGACATTTATATGACCCTCACTTACAATTATTCACCTTTTAATATTACAAATGATTTTAACGGAACAGCTGATGCATCAGGCGTTTATCCCGTTGGTTCCACAACAGTGATATGGACGGCGATAGATGCTTTTGGCAATACCAATACCTGTTCTCATACAGTGACCATCAATGATAATGAAGACCCCGCAATAACTTGCCCTTCGAATATCACCGTCAATAATGATGCAGGCCTCTGCTCTGCTGTTGTAACCTACTCCGCACCAAGCGGAACTGACAATTGTCCGGGTGCAACGACTGCTCAAACAGCAGGACAAGCAAGTGGAACTGCTTTCCCTGTTGGAACAACCACGAATACTTTCCAGGTAACCGATGCAGCTGGTAATACGGCTGATTGTTCATTTACCGTTACCGTAAATGACAATGAAGACCCCGCAAT
>JBCCHF010000051.1:0-38809 GCA_039028895.1 Bacteroidota bacterium | reverse complement strand
TGAATTGTTGAATTGTTGAATTGTTGAATTGTTGAATTGTTGAATTGTTGAATTGTTGAATTGTTGAATTGTTGAATTGTTGAATTGTTGAATTGTTGAATTGTTGAATTGTAAGAAAAATAAATTTGAACAATAAAACAATGCCGAAGGCAGAGCAAGTAAGGCGATGCCGACAACAATGCGACTGAAAGGAGCAAAACAGTAAGTGACCAAAGGAACGACAATAATGCCGAAGGCAGTACAATTAAGCAAAGCGAAATTTTTAACTCCGCATAAAAAATAAATAATGTCCAAGTCATTCGTCTCTTATAATCGGTTCAACATTGAAGCATCTTATGATGCCATAATTATTGGTTCTGGAATGGGTGGATTGAGTGCAGGTGCTTTTTTGTCCAAAGAAGGCAAGAAAGTGCTTATTCTCGAACAGCATTATACAGCTGGAGGATATACTCAGATATTCAAGCGGAAAGATTATGAGTGGGACATTGGGATTCACTACATTGGTGATGTCGAACGGCCAAACTCTCAGATCAGGCAGATGTTTGATTATGTGACGAATGGTAACCTCAAGTGGGCCGATATGGGGCAAGTATATGACAAGATTATTTTCGGCGATGAAGTCTACGAATTCCATAAAGGAAAAGAAAACTTCAAAAAACAACTGAAAACTTACTTTAATACCCCAGAAGATCATAAGGCCATTGACAAATATTTAGACCTTGTAAAATCCGCTCAGCGTACTTCCCGAATGTTCTTTGCTGAAAAGGCATTGCCTCCGGCAGTCAGTTGGATTTTTGCCGGTAATATGCGGAAAAGGATGCTTGAATTTTCCCGCAAAACCACGCGCGAAGTTTTACAGTCACTAACTTCCAACGAAAAATTGATCGGGGTACTTACCGGACAATACGGCGACTATGGTTTGCCGCCGGGCAAGAGTAGTTTTATCATGCATTCCATTCTGGTAAACCATTATATGAATGGTGGTTTCTTCCCGGTTGGTGGTTCAGCAGCTATCCTACAAAATGTGGCACCTGTTATCAAGGAAGCTGGTGGCGATATCTTGGTTTGTGCAGAAGTGAAAGAGATAATCGTTGAAGGCAATAAAGCAGTCGGCGTTATGATGGAAGATGGCAAAAAGATTTTAGCACCTTTAGTGATCAGCAGTGCCGGAGTAATCAATACTTACGCCAAATTACTCCCTGAAAAAATCCAGGCTAAACATAAATTCACTGATAAGCTTGACAAAGTGACGCCCTCTGTGTCCTACATCTGCCTCTATATAGGTTTTAAAGAAGATGCTACTGCCTTAGGACTGGAAAAGCCTAACCTCTGGGTTTATCCTGAAAATAGCTATAACCATGACGAGAATGTAGAACGGTATATCAACGATCCTTCAGCCGAATTTCCAGTCGTTTATTTTTCATTTCCATCTGCCAAAGATCCCGATTGGCCTAATCGCTATCCAGGGAAAAGCACTATCGATATAATCACTCTCGCGCCATACGACTGGTATACAGAATGGGAAGATACACGGTGGAAAAAAAGAGGTGAAGCCTACGATGCCAAAAAAGAAGATTTATCTCAACGACTGCTGCAAGTGATGTACAAATATTTACCACAACTGAAAGGTAAAGTCGATTATTACGAATTGTCTACACCACTTTCGACCAAGCATTTTATGCATTACGAAAAGGGTGAACTATATGGTTTGGATCATGTTCCAGAAAGATTCAACCAGCGCTTTCTGCGGGCACATACACCTGTTAAAAATCTGTTTTTGACTGGTCAGGACATCGTTAGTGCTGGTGTAGGAGGAGCGTTGGCATCAGGCATGCTAACTGCATCAGCCATTTTGAAAAGAGATCTTTCTGCCAAAATCAGGAAGGCGGCGACCAAAGTCCCTGCCGATCAAGACGCCTGAATTCAATAAGTAAAGATCTGGCGTCTGTTTTCGCACCAACAGGCAGTTTATCCGTCGTTTCCAACAACCAGATCGCCGCAAGATCAACCGGTATATTAGGATAATAGTGGTCTCTGGCAAAGTGGATATACTTCATTAATAAAAAGGCGTTAAACCATTGAAAAAGTCGATCTGTAAAGGTTTTTCTACCTGCAGTATGCGCCTTGATTTCCATGACTTTATTATAAAAATCCTGGTTTTGCAGGAAGATGGTAAAACTCTCGGGCAACGATTTTGACCAGCCAAGTACATGTCTTATGGTTTCGCATGCATAAAGCTCTTTGACTTGCTGCAGAAACAACTTCAAATCTTCAAAAATTTTTGGATTATAGGTCTGGTATCCGTTACCGGAATGCAATAATTCGTCAACAGCCTTTCCGGTGCCAAAAGGGACGCGTTGAGAGGGCCTGGGGGAAGGAAAAACAGTTGTAGAGTTTAATTCGTCCAGCTTACCAATAGATATGAATTTATGCAGAAAGTAAAAATCCTCTCCCGCTTGTCGTCGGTTCATACCACCTTGTTTCTGGTAGGCATCAGCTCTGACGGCCATACTTGAACCAATGGTCTGGAAAGCAAACGGATAGCCCGCATATCTTTGGGCATTGATATAATATCTGAGGTGAAGTTCGTAACTGGCAATAGCAGCATAAACATTATCATCAAATTCGTCACCTGCTAGCGGATGTTCGAAATAGATGGAGCAAGCCTGGATTTTAGGATTATTGTTGAAATGGTTATAAATACTCAAAAGGTAATTTGGGGTACACCCGGAGTCCGCATCAAAACAGGCGATTATGCCATTGACTATTCCTGCTTTTTCAAACCTCGCAACTCCTTCGTCCATACCTATTTTTCGAGCCAATCCTACCCCGGCATGTTTTTGAGGAAGGTCATCAAATAATAGTGGGTAAAATCGCAGTTTATCAATACTATTTTTATTAGCCCAAGCGTTAGTCTTGTAATACGTTTTAAGGTTAGCAGCCTTGGTTTCAGGGGAAGATGATACAGAACAGTTAATAATGACAATTACCTCAGTAGAACCAGGCTGAAGTTCACATTCTCTTAATGCTTCAAGGCTGCTTAAAAGGTCTGGTTCATCATGACAGGGAATGACAATTACCAGATTTAAGTCATTTTCTGGATTTTTGTCGATCAACGGGGGAAAAAGGCCTCGTTTTTGTAAGTACACGCTTATTGTTTATTCCGGGTTAGCTATGATTTATTCCGGGTTAATGACAGGATTTTTACTGGAATAAAATAACTTTCGCCTGATTAACTGATATCTTAAGGGCTTCCAATTTATAAAACCCAAAATAATTAAACACCATATTATGCGATTTATCAATCCTAACTCCACTTTTCTGCCATTATTGGTTTGTATTTGTTTTTTCATTGTGGGTGATCTTTCTGCACAATGCATCCAGGGTGATTGCGAAAACGGACAAGGTCTTTTCGTTTATGAAAGCGGCACACGTTATGAAGGCAATTTCAAAGAGGGTAAGCCTTTCGGCAACGGTATTTGTTATTATGCCAATGGCGATCGTTACGAAGGTGAATGGAATATTTTCCCGGAAGGAAAAGGCACATTTTTCTATGCCGATGGCCGTCAGCAATATGGCGTTTGGGATAAAAATGTATTGGTAACTGACCTGCAATGCATTTCTGGTGATTGCAAAAACGGAAAAGGTGTATATGAGTTTCCAAATGGAGATAAATACGAAGGTGAATTTGTAGATGGAAAATTCAGTGGACTTGGGATACTCAAGTTAGCTGATGGCAGTAAATATGTCGGGGACTTCGAGCATGGCCAATATGAAGGTTATGGCTCTTTCTACGCACAGGATGGCAGTGAACAAACTGGAATCTGGGAAGAAGGAGAATACGCAGGTACTGAAGAAGAGTTATTTGGCGAAGATGAAGATCCGGTTGACCCGGAAAGTAATATCCTTACCACGAAAGGGATAGAAGAAGACATTGCTGCCAAGGGTAAAGGTAACTCGGATTCACTCACTCCTGATGATGAAGTCGAACTCAATCCAGGACAAAAACAGTTACTCATCAATCCGAATAACATTAAGGTTTGGGCAGTCGTAGTGGGCGTATCAAGCTATAAACATATGCCACGCCTTAACTATACTGACGATGATGCCTACCAGATCTTCGCCTTCCTGAAAAGCCCCGAAGGTGGTGCCTTACCAGATGAACAGATTCGGGTCTTGATTGATGAAAGTGCGACTAAGGAAAATATCGAAAAAACCATGGAGGAGACCTTTAGTCGGGCCGGTGAAAATGATGTGGTCATCTTGTATTTCTCAGGTCATGGACTTCCGGGCTACTTCCTGCCGATCGATGTAAAAGGTAAATCAAATAGGCTCGCGCATACCGATATCAAGCGAATCCTTGATAACAGTCCTGCAAAATATAAACTTTGCATAGCAGATGCTTGCCACTCTGGTTCATTAGGCAAATCCCGTAGTCTGAAAGATATCGAGATAACCATCAAAAATTACTACCAGGCATTCGAACAGGTTTCTGGTGGTACTGCACTCATGTTATCCTCCAAATCAGAAGAAATATCTCTTGAAGCCAATGGTCTTCGCCAGGGTATCTTCAGTCACTTCCTTATCAGAGGTCTCAAAGGTGAAGCAGACGGCAATGCCGATAAGATCATAACTATCGAAGAATTGTTCGGCTTTGTCTCAGGTTCCGTTTCTGATTATACAGTAAACTACCAGACTCCGGTTATTACTGGTGACTATGATCTGAATATGCCGGTTGGGGTGTTGCGTTACTAATGGTCTTTCTGATCTAGACTGCAGTCTTTGAGCGGCTTGGTTGGCAATTGGCAATCCTGCAATTGGCGACCTGTCTTAATGTAGATTCAAGTTGTTTGGCTATATCTGTTGGCAATCTGCGATCAACCATAAACCTTAACTCCCTTTCTAACATCTATCAACGAACTCACATCCCAATAAACCATCAGCAAACTGCAAACTGCTTAAAAAAGAAAAACGCCTTGCGAATTGTTTCGCAAGGCGTTTTTCTTTTTATCTATATATCGTCAAATAGCGAGTTGGCTATTGATCTTCAATCTTCTGTACCTTTTTGGTCTTTAGTTCAACTGAAGTGGCGGTTTTCTTACCATTTGAAGTTTCGTCTTTCAAGTCTTCTTTTTTGTCGCTACCATCCATTTCTTCGATGGTATTTTCAATCTTCTTCTTGTCATTTTCAAGAGCTTTGATACGATCTTCAAGGTCATTCATTCTGTTTTCGAGTTCTTCCTTTGAAGGTTCTTTCTCTTCAGGAAGCGTGAAATTCATTTCCATTTCGAGCTCATCAAAAACACCTTTGGCTGCGAGACCTCTTTCGGCTAGTTCGCGGTCAACACCTCTTTGGATAATCAGTTGGGTGGCTCCATCCGCTGTTTGCGTTTCTACTGTTGTATAAGAAGGAACGAATACAACTGCTTTGATCTCTTCTTCCAATTTTTGACCTCTGATGGTAACTTCTTTTTTCAGGCCAGGAATATCGATGATAAAACTTTCACCTTCTTTTCTTGAACTGATCTTATAGCGACCTGCAAGCATCAATTGCTCTAGAATCTTATCATTACCATTTTTCAGGTTGACATCAACAAGAATGCGGAGTTTCTCCTGATCCCACTCGATTGCTTCTGCAGGATAGTCAAACTCTAACATTACAAACTGGCTTAATTGTGGATCAAGCGTTTTTACGTATTTCTTGTTGGCTTCCTGTGCATGAAGTCCAAGACCGAAAAACAGGACGGTTGCTACTAAAAGGATTTTTTTCATAATGTACGTTTGGTTAATTATTTGGAGATGATTTCAACACAAAAATCTTCTCTTAGGATTATTTGGTTAACAAGTTTTTTGTGAGCCTTTTACCCACAACAATTATGAACGACAATTTTGACGAAAAATTGTGCCAAATTCGATTCACAAAGTAGGTAATATACATCTAACAAGTATCTGATTAATGTCAAGAACTCATCATAAATTTATGACGAATCCAAAAAATCAGCTTAACGACCGACAACAACCTTACGGGTAACTACCTCATTATCAATATCTAATCTAATCAAATACATGCCAGCCGGTAAATTTCCAACTTCGAAGTCTTCGCTGATAAACAGACCCGATTGAGTCAGATTCTGTGTTACTACCCTTTTTCCAAGTAGGTCGAAAATTTCAATACTTACCCGTTCTGCAAGGTGCTCAAGTCGCAAGTCAACGTGTAACAATTCAGATGCTGGATTAGGGTAAACCATTAAATCATGGATTATTGACACTTCGTCAACACTGACCGAGCATGGATCATTTTCCAATACGATGAGCACCGGTTCACCATAATCTTCACATGAAGCATTGACATTCGGAAAATCTGCAGGCGGAGACGGTACTTCGAATGAAAAGATCACAGTAGAATTCCCTGGCACCTCTCCAGAAAAACCTGTGATCGTCACTAATTCATCCTCATTGATAAGAGAACAGCTATCAGCAGAAACGATCAATTCAAAATCAGGGACATCAACAAACAAGGTGCCTGTGTCAATATTGGTGAAAGAAAATTGCCAGATCCCATTTGGGTCACCATTGATAAAATCGGAAAACTCCTGCCCCGGCAGGTTCCCCATAAACAAACCGTCTAGTAGTGGTTGTGTAACCGTGATACCAGGAAAAGGCGATAAAGTATCAACGATATTATAAGGCGATCCATCAGGTCTGATTACCAGGAATGGATTCAAACCATAGCCTTCTCCACTCAAGCCTGGAAAAATCAAACCAGATGGCACACAACCATTGTCTTCGTCATACGTCAATGGTTCAATATTAGGATCCTCAGCAACAAAAGGCGTCAAGAAATAAGAGCCTGGAGGTATGGCCCCTTGGCCATCTACACAAATATGATTGAACTCAATTGAACCGCTTTCATCTGCCGCATAAATATTACCATTAGCCGCTGCATTAGCTACTTCGGTTGCATTCGTTACAGGACCGGTATTTACATCTGTAAGTGCCCAGGCCACCAGTGTATTGCCATCAAGTACAGGACCTTCCGTAGATATTATCTCTGAATCTCCACAACAGAAAATATTATCGTCAAGCTCAAGACCATTACCGGCAGAACAAATAATACAACTTACCGTTCCTGAAATGGCAGCCTGCTCACAACCTTCATCATCTCCAACAAATACCGTCCAGTTAGCACCATTGGCAAGGGTTTCACCATCGGTATTAGGTGAATTAACCAGGATCTGGTAATTGCCAGACCCTCCTGATGCACCTGAAAAGTCAACAACCAATTGATCCAAGTCGCAATCATATTCGGCAGTAATACCCGAAACAGGAGCATTGACCAAATAGTTTACGCCTATTTTTCCTGTACAGTTATCAGTATTGGTGAAAACCGTAAAATAGATTGTGGAAGTGGCGCCTGTCACCATAGTCGGATCCACAACTTCTGTCCCTCCAGCATCTGGATCGCCTTCATACCAGGTAAACGTACCACTCTGACCACCCTGGTTAATCTGCGCTTCAAGCGCTGTAAGATCAATTGTTGATCCATTACAAACCGGTCCCTGTGTACCTGGTGCCATCAATTCTGGGGATTGCAGGACTGGCCATTGCAATGTAATCACTGACTCACAATTAAGCGTATTGGTGAAAACAACAAATATGGTCTCTCCTATCGCCGGATCGAAATTTGCCGGGTCATTAATAATCACCCCTCCGGCATTGGGATCGCCTTCAAACCAGCCAAATGAGCCCTGGTCGTTATTGGTATTAATCGCCAGTTCCAAAGCCGTAAGGTCAACAAAAGTGCCTTCACACACAGGCGTTAAGCTGGGTGTTGTCAAATCTGTTTGGTCATTGACCATGTATAGCACATTTACCGAGGCAGAACAATTCACATTATTGGTAAAAACTGCATAAAAATTATCTCCGTTTACCGGAATGGTGTTAGTTGCATCTGGTACCAATGTACCCCCGGCATCAGGATCGCCCAGGTACCATACAAAATTTCCTTGTTCGTTATTGGTATTAATCCCAGCTTCAAATGCTGTTAAATCAATAACAGTGCCTTCGCAAATTGGATTCTGAGCAGGAATCATAGCTAATACCGGGGCATCGTTTACCGTGAATTCCACCGATATTTTAGCCGAACAACTCGTATTGTTATCTGTAAAGATTGTAAAAAGGATATCATTATTATTAATCGTAGCATTTTGAGGATCGACAATTAATGTACCACCCGATTCAGGGTCGCCCAGATACCAGTCAAAGGTACCCATGTCAGAAGTTAACTGACTCTCTATAGTTGATAGATCATAGAATCCGCCCGAACAAATAATCTGCATCGGTAAAGCATTCAAAGTAGGCAAATCATTGACGGTATATGTTATCGACACTTGAGAAGTGCAAGCTCCTGATTCCTCAAATACAGCATAATAACTGATACCATCTACAGGAAATTGACTCATAGCAGATGAAGTCGTCAACTGAACAGCAAAAGGATCTGTTTCCGGATTGCCTTTGAACCATGTGAAGGTTCCCGCTATATTATTGACATTGATTTCTGCTTCAAACATCGTCAGGTCAACCTCATCACCCTGGCAAATTGCATCAGGCTGAGCAGGTGTGGCAATTGAAGGACCGCTTGTAGTATTCAGACTTACTGAACCAATCGCTGTACAAGACGCATCTGCCGTAGCTGTAAATACGACCCAATAGTCTTCACCATCAACGGCAATTATCGATGAAGGATTCTGGATGACAGAACCGCCATTATCCGGATTATCATCATACCAGGTAAAGCTGCCAGGCATGTTGGCAGTTGGATTCATTATGGTCAGATCAATTTCACTGCCTTCACACAAAACTGCTGGTTGCAGTATGGAACTCAGTGTAATATCAGGAAGTAATTCGAAAACGGCCGCATTACCAGCTTCTATACACTGACCACACAAGGTGGGAAAGGCATATGATTGTGCGTATTCAACTGTTAAATTCCAATCGTAATTCGTTGTGCCTGCAAAAATATTAAGGTTTGAAGCTTCAATAGTGATCGTTCCGCCATTTGGGTCATTGGTATAATTGAGGTTCTCCAAAGACACATTGGCTGTAGCTCCACCATTATAATCGACTAAGCCATTGACATCATCAATCGAGTTGGAACTTCCCGAGGTTCTGTTTACCGTAAGAAAAATATTGTACGCGGTCGTACCCTGGCAATGCGGGATAGACCCTGGTGGGATAGTAATGTTTATCGTCGGACTTGCGAAAACTGCAACACTAAAACTTCCACTTTGTGTATGAATTGGTGCGCTGTTATCAAGATCGAGACTTACAAAAGGTGTAAAATAAAAAGTACCTGGACCGAAGTCTGTTCCGTTTACCAGGGTTTGTGCTCCAGTTGGAGGAAATGGACCGATGACGTCCCCTACTCCGTTCAAGGCATCAACTACAGTGGTCTCAAGATTACCAAATGGATTGTTTGTTGTCACCGCATAGCCTAAAACGTAACCAGCGTCAAGCGCAGCACCTGTGGATTCGATATCAAAGCTTTCACCAAAGCAATAGGTATTATCTGGTGGTGTAATGGCCGATCCAGGATTCAATGGACATTCAATACATTGCACCACATACGAACCTGTTGCCGCACACCCCTGAGGCGCTCCGGTTACCGAAACAGTATAATTAACGACGGTTGGCGGATCGCCAGGGTTGAGGTTTGTTGTTGGGCTGTGTTGAATTTCCAAAGTACCACAATTATCGATTGGAGCAACAATACATCCTGAAGGATCTGGGACAAAGTCAACACCTATCTGGGGAATGGGATACACAGTCACTGGTCCTGTAGAAACAGGAAGATTTGGGGTATTAGCCGGCGCTCCATTTTCAACAAGACAAGTCAACTCAATGGAAAAAATCTGGACTTCAGGAGTACAACCTTGCGAGGTTTGAACATTATAATTGAAATTCAGGAAAATTGCGCCTGGAATCGGGGTTCCGTTTACCATCCATTGCACCACATAATCTTGTCCAAAGATGCCCTGATCAACAGTGGCCTGTAACAGCACAAGATCGCCTTCACAGGCATCTCCCGCCAAGGTGGCTACTGCAGAGGTCAGATTTGGGCAAACCGAAGGATTACAGTTATCGGAAAAACTACCAAGACTAAGGTTGCAATCACTGTCCTCGCTATTCTCTATTAAGATGTCAACTGAACTCCCATTGGTGAATGGCCCGACCCGGTAGGTGCCATCTGCAGATACCGGGAAGGCACTACCGTCTGTGCCTGTAATAGTGTATTGGGCTGCCGATCCAGTTTGGAACACCACATCAACATAGAAATTAAACGGATCACCGGGGTCACAAACAGATGAAGCAGATGCCGTTGGTTGTGTACAAGAACCTGAGCAACTCACCGTTTCCGGAAATACCTGGTTACACACTGGCAATCCATTGGAAACTGTAAAATTTACTGTATTGCCATCTTCAGCAAATACCGCTGAATAGGTATCGGATCCCGAATTTCCATTGACTGTAAAATTGGGGCACCTAGCAGAAAGACTGATAAAACATTGGGTATTCAAAACATTGACATCGCCGATTTCCGGATAAACGGTAACATTTAAAAGATTGGTCTCATCTGGGCATCCTGCGGAAGGTGAAAATCCATCATCAGAAACAATTCCTCTTACGTAGTAGGTAACAGGAGTACAATTCATGTTTGAGGGTAATTGTAACATCGCCGCCACAGTCCCTGATCCTGCATATGTACCTTCAGCTGCATAAGGATCGAAGTTAATGTCTGATGAATAAAACCAGGCAATATCCTGCCCGCAAGTCCCTCCTGCAGGAATAATACTTCCAGAGGTACTGACTTCCATGATTGAAGCAGAACATACATTATTGCCATTTTGGGGTGAAGTCGCTGACCCAGCAGTAGCTGAAGCATCATTAACCGTTACATCGATATTAAATGACGGCCTTTCACTGCTTCCTGAAATGTATACATAATAGGTGCCGGCAGGCAGAGGATTACAACCACTGCTCAAAGTTTGATTACAGGCTGATGCTTCAATGACTGTTCCCGGCTCAAGCGTACGGCCAGGTGTAAATAATGGAATACCGGTTTGTGGGTTGGTATTGGTTACACCAGGACAATCCACGGCACTTAATAAAGCGAGATTATATTGATCTGAACCGCCCCATGATGGTACGGAAATTTCTACTGAATTACATTCAAAAGGTAAATCGATTTCATACCAGACTGAAGCAGGGCTTTCTGAAGCACATGGTAGTGGCAGGTTATTTACTGGATTTTGTAATCCGCCGTATGCCGCTGTTTCACAAAGGCAACCAGACGCACTGCCTGAGACCTGGGTACTACTGCCAGTAAGGGTGATAGGCAAGGCATCTCCACAAACAGAACCGGCGGCGTAAGTAGACACCTCAAGACAGATTGGGCCTTCTGCTCCATCGGACGTTACAATATTAAACCAGTAAGTAATATCTGTCAGGTCAACTGCCATCCCTGCTTCCTGAGTAGCGATAACCTCTGTTTCCGGAACTGTAAGGAGTGAACCGGGTGGGCGAATAGCCTGGGCATCAGGAATCGAAGGATCAATACAGTTGGAGTTTTCATTAGCAAAATTGGTATTCTGAGTAGGAGCGGGTGAAGTACAATCGTTATTGATGTTAACCAACCCTCCAAAGGTGGATCCGCTTACCTCATTGTGCATGGCAAGGTAAGGTGGTAGTGCTCCCTGGTCTTTATTTGGCCAATCAACCCAGCGAATAACCCATGAACCGTCAAAGTTGGCAAGTGCCTGGTAAAGGTCTTCGAAATAAAGGTAGATATCGTTATCAGCAGATCCGCCTAAGCACGACAGGTCAGTAACTGAACCACTGTTACCAGCTCCGGTATTATCAAAACACAAGGTGCGGCATTCTTCGAAGAAAGGGGTAATATTGGCTTCGGTTACCGCGGTAACACAATCAACAGGTTGATTATTTGGCGTGAAAACAGGTTGTTCGGTGCATTGACCTGTAGCAATAGTCGCAACGGCCAGCCATATTCCGACAAGGAGTAAAAGGTTTTTCATAAGCATATTTTTCAGAGCTCAAAAAGCTACTAAAGTTCTAAATTTTCAACAAATTCCAAAGCACGACGATCTGCATAACTCAGTTCTTCTCCGGGAATTGCAAAGCCGACATGACCACCGACTCTCGGGATTTCAAGATAAATGTACGGGTGTTCTTTGGCCAAAGTAACAGGATAACATGCCTCGGGCAGTAGTGGATCATTTTTAGCATTCACGATCAGTGTTGGGATTTTGATTTCAGGAATGAACTGATGGGCAGAAATCTTACTATAAAAATCTTCAGAGTCTTTGAAACCATGCAACGGGGCACTGTACCGATCATCAAATTCATAGAAATCATTGATATCATCAAGGCCTTCAAGAGAGATCAACTCCGGATACATTGCCGCTTTGGCTCTTAGTTTTCTTTTCAGCTTACGCAAAAAGCGAATTTTGTAAAATGCGTTTTGCCATTCATGGATCGTGGGGATACTTGCATGCAGGTTAACAGGTACTGAGAAGACTGCTGCAGCTTTTATTTCGTCGGGAATATTACTTCCATTTTCTCCAAGATATTTCAGAGTCATGCCTCCTCCCATACTAAACCCCGTCATTACAATGGTCTCATAATCTCTTGTTTTAACGACATGATTGATAACCGCTTCCATATCGTCAGTAGCGCCATGGTGATACATCCTTGGCAACTTATTCATTTCTCCACTGCAAGATCGACAGTTCCAGGCGAGGGTATCCCAACCAGCATTGGAAAAACTTTTCACCATGCCTTTTACATAATGTCGGTCTGAGTGGCCCTCAAGACCATGAGAAACAATGGCTAATTTTCGACTACCATTGGTCATCCAGTCGAGGTCCAGAAAGTCTGAATCCCATAGTTCAATTCGCTCACGGGTATAGTTGATACCTTCAATCTTGCGAAACAAGCTCGGCAGGATAGTTTGAAAATGACCGTTAATTTGATGTAGTGGTGGTTTTTTGTAGGAAGATTTTTCGATAAATGGCATGAGGAGAACGGGAAATTTTCGGTAAAAATAGGGATTTCCCGGGAAGGAGTGATAAGTGATTTTGGATAGGACCGTCTTAAAATGAAAAATGAAAAAATGGGACTGAAGAAACTTTATTCTTCATTGTACCATTTTTTCATTTTTTCATAAATTCTTCATTTAAAAAATGGCCCCTAACTTTTTAGGAGCCAACTTCCGTTATGAGAGAATTTGGGTTAGGAGGTCCTTGAAATTTACACTTACTTTATGAAAAACCAAACATATAATAGCCGTATCTAGTTGCCTGCGCCTTTCGCGGTACTTTCTGTTGCAGTACCAGGAAGCGCTGACGATTGCCGGACAAACACACTGAACGTTTGCGGTGATGAGTTTTGTGGGTTGATATTGACTACCAGTGGGTAGATTATTACAATATCATAACCGTTCACAGCAAACTTATCGGGAGTAACTGCTACTGTTTGGGTAAAGTGGTATTCTTCCCCAGGTTGTAGTGTCTGTGTAGTCAGGAATAGTGGTTCGAAATGTGAATCCGATGAACCCGGATTGTCCATTATTTCGACATCAATTCCGACCGGCCCGAAGTATACAGAGGTTCCGGTGTTTTTGAAAGTACCGCTGATCTCCATTGTGGAGTACATCGTTACTTCAGATGGAACGTTCAGGGTCTCAAGTTGAACTTGAGCATGAGTTGTTGATACCATGCAGAGGCAAGCAAAAATTGCTACTGCTAATAATCGTATTTCATGAATTTTGTTCTTTAACATCTTTTTACCCCTTTCGATAATACAAATAACAAGCATATTTTTCAATTAATCTTTTTCAAAAAAATATTATCTTACGTGTTCAAAAATGACACAATTGTATGCGTAAGCTTAATAAAGTTATAGAATCATTGAATAAGCAGGAAGCGCGAAACTTTAAGATCTACGCTAACCGTATCAAAGTTGAAAACCGTTCTAAAAAAATTGTAACGCTTTTCGATGCATTCAAAACTAAGAAGTATCCTTCCGAAGCTGGTATTCACGAGAACTTATTTCCCGATCTTAACAAAAACGCATTTTACCGACTTAAAAATCGTTTGTTAGATGAAATAGATCAAAGTCTTTTATTGCTGTACAGTGACATTGATGAAAAGACTGCCATTTACAAATTGTTGATCCTGGCAAAGATCTCTTATCATAAGAACGATTATCAAAGCACTTTTGATCTTCTCATGGAAGCAGAAAAAAAGGCATTGAGCTCAGAATACTACGACCTGCTTGAAAATATCTATAATGAAGTCATCCAGCTAAGTCCATATTTCAGTGAAATTAATCCCCGAGCTTATATTGAGAAGAAAGATGAAATTCAAAAGCAGATTCAACCATTAAACGAACTGGAACACCTAACCGCTGAGATCAGTTATGATTTGCGTACTAAAAACTATGGCGGAAAAGATAAAGACGCCACGCAGATCCTGAAAAACATCAATGAGAAACTCAAGAACAATGCTTTTATCACTAATTCTCCGCAGGCAAAATTAAAGATTCACACGGTAATCAGGACCATTTTGCATCAGGAAAAGAAGTTCGAGCCACTAAAAGAATACCTGATCTCAAGTCTCAATTCCTTTGAAAAGGACAATGTCTTCACAAAATCAAGCCATGAAGAAAAGATCAGATTACTTATTTGGTTGATTAACACATTGCAAAAGACCAGAACATTAAAGTTGTCGTTGCATTACGCACAACAACTTTACCAGGAATTGTTAAAATATAATAAACTGTATTTCGATAAATACAAGTGGTCGTATTATCAAATCATCTTTGCTTCCCACTATTATAATGACGAAGTGGATAAGAGTATCGAAATTCTGACCACCTTCCAGGAGGAGTATTTTGAAAACTTCAGGATCAAGGATATTGCCGACCTACCATTCAACCTGATAGTAATTTTTCAATTGAACCTAACGATTGCCTATTACTCCAAGGATGAGATCAACAACGCTCAGGAGCATCTTACACCGTTTTTCTATTCAGACATATTTAAAAAGATGTCACCACAATGGAAGCTCAATATCTTTATTGTAGACATTCTTATCCATTATGAGACAGAAGACATTGAATATATTCTGTCTAGAGTAAAGGAAGTAAAGCGGAGTCAACGCAACCTACTCAGACTGCCTGATTATGCTCGTGAAAAGGAATTTCTTAACATCATTCAAAAGTTGATGAGCCTGCCAGCACCGTTGACAAATGCCAAGCTGATGGAACGTATTGAAGCTTTTAGCCAGGAATCACCGCCTTTTGAACCAGGCAGTAACGAGGCAATCAATTACCAAATATGGCTGGAGTCAAGAGTCAAAAAGCAATCTTACTTTGAAACTTTGCTGGATTATTTTTCATAAACTATTAGTCAAAAACAGCGACTACTACTCCATCTGTTTCTGATCTCCAGTTACGGACGTACATTTTCCTTCCATTAAATTCAATCTCAACAGAGGCTGGAGGCGCCGTTGGAATAAAAAGATCTACCCCGGCAATAAAAGGCGATAAAGTAAACAGGGTAATTGCATTTCCCGAGGTTTGCCCATCACCATCATCATCATACAGAAAATAGGCAATTGTCGTCTGGTCTGCCGAAGCAAATTCCGGAATCGCAAGGTCTACTCCATCCACGAAGAGTGCATCACGGTCGGCTATAACAGCCTGTGAAGACGAAAAGACAGCTAGTGCGGTCTGGTTGTCATCCTGTGGCAAAGCAGCTACCAGTAAGCCTGCAATAGAGCCAGGGGAAGGTAATGTGCGCAAATAGACGAGCTTGTTTGATTTCAAAAAGCCTTCCCGATAATAGATTACAGGTCGATCATCAACATTTACACCTTCCACCAAAAACTCATAAGGCGCTTCCGGAACAACCGTAAACGGTCCCCAATTGCCATCAGCATCTGCATCCAAAACACCATCCGGCTTTTCATTCAACCGCTGACCTGTTTCGGGATTAAGCTGGTAAATATTAATAGTAGCACCGACATTAGGTTGGTTTTCACCAAATGTCAGCACCTTTCCGGAAACGGTAACATCATCATCTTCCTCAATCACCTGGGTAGCCGGACTTTCTCCATTATTAAAAAATTCGTACATGGCAACAAAGCTTTGTATGATGGTCGCCACTTCGTAGTGGTCAAGGCCATTAAGTTCCAGATTAGTCGCTCCAGGGATATCCGCACCGGCAACCACCATATCGCCATTCGACCAAATGTTAAGTGTAGGTACTTCGCCTGAAGGTCCGGCAGGCTGTGCTTGTGGGCCACTTCCAATATGTACATAATTGGCAACTTTAGCGGCCCGATTAACATCAGAAAGGTAACTATACCCCAAACTACCACCTGCTGAATGACCAGCAAGATTTATCTGAGAAGCACTTGTTTCTGCTAAAACCCGGTCAACAAACAGATCAAGAAGAGAGTCCTGGTTCAATGCATTGTCAAGACTGTTCCAATCGTAGGCAAAAATCCTGTCACCACAATAACCATTCGAAGTAAATAAAAGAAATGGGTTAGTATAGGTATCTCCAGATCCAAGAAAACCATGAGCAAAGACAATAGGCAATTTAGTGTCATCGCAGGTTGGCTCCGGCGGTGGCGGCGGTGTGGGTGGAACTTCTGTTTCCTTGCAACCTAATGACGCGATAAAACCAACGAACAACATAATGAACAGTTTCTTTAACATGGTTTCTTTTTTTGTTGGCACTGGTTTTGCCGTTCAATTAATCTTTTTCACTCCGATCACATTTGGTAGAGACCAGAAGTGATAATTATCATCAGCCTGGTTAAAACCCGATTCATAGCTCCCCATCTTTTTTACTTCTTTCCCTTTGTATTTTACAAACAAGGAAGCTTCTGGTCCACCTTCAAGATACATTAAGCGATCAATATTCAATGGTAGCTGAAGGATCATATTGGTAAAGTCGTGTACCCGGTATGGCGTTCTCGTAAATACAAAAAGCACATTTCCCGCCTGGTCGGTCCCAATCGTTATCATGCTCCAAAAACGTTCTTGCTTACTCCATTTGTTTTCCTGGTTACAGTCAATCATCCTTATGCTTTGGGTGTAGGAATTGTACTTGTTTTTCCACTCCTCCCACGGCTGACACTCCAGGTCGATTAACTGAAAAGGGGCGACATTATCTGATTTCCTGTTAAAGGCAGCCATCAGGTTATAATCCTTTTGCATATGGCTGTTGTTGATGAAGTCGTAATTTTTCATGAACCCTACATTGGTCTTGTAGTCGGTTTGGAACATTCCAGCATTGATGACTGCAATTAATCCGAAATCATCGGCCCATTCTTCGACCGTCTTATTCTCCCTTCCTTTAATTTTTGCGGAAAGCAGTTCAAATTTATAGACCTCAGGGTCAATTTTAAGAATGCTGATTTTGGAATCTCCTACAGAAGCCAGTAAAGGTGCATCAGCTTCAACATATTCGAGACCTTTATCGATCTTTTCCCAATTCAGCGTTTCAGGAATA
The DNA here is from genome assembly GCA_039028895.1 of Bacteroidota bacterium. Lineage (GTDB taxonomy): Bacteria > Bacteroidota > Bacteroidia > Chitinophagales > Saprospiraceae > JAHDCJ01. The sequence continues at coordinate 21,207 of JBCCHF010000051.1, read as the reverse complement.
TGTCTTTTTTCGAATGACAGGCGGGTACTAATGACCTCTTTTTGGTGGAAATCAACTGATGCCTCGTTTTTTTCGATGACAAGGGTATCACTGGAAGGCTGATCTGCTGAGTCCTCACTAACTGGCTCGTTACAATATTGACTGAACAGGATAAATCCTCCAAGGATCAAGGCCCAGGTAAGCAGTATGCTTTTTACTTTCACTTATCGCTGATCTTGAGCTTTCCTTCTAGAGTTTTTCCATCTTTTTCAAGAATGATCTTGTAGTTTCCTTTGTAGATATAGGTCTTTTCGTTCCCTGCTTCCTCAAGGGTAATCGGGTCCTCACCATCTTTCAGATCTTGATTTAATGCTTCTTCATAGGCTTTTACAATATCAGGAGCCAGCTCAAGGTGATATTCGATATAATTTATGCCTTTCCGGCAATCAGTATCAAAGCTGAAGAGTTCCATATCGTCAGACATTATCTTCGTAGTAACCTTGCCTCCGGATTTCAAGTAAACCGGAAATTTGACAGTTGGTTCCTGTACTTCAAGCCACTTGCTCCAGGTATTCCCCCAATTTGAGCGGTAACGCATCTTATTTATGGCAAAAAGATGGAAATCCTTTTCAACAATACTATCATGTAAGATCTGCAGATGTTTTACATCGGCGGTATAAATTGATCGCCCGTGGGTAGCGATAATAATTTCGGATTCTCTTGGATGCACAACAAGATCATGCACAGGAGCATCAGGCAAACCCTGGTTCATTCCCATCCAGCTTTTGCCGCCATTGATTGAAACATAAAGGGCGTGATCAGTCCCCACATAAAGCACTTTTTCATTATTTGGGTCTTCTTTGAATACATTCACCGATTCTGCCGGAAGGCCATTAGCTACTGAAACCCAATTTTCACCATAATTATCTGACATATAGATCATCGCAGTGAATTTATCCCATCTGTAACCATTTAATGCTATATATACTCTCGATTCTTTATGTGCTGAGGCATAAACACGGCTCACCCACATATCCTGGGGGAGGTTGTCACTGATTTTCTTCCAGGTGTACCCCCCATCTTTGGTTACGTGAATGAGACCATCATCACTTCCGACGTATACCAAACCAAATCTTGTAGGCGATTCGTGAATTGACGTCAAGGTCCCAAAAGCAACGTCTCCTTTTTTCCCACCCTTCGTCAAGTCATCTGAAAGGGTTTCAAAGTCATCCCCCTGATTCATTGAACGGTGAAACTTATTAGATCCCATATACAGGATATCTTCATTGTGTATAGATAGATGGATAGGTGTTTGCCAGTTCCACCTGTAAGGTCTGTCGCCTAATTTATGACTAGGTGTGATATATGTTCTTTGGTCGGTAGCTTGGTTAATACGGAAGTAATTTCCAAACTGGTAACCGGTGTAAACTGTATTGTTATCACGGGTATCAACAGCAATCTGCATACCGTCACCACCCATTATGCTTTGATAAGGATACCTTCCAGAAGAGTGCCAGCGGTCACTAGCGCTGTAATTACTACTACCAACCCAGACACCATTATCTTGTAAACCACCATAAATATTATATGGTTTGGCCATGTCATAGTTAACCGTGTAGAATGTGCCAACAGCCGGAGAATTACATTTAGTCCATGATTCACCATCGTCGTAGCTGATATTTACACCGCCATCGTTCCCGTTGATGATATGCCCCTTTAAATTAGGGTTAACCCAAAGAGCATGGTGATCGACGTGTACATTATCACCATTGATGGACTTAAAGGTTTTACCACCATCATCAGACCTCAGGATCGGAACACCCATAATAAATACCTTATCTGAATCGTAATCGGCAACTCTTACTTCACCAAAATAGTAGCCATAAGAGTAAACGAAGTCATCAATAAAGCCTTCATGGGTTTTTGTCCAGCTATGCCCGCCATCTTCTGACTTGTACAACTCACCACCGATCACAGGCGTATCGAAAAGCATAGCATTGGCATTTTCAAGATATTCCACTAATGTTAAAGGGGTGATGGACCCATCTTTTACTTTGGCAATGATATTTGAAGTTTCAAATTCATCAGAATCCGGAAATCTATTGCTTGAGATGAACTTGCTAATCTGTTTTTCATCAAGTTGCAAGAAATCTTCTTTTGACATATCTCTCAAATCATCTTTTGTCAGTACATCGTCTTCCTCTTTTTCATCTTCAGGTCTTCTGTCCTGGTTATCAAGAAAGGCATACAGGATGGTTTTGTCTCCATCGACATAAAGGTCAAGACCTATTCTTCCTACCCCTTCTCCTGTTGGGAACGCTCTTTCCGCATCTGTAATTACATCCCATGTCTCTCCTCCATCTACAGACTTAAAGATTTTTGAATTGGCTCCACCTTCCCAAAAATTCCACGCTCTCCTTTTGCGTTCCCAGGAAGCAGCGTATAATTCATTAGGGGCATTGGGATTTACCACAACATCAATGATACCAGCGTCTTCATCAACAAAAAGGGTTTTATTCCAGGTTGCCCCGCCATCAGTGGTTTTATACAAACCTCTTTCCTGATTGGGAGAATATAAATGCCCTAAAACGCCAACCCAGGCAGTATTGGGATCATTGGGATGTAAGACGATTCTTCCGATATGATGACTTTCCTCCAAACCGAGGTGACTCCAGGTTTTGCCGCCATCGGTGCTTTTATACATACCTGTTCCGGAGTAGGAAGAACGGCTAGAATTGTTTTCACCAGTTCCGACCCAAATGATATTGCGCTCCCAATCTACAGCGACATCACCCATTGTCAAGACGGCCTGATTATCAAAAACGGGTTCGAAAGTGATCCCATTATTTTCTGTTTTCCATAATCCTCCTGCAGCATAAGCAACATAAAACTCAGTTGGATTGTTAGGGTTTACAGCAAGATCAGCTACCCTACCGCTCATTACAGTAGGTCCGACCGAAGTAAATTCGATATTTGAAACGAGGGAATTTTCGTTGAGTTCCTTTCGGACTTCAAAGCCTGCTAGCCTTTCTTTTGCTGGCGTGTAAGGTGGTTGTTGAGCAAAAGACAAGAAAGGCAACAAAAGTAAGATGAGGAGATTTAGGCTTTTCATTTTCTAGATTTTGAGATTACGTTTCCTTAAAGGTAAAAATTCGTAGAAAACCAGAACAATCATAAAGATAAATTCTAATTTTACACGATCGCAAATGAACACAGTTTATGCAACTAGAAGAAATTAAAAAATCGCTTGCTAATTGGCCAGAGATTGTGGCCAAATATCAGAAACCGAACAGTAAAAAAGCATTGAGTCAAATTTTAGGAGCTTTTCTTCCTTTTGTAGCCCTGTGGGTCGCTATGTATTTCAGCCTTAGGGTCTCCTATTTTCTGACATTATTCTTAGGGATTGTCAATGCATTTTTCTTGCTCAAGATCTTTACCATCCAGCATGATTGTGGCCATCAGTCTTTCTTTAAATCAAGAAAACTCAACAACCTGGTCGGATTCATTTGTAGTATGTTCAGCTTCGTACCTTATAAGTACTGGGCAAGGGAGCATAACTTCCATCATGCCCATAACGGACAACTGGATCGGGAAAGCCGTAAGATTGGCGATATATCAGTCATGACCGTTAAAGAGTTTGAATCTCATTCACCAATCAGGAGATTGCGTTACCGCCTTTTCCGTAATCCTATCATTCTATTTTTTATCGGGCCTGTTTATTATATGATCGTCAACAACCGATTTAATATCAGAAGACTATGGAACTGGAAAACGACCCGTCGTTCATTATTGATTAATAATGCTACAGTACTGTCCGTTTATCTTTCCTTAGGGTTTTTCCTTGGATGGAAAAAATTCTTTATGGTCCAGATTCCAATTTTCTATGTTTTTGCCGTTACCAGTGTCTGGTTCTTTTATGTTCAGCACAATCACAAAAACAACTATAAAGCTTTTAAAGGGAATTGGGATTACCTGCTTTCAGCAGTGAAGGGCAGTAGTTATTACAAACTACCAAAGGTTTTTCAGTGGCTTTCCGGTAATATTGGGTTTCACCATATTCATCACCTGAGCTCGCTTATTCCTAATTACAATCTCGAGCGTTGCCACAACGAAAATCCGGCATTTGGTAAGTATGTAACTGTAATGACCTTTACTGAAAGTCTCAAAACAGTCTTCAACAAATTATGGGACGAAGAGAATCAGAAAATGATCTCTTTTGGCGAGTTCTACAGAAGACAAAAGCAGTTAGCTGCATAAATTCATTCAGGAAATTAAATCTGTTTTTTTAGATTTATTCTCGTATTGATCAATTGTACGATAATAAAACCAATCACTGTATATGAGTTCCAAATCAATTTGGTGGCACTTGCCGAAATTACGCACAGATGCCGACGAACATAAACACAGGGCCGCAACTCCACTCGACCTATTCTACGATCTTATTTTTGTTGCCATTATTGCTGTGCTGGCGCACGAGCTAGTTTACCATATGGAAAAACACCCGGGATGGCACACTTTCGGAGAGTTTTTCTTGCTTTTCATCCCTGTGTGGTGGGTTTGGATTGGTAACACCTACTATAATGAACGGTTTGGCACCAATGATGTCAGCCAACGGCTTTTCACCTTTCTCCAGATGATTCCAGCCGCCGGTCTGGCCTATTTTGCACATAATGGTCTGGATCCAAAAGCTACAGTCGGGTTTGCCCTCTGTTATGCTTTCGCCAGAGCGATTATTGTCGTTCTTTGGTGTCGTGGTGCCTGGTATAACAGGGTAGCGGTGCCCTATGTCAGAGGCCTGGCCATTGGCTTCACGATCTCCATTATCCTGTTTGTAGTATCTGCTTTTGTGGATCCTTCTATTCGCTATACACTTTGGGTAATCGCTTTGATCATTGACCTGGTTACTCCAATGCTGATCCTCAAAGCTAACGAGCAGATGCCCAAACTTAGTGAGGATCACCTTAAGGAGCGGTTTAACCTTCTCACGATCATCATTTTGGGCGAAACCGTTGCTGGAGTTGTAGGCGGTGCCTCAAAGTCACATTCCCTGAGTCTTTTGACTGCTACTGCAGGTATCCTGGCTTTGCTTATTGCCTGCGGATTCTGGTTTTTATATTTCGATCAGGTGATGAAAGGTGTAAGTAAAAAAGGACATTGGCCACGCTTACTTTGGAATTATGGTCACCTACCTCTGGTTATGGGTTGGACCATCTTTGGTGCAGGCACTTTGGCCATTGTCGGGCATGCAGATGCACATGTCGAAGACCCCGTCAGGTGGCTCATTGCCGGAGGATCCGGAATGGGTATTCTTTCCTTATTACTCATCGAGCTTTCGCAAAAGGGATATGTAGACGGCATGGAATCCGTAAAAGATTTCAGGATTATTAGACTAGTCTCTGGACTGGCATGCTTCGGGCTTGGATTTTTCGGACATGGCTTGAATGCTGCCTGGTTACTCGGCATTGTTTTCCTCCTGGTTATTATCCAGGCTGTTTATGGCCTCTACAAATGGGTAAGCGAGGTCAAGAAAAAAGACGACCCATCGAACCATGGTTGGACGATCTGAGGACTCGCTTTCTTTAGGATTTTGATGATTAAATTATTCGCTGAAAGGAATTGTTGTCGCACCCTTTGGTCGCCTACTTGTTTGAATTGTCAATGGTTAACAAGTAAGGCGTAGCCAACAAAAGTAAGTGAGTACCAGCGAACGACAACAAGTAAGCCTAAGTCGTCAAGCCAAATGAATTCCCCCGTCAACCGGTATTACAGTTCCATTGAGGTAAGAGGCGCACGGTGATGCGAGAAATAACGCGATACCAGCCATATCCTCTGGTTTTCCGATGCGGGAAAGTGGGCAGGAGGCTTCTACTTGTGCTTTGAAGTGCTCCAATACAGCTGCTGTCATTTTGGACTCGAATGGACCTGGAGCTACTGCATTCACAGTTACGCCCCGTTTGCCTAAATGCATGGCCAGCTCTTTTGTCATATGATGGACGGCAGCTTTGCTCGGTCCGTAAGCGAAATTTTCCATTTTTGAGACTCTGAGACCATCAATCGAACCGATATTTATGACTCGGGCAGGATTGGATTTGGAAGCGCCGTTTTCCAATAATGGCATCAAGTCACGTGTCAGGAAAAACAGACCTCTAACATTGATGTTCATTACCTTGTCATATCCGTCTCCGCCATACTGGTCAAAAGGTTGGCCCCATGCAGCACCAGCATTATTGACTAAGATATCAAGGTTATCTTCTCTCGATTTGAATGCTTCAACAAAAGCTTTTCGGCCTTCGTCAGTTGACATATCACCTGGGATGGAAATGCACTCACCAATTTTGGAAAGCTCCGCAGCGACGGCATCACATACGGCTGCCTTCCTGGAAGTGATATAGACTTTCATGCCGTTTTCAACGTATCCACGGGCAATCATGAGTCCAATGCCTCTTGAACCGCCGGTGATGATGGCTATTTTTCCTTTTACATCAAAAAGTTCGCTGATTTTCATATTCGTGGTATTTGTTCAATTAGTGATTTTGTTATTGAAAGGCACCAAATTTAAGCAAATACCGTAACTTTGTGGTCCTAAAAAAAGGAAGTAAATATGCGCATTCGTCCAAGACGCAACCGACAATCAGAAGCAATCAGAAGCATGGTAAGGGAAACTGCCCTGACGCCTGATCATTTGATCTATCCTTTGTTTTTGGTTGATGGTAATGGAATAAAAGATGAAATACATTCCCTTCCTGGGAATTTCAGGATGTCTGTAGACAACATACTAGCGGAAATTGAAAGCTCGATGGCCGTTGGACTTAATAATTTCATTCTTTTCCCGGCTATCCCTGAAGTATTGAAAGATAAAACTGCCACATTCAGTTATGATCCGGATAATTTTTATTTAAAAGTCGCTTCAAAAATTAAACAAGAGTTTCCGGAGTGTTGCCTGATCAGCGACGTCGCCATGGACCCTTACAGTTCAGACGGGCACGATGGTTATGTTGAAAATGGGAAGATCCTGAATGACGAAAGTCTACCCATTCTGGCAAAGATGTCAGTCGCACAGGCCGAGGCAGGATTCGACTTATTGGGTCCTTCTGATATGATGGACGGCAGAGTTGGTTACATGAGAGATGCACTTGATGAGGCAGGATTCACCGATACTGGCATACTGTCGTACACAGCAAAGTATGCCAGTGCTTTTTATGGTCCGTTTCGTGATGCATTGGATTCAGCGCCGAAAGCAGGTGATAAAAAGACTTATCAGATGGACCCAGCCAATAAACTGGAAGCCCTGAAGGAAGCGTACCTGGATATTGATGAAGGGGCTGATATGTTAATGGTTAAACCGGCATTGAATTATTTGGACATAATCCATGTTCTTAAAGAGCAAACCGGTATGTCGATTGCTGCATATCACGTTAGTGGAGAATGTGCCATGCTGATCGCAGCCTCACAAAACGGATGGCTCGACTTCGACAAGGCCATGCCTGAAACTTTGCTGAGTATTAGAAGAGCCGGAGCAGATATGATACTGACTTATTTCGCGAAACAGTATGCTGAGAGGTGGACAAATGGATTTAAGTAGAATAATAGATGCCAATCTTCAATTGGCAATGGCTTGTTAGTTGATAACAACCTTGAATAAAAACTCAGAATAATCGTTCCCATGGGAAAGAAACTACATAATAAAACGGATAAACGTGTACTGAAAAAGCAGATGTTGGATGATCCTGACAACCGGGTTACCTTATCGTTTTATCAATACGCGAATATCGGTAATGTCAGAGTTTTTCGTGACCATTTGTACATTGCCTGGGAATCACTTGGTGTGATGGGTCGCACTTATGTCGCCTCTGAAGGGATCAATGCCCAGATCAGTGTTCCTGAAAAAAATTGGGGTGCTTTTAAAGCCCAGATGGATTCGATCACCTTCCTCAAAGGCATCCGTCTCAATATCGCCATTCAAGATGATGGTAAATCATTTTACAAACTGATCATTCGCATCAAGAATAAGATACTGGCGGATGGCCTCAACGATGATACATTTGATGTCACTAACGGAGGTCAGCACCTTTCCGCCAAGGAATTCAATAGCCTTGCCGAGCAGCCCGACACGATTATCGTAGATATGCGCAACCACTACGAATCAGAGGTCGGCCATTTCCAAAATGCCATTACTCCTGATGTAGAAACTTTCAGAGATTCACTGCCAATCATCGAAGACCAATTACAAGAGCATAAGGAGAAAAATATCATAATGTACTGTACTGGGGGCATCCGTTGTGAAAAAGCGTCTGCCTGGTATAAACACAAGGGATTTAAAAACGTATTCCAACTTGACGGCGGTATCATAGAATACACCCGACAGGTCAAAAACAGTGACCTTGAAAACAAGTTTATTGGCAAAAACTTCGTCTTTGACGAACGAATGGGAGAAAGGATTTCTAAAGAAATTATCTCTAATTGCTATCAATGTGATGTTGCCAGTGATCGGCATTCTAACTGTACTAACCTGGCTTGTCACCGTCTTATTATCCAATGTGAATCGTGTGCAGATAAATGGCAGGGAGCATGCTGCGAAACCTGCTACCAGTATCTCCAGTTACCTGAAGGCACCCAGAAGGAATTGAGAAAAGGTATTAAGGATTCTATGAAGACCTACCACAAATCAAGAACCTCCCCTTTCCTGGAAAATAAAGCCTTACAGGAAAAAGTAAAAGTGCTTTTCAGCGAATTGGAAAAGTAATTATCCTTTCTTTTTGACCTTTGCCCAGGTATCTTTCAGGGTAATGGTACGGTTGAATACCAAGTGGTTATCAGAAGAATCAAGGTCTACACAGAAATACCCCTTCCTCATGAATTGCAGCCTTGTACCGGGTTTCACATTTTTCAACGAAGGCTCAACGAAAGCATTTTCAATAACCTTCAAGGAATCCTCATTGTAAAACTCAATATAGTCCTTGCCTTCATGACTGGTTGGTGCAGGATCTGTAAATAAACGATCATAGATCCTGACTTCCACCTTAAGGGCATGCTCGATGGACACCCAGTGCAATACACCACGCGCTTTGACACCAGAAGTATCTGATCCACTCCGGCTATTTTCGTAGTACGTACAATGAACTTCAGTTACTGCTCCAGTTTCAGGGTCTTTAATATAGTCGTCACAATGCAGGATGTATCCGCCTTTGAGTCTTACATTTCGGCCTGGTCCCATACGGAAAAACTTTTTCGGTGGTGGCGGATCTTCCATAAAATCCTCACGCTCGATATAGAGTTCCCTTGAAAAAGGCATCGTCCTTGACCCCATAGACTCGTCTTCAGGGTTATTGATAATCTCCATTTCTTCTACCTTGCCTTCAGGGTAATTGGTGATGACGACTTTTAGAGGATTGAGCACACCCATGACCCTCGCAGTTGTCTTATTCAGTTCTTCTCGGACGGTAAATTCGAGCAAGGCCATCTCGATAAGGTTGTCTCGTTTTGCAACCCCGGTCAATTTACAGAATTTACGAAGCGCCATCGCCGGATAGCCCCTTCGTCGCATTCCGGCAACGGTAGCCATACGTGGGTCGTCCCATCCATTGACATAACCTTCCTCAACAAGTTTGATGAGTTTCCGTTTGCTGGTGATCATGTAAGAGACATTCATCCTTGCAAACTCTATTTGACGAGATGGGAAAATGCCCAGTTTCTCGATAAACCAGTTGTACAAAGGTCTATGATGCTTGAATTCGAGCGAACAAAGCGAGTGGGTAATGCCTTCAATCGAGTCTGACTGACCGTGGGCGAAATCGTACATCGGGTAAATGCACCAGGCATCGCCCGTTCTGTGGTGGTGCTCGTGCTTGATTCGGTAAAGCACAGGGTCACGCATATGCATATTTGGCGAAGTCATGTCTACTTTTGCCCTCAATACGCGAGTACCATCTTCATATTCTCCATTTTTCATGCCTTCGAATAACCGAAGGTTCTCTTCGATCGAACGGTCGCGGTAGGGACTAAGTACACCAGGCTTTGTCGGTGTACCTTTCATCTCTGCCATATCTTCTGCTGATGAATCATCAACATAGGCCAATCCTTTTTTGATCAGATCAACTGCATAATTGTAGAGTTGTCCAAAATAATCAGAGGCAAAGTACAACCGATCTTCCCAATCGTAGCCCAGCCACTTTATATCTTTCATGATATTGTCGACATACTCGGTTTCCTCGGTTGTCGGATTGGTATCATCAAAACGAAGATTGGTCTTGCCGCCATACTTTTTGGCAAGTTCGAAATTGATCCAGATTGCCTTGACATGTCCCATGTGCAAGTACCCGTTTGGTTCGGGCGGGAAGCGGGTGTGCACGCGTCCTTCATGCTTGCCATTGGCAATATCTTCCTCTATAAATACTTCAATGAAATTCAGTGATTCCTTTTCAGTCGATTCCGGATTACTCATTGTCAGTTGACCATTAAATTGGATAATTGAATAATAGAACTGCCAAAGTTAGAGATTCGTTCCAAGAATTGCCATTGAAAGTGGAGAAAACCGCCTTTTTTATTTTGCGTTTTTGGAACCGATAAAGCTTTATAACCCCAAGGTGTCGAACTTTTGCATGGCGCCAAACCATTTCACAACCCTTTCCCCTATTGATCCTGCGTCAATATGGATGAGGTAAATGCCGGTTGAAACCGGAATTCCTAGCGAGTTATTTAAATCCCAAGCTATGGAAGTCATAACTTGGTCAAATACCGGCTCTAATGGAAGTGCTTCATTTCGGTAAAATCTGCGCACCAGCTTGCCATCCAATGAGAAAATAGAAATTATGGCCTGATTAGGCAAATTGGTGATTTTTACCGCGTTTTCAAATTGGGTGCTTCCGTAAGTTGAAAAGGCATAATAAGGATTCGGAACCACTTGGATCAAATCAAGAGCAGAAGTCGCTGTTTCCACATCATTGATAACAGCATTGAACCTGGTCAGCTCAAATGCATATTTAGGATAACCCGAATGCTCATTGGAATTAACTCCTTTATACCATTCAAACGGGCTGTTAACTCTCAGCTTAAAAACCACATCTGATGGAATAAGCCCTTCTTCAATCGTATTCAAAGTCGTACCTGAAGGAAGCAAAGGGATCGATGTCCACATTACGGATGACCAGGCCTCAATCTGTAAAGCTGTTATTTCGGATCCCAACTGAGTCTGAAGGATGGCACCTTCATCATAGAGCGTATTGGTAACATAAATGGTATGTTGTCCACCAACAGGAATTTCTGCAAAGGAAGCAATTATTGGCGGATCGAATACCGGGGTGATACCATCTGAGGTAGGATTCCAGATCATGTCGTTACCATTCATGGTTGGAATCCCGGTTTCTTCTGCAAATGCTTCATCATAAAGCGCATTTTCACCAAAGAATACATTCAGTCGTTCACCAGTCTCAACATTGATGGCATACCCTGGGAACCATCCCATACCTGTACCGTCACCATCTGGCAATCCGTCCTTTCCAACTGATTCGGCGGTTCTAATTTCGTATATCCCGTCATCACCATTAAATGGGATTAATCCTTCGTCAGCATAAGCCCTGGAGAACGTATTTACTACCGGACAACGGCTCCATTTAGATTTATCTGAAGTAAGTATGATATTAACACTTTCAAGGTGCTCAAGCTGATTGCGAAGGTCAACCTGACTAGAAAAATTATTGGTCCAGGCAGGCGTTATTACTTCTGTCCCGGCCGGATCTGTTTCCCAGGAAGTCAACGCATATGGATACCATGCTCCACCTAAAATTCCAGAATATACCTGTCTAGGGTCACGTAATTCATCTGCTTCGTCCCTATCAGTTCTGATGAAATTGAATACCGACCCTGCCGGTCCATCGGACAACCCAACATACCACGGGTCACCCTTATCAAGCTGCTCTGAAGTAGCACCAATAAAGCCATTGTTATCAAATGGTTCTTCTCCGGGTAAGGTGACTTGCCTCATAGTCACCGAAATCCCCAATTCAGGGATCAGGCGTTCATCCTGGTGATCAATAGTCTTGTTGGCATACCAGGTTGTACCGTCTTCTTGGTCTTCCATAAACCAGAAAATAGAATCCACCAGGATATCATCTGAAAGATCATTATCGACTATCGTCAGTCTGTAACTGCCACCCTTAACAGTTAGCGGGTTAACCACCTTAACACTAAAAGGCCCACGTTGGGGTCTGTAAGTCAGTGCAGGATGAAGATTATTGTTAAAAATTTGATCAGCCATCCCTTCAACAAGTTCAAGAAAAAGACCACTGTTCCCCATACCCTCGAAGCGGGTAATTTCAGGAGCATCACCATATTTTGCATTTAAAACCGTTCCATTGAATTCAGGATTGTTAATATGTGGGATAGCTGTGAACACCTTGACGTTTCTGCGTCCAGGGAGATATTGTATTGCCTGGCCTTCTTCGGTTAGCGCATCATAATCCATCCAGTTATTGTAAGCGTAAGCGATAACTGAATAATAGTATTTCTTATGATTAATGAGGCGACTGTCACCTGTAGCGAAAAGGTCGTTCGTTATGTTAAAGGAATGTACAATTCCAAGGTCAGGCGATTCAATTTTTATAACCGGTACCTTACCATCAAAGACTTCAGGGTCATCAAACTGTTCAAAATTTACGATCCTGGAGATACCATCCTTGAAATCAACGACAGCTACTTCACGGGCTTTTTCCGGATCAGCATATTCAGATGAGGAGATTTCAGGTGAGGCCAGTTGGTAAAGAATGTACCCTTGAAAGGTATAAGTTGTATCGGAGGAAAATATTGAGGGAATGTAAGGATCGCGTTCAACATAGTTTTCACCTACGTTATTCCCTGCGAGGTTGAGCAGAGAAAATACTAGTTCCTGATCCAACTCCACGATTTCCAATTCAGGGGCATCAGGGCCATCAAGGAGGTCGAAACAGTTATCAAATAATTTCTGGGCCACATCATCGGCAGCAAGCAAAGGTTCAAAACTCGGACAGGGATAATTGCCGCGAGGTACCCAAACCGCACCGATGATCACCTCGTTAGTTGCACCGGGGTCCATACGGAAGGGGCCTGAAGACTGCAGGAAACGGCGGTCTGCCGGGTCATTATTATTACTACATTCCGACCATACTTCGGGTCCATCAGGAATCGAAGGGTCACTCGGAAACATGTAGGGAAACGGGAAGGTTCCTTCCAGGAAACCATCACCGCCGAATTCGAATGGAGAACCATCTTTCCAGAATCCGGCCATATAATTATAGAAATCCATCGCGATCTCAGGGTTCCCATTCGTCGAAAAATCACTGTTATAAACAAGGAAGGTTGACATACCTAATTCGTTGCCTGATTCATCTTTCGGACCACGGAAAAAATCTACGCCCAGCATGGGTACTTCCTCACCATAACCAGGCACCCCACTACAGTCGTTATCAACAGCCTCTCCATTGTACACAATACCCAAATTCCTCGGTTTGCCATCAATCTCATCGATATTGCATCCAGCCAGGTCATTGCTCCAGCACCCAAGGTCAGGATCGACCCACATCCCAATGTATGTATCTTTTAATGGCTCGGTAGCCTTGTTGAAAAGCTTGTACTTGTAGAAACTCATATCATTGACCTCGTCATCAGTGGCAAAGCCAAAAGCAAGTGCATGGATTTCCATCCCGATTTGGTCGCCTCCGGTTTCTGTATGGATATTTCCTTTATCATTGAAGATCCAGAATATCATTTGATCTCCATATGTAGCTTCTTCTATGCCACCAATTTCGCAACTTGTTATGCCTATTATTGGAAAATCTCCTTTTTCTGGATCGTATTTGCCATCTGCATCGGCATCAAAAAAAGGCGCCAATTCCTGGTTGGGCAGTGAGAAACCGGCCCTTGCCGCAAAATGCGGATTACCTTTTGCCGGCCATAGCAGGAGATCTTCTGAAACTGCTCCATTTACCTTAAAGTCAGGAAACCCGTCACCATCATCGTCGGCCAGATAGTCCGCAGTATGACGGTCAATATTCCTGCCTTTGACTTCGAAATGTCGGTCCCACACATTGCAGGTTGATTGCAGGATTTCTCCATTTTCATCAAGGGGGCCCGACCAATAGTCATTTCCTGACTGGCGGTAGGTCTGAGCGGCTAATTTAAGGTTACCCCCTTCATCGAAACCGCCAATCCATACAGATGCAGCAAAGATCGCTGATACCTCATCCTCCCCTGAAGGTACATTGGGAATTATGTAGCTGCCATCAGCAAGATCCCACCATTGGTCTCCTCCTCCCAGTAGTCTCGCCCTTACATTGTTAATATCCAGATCAACCTGTGAAGTTGAAGGGGTACAGTCATCCCGTGAAGTAATAGCAGGGTTAGCATGAGATGGCATCAGTCCCTGGATTTCTCTTGCAGCAGCAGGATCTGGCATGGTCATTACAGCAATGAACAGTACCAAAATAGTGGTTGGTAATTTTCTCATAGCAATTGTTCTTTCTATGTCCTCTTTAAAGTTGTTTTTAAATTAAAAACTGTGCAAGAGGCATTTAGTAAAGGCAACAAATGCTAATGTGGAACTGTCGTTTGAGTTAGCGAAAAAAAGCTTTTGAAGAAATGTCCAGATTAAGAACTTTTTGGATTGGCTAAGAGGCGCAATCGACTTCAGCGGTATCAACAGGAGCTATCTGGTAAAGCAATAATACTTCTTCACCTGTCAAGGCACGATTATAGACCCTTAGCTCGTCCATAGCACCGATCATGGGAAAATACCTTGCTCTTTGTTCTTCGGCAGTTGCAGCAATACAAGGGCTATAGGCAATAGATAAAGGCCCGGCATTGGTGAGATCAGCTACTCCTTTGTGTGCTTTCCGCCGATCTACTTCTTCACCATTCATGTAAATGATATACTCTTCACCTGTTCTGACATAAGTAACATGACGCCACCGCGTTTCGGGAAGTTCTCCTACACTGATCATCCTTTTGGATTTCGACTCGGTGGCATCGGCATAAACTCTGCCTGTTGGGCCCCCACCGCAAGGTTGTAGATGTTTCAGTTCGAGATAAGGTGTTTCGTAATCACATTCTTCCCTGTTCGACAAAAAGATTTGACGGGTGGTATTGGCATAGGTTTTAAAATAAAAACTGATCGTAAAATCATTTTTGCCAAAAGCATCATTAATCGGTCCATCAAAGGTTACATGATCATCTATACCATCAAAATACATCGCTGAACCAATCACACCGCATCCACAATCGGGCTGACCATATTCAATACCAGGTGATTTGCCCATCATATCAGCTGCCATGCAATCATCGAAAGTATAATGGGCCACCAATCCGCCATCAGGTAACGAGGTAAAGCTGGTAACAAAAATCGAAATGGTGATGAGAGGAAGGACGTAAGTTTTCATTGGTTGATGGTTGATGGTTGCAGATTGACAACCTAAGGTACGACATAATATAATACCGCGCTAAAATGCATTGCCGCCCCTGCCATGACGAATATATGCCATATCGCATGATGGTAAGGAATAGTTTTTTTGAGATAGAAAAAGATCCCGGAGAGGTACATGGCGCCTCCTGCTGCTAACAACATAATGCCTTGAGCATGGATGTGTTCCAAAATAGGTTGGATGAAAACAATAGCCAGACAGCCCATTGCTGCATAGAAAAAAGCATCCACTTTTTCGTATTGCTGAAGTTGTTTGCGAATACTGATTTTGAAGAAGATTCCTGTTAAAGCGAGTAACCAGATCAGACAAAATATAAACAAGCCCCAGCTCTCTCTGAGATTGACAAGTGTAAAGGGAGTATAGGTGCCGGCGATAAGTAAATATATCGCCAGGTGGTCCATGAGCCTTAACCGGGCTTTTAGTCTGGATTTCTCTACAAAATGGTAAACCGCAGATGCAAGAAAACAAAACGTCAATACCGTTCCAAAAACTATCAAACTTCCTAAAACAGTATTACTCCCGCTTTGTATTCCTTTTTCAACCAGCCAAATCATCCCCACAAGGCTTACAACAGCCGAAACCCCATGGGTAATATAGTGCACCATTTCTTCCTTACGGGAAAAATCTGGAAAGTGATGAGTGGGAAAATTTTCCATGTCTTAATTATTGGATGATCATTTTTCCTGTGTAAACTTCATCATCATTTTGAAGCCTGAACAAGTACATACCTTTTGAAAGGCCCTTACCGTTGATCTCAATTTCATTAGCCTGAATATTGCGGTAACGCGCAATAACTTTTCCGTCCATACTCAGGATGTCGATATTGAAGGATTGATGATTTGGGTTGTCCCAATGCAAACGGGTCGATTCACTAAATGGATTGGGATCTACTCCTACATTCCAATCATTTTCGATGTTTTCAATGTCCGTCGATACCGGAATATCTACACACCCATTTTCAATTTTGGTGATCACGGTTTCATAATTGTCGTTTACAATATCGATGATCGCTTCAAGACATATCGTATCCGAAGAATTACTCAAATAGTTGATCCTGCAAAGTGGTTTCACGATGTTGGATTTCATGATTAATGAATCGTCATACGAAATGCCGATTACCCTGTAATCTCCTGGAACGGACTGAGGGGTGATCGGGTATTGGACAGGATCAATGAGATTTTCGACATTTTCAATCATAATACCACCCATTTCAAACTGGTAAGCAACGACATGGTTATCAGGATTATAGATGCCAATATCGATATACTGTTCTTCAAAATTTGCATTGATGATACTGAGGGTCACCGTATCGTTTATATTCTCAATATTCTCCGGGAAATTACAGTGATTGTGCGCGCCACCATCCGGATGCCAATGTGCTCCGCCATAGTTGAGGCAACTCGACATTAACGCTGCATCATAAACCGTTATTGCGTTATCTGCATTAAGGTCATTACAGGAAGTCGGACTGATATCATCTCCCAGTAACAACGTAACATATCCCTGGGCATCCACCATTTCCTGCGATCCATTTTCGTCTAAATCGCCCATGAGTGTTAGCCCCTGGCATTCACCAGTACAATCTGGCTGAGCGGAACCATAAATTTCACCGGAGCAATCGATAAACGGATCACACTGGTCATCAAGAGAAAACTGAAGTGTTCCCGAAGAGCGATCCAATAAAATGCAAACTTGTGCCCAATTGTTGGTATGGTTGGTTTCGTAACGACCCAGCACATCCGGGGCAAAATCCCAATTGGTCCGGGTTACAAAAGTGTAGCGGCCATCAGGCACATCAGTCACATCAATCCATTGACAGGAAAGTCCTGATGAGTAAATATCACCACACCCCGCAGAAATACCCATGTTTCCACATCCGTAAGAAGGACTTCCTCCCCCGCTGCATTCCAGGTCTATCACACAAAATCCGTTCTTGAACCCAATAGGTAAGGCGAGGCCATTGTCATCATAAAGAATGTACTCAGCATAACCGTCATAATGCCAATGACCATGACAATTATCGAAAGTAAATTGGTCAGATTCAGCTGTAGGCGGACCTATGTAGTAATCGACATTGCCAATATTTTGGATATGTGTTGTAAAGCGAATAATGTCCCTGTTACCATATCCCTGAAGGCAGCCTTCGCTCACCGCACAGGCATCACCGTTATTGAGGGAAGCAAGGTAAATCGAAGCCGCTAATACGTCCTCTCTCATCAAAAGATCAGGTCCATCAGGACAATCAGGGTCACCTGGAAATATGCATGAACCATCATCTACAGTAGCCAGTGGTTGATAATTACAAGCCGTTGGGTCCATACATCCTATAACAGGGCCGACGTAGGTCAACTCCCAGTTGATAGCTCCAGGACAATCGTCATCCGCATCTCCAATTCTGATAAAATAGGTAATACCAGGTTCAAGAGTTGCTGTTACTACGGCCTGTTCGCTGCAACCTCCTTCATTATCATCGTAATAAATAGTACCTGCGTTAGTTTCATCGATCAATGCATTGCCGCAATCATCATAAATCCAGATTTCGGTATCGCAGGTATTGGTACCACAAGTGGAAATGGTAAAGATGCCTGTTGTATCTGGGGTAAATTCATACCAATGATCATCAAAAGACGATTGGTTTATACCTTCGGATACGACTTCAGCACTTGTGCAGGAGAATCCTTCCACACAATTGAAACTAATGGATTGTGAATGCGCAAATTCGCCTCCAGTGGCTACTAATTCACCATTCATCATAACTTCCCACGATCCCTGTCCAAATCCGCAACAAATGCCATCACCAAAGCTATCATAGATCGTAAAGACCAGGCAACTCACCAAATTGGTGCATATGGTGTCAGAATAAACCGTGCCATTTGCAAGCCCACCTTGGGGAACTTCAAGATAAACCGTGCCTGAGTAGGCATCGACCAATTCCCAACTTGATTCGTTAGGGTAATTATCCGTTAAAACGGAAATGATAACTTCGTTTTGATTAAGTACGCAGTTGTTTTGCGCAAAGATCTGAAGTGTACACGCCAAAAAGGCGAGCAGAGTAATTTGGTGTTTCATAGGCCTGGATGTTATTTCCAAAATTGGAGACATAATAATAACGAAAAACCCGTTAATTATGTCTGCTAAATAAAGGCTTAGGGAATTAACAAAACAGGGTGGCATTGAGTAAAACTGCGTTTACCCAAAAATATTTAATATATTATTTCTGTGGTGAACCACTTCTAAGTCTTTCACTTTTTCATCGTGGTCATCTTTCAATAAAAATCAGACCATTCCACTTTATCCCAGATATCCGAATAGGTATCCAGGCTTATATCATCCGGCACTTTCATAGCAGCTAGTTTTTTATTTTGTTCATCGAATATTATAAAACATGTGTAAAGAAAAAGCCTATCAATTAGGGAAAAAATATTTCCCAATTGATTTCATAAACGGCTAATAGTCAGAATTAAGTGGTGAATAATCCGAAATAAATTAATGCTTTTCATAATCCATCACCCCTGCTCTAATCTCAATATCAAGATCATTTTCCTTAGGTGGAACAGGACAAGAATACTTGTAGTTATAAACACAAAGTGGGTTGTAAGCCTTATTGAAATCAACGATAATTTCATCTCCTTCCGGAATTTCCAGATCGATATATCGGCCACCACCATAGCTTCCATTGCTACATGTCAGATCACGAAACGGTAGGAAAAGCCAATTTTTGTAGAGTGGATTCGTTGCATGCTTGGCATTTTGGTAAACGCTTAATTGAAACGGCCTTCCATCAATGGAAAATTCAATAATGCCGTATTTCCTATATGTCGGTAACCTGTCTGTGGAGGTTTTCATTTGAAAGGGTTGCTCATCAGGAGTAAGGGTTAATTTTGCAGTGACCCTGTATTTTTCATCAGGCGGATAAAACTTCAATTTTTTAAAGCCGGGAATATCTTCTTCCACTAAAGGTGATTGGTCAGGATCAGCAAAAGCAGAATTCGTTTCTGCATGGTAAGCCTTTATTTCTTTTATGAATTCAGGTGAACCAGTATAAGTTAATTTTTGTGATGACACACATGAAGTGAATACTAAAATGGCTAAAACAAGAAACCGCATTTTTATGAAATTTTGAGAAATATTAAATTACGGAAAAACCTGCTGATTTTGCAAAGGCCAATTAATTCACGGAAGTCTTACAAGTATTTTCATTCCCTTTCAAAAAAGGAAAAAAGGGCTTTCAAATTTGTGATAAAACGGCATAAACGAAAATCTCTTTATAAACTCCTATTACTCTTTGAGCGAAAAACCATCAAGCGAAGTCCTGATGAAGATCATGCCATAATTTTTGAAAAGGTCTTTGGTGGTAAATATCAGTCGAGCAAAGACTATCTGCTTAGAAATGAATATCGGCTACTCCGACAACTTCTCGAAGATTTCCTTGTAGAAAGCGAATTGCTAAAATATGCCGAAGAAAATACGGCTTTTAAAGACCTTCATTTATTAAAAGCACTGGCCAGAAGGAACAAACACGAATTAGCTGCTTCACTAGCTGAATCAAAGATCAAAGCTGCAGAAAATGCCTATCATTATGATCTGGCAGCGGAGATGTCTTCCGTCCTGTTCCGCCTTCATGCCTTTTATCGTGCTCCCAATTCAGATGATATGACAGCGGCTGTGAAGGCCCTGCAGCAGAAAAAGCAATTTCTTGACCTTCATCATCTCCATGCCTATCGCTTGATTAGAACCCAGGTGGGCTTCAGCCAGCGCAGCCTGAGTCATTCAATTGATTTTACCGATCATTTCCCATATGAAGGCAATTATGACCAGGAGGAAATTGACACGCCATTGTCAAAGTTTTACGATCTCAAGTTTAAAATCTATATGTTACCCCACGGAGCAGAGAAGATTCACCTCTTGAAAGAAGCGTATCTCCTTATGGAGTTGTTTGGAGATAAAAATCCAGGATTACAATCAGAGCGGGAGTTTTGTATCTTGACTCTTGCTCTCGAACACTTCCTCATCGGTGATTACGTAGCTGCCGAAAAGCTTTATGAAGAGTACTTTAGTGTTTTTAAAACCAAATCGCACAATCACTTGTCCGCTCTTTATAATTATGCCAGCAACCAGATTAAACTGGAAAAATATGAGCAAGTACTGGAAATAATTAACGAGAATGAAAACCTGTTTACAGGCAATGATCGATTCGCTCTTTTCTTTAATATTTTGAGAACCAGTTCCTGTCTCCGTCTTGGGCAGGCAGATACCTTAAGAACCTATATGCCTGTAAATTTCTCAGGTCTTCCCCGTAACTTCAATTATTACTACCGCCTTGTTTACTGTGCCTTATTTTATCTTGAAAACAACTTGGAAATCGCGGTGCAGGAAGCCAGGAATTTTGCAAAGGTTGTAAAGGGGGACGATGAGTTCCTGCCATATTTCCAAATGGCGAATGGATTTATCAGTTTTTTTAAATGGAATGACAAATTACAGGGTAAAAGAGCGCTCCTTGACATTCAAAAGACCATTACTCATTATTCTGATGAAATGATACCTGAATACCGGGATTTCATGCCTTTTCTATGGTTGAAGGCTGAAATTGAGAAAAAAATCAAAGAATAATTCATCTATTCATGATTTATTTTTTATCACTTAGCTTCGAATTTAAAAATTTGATCTACAAATAATTATGATCAAATAATCATAAATAAGTATTTATTTTTTTATCACAATCAAGTTTGTTCGTCTCAATTTCCTTTCTTAATTCCCCTTAATTTTGTTTCAGAAGTAATCG
>JBCCHF010000050.1:0-40530 GCA_039028895.1 Bacteroidota bacterium | reverse complement strand
GGGCGGTTTTTACCGAATATCCGCGTCAATATGTTTTTGGTGCCGGTCTTGTGGCGGAAGCCCAATATCGGATAGGTAAAAACTTTAAAACAAAATTGCTCTTTGATTATCTGGGAATAAAAGCAGAAAGGAGTGGCTATAATTACCTTTTTTATACCTGGGAGTTGATGTACAATCCCTGGCAGGACCTGTCAATGGGCATTATGTTAACCAATAAACATATGAACCTGGATACCTACTATCAGACGTTTTATATGACGGGGCCGCCTTCAATCAATATTCATTTCAGGAAGCCTTTGGATGTGTTTTGGTAGGATTGTGGATCAAGGAAAATCTTTACATATGGCGTCATAAAGGTCAAAATGCATAGAGATAAAATGATTATGCAAATACTTTGTAAAAATTGTGGAGACAATATGCTTCTCGAGGAAAGCCAAGTCAATTTGGTGCAAAATTTAATTACCATGAAATACTACCAACTATCCGATTCAATGTCAGAATAAATTGTTGGCGGTGGCGCATAAGGAGACATTAAGTTGAAAAAATTTAAGGATAGAAAGCTGGCCAAACAGTTGGATGATTTATTGATTGGACAAGAATTGCCTCAATTTTCCAAAATTCCTGATTTCCCAATTCAAACCCAAAGTATATTTTTGAGACTGCGTCTAAAAAACCAAGTTGCATTTGGATAAAAAGCGATTAATAAAATCGGTTGAGAAACGAATGAATGGTATGGTGAAACTACCCCATAATGCTTCAACCATTGCATATGAATTATTCGTATTGTCGTATTGCTTCAAGCAAGAAAATGATCCAGAAGTCAAAATGCTCCGAGAAGTTTTCCTTGAAAAACTAAAAGATTGGGCGTTTAATGATCTTTTGAAACGGCAAGTAAATTATGCTATTAAACTTGCGACAGCCAATGGAAGGCTGGAATATGAGGAAATGCATAAGTTGTTATCTCTTTGTGATGAAATACATGCTTTGGAATACTTCGGTTTGTATTTTGATCCCATCTTAAAACAGGAGTATGAGGAGGCAGTTAGGAATAGGTTTTCTAATGAAAAGCTAAAAGCAAAAATGACTGCTATTGATAAAGTGGAAGATTGGCAAAAGCAATTTTGGTGGTATAAAGAAAACTTAGACTTTTAGATATTAGTAGGTATGCACAGACAAGACCTGGTCACACTAGTAAAAAGAATCCAATCCGCAGAAGGTTCAGAACTTGAAATTGATAAAATGATTGAAGAGTTTGAAAGCAATGTCCCTGATCCCAATGCCACGGATGATATTTTTGGAAAAGAATATGAAAATTTGACAGCAGAAGAAATTGTGGACAAAGCCATGGTTTACAAAAGTATTAAGCTTTAGTAATGAACTTAGAAGAGTTAGTCACCTATTTCAGGAACGAAGGATCCTTCAAACAGTTTTGCGAAAGCAGGTCTTTGGCTTTGGATACTGAAGTTGTTGAAATCTATATGAAGAAACCAATTAGCATCGAAAATGATTTAGCGTTCTTTGAAATAGAGAAATCAGGTGGCAATCTAGAGCATACTGAAAATGAGATAACTTATTTTTATCTGTTTGATTTTTATTACTTCCTGGATGCTATAGAAGAATCAAATAACGACAATAACCAATCATTGTCAAATGCAGAACTTGCTCAACAATTGTTGGCTTACGCTATTAATGATGCATAGCAGAAATTTGCCTTGATAAAACACAGAGTTTAAACCAAAAAAGCCAGTACCTCAATGGTAACTGGCTTAATTTTTTAAATGGGACGGCCCCTTGGGTCGGGATGACTGGACTTGAACCAGCGACCCCTCGCCCCCCAGACGAGTACTCTACCGGACTGAGCTACATCCCGAATGAATGTGGGTGATACTGGATTCGAACCAGTGACCTCATGCCTGTCAAGCATGCGCTCTAAACCAACTGAGCTAATCACCCGAAATAATTTTTCCCACAAGTACCTTTACAAACTGCATTGTAATACTTTTCGTTCCTGCAAGGCCTGCAAAGTTAAGGATTCATTTATTAAAAATGTTACTCAGAATCTTCTTTTTCCTGATTTTTTCCCATCCACCATGATGTGCCAAAGCCAATTGCTGCCCCAATAGCTACCCACACCAGCATATTACCCATGTAAATACCCATTCCGGCACCGAAGCCGACACCGATCGCGAGAGAAACAGCTAGTAAGTTTTCTTTTTTCATAATTCAGATTTCTGATAGTCTAGGCGTTGTACCCTTAATAGGCACGTTCATGAATCGGACCGATGCGTTTTCTTAGTGGCTGACCATCGCGACCCCGCATAGTAGCAATGATCTCTGCGGAGATGGATAATGCAATTTCTTCCGGACTCTCCGCTCCAATGTCGAGACCTACGGGCCCAAATACATTAACCTCATTTTCAAGAATGACGGACTCGCCGATATCAAGGAGCTCATTTTGCATTTTCATAGTCCTCTTTTTGGGGCCTAGTAGTCCGATGTAAGGTACATCCTGTTTGAGATAATACCGCAATAGCCTGAGGTCGGTTTTATAGTCATGAGACATTAAAACGACTGCCGTATGATCGTCATACCCGATTTTCGGAGCTTCTTCAGGCTCGACTACTGAGGTTGCATGATCAAATACATGCTTATTCAATTTTCGCTTTTTTCCGGCTACATGGATCTCCCAGCCTAATTCGTGTGCGATGCTGACAAATGCATTGACATCATAATTATCACCACAAAGAATAATCTTCGTTTTTGGCCTTAACCACTCGATCAATATTTCAAAGGGCTGACCGCTTTCGGTTTTTATCCAGAATTCTTTTGACTTGCCACGTTCTCTTACCAATGCTGCTTTTTCTTTTATTTCCGTTGCCGGAATACCGATTGAGGCACTAAGTTGATCGACTTCGTTTTCCGTAAAAAAAGCACCGAGCATGGATTTGTCTGCACCCATGACGTTAATGACCTGGAATAGCAGGTTTGGCTGACGGCTTGAAGTGAATTGCTTCAGCTGTTCTAACTGGTTGTTAGGATCATCTTTTTTTATTGGCGTGAAGAGCACTTCAATCCTGCCATTACACCCAAGACCAACACCGATCTGGTGGGCATCATCTTCCAGTGTATCGTAAACGATAATAGAACTTTGGTCTTTTGAAATAGCCATTTTAGCCCTTTTCAACGCATCGCCTTCCAGGCAACCGCCACTGATACCACCGATCCAGTTGCCACTGCTGCTTACTAACATCCGTGCTCCGATTCTTCGGTAAGAGGATTCCTCCACTTTTACCACTGTCCCAAGAGCAAGGCTTTCTACCGACCAATCGGTATTATCATATTTTTCTATTATTTTTTCAATTTCTTTCATTTTGCAAATAATTGTTGGTATATTTCTTTGCTTCCGTTTTATGTTTTAGACTTTGTCTAAATAGCAAAATTAAATAACCCAATTTTAAACCTTTTGTCAATTCCCCTCTTTATTAAATGAATTTTCATTCAACCAGTTTAAAATAATTTTTAAATCAACACATTATGATCCCAGAATCCTTCGGTTATTCAGCACCGACGACGCTTCAGGAGGCATTCAGCCTTTTGGCGGAACACGGTGAAGATGCCAAAATTCTCGCTGGCGGTCACAGCTTGATCCCTATGATGAAGCTGAGGTTTGCCTCTCCCACACACTTGGTCGATATCAATCGGATACCGGGCCTTTCTTATGTAAAGGAAGAAAACGGTTTCCTTAAGATTGGTGCCATGACCAAGGAATCCGCAATGGAAGAATCTTCCATCATTCGTGAAAAATACCCAATTTTCACTGATGCAGCAAAACTGATTGCTGATCCACAAGTTAGAAATTTTGGTACCATAGGTGGCAATATCGCTCATGGAGATGCTGCGAATGACCATCCGGCAGTCATGATGGCACTTGATGCCGAAGTAGAAATCGCCAGCCCATCTGGTAGCAGGACGGTTTCAATCAATGACTTTTTCTACGGCTTTTACACAACGGCCATCCAGCATGGAGAGATTCTGACAGAAATCAGGATTCCTACTCCTGCCAACCAGTTTGGCTGTGCTTACCATAAGGCCGAACGTAAGGTTGGTGATTATGCCACAGCTGGAGTAGCCGTTGCTATTCATATGGACAGAGGAGGCGTTTGCCGCAAGGCCAGGATTGGATTGACCAACGTAAATTCAACGCCAATGCGTGCTACCCAGGCTGAGGCAGCACTCGAAGGTACCACATTGACAGCTGATGATATCAAAAAGGCTGGTCAACTGGCTTCAACTGAGTGTAACCCATCATCAGATCTTCGAGGTGATGAGGAGTACAAAAGACATCTCGTCGGTATCATCACCCAACGAATGATCAAGAAATCTCTAGAACGCATCAAATAATACACAAATGAAACATAAGATAAACTTCAAATTAAATGGACAGGACCAATCTGCAGAAGTAGAGCCTCGTTTATTGCTGGTTCACCTTATCAGGGAAGTCGTTAATCAGACAGGTACACACATTGGTTGTGATACCTCAAGTTGTGGGGCATGCACTGTCCTTATTGACGGAAAGTCAGCAAAATCCTGTACCATTTTAGCCGTCCAGATCGACGGTAAAGAAATAGCCACTGTTGAAGGATTGGCGACCGCAGAAGGTCTGCACCCTATTCAGGAAGGATTCCACCTTAACCATGCACTGCACTGCGGTTTCTGCACACCAGGGATCATGATGAGAGCCGTAGAGTTGTTAGAGCATAATCCTGATCCGACAGAGGAAGAAATTCGCTGGGGTATTTCCGGGAACCTCTGCCGTTGTACCGGTTACAATAATATTGTGAAAGCTATTCAATGGGCCAGTGCCAAAATGCGCGGCGCAGAATTGCCTTCAACCGAACCTGAATTCGTAGAGTGATGATAAACTGTTGAATTGCCAAAAACAATGGCGAAGCCAAAACAATTCAACAATCAGCGCAGCTGAAACACTCTATTTGCTAACAACTAAAACACTAAAAGTCAAAATGATAAAGTGCAAAACTTCTAAAGAAATAGGCGGGATGGGCCACTCCAAGAAAAGAAAGGAGGATGCCCGTTTCATTCAGGGTAAAGGCAATTATGTCGATGATATCAAACTACCCGGAATGTTGTATATGGATATCGTAAGAAGTCCATATGCTTACGCAAAAATAACAAAGATCGATGCCTCAAAGGCACTTGAAATTCCCGGGGTCATTGCTGTAGTAACAGGAAAAGATCTTGAACAATATAATCTTCACTGGATGCCGACCCTGATGTCGGATACCCAAATGGTGCTTCCTACCGATACGGTAATGTACCAATCTCAGGAAGTGGCAGCTGTGATCGCTACTGATCGCTATACAGCTCGCGATGGTAAAGAGGCCGTAATCGTAGAATACGAGCCGATGAAACCATTGATGGACCCATATAAGTCGCTAGATGATGATGCGCCTCTGCTGCGTCCTGATAAAGAAGGCCAGACCAATAACCATATCTGGCATTGGGAGGTAGGAGACAAAGATGCTACTGAGCAGGTTTTCTCAAATGCGGAAGTTGTGGTTAAGCAACAAATGCATATACCAAGGATTCACGTCGCGTCAATCGAAACATGCGGTTGCGTAGCTTCTTATAACAAAGTGGAGAATCATCTCACGATGTACATGACCACCCAGGCACCTCATGCCATTCGTACTGTAATTGCGCTGGTTGCGGGCCATGTTGGACTAACGGAAGAGAAGATTCGCGTTATTTCACCAGATATTGGTGGTGGATTTGGTGGTAAAGTACCGGTCTACCCAGGGTATGTCATTGCTATTGCAGTTTCTTTCCTGACAGGTGCGCCTATCAAATGGATTGAAGATCGTAGTGAAAACCTCCAGGCAGATTCATTCGCACGCGATTACCACATCACTGCTGAATTGGCTGGGACTAAAGAAGGCAAAATATTGGCCACAAGATTCAAGGTATTAGCCGATCACGGGTATACAGATGCTTCTGCTAACCCATCAAAATTCCCTACAGGTCTTTTCTCCATCGGCACCGGATCATATGATTATAACACCGCTTACATGGAGGCAGATGCGGTTTACACCAATAAACCTCCGGGAGGTGTGGCCTATCGCTGTTCTTTCAGGGTAACCGAAGCTGTTCATGCTATTGAGCGTTTGACAGATGTCTTCGCTCTCGAAATCGGTAAAGATCCTGCTCAGCTCAGGATGGATAATTTCATCAAGAAAGATCAATTCCCGTGGCAGTCTCCTACAGGCTGGTCCTACGACTCAGGAGACTATCATGCCGGACTCGAACTGGCGATGAAAGCCGTAGACTACCACGCCCTCCGCGAAGAGCAAAAGCGACTGAAAGCAGAAGGTAAACTTATGGGTATTGGTATATCCACTTTCACAGAAGTGGTTGGGGCCGGTCCGTCGAAAGACTTTGATATCCTCGGCATCAAAATGTTTGACAGTGCTGAAATCAGGGTACACCCTACAGGAAAAGCCATCGCGCGTTTTGGAACCAAATCGCAAGGACAAGGTCACGAAACGACTTATGCACAGATCGTAGCTGAAGAACTGGGTATCCCAATGGAGCATATCCAGATCGAAGAAGGAGATACTGACACAGCGCCTTACGGACTTGGGACATATGCCAGTCGTAGTACACCAACAGCCGGTGCAGCAGCAGCAATGGCAGCAAGAAAGCTTAGGGCAAAAGCCAAAAAGATCGCCGCTTACCTTCTCGAAGTAAGTGAGGAAGATCTGGAATGGGAGCCCGGTAAGTTTTTCGTGAAGGGTGCCCCTGATAAGTTCAAAACCATCCAGGAAATCGTTTTCGCAGCTTACACCAACCATCCACAAGGAATGGAAGCTGGTTTCGAGGCTACTCACTATTACGATCCTCCAAATCTGACTTTCCCTTCAGGAGCTTACATCTGTGTTGTTGATGTGGATCCTGAAACTTGTGAGATCAAGGTAAGACGTTTTGTAGCAATCGATGATTGCGGAAATATCATTAACCCAATGATCGTGCAAGGGCAGGTTCATGGTGGCTTGACGCAAGGTATTGCCCCGGCGATGTACGAAGAATTGATCTATGATGAGGCTGGTAACATCCTTAACGGAACATTCATGGATTATCTCGTGCCTACCGCTGTAGAGTCGCCTTCATGGGAGACTGGTCATACCATAACCCCTTCTCCGCATCACCCGATCGGAGCAAAAGGAGTTGGTGAATCGCCAACAGTTGGAGCACCTCCGGCAATCGTAAATGCGATTGTAGATGCAGTCTCTCATCTTGGTGTTAAACATCTCGAAATTCCGGTAACACCTTATAAACTCTTCAAGGAGTTGAAGAAGGTTGGTTATTTTGATTAAAACATTGCCGAGATTTTGCTGTTAATCTTCTGGAATACAGTGAATCACTGATTTAAATTTATCCCCTTAACGGGAAATAACAATATCCCCCGGAGCAAGTCCGGGGGTACATTTCAAAAAGCATGAATACTAAAATTACAAAGGAATTCGAGATTGATCAACCGATCGGTACCGTTTGGACCAGCCTTTCCAACCCGGAAGATGTTGTAACCTGCGTTCCAGGTGCATCAATCACTGAAAAAATTGATGATAAAAATTACAAAGGACAGGTTGTAACAAGATTTGGCCCGGTAAAGGCCACCTACAACGGGGATATCGAGATTGTTGAACTCGACGAAGCTAATCACACCATGCGCCTGAAAGGTAAGGGTCTTGATAGTAAAGGAAAAGGTAGTGCTGACATGATTATGGTAGGTACGCTTTCACCAGAAGGTGAAGGAACCAAGGTCCATTTTGATATGGATATCACTATCGTAGGGACTCTTGCACAGTTTGGCAGTCGATTGATCAATGATGTTTCCCAGCAATTGATCGGGCAATTCGTAGAAAGCTTCAGGGACAAGCTTACCGCTGAAAACGCCGGTACAGCTGAAGGTGTTGAAGGCGGCGAATCAACTTCAGCCGAAGCCACCGCTGAAAACGCTACTCCTCCAAAAGAAGATAACGCTCTGGATGCCTCAAGCCTGGTCGGTACTGTGTTAAAAAGTTTACTGAATTCAGTGCTCGACTTTTTCAAATCTCTTTTCGGAGGTGGGAAAAAGCAGAACCCTTAACATCCGGGCACGGTCTCTTGAAAAAGACCCTGCGGTAACTAAAAGATGAATAATCCAAGAGATCTCATACCGATCTTCGATAAACTAGGCTACGTAGTAGAGGAAGAATTGGCTACAGTGATCTACCTAATGCTCCAATTGGAAAAACCCCTATTGCTTGAGGGTAATCCAGGCGTTGGTAAAACCGAGGTGGCTAACATCCTCGCAGCATATAAAGATATTGACCTGATCCGCCTGCAATGCTATGAAGGGCTTGATGTCAATAACGCCATTTACGAGTGGAACTATCAAAAACAACTACTGGCAATCAAGTTGCAAGAGCAGTCTGACAGGTCCATCAAAGAAAAAGAAGACCTCATTTTTGGCGAAGATTATTTGCTGAAAAGACCATTGCTGGAAGCCATCACTTCAGAACGCCAGGTCGTATTGCTGATAGATGAGATAGATCGAGCTGATGAAGAATTCGAAGCTTTCCTTTTAGAGCTTTTATCAGTTTTCCAAATCAGTATTCCCGAGTTGGGCACCATTCATGCAAAACAAAAACCGATAGTTATTCTGACCTCAAATCGGACCAGGGAACTCAGCGATGCGCTAAAACGACGTTGTCTATACCATTGGGTGAATTACCCTTCACCTGAAAAAGAAATCAGGATACTCAAAAAACATATACCGGATATCGAAAACAAGCTCGCTTTACAAATCGCTGAATACGTAGAAAAGATTAGAACACTGAAGCTGGATAAACCTCCGGGAATTGCCGAAACTATTGATTGGGCGAAAGGAATCCTTGCATTGAAAAATGGTGCCGATAATCCGGAAATTAGTTTGTCCTGCTTACTGAAATCCGATCACGATATTGAATTGACAAAGCAAGAGGTGTTTAGTGCCCCTCAATCCTGATTCCATATGCATTATACCGACTTCAAAACCTTTTCCGAATCATTTACCGGGTTCACAAGGATGGCTCGTGACTATGGTTTGGGTGTTGGACTTCAGGAAAGTCGGGAATCTGTAATTGTTGCCACTGAGGGACTTTGGATGGAAAAGTCGCTATTCAAATATGCGCTTGCCAGCCTGTTTTGCACGAGTGAAGAAGATCGGGAAATTTTTGAAGTAATTTTCAAAAGATTCTGGATGCAAAGGGGGAGTAAGGTGACAGATTCTACCACTTATTTTAACAAAAAAACCGTTTCCCGGAATTCCAAAAGCTCGGCAGTAATGCTAGGGCAGGGGAAAGGCGATTCTGATGTTAAAAAAGAGGAGGCCAAAAACATGTCAGGTGCCAATGGACAGGAGTTAATCCGCAACACCGATTTTACTCATCTGAGTTTGATCGACAGTGAACTGCTCGATGAGATCGCCGAAAAACTGCTTAAGGAAATGAGCCTTAGGCTGAAAAGGAAGAAGAAAAAAGCCACCAAAGGACAGATCCAAATGGCACAGACCATTCGGAAGAATATCCAAAAGGGTGGTAACATAATCGACCTGGTCAAAAAGGACCGGAAAAAAGAAAAATATCGTTTGGTGATCCTGCTGGATGTTAGTGGTTCAATGGATAAATATTCTTTCTACCTGCTCAAATTTATTTGGGGTTTAAGAAGCCATTTCAGTCATATCGAAGCTTTTGCCTTTTCCACCAAGTTGATGCGGATCACGGAATATCTGGACCCTAAACATCTTGGTATTTCCATGGCAATGGTAAGTCAGTATGTGACACATTGGTCTTCGGGAACGAAAATCGGAGAATGCCTTAAAGACTTCAATGAAAATTACGCCAAACGCTACCTTAACGGGAAGACACTGACCATTGTTCTTAGTGATGGGTTGGATACCGGAGAACCGGAATTGCTGTCAAGGCAATTACAAAAGATCAAGTATCGCACAAAGAAACTGGTGTGGCTGAATCCGCTTAAAGGTATGGCGGGCTATCAGCCTATCCAACGTGGGATGGCTGCAGCGATGCCTACAATCGATGCGTTTCATTCTGCACATAACCTGGATAGTCTTTTACAACTGGAAAATATAATTGCCAATGCATAATTCATTTCTGGAAATATTGTACGCCTTGCAAAATGAGGGGAAAGCTTTTGCCACAGCTATGGTCGTAAGGCGAAAAGTTCCATCTTCCGGGAAACCGGGTGATAAAGCGATTATCACCGAAGACGGTACTATTCACGGATGGATCGGTGGGGGATGCACTCGGGGAATTGTTCTCAAGGAGGCCCTTTTGGCAATTAAGGAAAGCAAACCCCGCTTTGTACGGATCAGTCCTGAAGATAATATGGACGATATGCCAAACACCAAGCTTTACAAAATGACTTGTCAAAGTGGAGGTTCAGTCGACCTGTATATCGAACCGGTTCTGCCAAAACCACAGATCGTAATTTTTGGTCGTTCACATATCGGTTTGGCTCTTGCCAGAATATCGAAGGCGATGGATTATAAGGTGACAGTGGTAAACGAAAGCCTTGAAGCTGACGAATATCACGAAGTAAAAGACAAGATTGACCTTGCTGATTTCAGTGGAAAGATGCTTGGAGAAAATAGCTTTATCGTTGTTTGTACACAGGGGGTTGGTGATGAAGATGCCCTTGAAGCAGCCATCAAATCCGGTTCCAAACAAATCGCTTTTGTAGCCAGCAGACGCAAAGCCAACGCGATTTTCCACGAATTACGGGGAAGAGGCATTACGTTTGACCAACTGGCCACAATAAAAACACCAGCCGGACTGGACATCAATGCAAAATTGCCCGAAGAAGTCGCGATCAGCATTCTTGCACAAACCATAAAAGAAATAAGAACTCCTTTAGCAACAGAACAATCATCTCCTTCCGGAAAAGGTGGACTCGATATTAAGAATGATGAATATTACATGAATCCTGTCTGTAATATTCCAATCCACAAAGCAACCGCCAAACATGTAGTTAAACACAATGACGAGGATGTTTACTTCTGCTGTGACGGTTGCAAAGTGAAATTCGAGGCTGAGCCTGAAAAATATCTCAGTGCTGTTTAATACGGCTTATGGCTATTTCTGTTGTAGTTAAAGAATAACAGGTTGAGATCATTGACATCAACGATGCCATCTCTGTTTACATCCCACGAACCGGTAGTATTCGTCAAAAGGTAATTCAGGAATAGCAGATTTACATCATTCGCATCTACCTGCTGGTCAAGGTTTAATACATTGCCAGCGACCATTCCGAAATAATTTCCTGTTAAAGCAATCATTTCATTCATTGGATCATCATTCAATATATCATCTCGATATGCCTGAGTCATGGCAGTAGTGAAGTCATGACATATCGAACCACCCAACATAGGTATTTGTAAAGGTGTCGCTGTAGAAACAGGAAGATGATTAGGATGATTGACTTCGACATAATAGGTCTGAGCCGGATCAAGGAAAAATGCCGGTTGATCACCATCAACGGTTACTATGGAACCATCACTTAACAAGATACCTGCAATTTCACCTGAAACCACAGCCGGGTCAAGGCTTGACCTCACCGTCAGGTATACCCAGTCGCTTGAATTAGCCAAAACAGATGCCTGGTCCGGGAACGATTCAGTTCCCAAATAATTCCAGGAGCCATTTGTGAAAGGTTGATCTAAAGGGAACAATCCTTGGTCCAGGTAGTTGGTGGTGAGGAACTCAAACGGATCAGCGGCAAAAGGATTAAATATACTTGACGGGAATGCCCTTAAGCAGAATTCTGTTGGAACCAGATCACCCTGATCGACAAAGAAACTGGCTGTAGTCTCACAACCATTATTGTCTGTTACTGATACTGTGTATGTGATTAATCCCTCGAGTTCGGAAATATCCTCAGTCGTTGCTGAGTTTGACCATAGGTACTGATAAGGTGGTCCTGCAGTACCTACTGTGATGTCAATGGCTCCATCAAGAATGACTGGCCCTAATTGATCAGTTACATCGCCGGTTATCGTAGCAGGATTCCCGTTGACGACAGTTACGATGGTCGAACAAGTATTGGCGTTTCCGCAAACATCTGTCACAACCAGATCGACAACAATATCTCCAACGTCAAAACAATCAAATGTTACCTGTGAAGCAGAGAATGATATCATTGAAAGGTCGCTACTTCCATTGTCCAATTCATCAGGCGAAATGGAGGCTGATCCATCCTGGTCGAGGGTGACTGTAATAGCCTGACAGGCAGCAACTGGATCTGTAGTGTCAATAATCATGATTTCCTGATCGCAAGAGACGGAGTTACCTGAGGGGTCCATTATTGTCCAGGTGCGTGTGATGGTACCAGTGGTTCCACAATCAGCAGCAAAGCTATCGGAAGAAGTAATGATAGATCCAGGACAATTATCATCGCCTGTTGCAGTTCCAGTATTATTCGGAGAGATATCAACCCCCAGCTGTATGGTCATATATGCCGGACAGGTAATTGTCGGCTGAATATTGTCTTCTATAGTTACTATTGCATCACAAGTGGCGGTATTTCCATTGACGTCAGTTACCGTAAGAATGACTGTGTTATCTCCAACATTGCTACACTCAAAGAAGGTCGTTGAAAAGCTGGTATTGGCGATGCTACAAGCGTCATTTGACCCGTTGTCTATCTCATTTTCATTGAAAGATCCACTGCCTTCAACGTCTAACTCTACTGAAATATCCTGGCAGATTGCTACTGGGGCAATATTGTCTTCGATGTTGACTATGGCAGAACAGGTATCATCATTTCCACTTTCATCAGTTACGGTCAGTGTAACAGATGTCGATCCTACATCCTGGCAATCGAAGGCTGTTTGGCTTAGAGACATTGAAGCGATTTCACAAAGATCTGAAGAGCCATTGTCGACTTCGGTAGTTGTCAAGGTTCCATTTCCGTTGGCGTCGAGTTGGACAGTTACATCCTGACATTGGGCAATCGGGGCAGTGTTGTCTACAATATTGGTATAAGTGATAGTACAGCTTGATGAGTTATTGCTCTGATCAGTCAGAGTAAATGTGAATACAACGGTAGAGCCAATATCAGAGCAATCGATACTGTTAGGTGTAACGGTTCGACTCACGATTTGACAATTGTCTATTGATGTCGATGTCACACCATCAATGGCTTGCTGGGTCCATGTTGAAATACCGGTAGCTCCAATATCGAAAGGATCGGAGAATATAACGGCTGTATTGTTAAAGTCGACCGGACTGCAACTTACTATCGGAGCAATGTTGTCCTCAACAGTTACTGTAGCTTCACAGGTAGTGGTATTATTGTTTACATCTGTAACTGTCAATACAACGGTGTTATCGCCGAGGTCGTCACAGCCGAAGACATTTGGAGAAATGGAAACATTCCCCAGGTTACAGACATCATTAGCATTGGTGTAAACATCATCGGCTGATGCCACAACTGTGCCTTGACTATTCAGCTCAACTGTAATATCCTGACAAACAGCAGTAGAAGGATTAGCCTCAACTACGGTCACATTGGCTGTACAGGTACCATCATTTCCGCTTTCGTCGGTTACTGTTAGGGTTACCGTTGTACTGCTAACATCCTGACAATCGAAAGTGGTTTGACTTAAAGACATTGACGCGATTGCGCAGAGGTCTGAGGAGCCATTGTCGACTTCGGCGGCTGTCAGTGTTCCATTTCCGTTGGCGTCGAGTTGCACGGTTACATCCTGACATTGAGCATCAGGTGCTGTTGAGTCAACAATGTTCGTGTATGTAATTGTGCAGGAAGATGAGTTATTGGATTGATCTGTGAGTGTAAATGTAAACACCAGGCTTGTCCCAATATCATCGCATGTAATAGAAGGCGGAGAAACAGTGCGACTGACAATACTACAGTTGTCAATGGATGATGCGGTATTGCCATCAATGTCCTGCTGTGTCCAGGCCGCTGTTCCAAAGGCGCCAATATCGAAAGGATCACTAATCGTCACTGCCGTATTATTAAAGTCAATAGGACTACAACTTACTATCGGTGCAATATTGTCTTCAACAGTCACAGTGGCTTCACAAGTGGTTGTATTATTATTCACATCAGTGACGGTCAGGGTAACCATATTGTCACCCAGATTAGTGCAGTCAAAAGTATTTGGAGCAACGACAAGTGTGCCTAGGTTACAAATATCATCCAGGTTGTTGTAGATATCGTCACCTGAAATTGAGGCATTGCCCTGATTGTTTAATTCTACCGTAATATCCTGGCAAACAGCAGTAGCTGGACTGTTTTCTAAAACGGTCACATTTGCTGAGCAGGTACCATCATTTCCACTATCATCAGTTATTGTCAAGGTCACGGTTGTACTGCTTACATCCTGGCAATCGAAAGTGGTTTGACTTAAAGACATGGAAGCTATTGCGCAAAGGTCTGAGGAGCCATTGTCGACTTCGGTAGTTGTCAGGGTGCCATTTCCATTGGCGTCGAGTTGTACAGTTACATCCTGGCATTGAGCATCAGGTGCTGTTGAGTCAACAATGTTCGTGTATGTAATTGTGCAGGAAGATGAGTTATTGGATTGATCTGTGAGTGTAAATGTAAACACCAGGCTTGTCCCAATATCATCGCAGGTAATAGAAGGTGGAGACACGGTGCGGCTGACAATGCTACAATTGTCAATGGATGATGCGGTATTACCATCAATATCCTGCTGTGTCCAGACCGCCGTTCCAAAGGCACCGATATCGAAAGGATCACTAATCGTCACTGCCGTATTATTAAAGTCAAGAGGACTACAACTTACAATCGGTGCAATGTTGTCTTCAACAGTCACATTGGCTTCACAGGTGCTGGTATTATTATCGAAATCAGTGACGGTCAGGGTAACCATATTGACTCCCAGGTCATCACAATCAAATGTGTTTTGGGATAATGAAAATGAACCAAGACTGCAAATGTCACTTGAGTTACTGTAAATGTCATCTGCCGTAATCGAGCCATTGCCTTGACTATTCAATTCAACGATAACATCCTGACAAATGGCAGTTGCAGGACTATTTTCAACCACAGTCACATTCGCAATGCAAGTACCATCATTTCCGCTTTCGTCAGTTACTGTTAGTGTCACAGTGTTTGTGGTTACATCCTGACAATCAAAAGCTGTTTGGCTTAAAGACATTGAAGCGATGGCGCAAAGGTCTGATGAACCATTGTCAACTTCGGTTGTAGACAAGGTGCCATTTCCTGTTGCATCTAGTTGCACAGTTACATCCTGACATTGAGCGTCAGGAGCAGTTGTGTCGACAATGTTTGTGTAGGTAATCGTACAGGAGGATGAGTTGTTGGATTGGTCTGTGAGCGTAAAGGTAAACACCAGACTTGTTCCGATATCATCGCAGGTAACTGATGGAGGAGAAACGGTACGACTGACGATACTACAGTTGTCAATTGAAGTTGAAGTTACGCCGTCAATATCTGACTGGCTCCATGTTGCCGTGCCAAATGCTCCAATATCAAAGGGATCGGAGAAAATTACAGCCGTGTTGTTAAAGTCAACAGGACTACAACTCACGATTGGTGCAGTGTTGTCTTCAACTGTTACTGTAGCAGAACATGTACTTGTATTGTTGTGGACATCAGTGACCGTCAGTGTAACCATATTATCTCCCAGGTTATTGCAATCAAAGGCGTTTGGCGCTACCGATAGTATGCCTAGATCACAAACATCATTCGGGTTGTTATAGATATCGTCACCTGCAATTGAGGCATCACCATTGTTGTCCAGTTCAACTGTAATATCCTGGCAAACAGCAGTTGCAGGATTGTTTTCTTCTACTGTTACATTGGATGTGCAGGTATCCGTATTTCCGTCATCATCGGTTACTGTAAGGGTTACAGTTGTCATATTCACATCCTGACAATTAAAAACAGTTTGGCTGAGCGCCAATGATGCTACTCCACACAAGTCCGAAGAGCCGTTATCTACTTCTGCAGTTGTCAAAGTTCCGTTTCCACTTGCGTCTAGTTGAACGGTTACGTCCCGGCATTGCGCATCGGGTGCAGAAGAGTCTACAATGTTGGTGTATGTGATTGTACAGGTAGACGAATTATTGGATTGGTCTGTAAGTGTGAATGTGAATACAAGGGGCATTCCAATACTTGCACAATCGAAAGAAGTTGGAGAGACTGTACGGCTCACGATTTGACAATTGTCTATTGAGGGAGCGGTAACTGCATCAATATCCTGTTGTGTCCAGGTAGCTGTGCCAAATGCACCAATGTCGAAAGGATCGGAGAAGATGACAGCGGTATTATTAAAATCGAGCGGACTGCAACTTACAATCGGTGCAACATTGTCTTCGGTTAATGTTGCCACATTTGATGTAATGCTGCTACAGGAACTTGTGATTTCTACGGTGTAATTGCCTGCATCGCCAGACTGAAGATTGGTAAGACTTAAACTTGTCCCTGTAGCGCCTGGAATATTTACATTGTCTTTTTTCCATTGATAGGTCAAACTACTGCCTGTTGCTGAAACGTTTAAGGTATAATCATCTCCGGGACAAAAAACGGTGGCTGATGGTTGGGTGTTGATCGCTACATCCGGAATAACAGTCAGGGTAGTAGACACTGAAGGCCGGCAATTGACATCGTTTGGAGGCGCTGAGAGAATAGCGTATATCAAGTAATCACCAGGTAAAAGACTGGCTCCCATGGAAGCAGTTGCTGTTTGATTGGGGTCTATGCCTCCAAGGGCGCCAAAACCAACGGTATTAAGCAGCTCGCCTCCAGTATAAGGATCAGAAGGAGGACTTCCTGCAGGGAAAGCGACAAAACTTAGCCCGAAATTTTGATCACCGTTCAAGACTACGCTCATGTCAGCTAACCCGGAAGCTGTTGCTGAAAAGTTAGTGCCTTCGCAGATTGCAGCAACCGGAGTTATTGCTCCGATTGTAGGACATACAGAAATACTTGCTACTGAGAATGGAGAAAAACTGGTGATACCAGATCTACTAATAGTGTAGGGATTATTTCCAGAAGCTATTTCAGGTTGGAATAGATCCCAGCCAGCATCATAGTGAGTAATGAAAGCATTGTCCCGGTTGAAGTTGGTAAGCTCTTCATTTTGATTCCACTGAGCTGTCATGGTGATGTTGGAGCCTCCTGCAAAGTCCTCGGCCACATCCCAGGTGCGGTCAATGTAAAGTTCGGTAATGGCACTTCCCGTCAAGCCGTTTTCCAGAATATCATCCAGCACACGGACAAAGTATGCGTCTTGTGTGCCGGCATTGTTTAGTGTAAGCGGGTTGTAGGTGCTGTTTCCAACCGGAAACAGAATGTCGGTACTATTTCCGGGAACGGTCATTGCAAGATAACCTGCTCCGCTGGTTTTGACATAGCGATTTGCGTTTGCTCCAGTGATGGTTCCGCCATTAAAAATAACCAGGTTGTAGAACTGGAGGTCGAGTTGCCCACCTGAGAAGCTGAGCCTATTTATTAAAAAAGCAGGAAAATCAAGGAGGACATTATTGCTGCTTTTGTTGATATGTAAATTGTAAAATGTTGTAAATGAGGTGCCGCCGATCGTAGTGAGGTTATCAGCGCCATCACCTGTAAAGGTAACGGTACCCCCATTCGCGGTATATGTTCCTGAATTGGAAAATTTGGCGTTGTTGAGTACCAGGAAGCTGTCTGCCTGCACGACATTCCCTCCAGTGATATTGAAGGAAACTTGTGCGGCGATTTCATTTCCCAAGCCAAAAATCAACAGAAATACACCTATATACTTGATGATTGATAGATTCGTCATTGAATTAATTTTCGACTTGTGATTAATATTCAAAATTGGCGTAAGGATGGGTAGCGTTGGCATTGTTGAGCAAGTTTCCTGTAGAAGAGACATCGATGATTGGACCATAAACTGAAGTTGGATCAATGATTATATTTCCATCTGGGTCAATTCCGCCCGCTACAAGCGAAGCGATTGGGTTAAATCCATTATTCTCTCCCCGGTTTCTAATGACGAGCACACGATCGTCTTTGACGGCGATCCCAACATGCTGATTATCGGTTACCGAATTACCTTCAATGATTGAGTAGGAACCTGTGACAACAAGGCCCATAACATTGTCATTACAGGTGTTGTTTAACACTTTGGCATAAGACCCTATTCTGATTCCTGCTCCTTCGTTATTGCTTGAAGAAGCAGTACAACTACCATCACTCCAGCACTGACCATTATTGTTGGCTACATTGTTCATTAAAATGCAACTGCTGCTAACGTCAAAGCCTGTCCTCCCATTTGAGTTGGCTGTGGAATTGGTGATGAGTGAGCTTCTGGCGATATCGAAGCCAAAATTAGCGTTGTCATATGCAGAACAACCGTCGATACGGGCACATTCGCCTGCTTTGAAACCATCATCAATATTTTCACTTGCCACACAATTAATAATTACGCACTCCCTCAAAACTTCGATGCCAGTTTCGTTTAAAGATGCATTGGAATTTACAATTACGCCTCCTTCATCAGCATAAATGCCATGGCGTTCATTTCCGGTTGATTGCACGTTATAGATCAGGCATGATTTATCAACGATAAGGCCATCATCGCCATTATTGCTTATTACTAGATCTCTGAAAATTGATTCATCAGCGACTCCGGCATGGATGCCATCTCCACCCCAGCCTTGTACTGAACCATT
This sequence comes from Bacteroidota bacterium, assembly GCA_039028895.1. Lineage (GTDB taxonomy): Bacteria > Bacteroidota > Bacteroidia > Chitinophagales > Saprospiraceae > JAHDCJ01. Next base: position 21,742 of record JBCCHF010000050.1, on the reverse strand, counting down.
CTTGATAATAACATTTTGGTAGGTGCCACTGATAAAAATACCAGCCCCTGAAATACCGTCAGAGGTAAGTGCATACCCGTTGAGATCAAGGGTGACACCGGGGGTGTTTATCCGTATGCCTGCCTCAGTTATTCCTGTAAGAAAAATATTCCTGGTAAAGTAATAACTGCCCGGATCATCAATATTGTAATTGGTGCCGTTAAAAACCGAGTCGATTGGAATCCTGGGGTCACAGGGAGAATTAGTAGAACTGGATACTATTGCCATTTTGGCCCACTCTGGCATTGAGGGTGTACCCTCGTTGTAATAAAAACGAGATTCCTGATCAGTTTGAAATAGTAATAACCCCTGTGAGGGAGATGCAATTGCCATGCGTTCATTTTCAGTCATACGTGGCACTAAAAACCCCGAGGAATTGGACTGGATGTCAAGCATGGCACTTTGGTCAGGTGCTGCATTATCAGTGTTGATGCTTACCTGGCTCAATAGGTTGTTTGGCATAGAAAACAAAATGAGCACAAAAAGAAATGAATATATTGATTGGATAGTTTTCATCCTTGATTGATTTACTGGATAATAAATTGATGACTTGAAGTCTTGAGATTAGTATTCAAAGTTGGCATAAGGGTGATCGCCATTTAGGATAGTAGATAAGTCACCTCCACTGGTAACTGTAAGTATAGGGCCGAAGTTAGTGCCGGCCGGAAGTTCAAAACCATTGGAATTACCTTGCGAAGTATTGGTGTTATTGGCAGAAGTATTCCTGATTACAAAAGCCCCGGCACTAGCAATTACCAATCCGTCAGTTTTATTGGCTGTGAAGTGATTACCTTCTATCAGAAAGTCGCAGGTGGTTGTATTGGTGCAATTGATGCCCGCACCGTCGTTGAAATGCGACACGTTTTGGAATAACACACCTCCTGTTCCCGTCATCGTAATTCCATCTTCATCATTGATTGTCGTTTCACAAAATGCCACCTTGACATTTGATTGTGCCTGGATGCCTGAACCTTCGTTGTCATAAGTATTGCAATACAGAACTGAACTCCTGGAGCCTACATTAATGCCATCTCCTCCGTTACTATTTGCTACACAACCTAGAGCCATAGTGTACGTTCGGCCTTCAATACCATCAAAAGCGTTACTTTCCGCGTTGCAATTAATGAACTGGCTGCCACCATATGATTCAAATCCATTAGATCCATTATCATAGGCAATACACCTGATGTAGTTACAGGAATTTAGTCCGCTAAAACCATCTTCTCCGTTTGAGTTGGCAATGCAGTCAATTACAGTATTATGGCTTTTCATAAACAGGGCGTCCTCCCCATTATCGGAAATGATCAAGTCATGAAAAAGAGAATTGTCAACATCTCTTGCATCTATGCCATCTGCTGGCCATCCGCTGACAATACCATTTTTGATGGTTATGTTTACCTGTTCCAGTCGAACATAAATACCATCAGCACCAGAGCCACCAATATCTGCTGTAATTGAAAAACCGTTCAGGTCAAGCGTTACATTATCTGAGTCGATAACAATCGCGGTTGCGTTATTTTGAGATTGGCCGAGATTTCCAGTTAAATAATATGATCCTGATTGGTTGATCAGGTAATCGGTAAATCTGCCATTCAAATTGGCAAAATACCCCATATCCTCAATAGGAATACGTGAATCGCAAATCGGTGAAGATTCATCGTTGCCTATGCGAACCCAGTCAGGAGCAGAAGGCGTCCCGTTATTATAGTAATAGCCTGAAGTTCCATCTGTCTGATAGATCAAAAGACTGGTAGCAGGGTCGGAAATGGCATCCCTTTCTTGTTCTGTCATCCTTGGTGTAAGGAAACCTTTGGTTGTGGATTTTACATCAAGCATCGCACTGGGGTCGGGGACTGAATTGTCACTGTTGATCCCAATTTGTGCAAAGGTCAAAGTAGAGCTGAAAAGAAAAAAGATCAGCACGAAAAGTGTAAAGCTTTGATTTTTTAAAAAAATTCTGCTCATGCGATTGGTTATTTGTTAATGGTTAGTAGTTGAATTTTAAATTTTTTCTAGCCTTTTACTGCCCATGCCTGGTAAATTGCTGGCAAGGAAATAAGGCTGAGCGTATGTTGCTCGAAATGTTTCAGGTTGCGTTGGAGAATGTTAAGTGCTTCATTCGAGATGAGGTCTCTTTTTGTGAGTTCCTTTCCAATATATTCAAGCGTCAACGAAGCCACTTTCTTTCCTACACCTGTGAGAAAGGCTGGTGGTACCATTTGGGTTTCTGCGGATCGGAATCCGTTGTAGACCAAAAGGCCTTCCAGCTTGCTACCTATTTTTGCATCTTCTCCTCTGAGTTTTTTAAGCGTTGCGTGTAAATTGATGTACTGGTCAAAAGCAGTACTGGGGGGATAGCTGATAAAATTGGACACATCAAGGTCTTCAATAATAACCAAGCCACCTGGCTTTAAGGCTTGGTGTATTTTACCCAGGATTTCGGAGGGGTTCCAGAGCTCATTCAGGAACAATCTGCTGTATACGAAATCGTATTTGTTGCTTTCATTCCAATGTTGGATATCCAGAGCTTGAAATCTGATATTACTATAGTGAGAGTCAGTAAGTCTGTCTTTGGCGATCTGGATCATGGTTTGGTCCATATCTAATCCCATAATATTCCCTTGATCACCTACAATATCCTTCAAGACAAACGTTACATCTCCGATTCTGCAACCAAGGTCGAGCCCTGACATCCTGCTTTCTATTGGCAGGGTTTCCAGGAAGCTTTTTGTATGATGTTCAAGAGCTTTTGACAAAATTGCCAACCGTCTCCTGCCTGCTGCCCGACCAATTAATGTGTTTTTTTCTCTGGAAAACATATTTGTTCCTGATCGATGATATTGTGCGTAATTCGATCACGAAACAAATGTGCAGGTTAATTTTTCTCCTGCTCTTCATTATTGTTCAACAGATGTTGAGTAATGTTTAATTGCCCGAATTTTTTCTGGGATATTGTTTAATATGGAAGGGAGTTTGGCGAGGTAAGGCGTTGACAATTAGTTATTTGCGTGTCTTGCTGGGAGAGGAGCCATAACGTTCGGTAAAAACGCGTGTAAAGTAGTTTGGATCCTTGAATCCGACCTTATAAGCCACTTCTGAAACGTTGAAATCTGTTGTGTCGAGCAGTGTCTTGGCTTTCTGCAATCTGAAATTTCTCATGAAAATAGAGGTAGAGAGCCCTGTCAATGCCTTAAGCTTATTGTGAAGTTGCGCCCTGCTTAATTTTACTGCCCGGCATAGCTGCGGAATGCCGAATGTATCATCTTCCAGTTTGGCTTCGATGGCCTCCTGGACCTTAAGAATGAACGCATCTTCTTTGTTAAAGCTGTCAGTCTGAAGCCCACTAGTCCGATAACGTTCCTGAAGGGTATTCCTAAGTTCAAAGAGCTTTTTAAGCCGGACATGTAATTCCCTTTCCTCGAAAGGTTTTGTCATGTATGCATCTGCGCCAAATTCAAGGCCAGCAATCTTGGAGTCCATATCTGCTTTTGCGGTAAGCAGAATTATGGGAATATGACTGGAGCGCTCGTCTTGCTTCAAGGTTTCGCAAAGTTCATATCCGTTTTTTCCTGGCATCATCACATCACTAATGATCAGGTCAGGCACTTCTTGTAGCGCCAGGTTAATGCCTTCTTCGCCATCACGGGCAATTTGCAGCTGGTAGCGATCCTCGAGGGTGGCGACGAGGAATTGAACAAGATCATGATTGTCTTCGACTAAGAGCAACCTGGGGAGTTGGTTTTCCGTGTCGCCGTTGGAAGCCAATATCATGGACTCTTCTGATTCATTAGGAACCAGTATTTCACTGACTTCAAGCATGCCGGTGCTTACCGTTTCGTCAATAAGTGCTTTGTTTGTTACTGGAAGACTGACCAGGAAAGTGGTGCCAATATCAATTTTGCTGGTAACTTCAATGGTCCCATTCATCAATTCCACTAATTCTTTGATCAAAGCGAGCCCAATGCCGGTACCTTCTTCTTTGCGTGTTGATGATTCATTTACCTGATAAAACCTGTCGAAAATATTAGGCAGAAGATCTTCGGGAATGCCAATCCCAGTATCTTTTACCCTGATCAACAATGCCTTCTGTCTATTTTCCCTATCTCCATTTTGCTCTACCTGGAAATATACATGTCCGCCAGAAGGCGTATACTTGATGGCATTTGACAAGAGATTAGAAACCACTCGCAACACCTTGTCAGGGTCGTAGTCCATCTTGATGGAAGTTGTTTCAGAAAGAAAATGGAGTTCAAGTCCTTTACTTTGTGCATAGTTGCGATAGGTGTCAGCCAGGTAACTCAGATACGGAATTATATCACCTTGCACATTTTGCACCTTAAGCGAATCTGATTCCAATTTTCGGAGATCGAGGATCTGGTTGATCAGGTCAAGCAGGGAAGCGGCGTTACGTTTAATGATCTCAGATCCTTTATCCAGCCATTGATCGGGTTTGTCCCGTACCTGGTCTATCATACCGGAGATGACGGTTAACGGTGTTCGGAATTCATGCGAGATATTGGTGAAAAACTTCGATTTGGCTTCGTCAAGTTCTTTAAGCTTGGCAGCTTGTTCTTCAATCACTTGCTTGTCCTTGACGATCACCCTTGTAGCCTTGCTGACTTCTTTTCTTAGTCTTGATATCCAAAGCAGGCTCAGCCCAACAATTAAAAGCAAGCCACTCAGGTAAAACCAAGTCTGTTTGTAGAAAAAATCAGCTGCTCTGATATTAACGATAAGTGAGTTCTTCGTCCAGTTACCCTGCCCATCGGTACCTTTAATCAACAAATTGTAATTCCCGGCCGGGAGATCATTTAGAGATAGATATGGCTTGTTACCAATAAGCGTCCATTCATCATGTAATCCTTCAATTTGATAAGCGTATTGATTGTTTTCCGGTTTGATATAATTGGATAGAGCAAAATCAATATTTAGAAAACGACTGGTTGCCGGCAGGTTAACCGAGACAGGGTCCGTAATGCCGTATTCGCGAGTTAATCTTTCTCCAGAATTATTATCAAAATAGGTTATCGAAGTTGGATAAATTTTCAAATCTGTGAGGCTGGCAAGCCTTTCTTTGATCTTCTTGGGATCTATCACATCCAGGCCATCGATGGTTCCGAGAAAAAGCTTCCCGTCTGAAGTTTTTAAATAGGAATAACGATTGCTTTCCTTTTCCACCAAACCATCTTCTTCGTACAGATTAGTGATAAATTCTCCTTCCGGGGAAACCAGTGAAATTCCGTTATAAGAACCTAACCACCTCGTGCCGTCATCGTCAGCAATGATAAAGGCTACAGTATTGTTGGCGAGTCCATCATCACTGGACAAATTCTTTACATTTCCGGTAACGGGATCAAAGATATAAATACCGTGAAGGGGTGTTCCCAACCAAAGTCTTCCTTTTTCATCTTCATGAATGCACATAAATCGATGCTCCTTAAATGGAGGCTCAAATCCTAAAACTTCAGATGTGTTGTTTTCAAGATCGATCTTCCAAAGACCGGAAGCGCTGGCTATCCAAAGAATATTGTCTTTGCTGTAGTGAATGTCATGCGTTACTTGAGATAATTCTTTTGGTGCGTCTGTTTGAAAAAATGGCGTTGTCTTTTTGGAATTGAGGTCAAAAATATAAAGCACCTCATCCCGATCAACAAAGGCAATTTTGTCTTTGCCAGCAAAGGTGAAAAGACGGATCATTTTGCCGTTAGTCGTATACTTTTCACAACTTCCGGTAATGGGGTCATAGGCGGTAAAATCGCCAAATGAAAAACTCCAAAACCTGCCGTCAGGACCTTTTGTGATTTTTGTCCAACCAAATTTGCATGTCGATGTGTCGACTAAAGATATACCAGTAGTCCGGTCGATCTGAAATGTTACTCTTGATTGAGTGTGAGCGAATACTGTGTTTTCGTTTATTTCTGCCATCGCCCTGACTGATTCGCCGGGCATAAAATGCTTGATAGCTTCGCCTGCACTAGCCAAATGCACAGATAGTCCTCTTTCATTACAGATATAGGATTGCCTTGTAAAATCCCGGCTAGCCATGTCAGTAACACCTTTGAAATTCTTGTCTTTGAAAAAGGCGGTGTAATCATACCTGGTCCCTTCAGATGTTTCGAGAATGGCATTGTTCAATTCACTCTTATCCCTGTAAAGGAAAATAACATTGCCACTTTCATCCAGGAAAACACCTTTAGTCCAAATATCATCACGGATGCCAGGGATCTTCTCGATTTTTCCAGTGATCACGTCAAATTTGAAAAAGTGATTGCTATAAAATTCAGTAGGACAAAAAAAGATTTCAGAGCCTCTGACCACACTCCTGAATTCAACCCGATTTCTTGCTTCCAGAAAGTCATACCGCTGTAAGGTGAGAAAATCGACGTAAGGAAAACTTTGAATTTCGCCAGTTTCAAAATCAATTTTTAATATTTTCTTTCCATCATTGAATGCACCGACAAAAAACCTTTGATCGTGATAGAGAACAGGGATATAATTGCTTTCCGCAAAAAAATCTTTGTCATAGACCAGACCACTAACCTCTTTTTGCAGTTGGAAATCTCCATCAACCCATTCATAAAATGATAGCCCATCATTTATTTCTGAAATGACGAACACTCTTTCATCAGGCGTGACGGAGATGTTGAAAATTGATCCTTTTTCCTTAAGTGGGTAAAAAGAAATAGTGTTGTTGTCAAGGTGATAAAAGAATATGCCTGCTTCATCCTCCTTATCATAACTGCCAACTAGTTGATTACCCTGGTATAGCTCAAAGATTCGATCACTAGGCTTTAGCTTTTCAAGTTCTCCCTGAACCAGTTTAAACTGGTAACCGTCAAATTGAAATAGATGAAGGTGTTTGCTGCCACTCAGAGAAGGACATGTGCGCAACCAAAGTCGTCCTTTTGAATCGGTGAACACCTTACTGAAACACATAGATGGATACGAGTGGTAGTCACTAAAATCCTCAGAATAAGAAGGGGTTAGTTTGGGCAAAGGCGTTCCAGGTTGGGCACTCAAAGAGAGGCTGGCAACAATCAAGAGGAGACAAAACTGGATCGGCCGGTACATTTTCCTTTCAGGCGTTTGGGTTAGGTGTTTCTGATGGAAACCCAAAAATATTAACCGTTTTCGGTTTTGGAAAAGATTTTAAGTCCCAATCATGCAAGAATGTTACCAAAAAGGGGGCTCGAATTGTAAAATGACATAATCATGAGATTGAGCGAATCCGGGTAATTGAACTCACCATGCCATCTTTGTAATTGATCTCAATTTTCATAGGCCGGTCTGTCAGCCACCACGGCTTTTCAGGCATGATGTGGATACTAGTAGTCTTTCGATTTGATTCCACGAAAATCTTGCCGATAGCATGATTCTTTTGCCCGTTGACGTCCATTACAAAGTTGCCTTTGAAAATATGGTCGAAAGGGATTCGAAGATCAGGTAAGCAGGGGAAGAAATTGATTTGGAAGGCAGGGTGATTACGGTCCCAAAGCTGAACGGATGCAGTACTCAACCTCTGATGATTATTTTCTTTCTGATAATTAAAGATCATGGTCCTCAGCCTGTTTTCCTGCCGGACAGATATCATCTTATTGTTTGCCTCAACAGACCAGTTCTGGATTATTTCCTTACCGGAATGGTGATAGCTTTTCAGGCCATCAGATCCCGAACTTTCAAATTGAAAATCTCCTGTTGAAATGCCTCCCTGTGTTTGCTTTACTAGCATTTGGAAGGGCTTTATGCCAAGCAGTTTTTTGACTTTATGGATCTTTCCATCGTAATATATAGTTGCTTTTTTACCAAAACGTCTCTCCGAAAGGTCGAGCACTACGAGCAACTGATTTTTCGAATGCCCCATTGTCGAACCATTGCGCTTACGCATACGACTCATCCTGATTTTGCCTTTGTATGCGGCATGCACTTTTTCACCAAGGTGATTTTGGTATTCAAACGAAATGTCTAGTAACTTCTCGGTACTCCTGTCAATTATCGTCGCATCCTGAACGGAAATGCTTAGTGGTATTTCGGGCATAAGTTCGGCCAATCCTTCCCGGTTGATAGCAATAAACTGGTCGAGACTGCCTTCGAGGGCATCCTTCATGATCCATAAAGGCCCTTCCGGTAAACGGACTTGAGCGTATTCATGGAGATTCCATTTCGGGTGCCGGGTGGCAATAACAATATCTTTTTCGTAATCCATGCCGAATACCTGGAATGGTATGACAGGAAAATCCACCAAAGGCTTTTGCTGAGTGGAGATAGGAACGGAAGGCGTCGACTCGAGTACCTTTCTTTCCTTATCGGAAATGACAGGCTTTTCGGGCAACATCTCTTTCAAGCCAAAGGAGGGGAACCAGGACATGGGGTAAAGTTAGTGAATACCCAGTCTTTCACGATGTCTTATTTCCCTGGAGGCCTTTTCTATAAGGAAGTCAATATCACTCCTGGTGCCATAACGGCGATTTAGGTACAGGGTGCCACCCAAAAAAAGGAGAAACAATAATGGCGCAATGCCAAATGAAGTTAACGACAAGATAGACCAGCCGATGAGCGAAAACAGGTAGCTAAGGATAAAAAATGCAGGACAAAGCGCTATAAGGAATAGCACGCGCCGATGGAAAAACCTGAAATCATTTTTGCGTTTTTTCAATTTACTTTGAATGGTGACAAGGTCCTCAGTTGTGAAGCAATCAGCCTCTACCTCCGTGAACAGGGCGTAAAGGTCATTGCCTTCCACCTCCAGTCTACGAATGACCTTTTCCAGGTACTGATCAGTGTCTGAAGTCTTAGTCATGAACAAGCGCGGTTAGTTATGCTAATTTAAAAAATTCCGCGCTGTGATGCCAGAATTTTTAGGGTCTTAACAGCTTTTTCAGACCAATACTTTTTTCCTTTCCGGGAATAGGGTTTTGAGCTTTTCGGCTCTGTATTCGAAAATCTCTTCTACTCGTTTGCCAACCAATGGCTTATGCATTAAGGTTCCTAAAAACCCAAATGGCAGACCGTACTGTAGTTTGTCAATCATACGCGTGCCATAGTCGGTACTTTCGAAGTGATGTTCGTGGTGCCATAGGGCATAAGGGCCGAATCGTTGCTCGTCAATAAAGTAATTGAGGTGATCGATCTTTGTGATCTCTGTTACCCAATTCAGCTTGATATTGAGTAAAGGTGCTACCCGGTATTGGATTAACATGCCCTCATACATCTCGATACCACTAACGTCTGTGACGATCTCGAAATCCATGTCATCAGGCGTAAGCTCGTTCAGATTTTCGGGTCTCGAAAAATAGGCCCATGCTTCTTCAATTGGTATTGGAATATGTGACTCCCACGTCTTGGAATAGATTTTCATTATGCTAGGATTTGCATATTGAACATTGAAGAAGGTAGATTGGTTGTGTGTATTACAAAAAAATCGATGATAGTAATATTTATGCTTCAAGGGGTCTGATGTAGAGAGAAAAACGCCATTAGCAAATGCAGAAATCCTAATCTAGAAGGGAAGGATCAAAATAAGCCTTGGAGCTTTTACCATACCTTTTTTCGCACACTTTGGAAAAACATGTGTGAGGTTAAACCACAGGCGTAGGTTACTTCAGAAACGGTTTGACGGCTTTTATTCTCTAGCAGATTTCTCGCTTTCTATAGTTTGGGGCAAGCGTGTCCCATGGAGAAAATGAACTTACATAATTCAACAAAATTTTGTGCTGGGGTAAAAAAAACGCCATTCAGCCTTGTTGAAACTGAATGGCGTTATGTATCTAAAAAAGCTGTTTATACAACTCTTACGTCTACTGCATTCAACCCTTTAGGGCCTTCTTTTAGATTGAATTCAACTTGGTCATCCTCTTGAATTTGATCAATAAGACCACTTTTATGAACAAAATAATCTTTATCTGAATTCTCAGATTTAATAAAGCCAAATCCTTTTTCTCTATTGAAAAATTTGACGGTTCCTTTTTCCATTTTACTTTAATTTTTATGATATACTATAAGAAATTCTATTTTTAAAAAGCAGAGCTAAAATTCTGGTTAGGCCACTAAAGTAAGTGCTTTTCCTAACTTTCCAGCTCTTCCTGTTCTTCCGATCCTGTGAATATAATTATTATAATCACGCGGAATATCAAAATTGATAACAAGGGAGATGTCTGTTACATCGATTCCCCTGGCAATTACATCGGTTGCTACCAAGAGGTCAATTTTCCCGGCCTTAAACTTCCGAAGGGCAGTTTCACGGGCGTTCTGTGACTTGTTACCATGAATCATGTCAACCTTCACACCTTTTTTCTCCAGTTTTTTGCAAACCTTCTTAACGAGCCATTTTGTTTCACAAAATAATAATACCTTTTCATTTTTATATTCCGAAAGGAGGTCATAAAGAACATTGATCTTGTTTTCTCCTTTAGGAATGTGAACAACTTCTTGTTCGATAGCCTTGGTAGCGTGAGTGCCAGGGCCGGCCTTTATTTCAAGTGGATTATTAGTTATTTCTGCAATTATCTTTTTTTGCGTAGGATCTAATGTCGCAGAAAAAAGTAATGTTTGGTCTTTCCCAATCATCTCATTATTAATATACAGAACATCTCTTAAAAATCCCATATCAAGCATGCGGTCAAACTCATCAAGTATTAACGTACTGAATTGGGATGGGTCAAGGTAGCCTTGTTTTATCATATCAATTAACCTGCCCGGGGTTGCAATCACTACATGATTGGTCCGTTTAAGGGCTTTAATAGATTGATTTACGTTGGTACCTCCAATTAAAGTCGATGTAAACAACGACATTTTTCTGGATAATTTCTTGAATTCTTCAGAAATTTGATTTGCCAACTCCCTGGTAGGTGTAACAATTAGGGTGTTTAGGTCTTTTCTGTTTTTAATCAATTTTTGAATAACAGGAATCAAAAACGCAGCTGTCTTACCTGTCCCTGTACCCGCAATACCTATTATGTCACGCCCAGCCAAGATCGGCTTAATAGATTTTTCCTGAATCTCTGTCGGTTGTTTATAACCTGCCTGCTGAATACGATCAAGTAATGTACTATGAAGATTTAATCCTGAAAAGGAATTCATTTTAGATTGGAAATTGTTTGATTCGGGTGCGATGTTTTTATTGGTAAACTTGCTGATATCAAGTGCTGAGGTATCCTTTTTTTTCTTTGGTTTACCTCTAAACCTGTTTTTATGGCGTCTAATATTTTTATTCTTTTTCATTAAAATAATTTTGGTGCAAGGTCTTATGACCTGCTGATAAAATATATGTAAATGTGGAGGATACTTTTATGGTAGAAGAGGGAAGTCAAATTGAGGTTCACTTGGTACTAATAATTTTCTACCAGTAGAAGAATATTTCCACACTGGTCACACTAAACCTGAAACATTACAAAAAGAAAATACTTTGGAAAGGATAAACTTTGAGAGAAGCAACTTTGCTAATGTGAAACACAAAGGTAATTTATTTTATTAATATACCCTTTTTGTATAGTATTCGCCAACAATAAGATATATTTTTGGGATGGCTAGCTTATATTCCAAACTATTTTACAATAGTCCGGGTTTATTTAGGTAGTTTTGATCTCTTTGTTAAACAATTTGCTAAGATTTGGCACGTTCCGCAGATTTTTTGACTAGGATATTTTCAAAAATCTGAAATTGGAAAAATGGGTAAATCAAAAGAGTCTTTTAACAAAAAGGAAAGGGAGAAAAAACGCAGAAAGAAAAAACTGGAGAAACAAGAAAAAAGGGCTCTGAGAAAAGCGGAAAAAAGCGAAAACAAGGAAAAGCCCAAAACAATTTTCTCATATGTTGATGAAGACGGTAATCTTACTTCAACGCCTCCTGATCCTGCCAAAAAACAAAAGATTAAGGCTGAAGACATTGTTATCGGTATTCCTCCAAAAGAGGAAATACCTGAGGAGGCTATCAAAAAAGGTAAAGTCAAATTCTTCAACGATGATAAAGGCTACGGATTTATTATTGACAATTCAACCGGAGAGAGTATATTTGTTCATGTCAATGACTGTGCAGTTGACTTACAAGAAAATGATCAGGTTACCTTTGAAGTCGAGATGGGACCTAAGGGCCCCAAAGCTGTAAACGTAGTGCTTGCTGGTCAATGATTTGTTGATGATAGATTTGGATTGTTGAAACTTCCTTCACATTTTTTCTGTATTTCTAAACCGTCAAAATCCATAGTTATGAAATACTATTTTTCACTTCTTTTAATACTCATCGCAACATGCTGCTTCGTATCATGTGAAAAGAACAGCAATGGATTTTTAGATTTTTCTACAGATGCAGTGAATGAAGATGCATCTTTCATCCTGTCAGAGTCAGGATTCAATGTAAGCGAACAGCATCCCCTCGGTGATATCCAAAACGATCTTTACACAACAGGTATTCTCGAGTATACCAAAAATGGGGTTGTGCATGCCGAAGTTGAGTTTGGTTATAGCCCAGATATTGAAAAGGCCAAATTGATCAAAGATGGAGTAGAGTATGAGCTTGATCTTTCCAAGGATAAAGACAAAGAAGATTTTTATAAGCTTATCGTTGTCCCGCTTGTTAAGGCCGATGATTGTGGTTTTGAGATTGTTTCTGGTATGATCAAATATTATGATGCCAAGACCAAAATGTGGGTAGCCACTGTCGATTTTGGTGATGGTACATGCGACAATGAAGCTACCAAAGTCACCATGGATGGTATCAGCATATTTGCGGTAAGTGATTATTTCTGACTCATCTTAAACGACAGATTTTTTTTGACTGTATTCCATTCTGAACGGATTATGGAAAATACTACAGTATCTCTCAAATTCCCCGCTTTATCTATTTTATGATTGCGTAAAACGCCATCCTGCTTCGCCCCCAAACGTGCAATAGCTGTCCTGGAAGTCTGATTGTGCCAATGAGTACGGAACTCAACAGCAATACAATTCAATTCCTCGAATGCATAACTCAAAAGCAAGAATTTACACTCTGTATTAACACCGGTTCTTTGAACTGATCTGGCGTACCAGGTATGGCCAATCTCAAGGCGTTTACTGGTCGGGTCAGCGTTCATGAATCGGGTTGACCCTACCACTTTACCTGAATCTTTTTCAATTACCACAAAGGGCAGAGCAGTATCTTTCTCGAATTCTGAGTTGGCATGATCAATAAATGCTTCGGCTTTTTCCGGAGGTGGCACAGAAGTATACCACAAATGCCAGAGCTCGCCATCAGAAGCAGCATCGATGATACCTGCCTCATGGATTTTCTCCAATGGTTCAAGTCTGACTATGGTGCCTTCAAGCGACGTCTTGTTTAACCACTTTTGACTCATCAATATTAGCTTGATCTATAAGGTGAAACTTTAGGTTTATTGCATTTTGTCCAAAGTGTCAAAAAGATCAAATGCTCCGGTTGTAGCCATGTCAAAGGCCTTTCTTGCACGTTTCCATGCGTCAATATCGCCCTGATTGGTGACTTTGTTTTTTAAGACTTTTCTTTTCTTGATCTCTGGTTCAATTTTGAAGGCCATGGCTTCTCGGTGCAGCTTGACAAAATTATCATAATGCTTCTTACAAAAATTCCTGGCGAGCGTTTTAATCTCGTCATGTTTGTTGGCAGAAGAAACGTCCTTAACCAGGCCTTTAATTTCATTTGCCAGGCTGAAGAAACTAGTAAGGAATTCTTCGCCTTTTCCTTTTTCAAGATCAAAGCGTTTCAGTGTTCTTGCACCCTTCATAGTAAGTGTTACCCCATTTTTAAAATGTCCGTACAAGGGATTCTTTTTAAAATTGATCTTTGAATCTTCGTTGGCTTCATCAAGGTCGTCCAAATAGTCTTCTGCATCTTCCTCTACTTTGGAAAGTTGGCCGGGTAACTCTTCCAGCAGATCAAGCTTTTCCTTACCTTTTGACCTTGATTTTTTAATTTCTTCCATATGGTATCTTTCATAGATTTGGGCAAGACCTAAAAGGCCGTCTTTCTTCTCAGCCCCATCGATTTCTCCCTGGATATGGAAGCATATACTTTTGGACGGCGTACCCGATCCATAAGTTATTTTATCTTTATCTGTAGCCAATTGTTCTAGTGCATAATCAACTAATTCTGTTTTAACATCTTCTGCTTCTGAACGGATGGCTTCCCATCTTCCCTTTTTTTTGCCTTTAAGTTTTGCAATATCATCCAGCGTGTCACCCAATGCTCTAAGCGATGTAATTAATGTTTGAATGGAATCCATAGTTCTTTGTATTTGGTGTGTCTAATCTCAATACTTACCAGGTTGCTCTTTTCAATCAATGAAACAGAACAAAAAATAAGCTTCTTTTATGATGGAAAACGTCTTATTGCCCTGAATTTAAGGCCATTAGGTCTAAAATGCTAAGGAAATGGGATTCGTTTCTTAAAATACATGCCTGGGAAGGTTAACGGTAGGAGAATTGATGATTTATGGTAAAACCAATTACGTGAAAACAGAATAAGTGAACCTATTACTCTTAATATTTCTTTTTAGAAATGCGATGACTGGTTATCTCTTTTTGTGATTTTGAGCGGAATCGGTCTACTTCCTTACCTTTTAGTTTGGCATGTTTTGTTTTGCGACCACTAACCCTTGCCCGCCATTTTTTCCAGTTATTGAGTCGCATTTCAGATTTCATCAACTTGATGACTTCTGCCTCGGATAACCCAAACTGAAACTCAATGGCTTCGAAAGGGGTTCTGTCTTCCCATGCCATATTGATGATGCGGTCTACATCAGCGTCACTTAGGTTGTATGTCTTTTTCACGTTCATTAGGCAAACAATGGCTCGATCAAAAGACAAAGAATTAGGGAAAAGGTTCAAGGTTATCAGAAAAGTGGTCGACAGGCCAGGCCAAAGATTTGGGGCCACAGAAGTGACCTATTGGTGAAAAAAGAAAACCAACGAATTCTTACCACACATACCAGAAGGCGATAATCTCCTGTATGTTAATTACTGAGGTGAATGTGTTCACACATTCCAGTTTTTAATATCTTACCAACAGCTACATTTGCAGCTAGCTTTTAATTGTGCCCAATAGTTAATTCGTAATAATCAACAAAAAATAAATTTTCAACCATCAACTATGAAATACTTTCCCATTATCGTGCTCCTTCTCGCATTTGCAGCCTGTCAACCAACTACTCCCGAGTATGCTTCCTACGACGATTATCCGGCATACCCAGAAGAAGACCTTTGGCCTAAATATTCCCCGACAGAAACCCATTTAACATTATGGTCACCAGTAGCAGAGCAGGTTCAGGTTCACCTTTACAGGAATGGTGATGGTGGCGAACCTTTTGAAAATCATCCCCTGGTTCAATATGAAACGGGTCTCTGGAAAGTCAAACTAAAAGGTGATATGAACGGTGTTTATTATACCTACCAGGTGAAAGTTGATGGTGACTGGTTGGACGAAACCCCAGGTATCTATGCTCAGGCAGTAGGCGTCAACGGCAAACGGGCAATGATCATCGACCTTGAATCCACTAACCCTGAAGGGTGGGCGGATGATAAAGGTCCGGCAGTAGACAAACCAAGTGAAGCTTTGATTTACGAATTACATGTTCGCGATATTACCATTCACCCTAATTCGGGTTCTTCTTTTCCGGGAAAATATCTCGGTCTTGTTGAAGAAGGCACCAAAGGTCCAGGAAATGTATCTACTGCCATCGATCATATGAAGGAATTGGGCATTACTCATGTCCATTTACTACCAAGTTATGATCACCACGCGATTGAAGAAGCCAAATTGGATAGCGCTCAATTTAACTGGGGGTACGATCCTCAAAACTACAACGTTCCGGAAGGGTCATTCTCCAGCGATCCGTTCAATGCTGAGGTAAGGATAAAGGAATTCAAGCAAATGGTAAAAGCATTCCATGACAATGGTATTGGTGTGATACTGGATGTTGTTTATAACCATACTGGTAGAAATGAAACATCCAATTTCAGTCTCGAAACACCAGGCTATTATTATCGATTTAACGAAGATGGCAGTTGGTCAAATGCCTCTGCGTGTGGCAACGAGACAGCATCTGAAAGACCAATGATGCGCAAGTATATCCTCGAATCTGTAAAATACTGGGTCAATGAATACCATCTTGATGGTTTCCGTTTTGACCTGATGGGTATTCACGATATCGAAACAATGAACCAAGTGGCTGCTATACTTGAAGCCATCAATTCTGACATTTTTGTTTATGGAGAAGGCTGGACTGCAGGTTCTTCTCCGTTACCGGAAAATGATCAGGCCTTAAAGAAACATACACACCGAATGACCAATATTTCAGCGTTTAGCGATGATCTTCGTGACGGATTGAAAGGCTCAGTATTTGTTGATGAAGAAGGAGGGTTCGTAAGCGGAACCCCTGGTAAGGAGCCATCTATTCAGTTTGGAGTTGTCGGATCAATACAGCATGATCAGATCGACTACAAAGCTGTCAACTACTCAGATGCACCATGGGCAAAAGAACCTTGGCAAGCCGTTTCATATGTATCCTGCCACGATAACCAGACGCTATATGACAAGTTGATAATTTCAAGAGCCGATGCTGACGAAAAAACGATCAAAGCGATGCATAAGCTGTCCAATGCCATCGTGTTAACTACCCAAGGAACCCCTTTTCTGCATGCCGGAGTAGAAATGATGCGGACCAAAGGAGGCGAACATAATTCCTTCAATAAGCCAGACGAAATTAACCGCATCGACTGGAATTGGAAAATCCAGCACAATGATGTTTTTGAGTATTATCGTGATCTTATTCAACTTAGAAAGAATCACCCCGCTTTTTATATGCCGACAGCTGAGATGGTCAGGGAAAAACTGAAATTCCACGATTCCCAGCCATTTGTTGTCAGATACCGGATCAGCGAAAATGCCAACGACGATGCATGGTCAGAAATTGAAGTCTGCTACAATGCAAGCACCGATAGCGTAGATGTCGAGCTTGAAGGCGAATGGACACTTGCTGTTTTAGGCAACGAGATTAATGAAGCAGGCATCCGAGAAGTTTCTGGAAAAATCTCGGTGCCTGCTATTTCTATGATGATTGCTTATCGGTAAGTTTACTTCGCCTTCATTAATAAGACAGACTTATTATAATCTCCATAAATAGAGACGACGTATAAGCCAGCGGCGAGATCGCGACCAAGTTGAAGTATGAATTCGTCTTGGTTGCCACTGAGGTCCAGTTGTTCTTTTAGGTAAATCAATTTACCATCCATCGATGTGATCTTTACACTTATATCCCATTCGGCATCAAAGCTTTCCAGGCGTAGGTTAACAGATTCTGCTGATGTCGGATTTGGATAAAGAGTGACATCGCCAAGCGTTGAAATGCCTTCAAATCGGACATCTACCCAGTCTGAAAACTCCACTTCTCCATTCAATGCAGTAGACTTTAATCGGTAATATGACAATCCTGAAAACGGATCCAGGTCCAGAAATTCGTAATTCTGTTCTCCATTCAGGTTGCCCTGTGTATTGATATCACCAATGGATTCGACAGCCGTAAAATCTTTAGTTCTTTGAACAGTAAAAAAGTCGTTATCAATCTCATTTGCAGTAATCCAGAAAACAACAACATGCTTATGTTCCGGAAAGGCATCAAAAACGATTAACTCTATTGGAAGCGCGATGGTCAAAATACCGGAGTAGGCAGCTTTGTCAAACCCATCGCCAATACCACCACCGTACAAAATGGCAATATCGGTACCGTCAATGATACCGTTAAACTGTTCTTTGTCAAACCCATCGCCAATACCACCACCGTACAAAATGGCAATATCGGTACCGTCAATGATACCGTTAAACTGCTCTTTGTCAAACCCATCACCTTCGCCGCCACTATAAAGTCCGATTATCGAGGTGCCGTCAAGGATACCGTTAAATTGCTCTTTGTCAAAGCCGTCACCTTCACCACCACTGTAAAGCCCGGATATTGAAGTACCGTCTATAGTGCCATTAAATTGCTCTTTGTCGAAACCGTCGCCTTCACCGCCACTATATAGTCCTGTAACTGAAGTGCCGTCTATAGAACCATTAAACTGTTCTTTGTCGAAACCGTCGCCTTCACCGCCACTAAACAGTACTGATATATCTGTTCCATTCAAAACACCTACAAAAAGGAATTTGTCAGCACCATCACCTGCGCCACCCTGAAACAGTGGAAAGTCATTAAACTGAAGTCCCTTAAGCGTACTTTGGATAACACCTGATTTATCGTTACCATCTCCAGTACCTCCGTCGTATTGTGCAAAAAGTGATTGGCCCGAGAAAAACAGCATCACCAATAAAAGGCTTAGCCTTAATTGATATGTCATTATGTGAACCATGGATTATTCTGCTGTACGGCCTCCTCTGAGACCAATTCTTGAATTGGTAACAGAATTTAAAATGCACGCAGAAGTCCTGTCTGCTGTTCTGCAAAATCCAATATCATTTGACCATGATCCGCCACGGTAAGCATGTGCACCTTCCGAACCAGGAGCTGGCCAGGTAAGTACGTTATGTTGACCTGAAAAGGTTAGCTCACCATCGCCATGAGTCCCTTCATAACCCCGATTTAGAGGAGTGCCGACGCCAATACAACGTTCGTAAAGGTTACCACTTAATTCCATTACACCAAAGTAACTGCCTCCGGTTTCCTCTCTTGTATTGTTGACAGCACTTGCTGCAAAAATACCAACTCTCATGGGTCCTCCAGGATCATTAATGAAATAACACATATTGGTGATGTTCTCACCAGGATTGGTAATAATGGCATCGGCTTCACCGTCATTGTTAATATTATAGAGTTCATCAAAAACCGCTGTACCGCCTGTAGCAAGTGCATTATTGACATGGACTGGACCTTTGGAGGCTTTTTCGTATTCCAGTTCGGTGATAAATCTAAGGCCTGTCCAATCGAGATAAGCTGCACAGTCATTATAGTTCAAAAAGCTGATGGCCCTGTTAGGGGCAAGTGTAGTCCCATTGCCTGAAGTATAAGCAATAGTATTTCTGGAAACAACCGCATCCGTATTTTTATGATCTGCATCAGTTACATCATGGTTGTCTTTTTGCGTGTCAGTCAGAGAGTTGAAAAAGCAGAGCCATTGGTCCTCAGTGATCTCATATTTCATGACCCAAAAAGCGGCAAAGCCTTTAGGGTATTCAGCTGGTATGGGGCCTAGTTGATCGCCCTGATTCTCAGTAGCTACTATGTCGTAAAATAAGTTCGTAGGTCCTGAAATATTACTAACCGTAATAGCGTCTTCTGATGTGACAGGAAATGGAGATTGTGAACCAAAAACACCAGTGTTATAATAAAAGTGGTCGGTTTCATCACCACCAAAATTGTTAGATCCTAAGAGGAAAAGGCCTTCAGGAATATTGACCATTTCAATGGCAAAAACCTGGACATCAACTACTGCAGAGCTAGAAACGCCATCAGAACCATAATTCCATCGCAATTGAATCGATTGATAGTTGACATCGCCGCTTCCGTCGCTGTCACGGTAAACCCATACGCCAACCCCATCTGATGAAGTCTGGATAGTTGCACCTGATGGTGCGGTATGTCCGTCGGCGGCAGCAGTGCCGTTGACATAATTAATGGTTCCATGTTGCCATGGCCCGCTATTTTGCCTGTATTTTACAAAGACCCAGGCACCATCATAGTTTGAAGGACCTGCACTAATTCGCCAGGAGTTTTCCCAACTAAGATCAAATTGGACAAGCGTAAACTGATCACCTTGGTTTTGACCAGTTAGAGTAACATTATTTACTTCAATGTTGTTAGCGTAGACAGAAAGGGACATACCTATCCCTATCAAAAAGAATAGAAATTTTTGCATTTTAATTTTTTGAATGATTCGACAATAAAAGTCAGGGATAACAAAACGGAAGATTACCAAGATAGGAAATAATAAGATTCCCAAAGGAATAGTCAGAATATTTATTTTACCACAATGTGTAAAACGTTTTCATTGTTGTAAGTTAGAAGTAAGAGAGGTATTTCGGATTTTTTAGATTTTCCAGAGAATTGACAGAATACCTTTAATTGTTATCCATCCGGATGGAAAAAATTTATTCTTGTTTTAATCTGGTATCCTCCAAAATTTTATCCACTCTTGTTTTAAAAAGAGTGGAAGATTCAAGATCAATTAGCAATGGTTTTGCAGCAGTAAAGTTCTCTTTCCTTAGATAGGAAAGGGCCAAAAGCCATTTGGTCTCATCAACTAAGTCGAAATTATCGACTTGTAAAATCGAATTCAATTCAACCAAAGCAGCATCAATATCCCCCAGAGCCAGTTGGGTATTGGCTTTATAAAATCTGAAAAGAGGATTATTGTCAGCTTTTAATAGTGAGTCGAACCCCGCTAAGGCCTCTTCGTATTTCTTTTCCTCATAATTAGAATAGACGCTATTGGCAAAAGCCGAATCTATCGTTTCTCGATTTGAGACTTCAATTAAGTTTTCCACAGGAACGAAATGGTCGGCAAAGTGATCAGGAGGGGTATCATTTGATGGCAATAAAAATCGAGTACCAAAAACGATAATTATCACTGCAGCTGCAATAACGAAAAGCCATATTATGTTATTTCCTTTTGCCTCAATTTTCCGTTCTTCTTCCTTTAGAATAGCTTTCATTTCATCAGCTACCCGGCTTTCCACAGCTTTTGATACATCAGAAAGAAAATTAAAGCGTTTTTGGAAGTCAGGATCTTTTTTTCTCGCTTCAAAAATGGAGGACTGTTGCTCTGAAAGTTGACCGATCAGAAACAATTCTATCAAATCATCATCTGTTATTTGCTTACTCATTAGATTTAAGACGTTAAGAACTTTAATGATTTAAAGTGAATCAGGATCAAGCATCTTTTCGAGATTATTCAGGCATCTCCTGCGCATTGTTCTTGAAGATTCGGCATTTGAATAATTCAGTCTTTGGGCAATGGCCTCATGACTAAAGCGCTCAAAGAATAGTAATTTCAATAATTTCTGACAATTTTCCCCTAGTTTGCCAATTGCATCAGCTATTATTTGCTGTCTGTGGTTTAGTGAAATAGATTCAATTATGGTATTGTCATGGATTTCTACTCTTAATTCATTCACCAATTCCATGGAAACAATTTTTGAATTTCCTTCCAGGAAATTTAGAATTTTATTTCTTCCAATGGCATAAATATAGGCTTTAGTTGACGTTAGTTTTGTAAGTCGACCTGATATAGCGTTAACAAAAAATGCTACCATAGTTTCCTGGAAAATATCCTTCGAATCCTCCTTGTCAATTCCAAAACGATGACTGGTCCAACTCATAAAACCCTTTCTGAATTCCTTGTATAATCTTCTCATAGTCTTTTCAGGGTTATCTCGAATGTCGTTTAGAATAGACTGGTTGTAAGTCATTGATCTTGAATTTTTTCCCTCTTTAAAAAGGAAAACCTGGCTTATTTTAAAACTCCATCCTAAAATACAATTAGTCGGGGAAAGAAAAAGTGAACCTTTAGGAAGAAATTTTCTAAATTTATATTAGTTAAAAGAAACTATTTTAAAATACGTATTATTTTAATCAATGGATATTCCACGCATCAATAAATGAATGGAAAATTTCATGTCTAAGAAAAAAAATTCTGATCGAGTTCACTTTTTTGTTTTTGAAAGTATTTAGGAGAAGAATGTATCAGAACTTTAACCTAAATATCAAAAG
>JBCCHF010000049.1:0-40704 GCA_039028895.1 Bacteroidota bacterium | reverse complement strand
GAAAAAAATGATGATTTCAAAAATCGAGCAAAACTAAAGAATCATTTTAAATCCTGCGTATTATTAATTTTATTTTTTGGTTTAATCATTAAAAATTATCACTTTCGCACATTCATGGTCTAAGGTGATTCTTTCGGAGAAAACCAAAGATTTTGTTTAGAACATTTTTAGATGGAGATGGAAAATATTGAAGCATTAAAAACATTTCTGAGTACCCAGCGAAAAGTTGCCATTGTATCCCACCGAAACCCTGATGGAGATGCGATCGGCTCTTCTCTTGCCCTTTTCCACTATCTGTCCAGATATGGTCACGATGCTACAGTGGCGGTACCTTCAGATTTTCCAAGGATTCTCAACTTCCTCCCTGGGTCGGAGTATATTCTTGTGCATGACAGAGATGCAAATAAGACGGATGAAATGGTCAATGAGGCTGACATCGTATTCTGTCTTGATTTCAATGCTTTACACCGAATAGATAAACTTGGGGAAACCATAGCCGCACGAGACATTCCCAAAGTGATGATTGACCACCACCTGTTTCCAGAAGATTTTGCAGATTATGGACTGGTTGATACAACTGCCAGTTCTACCTGCGAATTAATTTATGATTTTATCGGCTTGCTTGATGATTTAAAAACACTGGACCATGTAATTGCTGAATGTATTTTTTCCGGGATTCTTACTGATACAGGCTCATTTAAATACGGTACCTCTTCCAAGCTTTTCAAAATTGTTTCTGAACTAAAAGATAAGGGTGTTAATGATGTAGAACTCCAAAACAACCTTTTTAATAGTCAATCTATCAAACAAATTCGCCTTTTGGGATATTGTTTGACAACTGGTCTCGAACTTTATCCTGAATATGGTACGGGATTCATTGTACTCACGAAAGAAGATTATAAAAAGTTTCACATAAAGCGGGGAGATACAGAAGGTATTGTTAATTACCTTTTAAGTATGAGAGCAATCAAGTTTGGTGCTTTAATTTCCGAGCGCGATGGTTTTGTCAAACTCTCACTTCGTTCAAAAGGTGATTTCAATGTCCAAGAAATTGCCTCAAATCATTTTAATGGGGGAGGACACAAAAATGCAGCAGGTGGTATCTCAAAAGATTCCCTCCGAAACACAATGGACAAACTGAAGGGATTGCTTCCTACACTCAAAGAGCAACTGGTAGAACCCAAACATTAAACAAAATCTAACTTAATCAATACAATATCATGCGATCATTCCATCTTTTCCTGATACTTGCAGGGGTTATTTGTATTTCCGCCTGTAATAATGGGAAAAATCCCCATAAAGGTTACACTAAAACTGACTCTGGTTTGAACTATAAATTCATTATTGACGAACCAGGAGAATCAGTTAAGCCAGGCGATAGAATTGTCTATCATATGAGTTTCCGCGGAGGAGACACTATTGTAGCCAGTTCATACGATCAGGGGTTTCCTGTCGACGTAAGGCTTCCAAAAGGCGGTGATAAGGACTTTGAAGGTAATTTACTGCTTCAAGCCTTGTCATTAATGTCAAAGGGCGACAGTCTGACTTATGTAAGACTCATAGACTCCATCCCGGAAGGTGGAAGGCCACCACAATTCAAATCTGGCGATTGGATCCATTTCGACATCTCCATGAAAGACACACAAACTGAGGCAGATTTTATGACTGCTAAAGCGGAATTACTTAGTACATATAATCAAACGGCTACTGGCCTTTATAATAAATTTCTCAAGGATGTAGAAGGACCTTCTCCTCAACCAGAGGAAGGTGTCAAGTACCATTTGAGAATGAAAAAGCATGAACTGACAGTATTTTCTACTTACGAAACCAACCGACCTAACGGGTTTCAATTACCACCTGCAGAAGAGCTTGACCAGGCATTAAGTGATAATCCAATAATGGAAGCACTGACCTTAATGAATGTGGGTGACAGTTTAAGCATTGCATTTGAATCAGATTCTTTAAGTGGCGCACTTAGACCAGAATGGGGTTTTCAGCCTGGAGACCTGGTGATTATGGATCTCACGATTTCTGAGATTCAATCTAAAGAAGAAATTGAGGAACAAAGGTCAGTTATGGAGAAACTGAGAAAACAGCAGGAAGAAGAGCAATTAAAAGCTATGGAAGCTAATGAGGCTAACGCGAGAAAAATAGATGCCCAGGTACAAGCCGCAATCGAAAAATTTAAAGCTGGAACACTTGAAACCACCACCACAGAATCAGGGCTTAAATACCATATTTTAGAAAAAGGGACAGGCGATAAACTTAAAAATGGAGACCGCATTTTTGTTGATTACTCAGGCCACCTTATGGATGGGTCTCGTTTTGATGCTTCGTTTGCTAAAGGGACTCCCTTCCAATTAACTCTGGGCACTGGCGGTGTAATAAGAGGCTGGGATGAAGGACTGGCTCTTATGAATGCCGGAGACAAGGGGTATTTATTTATTCCTCCTAATCTTGGATATGGTGAAACAGGTAGCCCTCCAAGAATTCCGGGAAATTCTGATCTTGTTTTTTATGTCGAAATCCTCGACAATACGAAATGACAGGTTTAGCTACTTCCTTTAATTAAATGGTTAATTTTGCCTACGGCTGATTTAGCAAGGGTATTCGAATATGTTGTTCCATCAATTTGCTGGATCCAATTTAAACCTTGAATAGCGTTGGTAAGCCAGATCTCCTTAGCTGTCAATATGGTTTTGACAGGGATGATCGCTTCCCTGATTGATAATCCAAGGGTTTGTTTGTTTTTCAGAATAAAATGACGCATCACTCCATCAAGGCAACCTTCTGAAAGAGCCGGAGTTAAAATCACATTTTTCAGAACAACGAAAATGTTGTTTGCGGTCCCCTCAACAATACAACCATTCTGATTAAAGAGAATTAACTCGTCAAGACCTTTTTTCTCAGCCTCAATTTTCCCTAAAATATATGGAAGCGCATTATTAGTTTTAAGATTGGCAAAACTGGAAGGAGTAAAATAATCATCTGCAACCCCGACAATTAAGCCTTGATCATCTAATTTAAATGATTTACCTTTAAGTTTAGCAGCTTCTACCATGAAGTTTGGCGAGTTATTGGGCGGGAGGAACAGGCCTCCATCTTCACGAAATACAGTCAGCCTAATCCGTGAATTTTGAACATCTCCTGTTACTTTTTTAATTTCCTGCAAGAAGAAATCAGCGTTATATGTTTCTGGAATCTGCATCTTTAAGTATGCCATTCCACTATGTAATCTTCGGAGGTGAAATTCTAGAAATGGGATTCTTCCTTCGAACATCCGAATACTTTCAAATAGGCCATCTCCATATCTAAACGATCTGTTAGTATGCTTAAAAACCGCTTGATCAGTGCTAACCAACTGACCATTTAAATTAATTTGATGGATCATATCAGACAAAAAAAAGCCCTTTGAAGTGATATTGAAGTCACCAAAAAGGGCTTTGATTAACTAACCAAATAATTATCTTAACAAGGTGACATCTCCTTTAAATACGGTTTCTTCACCTGTAGGAATTCTTACGATAGCGTAGTAAACATAAACCTCAACTGGCATGTTTTCGCCTTTGTAGCGACCATCCCATCCAGTTGGATTATTGTCATTATTGTAGACCAATTCACCCCAACGGTTCCAAATCTTGAACTCAACGATCTCAATATTGCCTTCGAAGGCAACAGTGAAGTAATCATTTAGTCCATCACCGTTTGGTGAGAAGGCATTAGGAATTCCAAATGTAGGATCCATTACCACAATATTCACAGTTTCTGTAGCCGAGCATCCAGCATCAGAAGTAGCCGTAACTGTGTAAGTTATGGTTTGTAAAGGACCTGCAAGAGTCTCAGGGCTATTTGGCTCTGACAACCCGGTTGTAGAAGTCCATTCATAAGTAATATTGCCAATATCATTATTGTTGTCAGGAATTGCATCAGCACTGATCATAATCTCATCACCTAACCAGATCATCGTATCATTACTGACACTCAATGAAAAGGTTCCGGCTACCGTCACTGTGACCTGATCCTCAACAAAGCAATCTTCTTCGAAGTAAGCAACAGTGTAAGTTGTAGTTGTATCAGGAGAAGCATTGGTCGTTGCAGAATTCGGATCATCCAACCCGTCGGTTGGAGACCAGACGAATGATGTGCCATTCATACCTGAAGCAATGAGTGTGGTTATATCTCCATCACAAATAGTAACATCCTCACCAGCATCAACTTCCAGATCACGAATTACTGATATTGTCACCATCGCAGAATCCATACAGGCGCCATTCTGGGCTTGCAACATGTATGTTGTCGTAAATTCTGGAGTGGCTACAGGGTTTGCTGTATTCGGATCGTCAAGGTAATCTGACGGTGTCCAGGTATAGGTAGCGCCATTTGTAGGCACTGTACTGCCAAGTGTAATGCTTTCGCCTATACAGATGGTTTCATCATCAATGACAGCCAGTGGAACATCTTCATCCACAACAATGGTCACTTCAGCAGAGGAAACACATTGCAGCACCTGGTAACTCAGCGTATAGGTTGTTGTTTGTGTTGGTGTAGCTATTGGTGTTAATGAATTAGGATCATCCAGTCCGTCAATCGGAGACCAACTGAAACTACCGCCAAGTGGACTGTAAGAACCGTTTAACTGAGTGCTTTCACCAATACAGATATTAGTTCCGGCACCGGCATCTACTACCAGTTCTGGAATTACATTTACAGTAATTTGAACGTTCTCAGTACAAGGTCCATTTGTAGCAACAAGTGTATAAACAGTACTTGTACCGGGGCTTGCAGTTGGATTTGGAGAATTAGGATCATCCAAACCATCCGCAGGAGACCAGGTATATGTCACATTCGGCTCAGTTTGTGTGCTTCCGAGAACAATAGCTTCACCCTGACAGATCGTGGTATCAGGAATTGTACTTATGCCTGTAATTGGAGGGCCTACCGTTACTGTTAGTGAATCAACAGATGGGCATCCCTGATCGGTAAAGGTTACATAATATGTGGTCGTCTCAAGCGGCGTGGCAACCGGGTTTGGTAGAAACTGGTTACTGAGTGTCGCAGAAGGCTCCCAAAGGTAATTCCCTCCCACGTTGGTTAATGCCATTAATTGTACAGACTCTCCTTCACATAATCCAACATCCGGGCCCGCTTCAAGGAAGGGGAGAGGATTAACGTTAACTGTAACCTGTGCAGAATCAAGACAGAAACTATTGCTCAGATAAACGGTGTAAGTTGTAGTTTGATCTGGGAACGCTTGTGGGTTGGCAGAGTTTGGATCACTTAAACCAGTAGCAGGTGACCATGTGTAATCAAAGCCCTCCACATTTGCTGCAAGCGTAATCGTATCTGTTTGACAAATTGTAGTATCTGGTATTAAGTTCATTAACGGGAATGGAATGATTGCCACTGTAACTGTATCTTCAGCAGAGCAGCCATCTAGACCAATAGAGGCAATATATGTTGTAGTAGCCGTTGGGTAAGCTTCAGTAGTTAAACTTCCTGGTGATTCAAGTCCTTCGGTCGGCGACCATGAGACTGTCCCACCTCCGCTAGCCGTGGCCTCTAACAGGACACTATCTCGTTCGCAAATGAATAGAGTATCCTGAGGAATGTCTAATTCAGGTCCAACAACTTCTATGTATATCGAATCTGTATCCATACAGAAGGAACCTAACAAGGCCCCTGTAACATGATAAGTAGTACTCTCCGTTGGGAAGACAATCGGATCAGGGGAATTTTCCCCAATTATGTTAAGGGCTGGAGTCCATTGATAGGCAATTGCTCCGAGCGCCAACAATTGTAAAGAATCTCCCTGGCAGATCCTTAAGGTATCCTGGGCAATATCCACGAAGATGTTGTCCTGAATAACTACGTTAGCAGTATCAAACTCAAAGGCACCACAAATTGTCTGGAATTCAAGGGCAATAATCGCTTCCTCAATGCCTTCCGGATCATTATCTGCTATTGGATTAATCGGAATTGAGATAACCGTGTCACCCGGGAAGAAAATAACCGAATCAGGAACAGTTGCGAAATCAATTCCATTCTGCGCAGTACCTGAGAATGAAAGTGCAACTACTACTGTGTCAGCAGAAGGCTCGCTTAAAGTAACATTGAAGAAACCCTGAGCACATCCTTCAACCGCTGCGTCAAGATCAGGAGAGAACTCATACGTAGGTAGAATTGAGGCAACTCCAACTTCAAATGAATTCGCTTCAATAAATACCGCGGAGTCAAAAGAAGAGTCACCTGCATCCGCCACAACGAGACGTAATGTATACCAGTTACATGGAATTACGGTCGCCATAGCCGTTAAAATGGTCGTGAAACCATCATACTCAGTGGTGATGCCGCCGATTCCATCTACATAATACTGTGCATTGGTAGGAGGACAGGCACCGCCATTACCTCCATTCAGGTTGTTAATAGTTACTGGTGTATTAGTTCCCGGAATGAGGGCAATATTCATTTCACCAACTATACCAGGACCTGATATAAAGAAGGCAAAAGGATCGTTAAAGTTACTACATGTCCATTCAGGATATTCTTCAGAGGCAAAAACATAATCAAATGATAAAATATCGGTAGGTGCATAAACTTCAAAAATCAATTCACAGGCATCATTAGTAGCCGCACCTGCTAATTGGTCAAGCGTCGGATCTCCAGGCGCACCGTTTATTGTGGTCTCTGCACCCGAATCATTTGGTCCAATACCTTCTACTGCAGAACCAGAAGTAAGAATAATACCCTCAGTCATACCAATCTCAGAGGTACCTCCGGACACCTGGAAAACTCCATATGCCCCTTGTGGACAATTAACCATGACATTCATGGTTTGTACATCGAAATTTGAAAGGATGGTCTCCACCATAACTGAATCCGGAACATTAGGTGTAACCGTCATAGGCACTGGAGCCTGACACTCATCAACAGTACAGGTATAAGACCCCGACCAACCGGGTGATGAAGAGAAAATGGAAGAAGCAAATTGTACTGTGATACATCCCTGGTCTGTTTGAACTTCTACGTTGGTTCCAGAACCTGTCAACTGAGCAAGAACTGGTCCGCCGAAGCCTAATCCTCCAAATATTGAAAGTTGATCAAGGTTACCAATATTATAGCTGTCAATGGTAAGGACTAAACAACCATGTGGATCATCAGGACAAATAGAGTAGTCCCAAAGCTCATTGTTTTGGTAGTTGTTAGCTGGTCCTCCACTATCGAAGAAATCACCTGTACAAGTAGTCTCATCAGGAAAATCAAAGCCCGATCCGTCAGGCGGGCAAGCATCTGCTGAGCAGAACCATTCAATTTCCCAACCTCCGGATGTTGTAAAACCATCTGAGACAAATTGTACAGTAATACAATCATCTGAATTAAAAGATAATCCACTACCAACACCAGTAAGGGCTGTCAGAATTGGACTTCCAATATCCGGACCATCATAAATGAATAAAAGATCATCATTGGTTTCAATAGAATAGTTGATGACGTTCATTGTCAGACAACTAAAAACAGAATCCGGACAAATCGTATATATCTCGTTTGCATTATTGGTGTAATCAAGGAAAGCCCCACCTGTATCGAAGAAAGTGCCTGAGCACGCCATAAAATCAGGGGGAGGAGGAGGAGCGTTGTCACATTCAAGGAATGAGCAGTTCCAGGTAGCTTCCCAACCATCACCGGTAGTGAAGCCATTTGAAATGAATTGAAGAGTCATACACCCTGTAGCGGCCTGAGCCTGGAAAGAACTACCAGTACCAGATAAAATTGCCGAAATTGGTGAATTAGTATCCGGCCCATCATATACAAACAATTGATCTCCTCCTGCGATGTTATAAGAAGAAACATCGAAGAAAATACAATTGTGAGGATCTGACGGACAAATGGTGTAAACAATATCTTCGTTATTCGAATAATCACCAGTATCACATCCAGAGTCAAATAATGTACCGATACATGAGGAAGTCATACCGTCTGCCATACATGTAGGCGGTTCGTATTCGTCAATACATAACTGGAATGTACCTGCATTTGGTGTCCCAGTGGCTGAGTAGTCGTTAATTCTAATCCAGTAGTTCTCATTTGCATCAAGTGAAGAAGGACCATCAAGGATTAAAGATTGCGATACTGCATTAAGTGGAGATTGAATACAAAGTAATTCGGCAAACCCGCTACAATCTCCCCGGTAAACTGCAATCTGGGGCATCACCATCGTACCATTAACCCCGTCATTGCCATTAACAGTAATAATCACCTCGATAGGGTTGGGCGTTAAAGGAGTGGTAAACTGAAACCAGACATCTCTTCCGTCACCAGACCATGGAGGGGTACACTGACTCGGAATACCATACTGGGCTTCCTGAGTTGCATTTACGTTTGTGAATTCCCCAGGTGCCGAACAATAGTCAAGAATATTCGATATCACAACTGCATTTAAGCAATCGTCATTGGGTGGTGCTTGGGCAAAAGCCGTGGTTGAAAAAATTAGGAAAGAAATAAAAAGAGTTAAAAACTTTCTCATAAGGCATAGTTTGAACTAACGATCTACCAAAAATAGTCAATATAATAGCATTAACAGATCCCTAACAATTAACAATAATAACGATTTAGATTAAAAAGTCGGGGGTTATATCGAACTTTTCAGTAATAAATATTTTACTGCTTATTCACGTTAAGGAAATCAGTGAATTTTGAAACCGCAACCTTATAGAAAGTAGAATGTTTTTTTTTACTAAAAAGTAGGGCAAAGGACAATTTTGGATTCATCCCTTCCTGTATATGCCAGAGATAGTTCAAATGCCCCAAAACCAGTCGTTGAAGGCCTAAGTCCCGAAACATTTCCATCAAAAGAAATACCGAATCTGACCTTCTCAACCTCTACTGCAACCAGCAGGATAATAGCATCAAGGCCAACCCCGGTTTCTTCGTCCCGCACCATTCTGCCCCAAGAACCAATGTAGATGGAATTTCCGGCAAACTGGTTGATCAGCAATTTGAAATTTCCTCCAATATTCGTTTCAAGGGAAGGGCCTTGCAAATAAACCAGAGCTCTTGGTAGGAAATCAAGCCGTTGGCCCATTGGTAATTGTCCGCCAATATGAAAGGCTATGCTTGGATTGATTCTGTCAATGATCTCGTCATCAAAACTGACATCAGGTAAATTAACATGGTGTCCACTCAATCCAATATGGAAAGAAGTCCGATCTGTAGGAAGTATAGTGAAAAAGATACCGGTCGAAAGGTCGAAATAGCCAAAATTATTGACAGGAAGTTCTTCACCGGTTGGGAAAGTATAACCACTATCTCCATCAAACTGATCGTTGAAAGAAATGTTTTCGTAGTTGATACTTTTTTGGACGAGCCCTATCTGAATGCCTCCACTAAGAAATCTGGATTCATTGAGGTCAAGTGATTTATGGAAAGCAGAGGATATGCTTATTTGGTTGGTTACAAAATCAGTAACTCCCGCTTTATCAGAAAAGAACATTACACCGACACCTACTTTATCTCTTCTCTGAAGACCTAAATGGAAATTCATGTCAAAGGCGGCAGTAATGGATTTGAAGGGATGATCAATGGCTGTTTGCCATTGGTTGCGATAACCCGCCGACATCCTGTACTTCCCAAACATATTTCCGGTCAGTGCCGGGTTAAGGGTTAACGGATTAGCATAGAATTGGGTGAAATGACGATCCTGGGAATTCCCAACATCAGCAATCATCAAAAAAATTGCAGTAATGAACAGAAAAAGTAACCTCATTGATAGTGAAGAGTCTAGTAGTTTTAATCAGGAATCACTCCAAAATTCTGGCAAAGATAAAGGATTCACATCTACTAAACGTCAAAATTTCATTTTTGGTCCACATTCCTTATATTTTTGTAATTTTGATTTGAAAGCTTGTTTTCATGAAATATGGTATTTGCCATTTAAGTGTTATTCCCGTAAGGCGCGTTTCTACTGACACCAGTGAAATGGTGTCCCAATTATTGTTTGGGGAAACCTTCGAAATTATTTCCAAACGAAAAGGTTGGGGAAGAATAAGATGCCTCCATGATAATTATGAAGGATGGATCGACCTCAAACAATGCCTGCCGATTTCCGAAAATGATCTTCAGGAAATTCAGTCTGGTAGTTATTTCAGCCTTGAACTGGTGCAACCTGCAATGTCGGAAAGACATTATGTTCCTGTCCTTATCGGTAGTAATCTGCCGGCATATGATGGTATGAATTTCAAGCTTAACGGTTCTTCCTATACCTTTAGTGGGCAAGTCATTAACCCTGCTGAAACGGAGGTGGATATTGAGCATTTGATAAAAATTGCCCGAAAGTACCTCTATGCGCCATACCTATGGGGCGGCCGTTCACCTTTTGGACTTGATTGTTCAGGATTTGTGCAAGTTGTTTATAAAATGATTGGCATCAAAATGAACAGGGATGCTAACCAGCAGGTATATCAGGGAGAACTCATTGACTTCATAGATGAGGTGAAGCCTGGCGATCTTGCCTTTTTTAAAAATAGTAAAGGTAGAGTGGTTCATGTTGGTATCATCCTTCCGGAAGGACAAATTATTCATGCTTCTGGTCAAGTGAGGATTGACAAGTTAGACCATTTCGGGATCTTTAATGAATCTGAAGGTCGGTACACCCATGAACTGCGGGTTGTGAAAAGAGTGCTGCCTAATTCCGAATCTTCTGGGTATGCACTTCCTGAAAAACATCAGGTTGAACAAAATTCATTGTTCTAGATATTTCAGTTATTCTAAGTTTTGTCGACACAAAATGGCCTTGGATCGATTTTATTCATTGCTATTCTACTCTCATTGGTATTTTACCCACCGGGAATATTGACAATCCCTTATATTTGGAATGACTTCATAAGAAGTATTGTATAATCAAGCATAAATTAAATGGTTTTTAAACGCGTAAAACAGTGGCTCGGAATTGAAGGCGTCAAACTTGAAATCGTTTTACCTGAGGAAGTATATAAATCAAGTGGTGAGGTTACGGGACAACTTAAATTCAAAACAATGAACACCCAACAGATCAGGTATATCAAGATTGCACTGATCGAAAAGTACACCCGGGGAAGAAGAAAAAACAAACGAATTGATGAATATCTCTTGGGAGAAATTGAACTTGAAGAGAGTTTCATGGTTTATCCCGAAGAAGAAAAGTTCATTGACTTTGAATTATCTTTCAGTCTGGTAATGTCAAATATGGATGCCAAACAGCATAGAGGAGGGTTAGGTGGCGGAGTGGCCCAGTTTTTAAAGTGGACTGCCGGTGCAAAATCAGAATACAGAATTGAGGCAGAAGCAAAGGTTGCTGGAACTGCTCTGAGTCCATTCGACAAGAAACCGGTTACTTTTAAGTAAAATACCGATCACACTATGAAAAAATCGCTTGTGTTTGTCTTTAAACTCATTTTGGCCTTCATCATCTTGGCGGTACTTTATGTTGGAATCACCATGTTGTTGGGCACAATTAATGACTTTAAGCCCGAGGAAGTCATTGAACTGGAGGTTGAAGGCAAAGCCGCTGAGAATGTAGTCAGCGACACCTTTCTTACCTTTGCCAATTGGAATGTTGGTTATGGTGGCCTTGGAGCTGAGTCCAATTTCTTTTACGACGCAGGAGGATTTCTCACCGACAAAGGTAAAATGGTCAGGGCTAAGAAAGAATGGGTCAATAAGAATATTGACGGCGCCTTGGATTTTATAAAAAATAATCAGGCTGACTTTTACCTTTTCCAGGAAGTGGACCGTAATTCCAAACGCAGTTATCATATCAATCAGTATGATAAATATCTTGGTATATTACCAGGATATGCCTCCACATATTCTGTCAATTACAAAGTTGGAAGAGTGCCTTTACCAATCCTGCAACCCTGGAAGGTGATGGGGAAGATGGATAGTGGACTGGGTACTTATACTAGATTTAGCCCCAATCAATCAACTCGTTTCCAGTTTCCTGGAAGCTATAGCTGGCCGACTAGGATATTCCAGTTGGACAGGTGCATGGCGGTTCATCGCTTTCAAACGGCCTTTGGGAAAGAACTAATTGTTATTAATACCCATAATTCTGCCTACGATGATGGCTCTATGAAAAAACAACAAATGGAATACATGAAAAACCTTTTGATTGAAGAATATGAAAAAGGAAATTATGTTGTTGTTGGCGGTGACTGGAACCAATGTCCCCCATACTTTAAATATGACACATTCTCAAAAGGAGCTGGAGGAAAAGGTTATTCCCAATTAAATATTGACCCTGAGTTTTTGCCCGCAGACTGGATTTGGGCTTATGATCCGGTTGTGCCTACCAATAGAAAGTTAACAGACACCTATGTCAAAGAGGAATCATTCCAAACACTTATTGATTATTATCTTGTTTCTCCAAATGTGGAAGTCGTATCTGTGAAAGGTGTAGACCAGGATTTCCAATTCTCAGATCACCAGCCTGTGATGCTAAAAGTCAGGTTGAAAACCGAATAATAGCACGGAAAAATTATCTTTGCGCCATGGAACTGAAAAATGACCTGCTTATCAGAGCAGCAAGAGGCCTTGAAGTTGAAAGACCCCCAGTCTGGTTAATGCGACAAGCGGGGCGAATTTTACCCCAATACCGAGAACTTAGAGCCAAAGTCGATGGCTTCAAACAACTGGTCGAAACCCCGGAGTTAGCATGTGAAGTCACGCTTCAACCTGTTGATGAAATTGGCGTCGATGCAGCCATCATATTTTCAGATATTCTTGTGATACCTGAAGCTATGGGCTTACCCTACGAGATGATACCTGGAAAAGGGCCCATGTTTCCAATGACAGTGATTACAGAAGATGATGTTAATCGCCTCTCTTCCGGACCAGAAGCTGCTGCTGATCTGATATATGTTGAAAAAGCGATAGAACTGGTGAAAACTGAATTGGACAATAAAATTCCACTCATTGGATTTGCCGGCGCTCCTTGGACCATCATGGCTTACATGATTGAAGGTTCAGGTAGTAAAACATTCTCGAAAGCAAGGAAATTTCTATACACCCTTCCCGAACTTTCACATGCACTTTTGGATAAGATTACCAATACCACAATTGCCTACCTGCAAAACCAAATCAATGCAGGTGCCAATATTGTCCAGCTTTTTGATTCATGGGCCGGTATATTGTCTCCGTTTCAGTACCAGCAATTCGGTATACCTTACTTGCAAAAGATTTGTGATGCAATTACGGATGCTCCGATTATTGTCTTCGCTAAAGACGCCTGGTTTGCTTTGCCTGAATTAGGCAAATTGAATTGCCATGTCATTGGACTTGATTGGCATATCCACCCTGACCAGGGCAGGAAGTGGGTTGGAAAGGAAAAGTCGTTACAGGGTAACCTTGATCCTTGTCTTCTCTATGCTAATACCGACACGGTAAGAGAATCTACCTTGGCAATGCTGAAGGCATTTGGTGGAAAGCATATTGCGAACCTGGGCCATGGAGTGTATCCTGATACGCCTTTAGACAATGTAAAAACTTTCGTAGAAACAGTACAAACTTACTGGTATAGCAATCAGAACGGGTAACCAACGGCAAGGTTCAGGGCCGCATCCCTGAATCGAAATACTTTATCAGAATAATTCCAATAACTTCCTTTTTCATTGGGGAATGGATTCCTCAATTTGTAAGCGAGGTCAAATCTGATGATGAAATAGGAAAAGTCAAGCCGCAATCCAAAGCCAGTTCCTAATGCGATTTGGCGGTAAAAATCTTTCGTCAGTTTGGCTTCTATTCCGCGATTATCCTCCTTAAGCGTCCAAATGTTACCAGCATCAAGGAAAATGGCGCCCTCTACCACAGAAATTATATCAAATCGATATTCAATATTGGCCTCAAGTTTGAAATCTGCGGCCTGGTAAAACTGTATAGTGGGATCGTTTTGGGTAAGCGTATCTATGTACCCGCCCGGACCTAACTCTCTTAGTCGCCATGCTCTCATACCCGTTGTGCCCCCGGCAAAATATTGTTTCACATAAGGTACTTCATCGGAGTTACCATAAGCCATGCCAACTCCGATAAAAATGCGGGAAGCGAGAGAGCTTTTCCTCCCGGTACTTTTATAGTACCTGAAATCAGATTCTACCTTCAGATATTGAGAATAATTAATGTCGAAAGGTTTGAAAGGAAAATCAGGCTGAATGATACGGTCCATTAATCCAATGCTGTTTCCAGCCACCTCAGCATTAGCTCTGTAATAGATAGAAGATTCATTCTTGAAACTAGGCGTGGTCAAAATGAAAGAATAGTTGCCTCCAAGGAAGAATTGATCTGTGAAACTGTTTTGGAGGAATGGGTTATTGTCGAGAATATCTTGAAACCTTTCCCTGACTTCGTTTATGCGCAGAAAATTCAGGCTGATAGGCGTGAGCTCATGCCTGATAGAGGGGCGCGGTTGCCATTCATAGCCAAATGATGCCGAAAACAAGCTGTTTCTATAGTATTGGATTCTGTCCTGGTAATCATATTCCAGTGTTAATCGCGTTTTTGGTGAATGTCTCGGATTCGATTTTATCTTGAATGGTACGATCCACTTCGGAAACAAAAGGCTAAACTGAGTTCCAATATCCAACGTGTTTAACAGGGTTTGACTTTCGCTAAAACCAAACTCCACACCACCTTCCAGGCCAATTGAAAAAATCTCAGCCCCCTTAAAAATATTTCGATTTCGATGATTGATATTAATTGATGTACCCAAAGCGGATGCATTGGCGGTATTGATCTCAAAATCAAACCCAAGCATAAGCTTTTTACTCGGAGTTAGGTAAATGAAAAAGTCAACCTGGTTGGGTTCATCTTTATTTTTTGAGAAACGGATACTGACAAATTTATATATGCCCAGGTTGCCCAGTTTCTTATTGGTAGCATCGATGTCATCTTGTTTGAAAATGTTTCCTTTTTTAAGGAAAATCGCGTTCATCAGGGGCTTGGTCTTTATGCCCATTTTCTCCCTGTACAGAAACTTGTATTCGTCAACCTCAAGCGTATCAAATGGCACTGGATTTTTACTTGATGGATAAAACCCGGGGAATATGTAAATGTCACCTACCTGATAAGTTTCGTGCACTGCAGAATCTTCAGGAGGGTAGATGAAAGTGGTTACATCTACTTTGTAATCCGTACTATCAAAAGATTTGTAGGCAATATAATTCCTGTAGAAATAGGCGTACCCATTGTTGCGGAGTAACTTGGTAAGCCTGTTTTTCTCACTGTCAAAAAGATTATTATCAACCGGACTACCTTTCTGTAAGAGCGTTGCCTCATTATTACTTTTGATGATGGAATCAATGTCGGGTTGGGCAATTCGGTATGAAAGACTGTCAACGGAGTAAATTGGCCTTGTGTCAATATGGTAGTTAGTAACCGCTTTTTTCTTTTTGATGGTAGTTTTCGGCTGGACATCAGCCACAAAATACCCTTTGTTGTTAAGGTAATTTTGCATCGTGGTGGCGGTGGTTGTGGTACTTACTGAATCATAAAGTACCGGAGGTTCTCCAACCTTATTATGCAACCAGCGCCTGAATTTCTTTGTTGTATCTCTTTCAGTACGATTATATAGCCAGAGTCTGGTTCTGAAAAGACCAAGAAATTTTCTGTTCGGCTGCTGTTTAACGACATTATTAAGCTCATAATTGAGACTCCTTTTGCTATCGCTCTTGAGGCTGTTTTCGATGGAGATCTTATTTTTCACCAAAAGAACTTCATCTTTTTTTAAATAACGCATATTATTGCAACTGCTGGTCAACAAGAGCAGCGGGAACAACATCAAAAAACAATACCAAATTTTTGGAAATCTCAATTTCATGTTATCGAGGTCCACAATCAAATTTCTTACCTCTCTTCATAGAAAAAAATACCGTCAAAAGTATGATAAATTTCTCGTAGAAGGGGATAAAATGTCTACCGAAATCCTTTCTCAGGAAAGTATCAATATTCATTCCATATATGCTGTGCAACCGTGGCTGGACGAAAATCAGCATCTTTTAAGAGGAACGAATGCTGAGGTGGTAAGCATTGACGAGAATGCATTGAAGAAGGTATCTACACTCAAAACCCCCAATCAGGTAATGGTTGTCGCCGAGCTACCTAAATTTAAAATCGATGAACTTGATTTATCAGACACCTTCAGTCTATGTCTCGATGGCATCAGGGACCCTGGTAATCTTGGCACCATACTTCGAACTGCCGACTGGTTTGGTATTCCATATGTTTTCTGTTCTCATGATACGGTCGATCAGTTTAATCCAAAAGTTGTTCAGGCTACCATGGGAGCATTATTCAGGGTGAAATGCATCGAAACGAACTTGCATGATCTTTTTTGGAAATTTCCCGATATGCCTGTCCTGGGTTGCACGCTTGATGGTCATAATCTTTATGAAGCAAAATTGCCAGAGAGTGGTTTTATTATCATTGGTAATGAAAGTCATGGCATAGGGAAAGATCTTTTTCCCTTTTTATCCGATAAAGTTCTGATCCCAGGCAGTGGTAAAGGAGCAGAATCTTTAAATGCTGCGGTAGCAACAGGCATTGTGTGTGCCCATTTATTTCAGAATAAACAATCTTAAGCAATAATATTACTCCGTCTGCATTAATTCTTTGATCAAAGATTAATCCAGTCAGGAAAAAACTTAAACAATGGAATATAGAAATTTAGGGAGATCGGGACTACAGCTAAGTGTGTTGTCACTTGGGTCATGGTTGACATTCGGAAAACAAATCGGAGATGATGTCGCCGAAAATCTAATGATTCTGGCCTATGAAAACGGCGTTAATTTTTTTGATAATGCTGAAGTTTACTCAAAAGGGCAATCGGAAATTGTCATGGGCAGAATTCTCAAAAAGCTGGGATGGGCCCGGAGCTCTTATGTCGTTTCTTCAAAGGCGTTTTGGGGAACTGGTGGTAAATGGCCAACCCAGAAAGGCCTAAACCGGAAGCATCTTGTTGAAGCGTGTAATGAAGCACTTGGGAGGCTGCAACTCGATTATCTGGATCTTTACTTTTGTCACAGACCAGATAAAAGCACCCCGATTGAAGAAACTGTTTGGACGATGAACCTGCTCATCCAGCAAGGTAAAGTATTGTATTGGGGTACTTCGGAATGGAGTGCACAGGAGATCATGGAAGCGCATATGGTGGCCCGGCAAAACAACCTGATTGCACCTGTAATGGAACAACCACAGTACAATATGTTTGTCAGGAACAGGGTAGAGGTGGAGTATGACCAGATTTACAAAACAGTGGGACTGGGAACGACAATTTGGTCTCCACTCGCTTCAGGAGTGCTTACCAACAAGTACCTTGATAAGTTCCCTGAAGGAACAAGACTTGGGATTGACGGACTTGAGTGGTTGAAAGAGCGGTCATTGACACCTGAAAGATTGGATAAAGTAAGGGCATTAAACAAATTAGCAAGTGACTTAGGTACAAGTTTGCCAAAACTTGCTGTAGCCTGGACGATAAAAAACCCGAATGTGACCACGTCGATCTTAGGTGCTAGTAAAGTAAAACAGCTGAAAGAAACATTGGAAGCAGTGGAAGTAGTGCCTATGATTACGACCGAGGTGGAAGAACGGATAGAGGCTATTCTAGGGAACATGCCAGAAAAACCTATGTTTTGATCCTCTGATTCGGTTTCCCGAAAGGAAAAAGAAAACCCGGTCTGATCAATTAGACCGGGTTTTTATTTTATAAGTGAATAACTTCGTCGTATGCTGCGGCGGCAGCTTCCATTATGGCCTCACTCATCGTTGGGTGAGGGTGAACAGCCTTGATGATCTCATGACCTGTTGTTTCCAGTTTGCGGGCGGCCACAACCTCTGCAATCATCTCTGTAACATTGGCCCCAATCATATGAGCTCCCAGAAATTCTCCATACTTGGCATCGAAGATTACCTTAATGAAGCCTTGTGGACTACCGGCAGCTTTTGCTTTGCCGGAGGCAGAGAACGGGAATTTACCAACTTTTAGATCATAACCAGCTTCTTTGGCCTGCGCTTCGGTGTAACCAACTGAGGCAATCTCAGGTTGACAATAGGTACACCCTGGAATATTATTGTAGTCGATAGGGTCAGGATTCAAACCTGCAATTTTTTCTACACAGGTTATTCCTTCTGCACTAGCAACATGAGCAAGTGCTGGCCCTGAGACGATATCACCAATGGCATAGACTCCGCCAACATTTGTTTTGTAATACTCGTCAACGACAACATGACCTCTCTCGGTTTTAATGCCAAGCTCTTCAAGGCCAATATTCTCAATATTTGTAGCAACACCTACTGCAGATAGAACGACATCACATTCTATAGTTTCTTCTTTCCCAGATTTAACGTTTTTATAGGAGACTTTACAACCATCTCCCGAGGTGTCGACTTTTTCAACTGCAGTCCCTGTTAGTGACTTAATTCCCTGCTTTTTGAAATTACGAGCCAGATCCTTTGATACATCAGCATCTTCATTTGGCACCAATCTGTCCATGTATTCGATTATGGTCACTTTGGTCCCAATTGCATTATAGAAATAAGCGAATTCAACTCCAATAGCTCCTGCACCGACGACAACCATGCTTTTGGGCTGTGATTCCAGTGACATGGCTTTTCTATAACCAATTATCTTTTCTCCATCAATTGGCAGATTTGGTAATTGGCGGGCGCGGCCTCCTGTTGCCAGAATGATATGTTTTGCCCCATAGAGCTTTTTGGCACCTTTTTCATCAGTGACTTCCACCTGTTTGCCTCTAACAACTTTTCCAAAGCCATTAATGACTTCAATGTTGTTTTTCTTCATCAAAAATGTAACACCCTTGCTCATACCATCTGCTACCCCACGACTTCTTTTGATCATGCCTCCAAAATCTGCAGTTGCATTGTCTACAGTGATACCGTAGTCGCCTGCATGCTGAATGTATTCAAAAACTTGCGCACTTTTCAGTAAGGCCTTGGTCGGGATACAGCCCCAGTTCAGACAAATACCACCAAGAGATTCTTTCTCAACAACAGCAGTCTTCAAACCTAGTTGAGATGCACGGATAGCTGCAACGTATCCGCCTGGTCCACTTCCAATTACAATTACATCGAAATTCATGAGTGAATATTTTATTAAAACCCACTGTAATTCAGTAAGCTTTCGTTGTGTTGAATAAATTTGGCTCGATTTTTTAAAGAAAGGCAAATATAGATAGATTTTTGAAGAAAAAAGGCCTGTCTTATAGCCTTTGGAATACTAAAATCCAAGCTAACTTAGTTTAATAATATTGTACAAAACCAAGAATATGAAATTTAGTTTTAGCCTGCTGGGATTAATAGTTTTTTCAACTGCAATTTTTGCACAACCCAAAACTTACCTATCCCTTGATGAAATTCGGGGAAACGAAGAAAAAGTTGAAAAATTAAGCCTGAGAGGTCAAGGGCTTAAGGAGATTCCATCTGAGGTTTTAAACCTTCCCAATTTGAAGTTTGTCAGCTTCCAGGATAACGAAATCGAGGAAATTCCGCCCGCAATTAACAAAATGGCAAACCTGGTTTATCTGGATTTTAAAAATAATAATATTGATTCCATCCCTGCTGAAATTGGTCAACTGCAAAATCTGAGATATCTCGGCCTGGGTAACGGTCAATCCGAGACCAAAGTAAAAGGTACAGGCAACAAAATCCGAACTTTACCACCAGAGCTTTTTGAAATCCCTACACTTGAAGTACTTGAATTGTCTCAATTACAAATCACCGAAATCCCTGCTTCAATTGGCAATCTGGTTAATCTCCGTGAACTGTTTATCAGCTCCAACAAAATTCCCGAATTGCCAACTAGCATTTCTAGGTTAACTAAACTTGAAAATCTGGGCTGCTCGGGCAATGAGCTAAAAGAGGTGCCTCGCGAAATAGGGAAGTTAACAAACCTCAAATATCTGTGGTTAGGTTATAACCAAATTGAAAGACTCCCACTTACCTTAGGTGATCTTGCCAATCTCGAATCTCTATATCTCAAAGGCAATAAAATCAATAACTTCCCTAAATCAATTTTAGAGTTAAAAAACCTCACCAAATTAAACCTTGGAAGGAATTACCTCAAATCAATTCCAGAAGAACTTACAGCCCTCACCAAATTGAAAGTCCTCGGTCTCGAAGACAATAATATCAAAACTGTAATTGAAATTGTCACACAATTCGAAAACCTGGAGCGACTGGACATTCGCAATAATAAAGTTCCGGTTGCCGAATTCCGTACCTTAAGAGATAAACTAACGAATACCAAGCTTTATTACAGCGGAAAGTCATAATCCTAAGAGTAATCTAAAAAAAAGGGACTTCTTTTTTAAGAAGTCCCTTTTTTTATTCAATATTAAAGCATTATCCTGTCCTAATTTATAAACCTGGATTGCAATGAAGAAATTTCATCTATTTAACATCTTAATGGTCTTTTCTACTTTTATCCTGGCTCAAGATGCACTTAATGTGGTACTCCTTAACCAGCAACTCACTCCTGGAGCTACACGGTACTCGGGCTCATGGATCTACGCTGATGAGAACGGGAACGAATATGCTTTGCTTGGAGCCAATATTGGGCTAGTCGCCTTCGATATGGATAATAATTTTGAGCAGGTTGGCTTCATTCCGGGGCCTGTCTCTAACTGGCGTGAAATTATGGTGATCGGAGACTATGCTTATGTTGTCACAGAAGGTTCGG
Organism: Bacteroidota bacterium; assembly: GCA_039028895.1. Classification (GTDB taxonomy): domain Bacteria; phylum Bacteroidota; class Bacteroidia; order Chitinophagales; family Saprospiraceae; genus JAHDCJ01. The sequence continues at coordinate 19,988 of JBCCHF010000049.1, read as the reverse complement.
GAGTTGGGCAGGGTATGCAAATTATTGATCTGAGTTATTTGCCGGATAGCCTGCATTTGGCATCGACTTATACAGACGCTTTTACCAGGGCACACATTATACAAAAAGACCTGTACAATCCTGACAGACCCTTTCTGTATGTAAATGGGATTACCCCAGGCAGTCAAACTCTTTTTCTAGATGTAACTGACCCTGTAAACCCTGTGATTGCTGGTGAATATGGACCATATTATATCCATGATTGTCATGTAAGAGGAGATACATTATATGCATCTGCAATATTTGAAGGGGTTACTGATATTGTTGATATTTCTGATAAAGCCAATCCTGTTCTCTTACAACAAATCTCCTTTCCAGGTGCTTTCCCACACAGTTCATTCACTTCGCAAGACAACGCATATCTTTTTGCAACCGATGAAATTGACGGGTTACCAATGAAAACCTTCAGGATCAATGAATTTGACAATATCACCGAAGTGGATGAGTATACCGCAGATCCTGTTACCCTTGTACACAACCCATATGGAAGGGGAGACTTTCTCTTTATTGCGCACAATTCTGCCGGGCTAAGAGTGCTGGATGTTGCTAAGCCTCAAGTTCCTGTTGAAGTTGGTTATTATGACACTTATTCGGGTGGGAGCGGAGGCTCTACTGGTCTTTGGTCGGCTTGTCCTTATTCTCCTTCCGGAAGGATAATAGGTGGAGATAGACAATCCGGCTTGTTCGTCTGGGAATTTAATAATACACTGGCTGGAAGAATTTATGGGGAAGTCTTAGATTCATTAACGCAAGAACCAATTTTTGGTGCTGACATTTCTTTTGATCCTACCGAAAATTCAACAACATCAGATTTTGTTGGAGGATACAAATTTGGCAATATTCCCGGCAACTACAGCCTTACCTGCTCTGCAGATGGTTATAATACCAAAACAGTGGATAACATTTCTCTTTCGGGTGGAGATAGTCTATTTGTAAGGTTTGAGTTATCAATGCCTATGGCCGTTTCGGTAGAATCTGATTTTGCTGACAGGTTGGTAGAGGTTTTTCCAAATCCAATCACAGATACATGGTTTATCAATAATGAAACCATCTTTGATAACTTAAGTGTCCATATTTTTACTTCCTCAGGTAAATTGGTCGATAAACAAGAAGTTAAAACAGGTGAAACGAGGATTGATACCAGTGGTTTTCCTTCCGGAATGCTGATTTTCAAGATAATAAATGGGGATGGTCATTCCATCAAAGTCGGTAAGGTATTTAAACAGTAAGAATTACTTCATCCTCAGGTTGCCACTTTGGCGACACAATACAATAAAAAGTAAGATCACCTGTCCCGGTATTTTTAACATATTGATTGCAGCCTGGATTAACTACAACAATATCACCTCCGCCTATTGGCTTGGGAGTATCATCAAAATAGAATTGACCATTCCCTGCCATAAAAATGTATACCTCTGTTGATTTCAGAATGTGAGGTAATGATGATTTACCTTCCGGAATTCTGGCCAAAGCCAGGCTGAAAGGGAGATCAACGCCATTATTGTCTGGATGTAATACTTCCCTGAGCAGGGTGTGATCACCGGCTAGAAACTCAGAACTCTCAGCTGAATTTATTATTAACATAATTCTTATAGTTTTCTATAATTCAAGTAATGAACTTACGATCTCAATTTCTGGTTTATTATCTTATATTCGCAAAAAAAAATTAAAAATGAATAACGATCAAATTAAAGATCTTAAACGGCGTATGGCCGCTCTAAGGAGGTATCTTTGACGTCGATAAACGACTTGAAAAAAATGAAGAACTAACCCAGAAGTCCCTCAATCCTGACTTCTGGAGTGATCCCAAAAAAGCGGAACAACTTTTAAAGGATCTAAAATCCAATAAAAAGTGGGTCGATAATTTCAACCAGGCCAATCTTGAAGTAGAAGACCTCGAAGTACTATACGAGTTTTCGCAAGAAGGAGAAGCATCAAATGAAGATGTAGAAACCCAATACGATAAAGCTTTGACCAAAGTCGATGATCTGGAATCTCACTCTATGCTAAATCAGCCTGAGGATGAACTGAGTTGTGTACTACAGATTAATTCAGGAGCAGGAGGGACAGAAGCCAATGATTGGTCTGCAATGCTGGAACGCATGTACCTGATGTGGGCAGAGGCTCATGGCCATAAAGTAAAACTGCTCTCAAAAGTCGACGGTGATGTAGCTGGCATAAAGTCAGTCTCAATGGAAATAGACGGTGAATTTGCCTACGGTTACCTTAAAGGAGAAAATGGGGTTCACCGACTTGTCCGCATTAGCCCTTTTAATGCCCAGGGAAAACGACAAACTACATTTTCGTCTGTTTATGTGTATCCTTTGGTTGATGATTCAATAGAGATTGAAATTAACCCCGCAGACATTTCCTGGGATACTTTCCGGTCAAGTGGTGCAGGAGGACAGCATGTGAACAAAACAGAGTCAGCCGTTCGCGTGAAACACGAACCATCAGGTATCGTTGTAGAATGTCAGGAAGAAAGATCTCAGCATCTAAATAAGGAAAAGGCACTCAAAATGCTTAAGTCGAGGCTTTATGAGCTTGAGCTAAAAAAGAAAAATGCTGAAAAAGACCAGATTGAAGCCTCAAAGGAAAAAATAGAATGGGGCTCCCAAATCAGGAACTATGTGCTGCATCCTTATAAGCAGGTGAAAGATGTAAGGAGTGGTCATACTACGTCAAATCCACAAGCTGTATTAGATGGTAAGCTCGACGATTTCATTAAGGCATACCTGCTTTTGAATAAAAACAGTGATAACTAAACTACTACTGTGCTCGTTTAATTGTTGGGAATATTCAACCCGATAAGGAAACGATGCTGAAATGGTTCTCCAGGTTTAAATCCTGCAAAGAAATCAACCCTGAGAAAACGGAAAATCTTCCAGCCAATATTATCGATGCCTATATTAGCTTCGTAGTAATTCCCTTGCTCTGGCGTCCGGAGATAATGGAATCCGCCCACAACCTGGAATCCCAGTTTTTTTAAGCCAGGGAGCTTGTTCCATAGAAATCCGTCGAAGTGATGTTCGAAATGGGCTTGCAAGAACCTACTTCCGGTACTATAATCATAGTATGGCAATAGCTGGAATGCATTCCTGTAAAATCGGGTATCAGCAAAAATGGTTTGATTTCCGTTAAAGTGTTTGAGATCAATAAATGGTAACTCTGCATCTGTCAAAAACCAACCGCCTTCAACGTTGAACCGGGAAGTACCAAAAAGGCCCATCGGCAAATTGTCCCGTACCTGGAAGGTCAATCGATCAAAGTCTGTATCGCCACCCAATACCGGAATACCTCTTCGATAGTGGAGCCATATATCTGGTAGTTTTGAACCCATGATAAATTTACGATCCGGATATTTCAAATACTTCTGATTAAACCTGAACCTTAAACTCAGGTTAAAGGTCAATGCTTGGTGCTCTTCAAAAAACAGGTCAAAGTTTGTAGGATCCAGCGGATGATTTGAGTTATGAGGAACTTCAGATCTGCCTCCTCTGAAACTATAGTTAGTAGTATTTTGAAGGGCAGATCTGTTGGCATATTCGAGAGAAGTAATCAGGAATATACCATTAACAACCTCCTGTCTAAACCATGCTTTTCCAAAGGTTTTCTCATATAACTTCATATAGTTCTTCTTGCCGAATAAGGCATAACCTGTGTTTAGGCTCGGTGTAATGGCATTAGGGTTGTATTGAGTCGCTATATGACCACCTTCCACATAAAAACGTGTGAAATTGGTTCGGTTAAAATTGAAGGTAAATCTTGCTTTGCCTCTAAAGTTATTGTCTGAAAAACCGTACTGAATCTCAGGTTCTAGAGAAAACCATTGACTTCTGATATCGTCAAATTCTTTTCGGTATGAAAACTGCAGCGCAAGGTTAAATCCCTGAACCGCATTAAACTGCAGGGTGTTTAGGGGTGGTTCAAATTCGAGGTATTTTTTCTTGTAACTCCTATTGTAACTATATCCGGTGAGGATCGATAGTGGCTTAAATCGATTGTTTTTACGGTCTACCGAATCCAGGTACTCTTTGGACTTCCAAACGATTTGCAGGCTATCTTTTTTAATGTAGTCAAGCCGTTCTTCTTCCGTTAACGGTATTGGTCTGAATTCATTCCAATAGACAGTATCTTTCTTGTTGGCTTCTTTTTCGACTGTGAAAACCTCATTGGTGAAAAAGCCTTTCTCGTAATCTGTATTTATCTCATAATTGCTCGTTACCCCTGTAAAATAACCAACCACATCGAAGCCAATTACTTTGATCCTGAATCGGATGGTTTGTGAAAGCATCATCCAGATATCTTCCTTGACTGGAACAAACACCTGGTTAAGTTGCAGGGTGTCAAGAACAGGAATCTTGGTGGCATCTTTTGTGAGATAAAGTTCTGTTGAGTGGATATTCCATAGATCTTCGGTAATATAAATGTACCCTCTGAATACCGGATCAAGTTCTTTTTTAGGGATTACGGCAATTTTATTGATCAGGCGCCCATCTTTATCATAAAATACACCCTCCAGTTTATATTCATAAAACAGGAGCGCATTTTGTGCTATAGGTGAAATATTGGGCCGACCAATATCAATTTTATTGTCATAAAAGTTAAAGTTGGCAAGCCTGGCCTGGTTAAAACTAAAACCATTGTCATTGCCACTAACCTTTGATGAAATCATGACCTCTTTGAAGGTATTGGGTCGTTCGTAATACAGCTTGGAAACTGATTCTGAAAGGTAAACAATCCCTTGTCGGTTTGAATCAAGGCTGCCACCAAAATCGCCTATCTCCTGACCTAAAATCTTCTCTGGAGCATCCAATAATTTCTGGTTACCCTTGATATATACATCGCAATTATAGGATTCGACGAGTTCTCTGTAATACTTCCGTTTTTTGATAGCTTCCCTGATTACCCTGTAAGCCGGATCTTCTGCATCGGCAGCCACTACGATTTGAGATAATTCATAACTTTCAGGTTCAAGGGTGACGTTGAGAAGCAGGTCACCAGAGGTAATAACGACTGATTTAATCAGCTCTTTATACCCAATATATTGATAGACCAGTTCATAATCTCCCTCATCTAATTCCAGGGTATAACGGCCTTCCTGGTTGGCATTGGTTCCTGTGGTAGTACCCCTTACGTAGATACTGGCAAAAGGCAGCGGTTCTCCGTTACTAGAAGTAATAACTCCGGAAATTTCTCCAGCGAAGGTCTCAAGGCCAAAACAGCAAATTAGAAAGGAGAGCAGGGTTAAGTGTTTCATGCCTACACAACGAATAAGTTGGGGGATTTGTTACAAAAATGATCCTTAATCAAAGACAAATAAAATTATTAAACCTTGCGGGAATTCCAAGGAGAATACATGAAGAATAGTAACCAGATTTTAATATGAAGAGAAGGAAGAGTAAGGGTAGGGGGTAGCAGCTTTAAAAAGAAGAGAATTAGTTGGTCAGCAAGGGTGAGAGGCCTTACTGATTTGTACTAAAATCTTGGAAGAAGTCTCAAATGACTCTTTCCTTTTTCTATGACACTTTCCAACATCTCCAGGTCTGGCAATAAAATTGTAGACTCGGTAGTATCGGCTTCTATACCGTACGCTTGCTCAGTATCGACTTCACTGATTTTTGAATCAAAGTCAACACCAAGGTTTAAGTACATGAAGGAACAGAAGCTCGCGATGCAGAGGCATGCCAAAAAAAACCAACGCAAACTGACGTTCTTCATAGAAATTGGAGTTTTAATTTGGTGTAAAGATATGGATAATTAGTGTTGCCCCAAAGGTGCCTCCTTTATTTAACAGAAATTTAATCTATTAGACAAAACCTTGTGAATATCAGACGAAAGAAAGTGACTTAGCGCCTGGTTCGCTGTATTTTGAGGTAATCGAGATAATAGAGAATCTTAATGGAGAATACATTCTCGGCATTTTCTTTGAATATATCAGAGAAATTCTCAAAATAATTATAATTCAATACACTGTTTTGGCTAAAAATTGAGTTTTTCCAAACCAGGTTAATCTCACTACCAGGGGCAAATCGGTACCTATATACGAGGTTGATGTCAAAAACATTAAAATTGATGTCGTGATCCCCTTCGTAATTTGAAGCATTCAGGTCTCCTTCAGTATCCAAATTAAAAAACTCCTTATTTTCAACAAGGGCCCAGTTATGGCGACCTTCCAGGGAAATGCTCATCTTATTAGAAAATAAATAGGTGGCTTCAAGGGTAGTGGTAATATCCCGCCTGTCTCTTTTCGCAAAAATAATATTGCTCGTACTGTCAATCGTGGTAAAGCCACGGTCATCAATGCGGTTAACCAAAAATACACCAGGTACAATAAATAACCTGTCAGATACCCTGATACGTGGTGTAAGTGAGGCAGAATAAGCAATTCTTCCCCATTCCGGATGTTTCCTGAATGACAGCCTGGAATCAAAAGCAATGGTCTTCCTGTAGTCGGATGACAAGATGGTCTCTACTTCGTAAGAGGGCGGGATCCTGAACTTCTCTCCTGGTGCCCTGGGCTCAAAAAAGTCATACCCGTTAACAGGAAGAATATTGGCCCATACACCCGCAAAAAACCAGTTTTTGAATAAACCCTTGACCCCAGGTCTTATCCATAACATGGAAAACTCGTTACGCGGTTCATAAAGTGCCTGATGAGAAATAAAAGTGGAAGCAGTGAAATTGTTGAAAATGCCAAATGGCTTTAAGATCCTATAATTGACGTTCAAAGAATGACTGATCTCATTATTATTGAACAGAAAACCAAGGTCATTGATATAGTACTTATCATTCTCAACATTCCTGCTTACATCAAAAATGAAATTGCCGCTAATTTTGCTGAAACCCAAGTTATAAGCGTATCCAGACTGACCGTTTACGCCATCTTCATCTTTGGTAAAGATCTGACTGATAGCAGCTTTCCCATTAAAAGCATAAGTGTTCTTCTTGTTGGCTAATCGAAACTCTGCTGCAGTCACATTCGCATCTCTTTCCCCATCTCCTCTGATTACATTGGTATTAATAAAGCTCAGGTAAGAGTTATTGGGGAGCTGTTGATCTACTACAACCACGTTGTAATTGGTCAGTGGATCTGTCTGGACTTCCCTGAAAATACCTTCTCCAAACTCTATGGTAGCAAATGTTTTAGAAGTAATAGCATTGAAAAATCCGACACCAAGACCTTTTCTGTTCCTTCCGGAAAGTTTGAGGGCGTTAAGGATTTGTGCCTTTTCAGGATTGTCAATAACCTGCTCATTCTCCATTAAATCGTCATAAGGAGCATTAAAGTTTATTGGTCTCCCACCCACTCGCTTGGAGTAAAAAATGTTGGCCCGACTAAAGATTTCGGTGCCTTCTGTAAAAAATGGTCGGTTCTCATCAAATCTTAACTCAAATGGACTCAGGTTAAGCTCTAATTCATCAAATGGCACTTGCCCAAAATCCGGAATAATAGACATGTCAAGTGTTAAGCTTTCGTTGATGCCATACTTTAAATCTAATCCACCGGAAAATTCATGTTCCCAAGAACTAACATCTCTATCGTCATTTGGAAAATGTTTGTGATAGGTGACTAAAAATGGCGTGAATGAAAGCCTGACCGGCGGTTTTACTTTCTCGATTCCGGTTAGTATGCCGAACTGATTGGCAAATCCATCCTTCTCCGGATCAATAGGATTCCAATAAGAAATCTCACGGGTCCGTCTGAGGTCTCTTTTGAAATTAACCCCCCAGGTTTGAATGTCTCTGTCAGGAAAACGTATAGCAGAATAGGGAATGCGCATCTCAACTCTCCAGCCATCTTTTGAAATGGAAACTGCTGAAGTCCAGACGCCATCCCATGAAATGTCAGAGCCGGAAGGGGTAATGAAGGCATCGAATTGAACACCAGCAGCAGTTACACCGTACATCCACGAATTCTGGCCCTTCAAAAAAGGATCAAGGTGAAACTCAAACTTGTCAGCGTTGACGTCGATTTCATCTCTGATACTGAATTGTTTTAAGACCTTTCCATCAGGGTCGTGCATTATCGCCGCAATATAAATCGCTTTGTCATCATAAAGTATCCGGACTTCAGTCTGTTGTTCAGGTATATCAAAAGGATTGGGATTGTTTTCAATAAAATCTGTAGCAACAACTGCGCTCTGCCAAATAGGCTCATCCACATTCCCGTCAATTTTGGGAGGTTCTTCAATCCTTAATGCTGATAATTGCTTGAGTTCAGTTTGGCCTTCAAGACTGAGTGGTATCAAAATAACACTGATGATCAGAAAAGAGAATAGCTTTAAAACGTCCATTAATTTGGCCTTTAAGAGGATTTAAATTTCTGGCAAGCCACTAAGTTACGTTTTAATTTTTTTATGAAAAAAGGTGCAAATTATTGAAAAATTATCTACCTTAGTTTAAAATTTAAACTAAGTGATGAAAACACCTAATCATAATCTATCACTTCTGACCGATCTATACCAATTAACCATGGCCTATGGTTATTGGAAAAACGGATGGATGGATAAAGAAGCTGCATTCAATCTTTTTTTTCGCAAGCTCCCCTTTGGTGGTCGTTATGCTGTTGCAGCCGGACTAGAATCTGTCTGCCAATTTATTGAAAATTTTGGTTTCTCAGATGAAGATATTTCCTACCTCGCAACATTGAAGGGTAATGACCAGAAACCTCTTTTTGAAAAAGGTTTCCTGGAATATCTTAGGAAGCTTGAATTTTCATGTGATATAGATGCTGTTCCTGAAGGAACTCTGGTTTTTCCCAACGAACCTTTGATCCGTGTAATGGGCCCCATAATTCAGTGTCAAATTATAGAGTCCACTTTACTTAACCTGGTTAATTTCCCGACGTTGATTGCTACCAAGGCAGCTAGGATTGTCGAAGCAGCAGGGGACATGCAAGTTCTTGAGTTTGGTTTGAGGAGAGCACAAGGTATAGATGGAGCTCTGACGGCGGCGCGCTCGGCTTATGTTGGAGGATGTGCTGCGACTAGTAATGCAATGGCGGGTCGCTTATATGGTATTCCTGTTAAAGGAACACATGCACACAGTTGGGTTATGAGCCATGATACAGAACAGTTATCATTCAACGCTTATGCGCAAGCCATGCCCAATAATTGTATTTTTCTTGTAGATACCTATGATACTATTGAGGGGGTGAAAAAAGCGATAGAGACAGGCCTTTCACTTAGGCAAGATGGCTATGAGATGGTGGGTATCCGGTTAGATAGCGGAGATTTGGCTGCATTGAGTATTGAAGCCAGGAAATTACTTGATGAAGCTGCTTTTCCTGATGCAAAGATTGTTGCAAGTAATGATTTGGATGAGTACAGAATTCTGGACCTTAAACGCCAGGGAGCGAAAATTGACATTTGGGGAGTTGGCACAAGGTTGGTAACTGCCTCAGAACAAGCCTCGCTAGGTGGTGTCTACAAGTTGTCAGCGATCAAAGAAAAAGGAGCATGGCGGTATAAGCTCAAACTATCTGAGCAAAAAATAAAAATCTCAAACCCCGGAATCCAGCAGGTAAAACGATTTTACCATGAAGGTATTCCTGTCAAAGATATTATTTATGATGAACTGACAGGAATTGGCGTTGATGGAGGAAAAGAACTGTTGCTCCCGGTGTGCCGGAATGGTAAAGTCGTTTATGAGTTGCCGGAACTGGACGCGGTAAGAGAGAATACCTTGTCAAATGTTTTAAAATTCACCCAAAATCCTGATGCGAAAATAGGTGGTAGTTATCGTTATCCCGTTGAACTATCCGGTAAACTGTCGGAACTTAAGAAGCGACTTATCGGAGAAAACAGTACCAGGGTTTTTTTCTCCCAAACATAATTTCTGAAAATGTCTTATACATATGATTATCCAAGACCGGCACTAACGGTCGACTGTATTATTTTTGGACTTGATGGAGCAGATATCAAGGTACTTCTGATTGAGAGGGGGCATCCTCCATACGAGGGTCATTGGGCACTTCCAGGTGGTTTTGTCAATGTGGATGAAGACCTTGAAGCCTCGGCCCTAAGAGAACTTGAGGAAGAAACAGGTGTTAAAGACTTGTTTGTAGAACAGCTTTATACGTTCGGAACCCCAGGACGTGATCCCAGGGGACGAGTAGTGACAGTGGCTTATTACGCCCTGGTTAATCTCAATGATCACCCGGCAGAAGCTTCTTCTGATGCCAAAAGAGCGGAGTGGTTTAAACTGGATGAATTGCCAGAACTGGCCTTTGACCATGATAAAATTCTAAAGATCGCTATCGAGCGATTGAAAGGAAAGGTCAGGTATCAACCAATTGGATTTGAACTATTACCGACCAAATTCACCCTCACACAGTTGCAAACGCTATATGAGACCATTTTAGGCGTCAAATTGAACAAAAGAAATTTCCGGACAAAAATCCTGAAAATGGACATCCTGAATGAACTTGAGCGACAGAAAGATGTTCCTCACAGACCAGCATTGCTTTACGAATTCGATTTGAAGAAGTATGAAGCAAAAATGAAATCAGGATTCATCTTTGAAATTTAATCCTTATCCGAATGGCTAACCAGGTATTATCCAAAAGCTATAAGCCTAGTCAAAACTTCTACGCTTCAAACCTGATGCTACAGGATTGGCTTATATCAAACCTGTCTGCATTGAGTTTGGCCTGGATGCATGAAAAGCTCCAGTTTACCGGAAAATCTGCGGCTACCATGGTAGATGAATTATCATTGGACGCGGATAAAAATCCGCCTCAACTCATCAAGAGGGATCGATTTGGGAATGAAATCAATAGTATTAAGTTCCATCCTTCTTATGACAAAATGCAGGAGATAGCCATCGCAACCGGCATGCTAAATGTGAAATGGGACGTTGATACCAGACTCAAATTTAATGGTGAACTGCATGCAATGGGTTTTAGCACCGGATACTTGTTTGCCATGGCTGAACTTGGGCTTTATTGTCCGCTGTGCATGACCGATGGTGTTGCTCGACTCATCGACAAATTCTGTTCAGACGAAGATAGGGAGAGACTGCTCCCCAAAATAGCCGCCAACAACATTGCTGATTTCAATACAGGAGCTATGTTTCTTACGGAAAAATCCGGAGGTTCAGATGTTGGGGCCAACCTTGTGTCTGCAACAGAAGCAGATGGGGGTCTTTACCATTTGAATGGAGAAAAATGGTTCTGTAGCAATGCCAATGCCGATCTGATTATGGTATTAGCTCGCACTGATGCGTCGGTAAAAGGTACAAAAGGGTTATCAATTTTCCTGGTTGAAAGGTATAAGCCAGATGGCTCAGTAAATTATATGAACGTTGTTCGCCTTAAAGACAAATTAGGTGTCAGGTCAATGGCTTCTGCTGAGATTATTTTGGAAAACACAGTAGGCAAAATGATTGGTAAACCCTTTGAAGGATTTCTGATTATGGCTGAGATGATCAACTTGTCGAGACTCTATAATTCAGTGGCTGCTGTCGCTGGTGCTGCAAGAAGCCTTATTGAAGCTTACCAGTTTTTATGTCATCGAAAAACCTTTGGTAAAACAGCAATTGAGCACCCCCTTGTCAGGCGTAAGATGCTAGAATTGGGGTCTCTGCAAACAGCAAATTTCTATCTCACATGGCGGACGATTAAAGCGCTTGATGCTGCTGATAATGGTAATAAGCGAGAAGAACATTTGTTACGCATCTTGACGCCCATGACAAAACGCTGCACCGCTGAAGAAGGCGTTTACATAGTCAGGGAGTCCATGGAGTTAATGGGAGGAATAGGTTACATAGAGGAAAGTGTATTACCGAAGATCATGAGAGATATGATGGTACTGCCTATCTGGGAAGGTGCAGGGAATATCATGATACTGGATATGATAAGGGCCTCAAAACGTTCTGATAGTCTTGAAATTCTGATTGACGAAATCAGTACACTGATTTCAGAGCAAACTTCAATAAAAGTTGCCCTTGAACAATTCAAGGATCAGCTAAAGAAATGGCAAGCCATTAGTGATCAAGAACTACTTGAATACAATGCCAAACCAATTTTTGAAAAGCTAACACTGTTTACGAAATACAGCATTTTGACTTATTATGCTCATGAAGGTAATCAGGCCTGGATGGGCCCAGCATTAACGTATCTATCAGACTTAATTTTAATCAATGAGAATGGATTAGGTAAATGTCCATCTGTAGAAAAAATAAGAGGGCTAATGGCCTGGGATTATTAAATATGAAAGCACTGATCATAGTAGATGTTCAATTGGACTTTTGCCCTGGAGGGGCTTTGGCTGTAAAAGAAGGCGATCAGGTCGTGCCAGTAGCCAATTCAATAATGGATCATTTTGACCTGATAATAGCGACTAAAGACTGGCATCCTGCCAATCATAAAAGTTTTGCGGCCATGCATCTCTGGAGAAAACCCGGACAGGTGATTGAGCTCAATGGATTACAACAAGTACTTTGGCCAATTCATTGTGTCCAGGATAGTTTTGGATCAGAATTCCATAAGGACCTCCAGATTGAAAAAATTGATAAAATATTTTATAAAGGCACGGATCCTGAAATTGATAGTTACAGTGGTTTTTTTGACAACGGAAAACGAAAGTCTACCGGTTTATCCGACTTTTTGCAAAAAAAAGGTGTAAATGAAGTGTTCATACTTGGCCTAGCTACAGATTATTGTGTTAAATTTACAGCCCTCGATGCCAAAGAAGAAGGGTTTGACACATTTGTGTTTATAGAAGGCTGTCGAGCCGTAAACCTTAATGAGGGTGATGCGCAAAAAGCCGTTAAGGAAATGGAGGCTACCGGGGTTAAGATTATTAATGATTTCAGTAAATTCATTACCTGAAAATTTGATTAACAAAAAGGGCTGGATATTATCCAGTCATCTATAGTAAAAGACGTCCAAACAATAATGAGTGACAAGAATGATGCCCTCGGTGGCAATTATAAGTTTGCAACTCTGAAGACTTTCGGTTCAAAGGAGAACCTGCACCAAAATGTTAAAAAATACCGTCGTGTATTTGACGTAGCTGAATCGAGATACATCTACGCTGAAATGGCATTTTATAACAAGCTCTTCGATGAGAAAGAATGGAAGACAGAAGTTAAGTTGATTTGTGTTAACGTTGACACCAAAAAACAAGTTTGCGAACTAAAGAAAGAAATTACTATTTCCTCTGATAAAAATATGATCTATGTCAGAGAAGGTTGGGGAACACCTGATCCAGGCTGGTGGAAGAGGGGCGTTTATCGCTGGGATGCCTATATAGGTGATAACTTTGTTGGCAATATTACTTTTTATGTCGTCAATAATGGACTTGTAACCAGCGAGCACAATCCATATTTCGATATTACTTCACTTAAAATGTTCGAAAGCCCAAGGAACGGTATGGCCTTCGATCAACGTGAATATCTCAGTACCTTCCCGGGAACTACAACAAGGTATGTCAACATTGAAATGACTTTGGCCAATAAGCTGACCCAGGAAGACAATCTGCCTCTGGAGTTCCATTTCAACTTTTATAATGATGCGAGCCAGTTAAAGGCCGTAATGACTTACTTCAGGAATTTTACAGATAAGCGGCAACAGATCATCTTGGATACCGGGTATGGCTCTGATACATCAGGTTTTTGGTATGAAGATAATTATTCACTGGAGATCATCTTTATGGATCAGTTAATCGCTGTAGTCCCGTTCAGAGTAGGGAAAGAGAAAGAATTGATGAGCGAAACCGGAGCTAACTATTCGACTAATACGCTGCGCACCCCAACTGGTCCTGAGGCCGAAGAAGAGCAAAAGATAACGTTTGAAGATGCCAAACAGGAATTGGAAGACCTTATTGGTTTACACGCTGTAAAAACGCAGATCAATGAATTGGCGACATACCTCCAGTTCATAAAAATTAGACAGGAAAAAGGCTTTACAGACTCAGACAAAATGAGTCTTCACACTGTTTTCATGGGTAACCCAGGTACTGGAAAGACCACTGTTGCGAGGATGTTGGGTAAAATATATACCAGCCTTGATCTTCTTTCGCACGGCAGAGTATTTGAGGTTGGTCGAGCTGATCTAGTCGGCGAGTTCATTGGTCAAACAGCGCCCAAAGTCAAAAAAGCTATTGAGCAGGCGAGGGGAGGTATTCTTTTCATTGATGAGGCATATGCACTCACCGACAGGGGAGATGACAAAAAAGATTTCGGAAAAGAAGTGATCGAAGTGCTTCTCAAGGAACTCTCAGATGGTAAAGGCGACATAGCTATTGTTTTTGCCGGTTACCCGGAAGAGATGCAATCATTCCTCGATGCTAACCCAGGATTGGCGTCCAGATTACCAAACGTCATCAGCTTTCCGGATTACTCGCCTGATGAATTGATGGATATTGCAGAATATTCGGCCGGAAAGAAAGATGTAACCATTGAAGGCGATGCCAAGATCCTTATCAAGAATAAAGTCGTAGAGGCTTATAGGAACAGAAACCGCAAATTCGGTAATGCCAGATTTGTAAATGGCATTATCGAAGAGGCCAAACAGAATATGGCGCTCAGGCTAATGCGTGAGAATTCCAATTTTGATGAGGTGCCAAAGGAGGTTTTGTCCACAATCACACACGCTGATGTCGAGAAGGTCTTTATTAAAGATGCCAACAAAGGTGTTGACTTGCCAGTTGATGAGCCACTTTATAAAGATGCCATGACGCAGCTCAACCAGTTAATTGGCCTCGACAATGTGAAAAAAGAGGTTGAGGAGATGGCTAAACTTGTCCGTTATTACCGCGAAATCGGTAAAGATATCAGACGGTCCTTCTCACTGCATGGAGTCTTTAAAGGCAATCCAGGTACGGGTAAAACTACCGTTGCCCGATTACTGGTGCAGATTTATAAGGCCTTGGGGATTCTTGAAAGAGGTCATCTCGTAGAAGTCGCCAGAAAAGATCTGGTTGCAGGTTATGTCGGACAAACGGCCATGAAAACCTCGAAAGTCATTGATGAAGCCATAGGAGGCGGATTATTTATTGACGAAGCTTACGCTTTGTCTGAGCGCGGCCAAAATGATTTTGGTAAAGAAGTGATTGAAACTCTTCTCAAAAGAATGGAAGACCAAAGAGGAGAATTCATGATTATCGTTGCTGGCTATCCAGAAGAAATGCAAGCCTTCCTTGAGGCTAATCCTGGCTTATTATCTCGATTCGACAGGCAATTCCATTTCAAAGATTATTCTGTAGACGAGCTATATGAAATCGGAGAAATGATCATCAGGATGGAAGATATGAAAATCACTGATAAAGCCTGGGATCACCTGAAGAGTTATATCAAGAAGCTGGTGGATAATAAGCATAAGTACTTCGGTAATGCCCGCACGGTGAGAAAGATTGTAACTGAGGCTATACGTCGCCAACACCTAAGAATGGCTGATCTGCCTGCAAAGAAACGGACTGAGGAAGTGATTCAGACAATCTCAATTGAGGATGTATCTGATTTCGAATTGATGGAACAAAGAGTTAAGCAAAAGACAATCGGTTTCGGGAGAAACGAGTCTTAATGAATTCGACTATTTTGTTTTTTCAAAGTAAGGATCTGCGTTCTCTTCGTATCTGAAAGGGACAATAACTTCTCCTTTACGGTTGATAAAACCCCATTTGCCATTCAGTTTTACCGCTGCATATCCGTTTTTGAATGGTAGAGCTTCTTCAAAGCGAGGGGCTATGAAAATACCTTTCTTTATATGCAGGTATCCCCATTTGCCATCGATCATGACAGCTCCCAGTTTTTCTGAAATAGCACCAACATCCTCAAATCGTGGCTTCTGGACAATTTTTCCACGTTTGGTGATCAAACCAAATTTCTCAGAATCCAATTTGAAAAAGGTGTGATTTCCTCTGAATCGCTGAATCGCATCATATTTTGGTTCTAGGAGAATCTTTCCTCTCTCTGTTTTTACCCCAATCTTTTCATCTCTGAAAAAGAAGATATATTTGTCTCGAAGTAAGATTAACTGTCGTAAAAATGGTTGGTCAACCAAGTCGCCAGATTTGTCAACAAATAATATCCGGCCAGCATGGTCTTCGACAGGGGCTATGCCATTGTAAAAATCAAAAGTCTCGGCATAATTGAGGGCAATTACTATACGGCCTGATTTGTCAAGAAAGCCTGCATTACCATCTTTCCTTACAGATGTTAGACCTTCGCTAAAAGCAAATGTATCATCGTATTCGAAAGGAATGATTATCTGATTATTTTTGTCAATATACCCCCATTTGTCCCCTGAGCGCACCGCGGCCAAACCTTCCCAAAACCAAATGGCGTCATCGTATAGGAAATCGATAACTACATTCCCGGAAGGGTTAATATATCCCCATTTATCATTTAATTGCACTGGGGCAAGGCCTTCATGGAAAGACAGGGCATTCTGATATTTCGCCTCAATTATGGTAGATCCATCTGGAGCTACAAACCCATAATGATTACCACTTTTGATAAGGGCCAGGAGGTTTTGAGCTTCAAGAGTTGAAACAGTTAACAGGGAAAATACAAGAAGGAAATACCGCATTATACTTTCTGAGACCAACGAATTAATCTGCCATTTTGTTGTCAATGCTTATTCCCCTTCTTTCTTTCCTTCGAAAGATTTGATAATCTCATCGGCAGGTTTACCGAGAAATTTCAGCGAAAACTGCACATCATCAGCCAGATCATGACTAGGATATTGCTTGAGGAATTTATTATAGATCTCTTCCGCACGTTCTAAATTTTTAAAGTCATTTTCGTGGATATAACCTTGTAAGAACAATGACTGAGGTGCTTTTTCATAAGAAGGGTAATCTTCATAAACCCTTGCCCATAATTCAAGTGCCTTAGGGAAATTTCGAATAGAGCGGGCAATCTCTCCGGCTTTGTACAGGTTTGATGCTGTTTCAGGTGATTTCGGTTTGAGGTCAGCTGCCTGTACATACTTATTGATCAACTGCTGAGCAAGCCTTGGATCCAGCCTGGTGCCCAATGAGTCCTGGTAAACCTTGGCTTCCAGATCAGCAATTTTAATGGCTAATTTCTCATTTGCAGGTTTCAGGAAAAATCTTGCCTCTTCTACTTTGGGGTGATTAGGAAATTTTTCGATAAAACTGTTGGCGGCTTCCCTGGCTTTTGGTTCATCACCTAGATCATCTTCAAAAATTTCTGCTTTGGCTAGCAGGACATCAGCCATTCCATTCGCCTCAGGATATTTGTCGGCTGCTCTGTCTAAGGTTTGCAAAGCGCCGGTGAAGTTGGACATTTCTCCCATCAGCTTTGCTGATTTTACAAGATACCCAACACCACCTTCAGGATCATCTGTTACTTTCTCAGCATAATCACTGTATTTTCTTCTTAATTGGCTTGACACCGATGGATTGATGCGTGTACGGGCATTTTCCTGGTATAGCTCACCTTCAAGGTCTGCAATTTGAATAGTCAATTTCTCTTTGAGTGGCTTAAAGAAGAATTCAGCGGTTGTTTTGCCTTCATGGTTGGGGTAATCATCCAGGAATTGTTGGTAGGCTTTGCCGGCTTCTTCTTCATTGAAGAGTTTTTCATCGTAGATATTGCCTTTTAAGAGCAAAGCATTTGGCGCCCCTTCAGAAGATTTGAAATTGGTTAGGACTTTGTTGATAGTTTCCAACGCTTTTGCATAATTCCTGGAACGATAATATATCGTAGCAGCCCTGTATAGGTAACGACCTGACCATTCTTTGTCGCTGGAATGGTTTTTGGCGTAATCTTCATACTTTTGAACTAAAGCCAGAGTATTTTCAGGGGTTGGGTTGGCTTCGACATTTTTTTCGAGCGTTTCAATTTCCGCGGCATATTCCTTATTGACTGAATTACAGGAAATCATGAAACCTAAACTGATGAAAAGTATGACGAAAATTCTCATTTTTCTTGATTTAAACTTTTAATGTTGCATTTATGGCTGAAAAGGGTTACAAATTTAGTTCTCTTTTTTAATTTTTTGAATAATTATTGGCATGGAGCGATTAGTCTTGTTTTTATTGGTTATTGGAAGCATCTGGTCATGTTATCCTGTGTCTGAGAGTAATTATATAAATTCCGATGATCTGGTGGTTGATGGGATTAACTATGGAAAGAAACCTAATGGGTGCCACGATCAGCTTAATTATATACCTGACACAAATTATATAGAGCACACCCCGTTGCGAAGAGTATATGTCAATTTTCATATTATGCGCAAAAGTGATGGCACCGGATGTTTTACAGAAGAAGAAATGCCAAAATACATTGACCAATTGCTTTATTATACGAATAAGAAGCTGGAAAAAAATGTAAAGATGAATCTGCCTTTAGGTAATAATACGCCTGTTATTCCAACTCGGTATCGATACATTTTATATAAAGATCCTGAAGTGCCTGGTGACAATGGCATCTATTTTCACAATGACGATGAACTTTATTATTTCGTGAAAACGGGTAAAAACAGGAATAATTATGTTAGAAAGCAATTTGAGAAATACGGCAATTATAAGGGAAAAATACTCAATGTATTCATAATGCCTCACCATCCGGACAGTGTTGCTTCACCTACCTACAGGCCAACGGTGACCGGAATAGCCTTCCAAGATCATGTAAAGATTGCAGGTATGTACCATTATTCGCGCGACACTATGTATAAAAACGGAAAAGTACATCTTAGAGGAGCCTGGTATTGTCATGGCATAATGAATCACGAGATAGGACATACACTTGGCTTGAGACATACCTGGCGAGGAAATGATGGTTGTGAAGACACCCCGCTTCATAAAAATTGTTATGCAAAGGGCAAGACGCCGCCTTGTAATAAAGAATGGTCAAATAATGTAATGGATTATAACACCCATCAACATAGTTGGACGCCATGCCAGATAGGGATTATACACCGAAGATTTTCAGACATTGAATCCCCGCAACGCAAATTCCTCAAACGTACATGGTGTGAAATCCAGCCTGGTGGAGATTTAGAAATAAGAGATAAAGTCATTTGGCGAGGGGCCAGAGACCTAGAAGGTAATATAACCATCGAAAATGGCGCATCATTGGAGGTGCGGTGTAGGTTGTCTATGCCAAAGGATGCCACAATCTCGGTGAAACCCGGAGGTAAGTTAATCCTTAATGGTGCTATCATCGACAATACTTGTGGAGATAAATGGCAGGGTATAAAGATATGGCGAGAAGGAAAAGAAAAAGGTGAGGTTGTATTCGTCAATGATCCGGAACTCCTCAATATGAAATCAGAGCTGAAGTAAGCGAATCATCCTTGATAAGCAATTTTTCTAATTCCGCGCTATCACCTTTAAAGACATTAAAGTCAACAAATACAGAAATTCCAGGCAGTCGGCCTCTGTCGCCATATTGCCAAATTAGCCATTCAGCACCATCAACTAATTCAGGAGGTATTGAATTATATCTGGCAATCCATAAGGGGTATCCTTCAAAGTCCGAAAGGAATTCATTGTAAAATTTTTGATAGGTATAGATAATTGGTTTGACCTTATAATGGGTTTCAGCGAGTTCTAGCCATGTGGCTATATTTTGCTTTAACTCAGATGAAGAAAGTACACCTTTAGCTTCCACATCCAAAACAGGAGGTAAGTCACCGGGCTCAAGGATGACCGTCTCTTTGAAATTATGAAATTGGACTTCAGGGCTTATTGAAGGTCTGAAAAAATGATAGGCACCCTTTTTGACTTCCGATGATTTAATTGCCCCCCAATTTGAAGTGAAAAGGCTATCCTTGAAATCTTCTCCTTCGGTAGCCTTGAGTATTACAAAGGCAATCTTCTGAGTGAAAAGCGTATCCCAATCAATTTGTCCCTGATGATGAGAAACGTCAATGCCATGAATCTCAAATCCCTCAATTCTTTTAGTATTCGGTGTACATGAGGAAGCCAAAAAGGCAATCATGATGACTAAAATAAGCGGATGAAAGAATT
>JBCCHF010000048.1:0-41705 GCA_039028895.1 Bacteroidota bacterium | reverse complement strand
GTGGTTTTTAAAAAATAATCAAATTAAAATACTTAATTTTGCATCGCTTGGTAATAACGTTGTAAAACCAAATAAAATTTTAAATTTAATGAAAGAAGTGTATATAATGTCGGTGGCCAGAACCCCAATTGGTAACCTTGGCGGAGTCTTGTCTTCATTGCCCGTGATTACTTTGGGCAAAACAGCAGTGAAAGCAGCCATTGAACGGGCAGGTATTGAACCAAATTTAGTGGAAGAAGTCATTTTAGGAAATGTGCTTACCGCCAACGTGGGTCAGGCCCCTGCAAAACAAGTCGCACTCGCGGCAGGCATCCCAGATTCAGTACCATGCACGACTATCAATAAAGTCTGTTCTTCAGGTATGAAGTCTATTATGTTTGCCGCCCAGTCCATAGCTCTTGGCGACCGGGATGTTATGGTTGCCGGAGGTATGGAAAGCATGAGCCAGACGCCTCACTATTTGCCGAAAGGCAGAACAGGCATTCGATATGGTAACGGAACCATAATTGACGGAATCGTTCGTGATGGCTTACAAGATCCATATGATGGCAGCATGATGGGGCATTGTGGCGAAGTCTGTGCAAAAGAAAAAAATTATTCAAGGGAAGATCAGGATGCCTTCGCTTTTGAATCGTATCAGAAAGCCAGGATGGCATATGAAAAGGGATTTTTCAATGATGAGTTGGTGCCAGTATCGGTTCCTCAAAGAAAAAAGGATCCAATTATTGTGAACCAGGATGAAGAAGTGTTTAACAAGCGGGTAACGACACTTGAAGGCTTGTCAGCATTGAGACCTGCATTTGACAAAGAAGGCACCATCACCGCAGCAAATGCCTCAAAAATTAACGATGGTGCAGCAGCAGTTGTATTGATGAGTAAGGAAAAAGCGGAAGCTTTGGGACTTAAGCCTATTGCCAAAATCCTGAGCTATGCAGATGCTGCTCAAGAACCTGTTTGGTTTACTACTTCTCCTTCCTTGGCTATGCCAATTGCAGCAGAAAAAGCAGGAATGTCTGTCGGTGATTTCGATGCTTATGAGATTAATGAAGCATTTTCTGTGGTTACCCTTGCCAATAGCGATGCCCTCGAACTCGACCATAATAAGGTAAATCAGTTTGGCGGTGCGGTCTCTATGGGTCATCCTATTGGTTGTTCAGGAGCCCGAATCATCATCACTTTGCTCTCAGTTTTGAAACATACAGGTGGGAAAAAAGGCCTTGCTGGTATTTGTAATGGGGGAGGCGGTGCTTCTGCTATGGCTGTTGAGCTTGTATAGCAGGATTAATCGCTGAATACCATAATCTCTACTTTGGGTGTAAAACCCAGTTTTTTATAAAATTTGAAAGCGTGGTAGTCTTTATCGGCACAAAGCACCAGTTCTTTGGCCTTAAGGCTCATTAAGGCGTATTGAATGACGAACACCATAAGGTATGTTGCCAGTCCCTTCCTGAAATAACCAGGATTTGTCTTTACATCCTGAAGCCTTGCTAGATGACCGTTTTTGAAGATGCCTAGTGAAGACAGGATTTTCGGGTTGTTCTCTTCAAAAACACCAAACCATTGAATGCCCAGTTTCTCTGTGATTATCTTTTGGATATCCAATCCTTCTTTTAGGTACCAGTCATTATCAGGGTGACAGGCTTTTTGGTGATAATAAAATTCTTCCCAATCTTTTTCTCCCCTTAGTTCGCGAATAAGATAGCCAGATATTGGGGTAAATGGCTGACAATGGTCAATTGACATAAATACATTCCGTTCAAATGATTTGAACTCTCCTTTTAAGGCTCTCGATTTAACAATTGATCTCAAGTTTGATTTTTCAAATACAAACCTGACATGGGAATAAGTTTCAGAAGGAAAAACGTCTTTGAAAAAGGACCTAAGGTCTTTTACGGGGAGGTCTGTCTTTTTTGTAAACCAGAATTTATTCCCATCATAATAATTGGGGAATAACCCTGATTTAAAAACAAAATACTCTTCATCAGTGCTGATTTTACTAATGCAGTTCAGCACCTGGAATTCGGTGTCAAGATATGGGTTTTGATGCAGGACCATTTGGTTTAGTGAGGCATCCTGAATGACTAAAAAATAGTTAATCGACTCTAACCAGGCTTAATTTCTCTTCATCAAATCTAAAAACTGAATTGGAATTTAAAGAATAACCCCCTATGTATATTTTACCTTTCCCTGATTTTCTCAAATTCAGTTTTCCAGCAAGGGTGTTTAAGCCGTTGATGTTTATGACATATTTCTCTCGCTTGGTAACATACTGAGGTACAAGATGATTAATTATCTCAATGATTTGAATATCTCCAAATCCATATCCTGGCAATTTTGCCCAGAAAGCATACAATAACTCTTTCAATGACATATGATTGGTCATAAGGCTTTCGAGGATTACCCTTTCAGGTAAAGACAAACCACTTTCCAGAGCAGGAAAGCGTTGGAAATGCAGCTGAAGCGCGTCATGTAAGCAATCAAGTTGCCCAAAATCCTCAATTGCCAATCCGATCAATAACTCAGGATCTTTAGCTGAATAGGCATCCCAGGCTCGGTTGCCTATCTCCAAATCCTGTTGGGTCAATTGTATTCTACTAGGGAAAAGAGCTTCGAGTTGTGCTGGAGATAATTGCCCCAGACCTCTGAAGTTTTCTATTTCCGGATGATCTTTTGGACAAATTAAAGATATCCTTGTCGATTCAATAACCCCTGATTGGTGAAGTTTTGAAAGGATGAATATCAGGTTAACCTGGCAAAACAGGTCAAACTCAAACCATAAGACAACTTCTTCATATTTCTTGAGATGCTTAAGTTTGTTAACTTCACTCAAGACCTTATCTAAGAAAATGTCAGAAGAGCTTTCTGGGCCTTTCTCTGCTAAAAAGGTTGCTCTTCTATCCCAAAATTCCTTTTCTGTAGACAGCTCATTTACGGGCCCCTCGCACAGCATTTCTCTCCAGATCAAGGTGTCGTGCTTCTTCAATGAAGATTGGTGAAACCCGCCTGCTGTGCCATCGCCATTAAGAATATGCAAGATTCCGGACATTAGATAATCACTATTTTCTTTGAATAAATTCGATCATTAAATGGAATGCTTAGTACATAGATCCCTGGATTCAGGCCAGAAATATCAACTGGATTAAGGCTATTGGAAGCTACCTCAAACTCTTTGATTTTTTTACTAAAAACAGAAGAAAGACTCACTGTTAATCGTTTGTTTGTCTGGACGTCCAATTCGAGGATAATGTGAGAAGTTGTGGGATTAGGATAGACCCTAAACCTTAATTCACCTTCCGGGAATGATTCCACTGAAGTGGGCAGCAGCTCTTCCCAATCAAGGCGGTAGACCTTATTGGTGACTTGCTGATTATCTTTCATCCCACCTGCGAGGTATTTTATCTGTGCACCCAAATCGGCTATGCCTCTTAGGTCCATTGGATAATCATAATCGAAGTTAGTATCCCAGGTGTTTTCTGATGGATTGAAAAAAAGATTCCGATTAACAGGAGGGACACCTCCTGAACCGTTATAAGCAATACCATTATAGTTGTAAGTGACATCAGATCCTCCCAAAAAGTGGATCAGGCCATTATGTTCGAATGCAGCCATCCGGTAACCTTTATTGGCAATGCCAAAAATACCGCTTACCGTCCATGTGACTTCAGTTGGGTTGTCAGGGTTGATAATTCCTCGTCTCAATCTGTACTGGCCCGGAAAATTCGAACCAAGTGCTGCTCCTCCAAAGTAATAAATAGTATCTCCGATAATGGCCCCTCCTGCACCGAAGGCTTTGTAAAAGCCATTATTGGGAACTGGAGTACCACTTGACCAACTATCTTCAGCAGGATTATAGATTTGCACATCCGGCACATTTGTAATATCGCTCCACCCCGTTACGACATAAATGAGACTGTCTCTCCAAACAGCCTGAACCTGATCATCAATAGGTATGGGAATGTCGGCACCATCTGTCAGGTAGGTATTTGTTGAAACCTGGTATCTATGAACTTTAGCAGAAGAAGTTTCACTGCCATTGGAAGCAACATGATACCCACCAATTATGTAAATGATGTCGCCAATTCGTGAAGCTGAGGCAGCAATTTTACCACCATTGGGGTCGGGGAGAGGAGGGATAGATTCCCAAACTTCGGTCATTGTATTATAACGCCAACTTTTCAAATGAATGCCTGACCATATCTTGGTGGAGTCAATTCCGGAAAAGGAATAAACGAAAGGTGTTCCATCAACAAATCCTTCGCAGACGGCATTATTGGATACCCGTTCTGGCATCTGTGTCACTTCAGTAGGTTGCCACAGTTGGGCATTACTGAAATTTGCAATAATCACTAAAAACAAAATCAACAAATAACGTATCATATTAAGCCGGGATTGGTTCGCCACTTGATTTTACAAGCCTGTGGAATTCTTTCTCAATAGCACTCAAAAGATCGCTGGCGGATTCGTCAATCTCAATTTTTCTACCATCAATTTCGTAAACATTTGTTAATTCGCCCATCGTCCCCGTGACAAATACCTGATCAGCATTATATAATTCTGTTAAAGAAATATTCTTCTCAATGACATCAAGACCTATTCTTCTTGATAAATCAATGACAAGACGCCTTGTTATGCCAGGTAAACAAGCATCTGCAAGGGGTGTATAGACAACACCTTTTTTTATCATAAAAACATTTGTGCCGTTGCATTCTGATGCAAATCCATAAATGTCTAACATCAAGGCCGCATCAGCACCTGCAACATTAGCCTCGATTTTTGCAAGGATATTATTGATGAGGTTATTATGATGGATTTTGGAATCAATCGACATTGGAGAATTCCGTCTTGTGGATGAGGTGATCAATCTTATGCCTGCTGAATCGTAAACCGGCTCCTTCCATTCTGCAAGGATAATAAGACATGACCCGAATTGGTTGAGTCTTGGGTCCATTCCTGAAGTAATCTTTTCGCCCCTGGTAAGGGTAAGCCTGACATGAACACCATCTCTCATTCCGTTGGCATTGAGCGTTTTAAAAATGGCACTTTTGATCGATGCTTTTGAAGGAATATCAACAAAGGCCATAGCTTTTGCAGATTCAACAAGTCGCTGAAGGTGGAGATCGAGGCTAAATACTTTGCCGTCATAAACTCTCAGGCCTTCCCATACAGCATCTCCTCCCTGTACAGAGCTGTCAAATACAGTGACCTTTGCCTCGTTTCTATCATAGAGTCGATCTCCAACGTATACTTTTATCTGCCTGTTTTTCTCATTGAATTTTTGAAGCATATTATCTTGCCTTTATCGATTTGTTTAACAAAAAATCATAATATTTTTGACATTCCAAAGCTAGTGCTTTTAGCTCTTGATTCAGTTCAATATCCTTTGCTTTATAGGGTTGGAAACCTGTTGACTTATGGACGTTTTCATACCAATATTTTGCCCAAACCCCATCTTCTGTCCTCGCTCCGGCTTCCCAACTTAGCATTTCCTTGTAAAAGGGAATACCAACTGCCTCACATAAGCCTGTAAGTACACCCTCAGGATCCATTAGGAGGTTTTTCACATCTACTACGGCGCATAGCTTGTTAGCCTCCAAAAGGTGTTGATATAAATCGTACTGCATTTTGATGCCAATATCTTCCATAAATACTTTGGGGATGACTTTTGAATAGGAAAATATGATTTCTTCAGGGTTTCTTATCAGGATAATGTTTTCCATCCTGTTGAGGAAATCTCTGTCAAGACCAATTAAATGGTGGGTCATCTGCTTGAATAAAACGACAGTAGAACCCCAATCATCTGAAAGCATTTGCGTAACGACTCTTAATCCTGAATTTTCCATTTCATCGATAATCTCTGCTCTGCCAGGATGAGTTTTTCCACTCTCTAATAAGTAATGCGCATAGAGCGGTTCATCAACAACTCTAGTGTCGGGCCTTTGGGCAAATGAATACATCAATGCTGTTGAGATATTTCTGGGACTCGACCATATATTTACCCTGTGCATATCATATAAAGCTTTAGGATTGGCTCTTTTGGTCAAGGTACTTCTTTCCCGATAGAAGCTTGCCATATTTCGAACCATTCTTCGCGGGTAAGACTTAAATTTACGGCATTAGCGGCAACTTTAAGTCTTTCAGGTCTCGCAGTACCTAAAACCGGAATTAAGTTGGCTGGGTGCATAAGGAGCCAAGCAAGATAAATTTGATCAACAGAGACATCATATTTTTCCGCTAACTGGTGGCCTGTTTCCTGTACTCTCCTAGCCGGAGTGTTTGGTTCTGCATCTTTAAATAACCGTCCACTGGCAAAAGGAGACCATATCATAGGTGAAATATCGTGTTTCAGACATTGATCAAAGGTACCATCGAGGAAAGGCTCAAGATGAAGTGGAGATGCCTGTACCTGGTTGGTAACTAAAGGGAAACAACTGTTTAGCATATCAAATTGTGTCCTCGTAAAATTAGAGACTCCAAAATGAAGGACTTTCCCGTATTGCTTTAATTGATCAAATGTTTTAGCCAGCTCATAGGGTGACATCAAAG
The DNA here is from genome assembly GCA_039028895.1 of Bacteroidota bacterium. Classification (GTDB taxonomy): domain Bacteria; phylum Bacteroidota; class Bacteroidia; order Chitinophagales; family Saprospiraceae; genus JAHDCJ01. The sequence goes on along the minus strand of JBCCHF010000048.1, from coordinate 35,162 downwards.
GGTCGGGACGATGAATGAGTAAAAGGTCTAGATGATCGGTGTTAAGTGCTCTGAGAGAATTTTCGACTGACTTGACAATATAATCCCTTGAAGTGTCATAGGATTTGATCTTATTCTCCGGACGATTTTTGGACATCATTCTGATGCCACATTTTGTAACAAGTTTAATCTGATCACGGAGATGTGGTGCCATTCTTAAAGCTGCGCCAAAACGAGCCTCATCGCCAAAATTGCCATAAATGTCAGCATGGTCGAATGTATCAATACCAACATCAACTGCATGCTCAATAAGTTCAAGGATTTTCTCAGTTCCCAGATCCCATCCCCAAACACCCCATTTCCATACTCCAGCCACTATCCTGGAAAACTCGGGTCCTGACTCAGATAGCCTGGTTTTAAGTGAAGGTTTCATAATTGACATTTATTCTTCAACAAGCATAGCAGCACCAAAAACACCTGCGCTGTCTCCAAGTTTTGGCTTTAGAATTGGGGTGTTTAACTCATGATTAAAGATGTGCTTGCTAACTTCCTCTGGTCCATGGGAATAAAGCAAGTCAATGTTCCCGACACCACCACCAAGAATGATGGCATCTGGATCAAGCAAATTGATGATGGGGCCAAGTGCCTTCCCAAAGTTGAATAACAAGCGGTTAATGGTTTTAGTAGCTGCAGCATCTTCACCATTATGATGAAGTTTAACGATATCCTGTAGTTTCTTTTCATTACCGCTAAGCTCAGCATAGTAGCGCTGTAGGGCAGGGCCTGCAATAATGGTTTCAACACAACCTCTTTTTCCACAATAACATGGAACGCCATTCTCGTCCAATAAACTATGACCCCATTCTCCAGCTATTCCATGGAGCCCATTTATTACCTTGCCATTAATCACCACTCCGCCACCAACACCAGTACCCATTATTACTCCAAAAACGACTTTCGCATCTGGTACTACATCAGGGACGATGCCTAATGTGGTTTCTGCAAGAGCAAAACAGTTAGCATCATTTGCTGATAATACCTCTATTCCCAGAAGATCAGAAAGATCCTTCCTTAAAGGTCGCCCGTTCAGGCATACGGTATTGGCATTTTTTAGAGTTTGCTTTTTATTGTCAATGGTGCCCGGTGTACCAATCCCTAAGCAGGTTGGTTTGAGGCCTGTGTTTTCGGATAACAAATCAACAACGGCCTTAATCCTGCCAAGGATATGTCGATATCCATGTTGTTGTTCAGTGGCGATTCTCTCCCTGGCAATAACCTTATTGGAAGGTCGTTCCAGAATTACACCTTCGACTTTTGTCCCTCCAAGATCTATTCCCCAGTTATACTTCTTGACAACCAATTTTCTAAGATTTGGGGATGATTTCGGTTTGTTGGCCAAAATAATGTACAAACTTTTGCATTTCATTTGCAAGTGGCTGATTCCCTGTTGCTTTGAAGTAGGTGTCTACCAGAGTCCTTAAAGTTTGAAACATCAATCTGTCCATTTCGACAACTTGCAATTCTGTTGTCCAAAGGTCAATTTTAAGCGTGTCTTTATGCTCTTTGTCGAACATGGACAAGAGGAATGCCTTGCATTCTGACTCTTTCCTGTTTTTGGGATCATCATCTGAGCTCCAGAAAATTATTACCGGAACATTTTTCTCATCTAGACCAACCCTTAGGTTGATATTAGACCATTTGCTAACCTCTGATTTCTTTGTCATAATTTTTCAGCTATTTTATGGGCATAAGAGCTGGATTTGTCAATTAACTGATTGACCAATTCTCCAAGTTCTTCTAACTCTTCCTGTCGAAGCTCTTCTTTTCTGAACTCAGCGAACTGTCCTGCCATATCGAATAAAGTCTTCCAGCCCTCATCAATAGTTTTCTGGTTTTTCGGTGTAACCGAATCATTATTTACCTGGTCAACGTCTGCTCTCAATTTAAGGATATCGTCCAACAAAGTCTTAATGGATTCTGAATAATCCAATGCGCCAAATTTTTGGTGGAGATAGATATAGTTGTCCAGAATATACAGACTGGTCGTAAGGTCACCCAGGTGAGAAGCGTGGGTAAAATAAGCTGGAGAAATCTCTTCAGGCATTCTTTCACCAGAGAACCCCAGTTGAACAGCTTTAATCCATTTAAAATACTGCTCAGGGTGTTTGGGAAGATCTGGAAGCGGTATTCGGTGCTTATTGGCAACTTGCGCTACGTATTTGATGTTATCCACGTACAGCTTACCCGATTCCTTAACTTTCTTAAATAGTGAAGCATATTCTTCTATTACATTCTCATCATCGTATTCTGCCAATTCTGTTACCATAATGACCTGGTTGAAATAGGTGCCAGCCTGTGCGGAAACATACCCGGCCAAAAAGATGTCTTTTATGCTATAATCCATCACTTTACTATATGATTTCTTCAAATTCGTCCTCATCAGTTTCAAGAAATGAAGATATAGAACTTGTAAGATCCTGGTGCATGTCGTTGAATCTAACCATGCAGGATTGAATGAAGGGCTCTGTTACTAGTGGCTTTACATCATCAAAAGTTTCGATACCTACGTGTTCCCTTAGCTTAAATGTTTGCTCATAAAGACCAGTTTCTACCTTGATGGCGTATCTGGTTCCAGTTTTGAATACCGTGATCTTACAATCAGGGTGTTCAATGTATCCTGCAATTCTCATTGAATAAATTTGTGGAAAGAGGAGAGAGGTACCTTGTGGTTCCTCCCTCTCAATATATTTGTTTAAGCTTCGTCAAGAAACGGATATCTGTAGTCCTTCGGAGGATTGAAATTTTCTTTAATGGTCCTTGGAGAAAGCCAACGATATAAGTTTAATACTGAACCAGCTTTATCATTTGTTCCTGAGGCTCTTGCTCCTCCAAATGGCTGTTGTCCGACTACTGCACCAGTTGGTTTGTCATTGATGTAGAAGTTTCCGGCCGAATGCCTTAAAGCTTTTGTGGTTTTTGCAATTACTGTTCTGTCCTGCGAAAAGATGGCCCCCGTCAATGCATACGGTGAGGTCTCATCGAGTACCTTTACTGTTGCATCATAATCCGCATCTTCATAAACATAAATGGTCAAAACAGGTCCAAAAATCTCTTCACACATGGTAGTATATTTGGGATCTTTTGCCAATAAAACGGTAGGCTCAATAAAATAACCGACTGAGTTGTCGTAATTACCACCAATTATTACCTCAACATTATCATCTTTCTTCGCATTGTCAATGTAACCAGTTATGTTGTTAAAGGCTCTTTCATCAATAACAGCATTAATGAAATTGGTAAAATCCTCAGGGGTACCCATTTTCATACTTCCAAGGTCATTTTCAAGCCCTGCTTTAACCTCTGGCCACATACTTTGCGGTATATAAGCCCTTGATGCAGCTGAGCACTTTTGTCCCTGGAATTCAAAAGCGCCTCTTGACAATGCTGTGATTACAGCTTGTATATCAGCGGAAGGATGTGCTAAAACAAAATCTTTTCCTCCGGTTTCACCGACAACCCTTGGATAAGACTTGTATTTCCTGATATTTTCACCAATGGTTTGCCACATAAACTGGAATGTATTGGTGCCACCAGTAAAGTGTAATCCGGCAAAATCCGGATGGTTGAAAATTACGTCACCAGCCACAGGGCCATTCACAAAGATGAGGTTAACAACGCCATCTGGTACCCCGGCTTCTCTATAAATATCCATGATTACTTTGGCGGAATAAATCTGTGTTTCAGCAGGTTTCCAAACAATGGCGTTGCCAAGCATAGCAGGAGCTGCAGCAAGATTACCGGCAATGGAGGTGAAATTAAATGGCGAAAGTGCAAAAATGAAACCTTCTAACCCACGGTATTCCAGCCTGTTCCATATTCCGGGAGCACTTTCTGGCTGCTCTGCGTAGATCTGGGTCATGTATTGTACATTAAACCTGAAAAAGTCGATCAACTCACAAGCAGCATCTATCTCAGCCTGGAAAGCATTCTTTGACTGGCCTAACATTGTGGCAGCATTCATTTTTGCTCGATAGGGTCCGGCAAGGAGATCAGCGCATTTTAGAAATATGGCTGCTCTTTCTTGCCATGGCATATCTTCCCATTCGGCTCTGGCTGAAAGAGCAGCTTCAATAGCCAGGTGAACGTGAGATGCATCACCTTTATGATAATGCCCAAGGGTATGAGCAATTTCATGTGGCGGGTGTATGCTGACCAAGTTGTCTGTTCTAACCTCTTTGCCACCAATGTACATAGGTACATCCATTGAAGTGGCCTTCATTTCTTTTAAAGCAGCTTTAAGTTCAGCACGCTCTTTTGAACCTGGAGCATAGCTCAGGACAGGTTCATTTTTTGGAATTGGGACATTAAAAAATCCTGTTGACATAGCGCATTAATTTTTGCCTGCAAATATACCGGAAATGCAGGGATAAACAATGCGAAAACAGCCAATTAAATGCGCAGTCAGAGTTTAATAGCAGAAGGAAGGAAAGGACTGGCGTCTCCGCCTCCTTTTATGATCTCTCTCACAATGGTGGAACTGATATGTGAGTATGCGGGTTCGCTGATAAAGAATACTGTTTCTATGCCATCTCCAACAATGGTGTTGAGCTGTGAAATCGTTTTCTCATAGTCGAAATCAGAAGCATTTCTTAATCCTCTTAACAAATACCTGGCCCCAACCTCATTACAGAAATGAGCGGTCAGATTTTCATAATATCTTACTTCCACTTTTGGTTCATCTTTAAATGTATCTTCAAGCCAGTCAAGTCTTTGCTGGAGGGAGAAGAGGTATTTTTTGGCAGAGTTTTGACCGATGGCAACAATTACCTTGTCAAATATCGGTAATGCACGTTTTACAATTTTGACATGACCAATAGTAATCGGGTCAAATGAACCGGGAAAAACTGCTAATCGTTCACTCATTTTCAGAATTTAAAGCGGTTGGAGTAAAAATAGAAAAAATCGTTTTCCCGTAATGACGGGCCTCAACAAAATTGGGATGACCTGAATAATCGTGGTTTGGGTTATGCTCCATAACAAACCATCCACCGGACTTGATGAGACTATGTTCAAAGATAAGGTCGGGAATACTATCCATATTAGCTAAACCATAAGGTGGGCCTGCAAAGATGTAATCGTAGGTATCTCTTACACTTGCAATGAATTTGAACACATCAGCTCTGACGACTCGAAGTTCCTTTTCAATTTCTAGTTTGTCTGCAATCTCTTTAATAAATGCAATACATCCTTTAAACTTGTCTACACAGGTAACATCAGTACAACCTCTAGAGATAAATTCATAGCTATGGTTCCCTGTGCCACAAAAAAGATCCAGAACCTTTATTTCATCAAACTCGAATTGGTTCCGCAGGATGTTGAATAGACCTTCTTTGGCAAAATCTGTGGTTGGTCTTGTAGGCCAGTTCTTAGCTGGAGGATAGAAACGACGACCTTTGAATTTTCCGGAAATTATCCGCATAACTTTAAGCTGTAAAGATCGAAGAAGAGATGTTCAGGCAAATTATCAAAATTCGAAGAATATCTGAGGAAAGATGGTCGGTTTACAAAATTTACATGGCGAATATAACGTGTGATCTGTTCAAAGATCTCAGACGCCTCCATTAATTCACCTGACAGACTCGTTGAAATCTTTTCAGCCCTTAATCCTAACTGATCAATAACCAGCATGACATAGTACACAAAATCATTGGTGGTTTGATAGGTAAATGTATTATGGAATATTATTTTTCCTTTATCAAAGTGAATGATTTGCATATCCTGCCCAATCACGTTTACCAGAAGGTGACTGCCTTCTTGGAAAAGTGGCAGTTTACCAGTTGTCCCGATTAAAGGGGTGGAGGCATGATAAAATACTGCTTTGGGGAAATAAGTGTTTAATAACTGCCATATTTCCCTGTTAAAGGCATAAACATTTCTTACCCCTTGACCTTCAACCTTGTCGTTAAAAACTTTTTCTACATCTTCGGCGGGGGAGGTGTTGGTAAGGTAAATTTGTTCTTTTCCTGTTTCAAACAATGATTCAGGAATTAATGCTGAGCGCTTTGAAAATAATCCAACTCTGGTTTTTCGATAACCCTGACCTAGCAATTTATCGTTTACCAGGGTCAATTTAAGTGGTGATTTTAATAATACAAAACTTCCCTTATTAGCAAAATTATATTGTCTCAAAGCCAAAACCCGGTTTTGATCGTCATTCACCAAATAAAAAAACCTGTCCACTCCTACTAGAATGGACAGGTCGTATGAAGCAGTAGAATTTAAACTAAATGAATCTTCTACTATATTCCTTTTTAATTGTCCCAACTGCCAGATGTTGATGGTCTATTCATATCCCCGAACTTCAAAAAATACTTTGGTTCGGTAGGATCATCGGGATTATATGAGTTATCATACCGCTTATAAACGGGATTTGCATATTCTCCCATAAAATCCTTAAATGCTGCTCTTACTTCTACTACAGGTACTTTTGTACTTTGGTACTCAATTACTTCTGCCTTAACATCAAATGCTTTACCTCCTCCAAACGGAATCAGCTTAATGGAGTCGAGGTCAAGTCCTAACTTGTTAATGGAGTCTTTTGCACTAACCAGTATGGTTTCGTAGATGACTTCTTCGCCATCTTCGTCGTCATCCGGATTTCCGAAAACACGAATGATCTCAAAGGAATCGTTGTGTAACACTTCTTTGAGGGTGTCAAAGTCATGAGCAAATTTTCCGGTGATACCTCTGAAAGCCAATTGAGCAGTTCTGACTTTCTTTAATTGGTCTACAACAGCATCGACACGTCTGTCTTTTTCAGCCTTGAATTGGATGGGTTCGTAGATGCCATCAGCAACAAAGTAAATCAGAGCTCCGATAACAAGTACAAGCAAAAGGTTAATGATGATTTTCATAGAATGGATATTTCATAGTTACTATGACCGCAAGTATAATACTTTATTGACATTTTGACAATTATTTTTCTTTGAATTCAACTAATGCAATCTTATACCATTATTATACATGGAAAAAATTGTTTTTCAGGCACATATTCTAAATTTGCAAATAAAACCAGACATGAGGCTTACTCATGGCCTTTATTGGCCAATTTTCTGTATCCTGCTTACTTTATCCTTCAAGGTCTCTGCACAACAAGAATCCAACAGTTTGCTGGAATCATACATTGAGGAAGGACTCCTTAACAATCTGGCATTGAAGCAAAAAAACTTTGAGTTTGAGAAAAGCCTGCAAACAGTCCGCCAGGCACGAAGTCTTATGTATCCGGCATTGTCTTTAGAAGCCAGATACTCCGTAGCAAGGGGAGGCCGCTCTGAGGAAATCCCGGTGGGAGACCTGGTAAACCCTGTTTACCAAAGCCTTAACGCCTTATTGGACGCAGCTGAAAACATTCCTGGTCCAATTGACATTCCAGACACTCGATTCCCTGAATTTGTGCCTAATGATGAGATTAACTTCCTTAGGGAAACGGATCAGGAAACCAAATTGCGGCTTTACCAACCTGTTTTTCAACCAGAATTTATCATCCGGAAAAGAATTGCTGATAACTTTTCTGAGCTTATGGCTTCCCAGCGAGACGTTTATGAGCGTGAACTTGTTGCACAGATAAAAACAGCCTATTACCAATATCTGATAGCCATCGAGGTCGAGACTGTAGTCGAGGATGCACTAAAACTGGTGGACAACCATCTTGAAAATGCCAGAAAAATCTTGAAACTAAAAAAGTCAACCAGTTACCCGGTTTATAGAATAGAAGCAGAAAAAAGTAAACTGGAAGCTGAACTAGCCGAAGTTGAAGGTAATATTGCCATTGCGAAAGCTTATTTTAATTTTCTGCTGAACAGATCTCTCAATGAAGAGATTGAGGTCGATGCAAACAAGAATATTGACCTACTCGAAATTGCTAATATTGAGGATTACCTTGAGTCTGCCATTAATAAAAGGGAGGAAGTCAATCAACTCAACCTGGGGATTAGTACGGCAAAAGAGCAAAGGAAACTTGAAGTTTCTAGAAAGTGGCCCACATTATCTGCTGTAGTTGACTATGGGATACAGGGCGAAAAATATAGCTTTGGTGCTGATGATGATTTCTTTATTGGGTCCCTTGTGTTCAGATGGAATATATTTTCAGGATTGAGGCAAAATGCCAGAGTCCAGGAAGCCCAGGTGGAGATCGAGAGACGCACAGTGCAAAAGGAAGAAGTCACGAATCAAATAAGACTCGAAGTTATGAGGCAGCACAATGCACTAAAAACATCTAGGAAGAAGATGGAAGCCGCTCAAAGTGAATATGAAGCTGCCAGCCGAGGATTTGATATAGTAGAAGCTCTTTACAGGAATGAAAAAAGCACCTTACTCGAATGGTTGGATGGCAGAAACCTGTTGACCAGATCTTCGAAATCCCTGGTTATCAGGAAATATGAGCATCTTATCCAATGGGCAGATTTTCAAAGGGTTATTGGAATGTAATATGAATATGAAAAATAACGGTTACCTGTTTTTGCTTTGTTTCGTGTTTTGTTTTGCCTGTCGCCCTAAGTCCCCGGATTTGGCTAAAGAAGAAGCAAGGGTTGCTGTCCAGCTTGCTCCTGTTAAACTTATAGAACATGCTCCGGGTATTAAGGCTAGTGGTGTTCTTGAGCCAGATGACCTCGTTAAGCTTTCATTTAAAACAGGAGGCTTAATCAAAGCTATTTACGTCTCAGAAGGAGATAAAGTGAAAAAAGGACAACCTTTAGCTAAGCTGGATCTTACTGAAATCGAACAGAGACTAAAACAATCAGAGTCAGCTAAACAGCAAGCATCAATCAACATTGAAAGAGCCACACTGGCATTGGAGAAATCAAAAAGAGATTTAGAGTCTGCTAATGCCCTTTTCCGCGATTCTGTAATTATTGAAGATGATTTGAATAATACCCAAACCGCTTATGATCTCGCGGAAAGAGAATTTGAATTGGCGAATGAGGCGTTGTCTATGGCAAAAAGCAATGACAAGATCGCCAACTTTAACTACGAGCATTCTACGATCTTCGCTCCCCATGAAGGTAAAATATTAAGTAGGCTGGCAGAACCTAATGAGATGACAGGACCAGGTATGCCGGTGCTCATTTTTTCCTCCAGTAAGGAAAGAGCCATTCTAAAGGCTGGACTTACGGAATCAGATGTTGTGAATGTTGCAGAAAATAATGAAGCAAAAGTCAGGTTTTTTGCCTACCCCGATTTTGAATTTTCCGGTAAGGTAATTGAGATTTCTCCTGTGATTAATCCTGAGTCTGCCACCTTTGATGTCTCTATTGAAGTTGAAACAGAAGCGAAAAAATTGCTTCCCGGCTTTATTGGAAGTGTTACCATTCTTCCTGAAAGTCTTAACTCATTGCATGCTATTCCTGCTCAGGCACTTATCGAAGCCAATGGAAAGAGTGGGTTTGTATTCTCAGTAGATGAAAACGATTATGCACGTAAAATTAAAGTCTCGATCCTTGATATTGAAGGGGAGGATGTGATTATTAGTGGTCATCCACCTGATATGGATCAAGTTGTAACACTCGGTGTTGAATATCTCTTTACAGGAACAAAAGTATTGGTGAAAACCGAGTAAAAATGATCATTCCCAAGCTTGCCATAGAAAATTATCGGTTTACGCTTCTTGTACTGTCTATGTTTGTACTTGGGGGTGTTTTTTCTGTTTTGACAATGCCACGATCAGAGGATCCGGCTTTCACTTCTCCTGGTGCTTTGATTACCGTAATTTATCCTGGAGCTTCGGCAGAAAAAGTTGAAAAAGAAGTGCTACAGCCTCTTGAAGATGCCATCAGGAAAATTGATGATATTGAAGAAGTCAGTGGTTCAGCTTATGAAAATGCGGCTAATATCGGATTGCGCTATCAGTATGGGATAGATTTTGACCAAAAACTACAGGAAGTTACCCAGGAATTAAGCGCTGTAAAACAGACACTTCCTGAATCCATCATCGAATTCGAAATCAATGCTTTCTCTGCGGAAGATGTCAATATCTATCAATTTGCTTTTACGGCTGATTCAACTTCTTTTGACGAAATAGAGACATTCGCTGAATTACTAAAAGAACGGATCGAGCTGGTGCCTGGCATCAGAACAGTAAACACTTCGGGAATTCCTGAAAAAGAAGTAAAGATCGACTTGAACATGGAGAAGATGGCACAGATGAAACTGCCATTGAACCAGGTTATAGGGTCGGTGGTACAGGCAAACGAGTCCTTACCCAGTGGAAATGTAAATTTCGGTACGCGGGATTTTAATGTAAGTGTCAATTCTACTTTCTCAAGTCTGCTGGACATTGAGAATACTATCGTCCATTCGATAAATGGCAGGATAATCTATTTGAAGGATATTGCAGAAGTTGAGTTTGGAGTAAAGGAGGAGTATTTCAGACATCGATTTAACGGAAAGCCGGCTGTATTTGTGGTTGCTGAGCAAAAAGCAAGTACCAATATTTTCGATATTGACAAATCAGTAAAAGCGATTAACGAAGATATCCAGGAAATGTTACCGGATGGTATTGAGTTGAGTTTGGCTTTTGATCAGACGGATAGCGTCCGGTTAAGGGTCAACGATTTTTTCCTCAATCTGCTTCAGGGAATGTTACTGGTTGGAGTGGTTATTTTGCTCATGGTAGGTTTTCGGCCATCAGTTTTAATTCTGTTGGCAATTCCGGTATCTATAATAATCGGTCTTGGGTTTGTTGATTTAGCGGGGTTCGGGATTCAGCAGATTAGTATTGCCGGTTTGATTGTAGCACTGGGATTGCTGGTTGATAACGCTATTGTAGTTGTCGAAAATGTAGACCGCTATATAGAATTGGGTGAAAACCCTGTAATGGCTGCCATAAAAGGTGCCACACAGGTCGGTTGGCCAATAACCACAGCGACATTGACGACCATTTTTGCCTTTGCGCCACTTTTAAGTGTTCAGGATGCCAGTGGTGATTTTTTGAAAAGCATGCCTGTAACTGTGATTTTTACCGTCGCAGCATCATTATTAGTGGCGCTTGCTTTTACCCCATTTCTGGCTTCAAAGTTTTTTAAAACCGGAGAAAACCGAAAGAAGACCGTTCTGCAAAAAGCTTTATCGAGCTTTATTGATAAGAACTATGCAGGCATGCTGAAAAAGGTGCTGGAGTTTCCCAAAACCACGATTCTTTTTGCCATAATTCTTTTCGTAGGGAGCGTATACCTAATTCCGATTATCGGTCTTAGTTTCTTTCCAAAAGCTGAAAAGCCCACGTTTTTGATCAATGTGAATACACCTTCTGGTACTGATCTTGAGCGCACTGATGCTATTGTCTTACAAATTGAAGAACAACTCCAACAGGAGGATTTGATCTCTGGCTATGCTAGTAGTGCAGGAAGGCAAAACCCTAAGATTTATTACAATATGTTTCCAGTTACCAGGGCAGAAAACCTTGGTCAAATACTGGTAAACCTGAAAGATTATGATCCGGATTCTTATTCTGAAATAGTAAGACGACTCCGGTCTGAATTCAAAAATGTGCCAGGTGCAAGGGTAGAGGTAAAGGAGTTTGAACAGGGAGCCCCTTTGGCAGCTCCGGTAGCGTTTAGAATTATTGGGAAGGATATGGAAGTCTTAAAGCGACTCGGGGATGAAGTCAAAAATAAAATGGAGATCGTAGATGGTATTTATAACACGCATAATCCTCTGGAAGCTTCAAGAACAGACTTGAAGGTAGTAGTCAACAAAGAAAGAGCCGCTGCCATGGGTGTAACCATGGATGAAGTTAATCGAGTACTAAGGACGGCGATTTCAGGCCTTAGTATTACAGATTATTCCGATCCTGACGGAAATTCTTACGATGTTACGGTCAGTATTGCAAAAGGTGGAAATTTTAAGATGAATGATTTTAACTCGGTTTATGTCCAATCATTAGGAGGGGCAATTCTTCCATTAAGTCAGATTGCTAGTTTTGAATTTGAATCGAAACCTCAGTTTATCCATCATTATAACCTTGAGCGATCAATTACAGTTACTGCTGATGTAGAAGAAGGATATAATGTCAATGGTGTCACCGCAGAAGTTGAAGAGTTAGTTAGGGCTATGGAATTCCCTCCAGGTTACCGGTTTACGGTTTCCGGAGAAGTAGAAAGTATGTTTAGGGCCTTACGGGGTATTGGTCGAGCTGCCATTTTTGCCATAATCAGCATATTTGCTGTTTTGGTACTTCAATTCAGGTCATTCATACAGCCCTTCGTTATCTTCTCAGCAATGCCATTCGCAGCAATAGGGTCATTACTAGCTTTGTACGTGACAGGGTCCACAATTTCTTTTACAGCGTTTATCGGGCTTACCAGTTTGATAGGCATAGTCGTTAATGATTCTATTATCCTTGTAGATTTTGCAAACCAGGCAAGAAGGGAAGGGGTTAAGGATACCGTTGCCATTGTCGAAGCTGGTAAAGTCAGGTTCATTCCTATTGTGTTGACCTCTTTAACTACCATCGGCGGGTTGCTGCCTTTGACCTTGAGAGGTGGAACATTATGGGCGCCCATGGGATGGACGATCATTGGTGGTTTAATGACGTCCACATTCCTGATTTTGTTTGTGGTGCCTGCGCTTTACAGACTAATGGCCAAGTCGGATGATTGACCGCTAAGTCTTTTTAGCTCACTTTCAACCAGATCCTTTAATTCAGCAAGATTGTCGGAAGAATAGCCTTCGGTTGGAATAGGATCACTATACCGAACCTTAATGACACCAGGGCGGATTCTCCACCTGTTTTTCGGCTTGTATTGGTAAGCACCTTCGAAACCAATTACAAGAATTGGGGCTTTGCAGCCTATGGCGAGGTGAAAACCTCCCTTTTTTAAAGGATATAATTGACCGGAAAGGCTTCTAGTGCCTTCAGGAGAATAGATCAGGTGATAACCTGAGTCAATCTTTTCTTTGGCAGAATTAACTGATTCAATAGCTTTTCGTTTACTGCTCCTGTCAATAAAAACTACTCTTAGTTGTTTTATGATCAATCCGAATAATGGCACCCTGCCGTTTTCCTCCTTAGTGACAGCTGAAAAATTTCCTTCAATAATAGCGGGCAATAAAAAAACTTCGATGAAACTGGTGTGATTAAACATCAGGATGAATGGGCCACCGACTTTAGGGAAGGGGTGGGGCATGTCAACCTTAGCACCTGCACAAAATAAGATGATCTGACAAGCTTTCTTACAGGCAGGAAAGTACAATGGCGGATATAAGACGCTGACAACCAAAACCAAAATCCCGAGGATGCCGAAGCTTATTATCCCTCCAACATAGGCCATAAATGATAGCAGGGTCTCGATCACTGTCAAAATATTTAGAGTTTATTTATGAGAGTTTCCAGGTAAAGGGCCTTGTCAAATATCTCATTAACATTCAAGCCCTTGTCATCGTTTGTTTGCATCATTGCTTTGAGATCTTCAATGGCTGTCATTAATTCATCCTGCAATGATTTTTCGTATCCATCCTTCGAATAGCCAAGGTCTACTACATTAGCCTCAAAAACTGGTCCGACATCTCGGATTTTTGCAAAGGATGATTTAAAGGGGATGGAAGCTACACTCCGGTATCGGTATACTTTTCCTAAAGTACTTTGTTCCGGATAGAATAAGTCTGGATCAGCAGCTAATCGTTGTTTCTCAACCTTATTCAAAGGAACCTTTAGTAACCGGATAATTTTTGTAATCCGGTGCCTGCCTGTTTCAGCAAAATCATTCTTTATAGTGACGAGATCCTCTTTAATTGCTTCTTTGAAATAAGCGGTTATTTCAGGCGTATCGAATTTCGGCTTTTGCTGCAGCGAATCTATTTTTTGATCCAAAGAATCGATCTTTGTTGCTGGCGGAGGAACTTCAACCTTAGGTTTAGGCTTTCTGACTTTAATACTATTTACAAAAGCACCTTTGAATCCCTCATTTTCTGCGATAGCTTTAAGCTCATCTGCCTTCTCCTGAGTTTGGAAAAAGCCCAATTTGTAAACGGTAAGATTACCTTTTGCTTCTGTAAAAACTGTACCGTAAAGCCGCATCTTGTCCAATTTATTGGAGTTAGGTTTCTTGAATGCTCCCAACTGAACGATAAAATTATCCTCAATTATATAATCTGCATCTGGGTCTACGAAAGTATTGGTATTGTTTTCAGGCACTTTTTCTCCAATGGTTTTGCCAAAAAAGCTAGCATAGGTCTCAAGCATCTTGTTGTTGGCTTCAACGACGGGATCTTTAACCGCTAATGTATCCTGGCTAACGGCTACTTTAATCGAGAAAAGTAGAGTTAGACTAAGTATTGCAAAATATTTTGTTTTCATAAGGTCAATTGTTATCGATAATGAATGCGACTTAAGGTATTAAATCAATTCGTAAAACACAACCTGCGGAATAATAAAATATTGTGTGAGGAAATGATCTGACTGAAAAGCAGAACTTTAGTGGATCAGCCCATAAAGCGCATAACAAGGTTGAAAAACATGATTGCGGCAAGCGCCAGAGAAAGTGGCCTTAGCCATCCCCCGGTTTCTTTGCGAAAAGCTTCTGCATCTTTTGGACTGCGAAACTTCTTCATATTGAGTATCCCTGCGGAATATAAATACAGGTAAACGGCCCCAAGAAAAATGGCCACTTCAATAAAAAAGCTTATGGTTACTAAAGAATTCATCATTTGTTATTTTGAATGTAAACAATGAAATTCGGAAATCGTTAATGGCCTACAACAGTTTCATCTGAACGCTCATCTCCAGCTCCTTCAAGTTTGCCATCCGGATTTACCATAATTGCGTTTACTCTACAAAAGTCTTTTGGGAGTCGCCATTTTATCTTATGCCCCAGGGTCTCAAGTGCCTGAACAGTCGCAGCATCCCATTTTCCTTCTTCTAACGTGAGCTGATCAGGTAGCCATTGATGGTGTAATCGTTTTGCCTGTACGGCATCATAAACGGATAAATCGTATTCGGCAATATTCACGAACACATTGAATACTGTGGTGATGATACGGGAGCCTCCGGGAGTACCTACCACCAAAAACAGCTCATCATCTTTAGTAACAACGGTAGGAGTCATCGAACTCAGCATCCTTTTGCCAGGGGCAATAGAATTGGCCTCTCCTCCTATAAGCCCAAATTGGTTAGGCACACCAGGTTTGGCACTGAAATCATCCATTTCGTTATTAAGAACGAACCCAGCCCCTTTAACCACTACTTTACATCCAAAAGTGGAATTTAGCGTAGTGGTTACTGCCACCGCATTCCCTTCTAAATCTACAACTGAAAGATGCGTGGTTTCATTACTCTCAACCGGAATTAACTTGGCTGCCTCAATACTGGTGCTCACTGTTGCGCTATCTGTTGAGAAATCCGCCATCTTCGAGGCCAGGTAATTGGGGCTGGTAATAAGGTCAATAGGTACATTGTAGAAATCACTATCACCAAGGTGAACAGCCCTGTCGGCAAAAGCACGCCGCTGGGCTTCTGCAATAATATGAACACTCTCCGGACTATGAAATTCCATGTCATGCAAATCGAAAGGCTCAATCATCTCCAGCATCTGGAATAATGCGATTCCTCCTGAAGATGGAGGAGGCATGGAGTATAGTGTATATTCATCGTAGTTAATCTCGATCGGCTGTCGCCATTGCGCTTTATAGTTCTCAAGGTCAGCATGACTAATGATACCACCCCCGAATTTCATCTCTTCAACAATCATATCAGCAGTCTTACCTTTATAGAATCCATCTCTTCCATGATCTCTGATCCGCTCCAGGGTCATTGCAAGTTCTTTCTGTATTAATAAATGTCCATCTTCCCATGGTGAATGGTCAAGAAATGCATGGTCGTAACTCCTTACCCCCAAAAAGTCCTCTCTTTTTGAGTTTAATCGGTCTGCACCAATTTGGGTAACTTTAAAACCATTCCTGGCAAGGTCAATGGCTGGCTGTATTAAGGATTCAAAATCCAGTTTTCCATACTCCTTATGGGCTTCAAAAAGACCATCGACGGTACCTGGTACTCCAGCTGCAAGGTGGCCAAGGGTGCTTAGCTTAGCGTCTGCATTTCCCAAAGAATCCAAATACATGTCTCGATGTGCTTGGGAAGGTGCCTTCTCCCGATAATCGAGTGTTCTGACTTCACCATCTTTTGAACGCAAGACCATGAAGCCACCACCGCCAATATTTCCAGCACCTGGATAGACTACTGCAAGTGCCAATTGGACTGCAATAGCTGCATCAATGGCATTACCTCCCTGTTTCAGGATATCACCTCCGACCTCTGATGCCAGAGGGTGGGCGGATACGACCATCCCATTTTCTGCTACCAGGCTTTTTTTAATGTTGTAATCGGAAGGGGTAAGGGTGTTGTTTTGTTTGCATGCAAACAAAACCAATGCAAATAACAGAGTTATAAGCAAGATTCTCATGGCGTATGGTTTTAATGAAAAATAAGGATTATTCTGCTTCCAAAGCTGCCATCAACTCGTCTGTCATCTCGAGATTGTGAAATACGTTATCAACGTCATCGTCTTCTTCAAGGGCTTCAATAAGTCTCAATGCTTTCTTTGCGTCATCAACCCCCAGGGCGGTAGTGTTCAAAGGAATTCTTTCTAGATTAGCGCTTTTGGGCTCAACACTTAATTCTTCAAGTTTCTTCAGCATATTACCAAAATCTTCAAAAGCGACGGTAATGGTGAATTCATCGGTTTCTTCTTCATAATCCAACTCTTCTGCACCTCCATCGATTAATTCCAGTTCAAATTCATCAGGATCCAATTCTCCTTTGGGTACAATAAAAATACCTTTGCGTTCAAACATGAAATCTACAGATCCGCTCGTTGACAGGTTGCCGTTCTTTTTGTTGAATATCGCCCTCACGTTGGCTACAGTACGGTTGTTGTTATCTGTTGTACATTCTACAAATACAGCAACACCACCAGGAGCATATCCTTCGAACGTTGGCTGAGACATGTCTGCAGAGCCCTTCTCTGTGGCTTTCTTGATGGCTCTCTCAACGTTGTCTTTTGGCATATTTACCCCTTTCGCATTGGCAATAGCCAGCCTGAGACGAGGGTTGTAATCAGGATCACCACTGCCACCTTCCTTTACTGCAATGGTAATTTCTTTAATAATACGTGAGAATGCCTTAGAACGTTTGGCGTCTGCTGCTCCTTTCTTCCGCTTGATCTTAGACCATTTATTATGTCCTGCCATGAATTTCCAGTTTAATGAATATGAAACATCGCTTTTATGGTGCGATTGGCGGCAAATTTAACAATTTTTGCCTTGCTGTTAAACCGGCTTTGTAAGGAATGGAGTTATTGAAACATGAGTTTTCCTGATTTGATTACTCCTGATTCATCCTGAAGGCTGAAGAAATAAGTACCAGTAGAAAGATTATCTCTGGAAATTTGAGTCAACTCATTGGTTACAAATGTGGAATGCACCAGGTTTCCTGAAGCATTAAAAATGTTTAGTCGAAGGTCTTCTGACCGAATAAAAAGCGTTGGAGGCAGTTTAAAGTTGATGACATCATTAACGAGGGTAGGGAAGACCATCACCTGATTCCCTAAATCAGTTACCTGGCTGTTCGAAACTGCGGTTTCTGTAGAGGCGAAAAATTCCTGCGTAATAACATTTGTTGTATCGGCCAAGTTGACCATTCTAATGGTAACGTCGCCTGACCCTTCATTTAGAGGTGAGGTATAAAAATACATCGAGTAAGTCTGATATTCGCCCCAGAGCAAAGTGTAGTTTACCTGGCTTATTGATGGAATCTGGCAAACATCAGTACACATCGCAGTTTCCCAATCACCTGGCACATTCTCTTCTGTCCTGGTAATATGGATAGTAATGTCTTCGCCACTGTTATTAACCAAGTCACCCAGGATAATCAGGGTTTCTCCTGGTAGCCCTGTCCTGTAATTTGTAGTCCAAAGGTCATAGCTGAATTGGGCATAAGCTGGCAGACTTAAAATAATCAAGCCGATAAAAGTAAACAATCTAATCATTGTGATTTGAATTTATTGAACTAACAATTTACCATAGTGTAAAACCTTGGTCTTATTGAATACCTTGAAGAAATAGGGGCCGGAAGGAAGGCCATTCCTTTTGAGGTGCACTTCTTTTTTACCGCTTACCTCAATTCTTAGAATCTCATTTCCGGTAACACTATAAACTACAAGGTAAGCTTCAGCAAGTTTCGAATTAGGTGCATCGGAGAACCGAAATGTCGTTTCCGTAGATAAGGGATTAGGGCCAACTGTGAAATTATCGTTATTCTGTGTTTCTGCAACAGATGTTGAAGTTGAGGTAATGCCCCTGAATTCTTGAAAAAACACGTTTGAAGGATCAGCCAGATTTATAAATTTCATACGGGTTAATCCTGTATTTGGAGATTCATTGGTATAAAAATACATGATAAATTCCTGGGTGGTATTCGGTTGCAAAACCTGTAGAGCCGTATCCACTTCAGGGGCTTGACATACATCTGTACAAATAGCAGAGCCCCAACCTTTGGGCATCTCATTCACCTCTCGGATCATCAGAAGCTGGATTTGAAAAGGGGAATCATTGGATAATTCTGCGTAAGCAAAGAGAGTCTCATCTAACGAACCGGTAATTACGCTGTCTCCGGTCATCTGGAAGTTGAAGGACCCGGGTTGGCCACTCATTATCAATGAGGTAAAAAAGAACACACTTGAGATTAGCAACCTAAACATGGATGTAAACTTAATTTAAACGCCTTTTAAAATTCGTCGCTTGAGTTACATATTTGGCATTGTTATTCTCGTTTTAGTAGTTTGATCAACACGTCTGGATAGTCTGTTATTATTCCGTCTACACCTAATTCAATGTATTGCTGCATATCCTCCATTTTATTGATCGTCCAGGGAATAACTTGCATGCCTTTTTCTTGGGCTAAAGCTATTTCATCACCACCTGTGAGCACGTAGTTGGGACTGTAGATGTCGGGTAAAAAGCTCAGCAATGCCAAATTTGATTCTAACGATTCATTATTTGAAACAAGGAAAGCAGTTTTTATGTTCTCGTCAATGATCCTAAGCACTTCAAGGGTTCTGGGATCAAACGACTGAATAATGACCTTGTCAATTATGCCTAGTTCGGATACCGTACTATAGAGTAGGCGAGTCATTTCTTCAGGACCAGGTGTAAAGATTGAATCCCATGATGGTCTTGATTTGGTCTCGATATTGTAAAAAACGGGTGGCAAATTATTCTCAGCCAGGTATCCTTCTACAGCTTTTACGGCTTCTTTCAGAGAGGGCTTTGTAGCAGCAATTGACTTTTGACCTGGATAATCTGGATGTCCTCGCAGACCACAGTCATAGGCCTGAACCTCTTCAAGCGTCATTTTGAAAATATTTGTAGAATCTACTTCCTCTTCGAACACTGGTGTGCCATCAGGGTGTGAACAGATCGTGGAAGACATCCAAGGCTCATGAGAAATAACGACATGATTATCCGCTGTAATAGCAATGTCCAATTCGAGTGTATTTACACCGAGCTCCACGGCATGAATAAATGAAGGGATAGTATTCTCAGGCAACAACCCTCTGCATCCTCTATGTCCCTGGATATCGAGCTCTTTTGTGTCCATATTTCCTTGATTGCACCCTGCTAAAATTAAGGGAAAAAGTGCGAATAAATAACGTTTCATTTTTAGGGTGTTTTAAATTGTCAAATTTGGACAAAACTTAAACAAAAATAGATTCAATTCTGGCAATAGGAAATAATATTCCCTTGGATTCTTATTTTTGTATCTTTGACGAAATTTCGGAATAACCTATTAAACAGCAACTTGCCGGAGCGAATAAATACCGTCCAGCAAAAACCTAATATAGCAATGAATTGCATCCTCCAAAGTCGGGGCATAATACTCCAAATCTGTAACTTCCTGGAAGCTATTGATGAAAGTATCTACACTGCTCCACTATCTCTATTCAATCAGAGTTCCGTCGGGAAGCATGTCAGGCACATCCATGGTTTCTTCGAATGCCTCGTTACTGCCTCTGAACTAGGCGTTGTCAATTACGATAAGCGTAATCGCGATCCACGCATCGAGAACGATCCTGTTTACTGTAAGATTTCTTTCCTGGAAATGGTGCCAAAGATTGAACAAATGGATACCAATAAGGAATTGGTTATCCTTTCGGGAATGCATCGAGAGGATCAAGACTTAAAAGGAGCTATCGGATCAACACTCGGTAGAGAAATCATTTATGCTTTTGAACACGCATTACACCACCTTGCAATAGTGAAAATGGGAATGAGAGCACACTACCCGGAAATTGTTCTTGATGAAAATATGGGCGTGGCCCCCTCAACGATAGAGTACCGCAATTCATGTGCACAGTAACTTTTCTACCGCTGCAGGATAATAACTTTATACTCACTTCAAACCGAGATGAGGCTGTCAATAGAAAAAAGGCCTTGAAACCCACTGTTGAAGTATATAAGGGTAAGAATATCCTCTACCCCAAAGATGGTCTTGCCGGTGGCACATGGATTGGTGTCCGTGAAAGTGTGCGCGCTGCAGTTCTGTTAAATGGGGCATTTATTAAACATAATAGGGAGTTGCCATATAGACATAGCCGGGGAGTGATTGTAAAAGAAGCCCTTGTCTCTGATTCCGTAGTCCAGTTTCTGTCTGGCTTTAAACTCGACAACATCGAACCATTCACCCTGATTGTAGTTGAGTGGTATCCTGAATGGCGACTATGGGAGTTAAGGTGGGATGGTAGTACACGTCATGTTCACTCACTCTCGAAGAATCCTCAAATCTGGTCTTCCTCAACGCTTTATACAACTCCTATGGTGGCCAAGAGGGAGCGCTGGTTCAAGGCGTGGTTAACTGAGAATAGCAATTTCACTGTTCCGGGGATAAGGAAGTTTCATAAAGAAGCCGGCGAAGGAGATCCGGTCTCCGATTTAATCACCAAGCGAGGATTCCTGGAAACAATAAGCATTACCACAATAGAAAAGAAGGGTGGGGTCACTAATCTCACCTACGAAGACCTCCTGTCAAGTGTACGCACCGAGGCGAACTTTAATCTAAGCATGCTGACATCTTAGGGTGGGGTGGAACCGACCTACGGCCCCCGCCGAATAAGGAGGGCAGGCAATCTTCTTCGACGGTCTTTTATTTTACTCAGACGTAATTATCTTTTATTGAATTTTTTATCTATATAATCTAAACATTTACGTTTCGTCGGGTTTTGCCTAGATCATTCCAGCCGTTCTCCCTCTTTGTATTGGTATTCAATGATGACTTCTCCTGCCTGGTTGAACCATTTGTGAAGGCCATCTCGCAGCCCGTTAACGAAATTGCCTGCCTCTTTAACTGTGCCATCCTGGTAATATCGTGTGACAATACCATTCATTTGGCCGTTTTTGTAGAATATCTCGTCAGTTAATATGCCTCGATCGAATTTGGTGATCTTACCATCCTGCAGACCAGCATAATAGCTACCTCTCTCCTGCATTTGACCACCTTCAAGGACTGAATAGGGGCCATGTTTGACCCCATCTCTATAATTATATACCGATTGCACCATATCTCGGCCAAAACGATGATCATACGTTATCCATGCGCCTTCTTTTAATCCAAGATGCATTAATCCCTCTTCCAAAACTCTTGATTCACCATCAAGTACATTGGCAAATTGAATGTTGCCATCAGTTGAATAGGGGAGAAGTTGGTAAGAACTGCCATCATCTCCCTCGCGAATCCCATCGGGGGGATTAATAGTCGGTATGTATTCTCCAGAGCCACAACTTGAGAGGCATAGAATACTGAACAGAACAAAAAACAGACGCATGAATAAAAATCTTTCAGTTTAACAAATCCATCGGGAAAATAAGCCTTTCCTTGATTTCAGCTCCTAGTTTTTTTTACCTCCATATCTTAAAAAACTGTTAAAGGTATTGCATATACGAAGACTTTCGTATATACTTGCATTACGAAACGTTTCGTAGTAAAACATATTCAATGCAACGAAAAGATAAAAAACCAACCGAGAGCGAACTTGAGATCCTCCGGATTTTATGGGACAATGGCCCTTCTACAGTTCGTGAGATTCATGATATCATTAGCAAAACTAAGGATGTTGGATACACCACAACATTGAAGTTGATGCAGATCATGACAGAGAAGAAGGGGTTTTTAACAAGGGCCAAGTCTGGTAAGACGCATATTTATAGCGCTCTTTTGACTGAAAGCAAAGCCCAGCAAGGTCTTGTTGACAGACTTCTTGACACGGCGTTTGATGGATCTGCCATGAAGTTGGTTATGAAAGCTTTGGGAAACAGAAATTCTTCACCTGATGAATTAAAGAAGATTAAGGAATTTATTGATCAACTCGAAAAAGACCGCGACAATGATTGATACAGTTTTCAACTTTAGTCATGTTTCAGAAGCATTGGGATGGGCGCTAGTTCATGCCTTATGGCAAGGATTGATAATTGGGCTGATCACATGGTGTATTATCAAAAATATTAACCCCTCGAAACCTCATTTAAGGTATAATGTGCTCCATTTTTCCTTATTGACCTTATTTGGTTGGTTTGCATATACATTTGTTAACCAGTTACAAGGCTCTAAAGGACCAGAACTTGTCATCTTCAGCGGATTTGGAGAAGGAGAGGGGAGCATGCTGATTACAGTTGGAGAAACGGAGAGCAGTTATGGCATGTTTTCCTTCCTGGGAAATACGCTCGAACCATTCATCGTCCCATTATTCCTTTTATGGATGGTTGGTGTGGTCATATTTACCATAAGGCTAGCTATCGGACTATTGGAAGTCAAACGCCTGAGAACACAACAATTAGTCCCGGTTGGACCTGACCTTCAAAGGCAGATCTTCCTGCTCTGCTCTAAACTCGCCATAAACAAAAATATTAGAGTAGCTTACTCCAGACTTGTCCAGGTACCTGCGGTTTTGGGGCACGTAAAGCCTATGGTATTACTCCCTTTTGGGTTCTTTTCCGGACTATCCCCACAGCAGGTGGAGGCTATTATTGTACATGAATTAACACATATAAAGAGAAATGATTATTTATTCAACCTGGTGAAATCTATCGCAGAGATAATATTCTTTTACCACCCGGTTTACTGGTGGATATCCAACCATATTCAACTTGAACGCGAGAATTGTTGCGATGACGCATCAATATCTGTCTGTTCTCCAGTTGATTACGCACGCGCACTTGCAATTCTGGAAGAAAAGAAAATTTCCGCCTATGGGCTGAGTATAGCTGCTACAGGCAAGGAAAGTCATCTGTTTTGCAGAATTAAACGATTGCTAACACCACAAAAAAAGAAAAACAACATGAGCAGTAAAATCATTTTTGCAGTTGTAGTGCTAATCGGCTTCGGTTTGATGTCCTTTAATCCGGTTACCGGAAATGAACAGGAGATTAACACTATGGAAACATCTCTTAATTTGGAGGATGCCTTTGTAATGGGGGATACGGATTCGATACCCCCGGAGACACCAATCGCACCAACACCCCCAGAACCGCCAGTTCCACCATCACCAGTTGTTGCGCCTTCAGCTCCGGCACCCCCTAAAGCGCCAGAAGCACCAGAACCGACTATCGCTCCTACGCCTCCTGTGGTACCAACACCCCCAGAACCGCCAGTTGCTCCTGAGCCGCCTCAACCATCTTTGGAGTTAAAAAAAGAGGCCAAAACAAAACTCCGGGTCAACGAGGATGCGACCCCTGTTTTGGCAGGTTTTTTTACACCAATCAGTAAGCTCGAGCTTGATCAAATCCCATTTTTTTCAATAGCCAACATTCAAACTGATACCATTCCGCCTGAGAAATTGGAAGACCTTGAAAAGGAATTAGAAGAAAAGATGCGGAACCTCGAAGAACAAATATCTGAGACCGTAGAAAAGCGGATGA
This sequence comes from Bacteroidota bacterium, assembly GCA_039028895.1. Taxonomy (GTDB): domain Bacteria; phylum Bacteroidota; class Bacteroidia; order Chitinophagales; family Saprospiraceae; genus JAHDCJ01. The sequence goes on along the minus strand of JBCCHF010000048.1, from coordinate 11,225 downwards.
AAGATTTTGAACTTAACCAGGAGAGAATTGAGGAAATCGCCGAAGAATGGGCTTCAGAACTAGAATTGAAATTTGGTGATCTGGGCGAAGAGATCGAAGGGCTTTTCAGTGATGAGCAAATTGAGAAACTTGAAAGTCTTGGTGAAGAGATTAGTAAGAGTCTTGAAGGACTCGAAGATATTATCTCCGAACAAACAGAAAGCATTCTTGAGGAGTTAGAAGATGAACTCGAACTTTTTGAAGAGAAATTTGAGCAACACTTTGAGCAAATGCGTGGAGAACTGGAATCTGAAATGCTTAAGGATGGTCTAATCCAAAACAAGGGCGATAAGATAGAGATAACCTCAACCAAGTCTGGTGAACTGAAGATAAACGGAACGAAACTGACCGAACAACAAGAAAAGAAATACAAGGATATACTTTATAAGTATATAGACTTTGGAGGAAAAACAACGATTTCTTTGTAAGCAAGTGCACGTGTCTATAGGTTGACACGAGGGAGGAGTAATTCTTGACGTTTTGGAGATAAAGATATCTTTTAAGACTAAAAGGATTGCTTCTTCTCTTTTTTAAGCAATTTGAGCCACTGGTTTCCAGGTTTCCCGAATTCTTATTTACAAACCAAATCCCTGTTTTTTTGTCTTAAATTTAAGTGCAGAAAATGAAAATTGATTCTGCACACCAAGAAATTCTATAGACAGAAATACAGCCAATGCCAACCAATAAGACGGAGATACTAAAGATTGCTTTTGAAAAACAAGCACCAATTACAACAGAAGAATGGGATGAAATGCGTTCATATTTAATTGAACGGACCTTTAATAAAGGTGAGTTCCTCTGTAGAAATGGTCAGATAGAGCAATATCTATCAGTAATTTATGATGGTACTTGCCGGGGATTTTATAACAACAAAGAGGGAGAAGAAATCTCTGTGGCATTTATGTTTCCTAATGATTATGTGAGTGCCTATTATTCCTTCCTTACACAAAGTCCTTCCTTAATGGCAATCCAGGCACTAACACCCTTAACAGTTGTTTCCATAAGCCATGATCATTTAAATTTGCTATGTGATAAGTATAAAAGTGCGGAGCGAATAGGGCGTTTGAATGCAGAGAGGATCTACCGCCGCAAAGAAGAAAGAGAAGTGGCATTGCTAACAATGTCAGCAACAGAACGATATCTCGATCTAATCAAAAGGAGTCCCAAGTTGCTGCAAAAAATACCCCTCAAACAAATCGCATCTTATCTTGGCATCCAACCTGAGTCGCTAAGCAGAATTCGGAAACAATTAGCCAACCAGGAAAAACAGATATGAATCTTAGTTTGAGAAAACCATGTTCTGCTTATGGCTTAAACATTGCTCTTTGGGAGAATTATTATTCTTATCGACCTTTCTTAACCTAGATCAATTATTTCCAACCATTTTGTCCCTTTCTTTGTGCTGCGTAAAAAACGCGGATATTTACTGACCAATCTCCATTCATTTATTTCTAATCTTGAAAAATGGTACTTGAAACGGATTACCTTATTGTCGGAAGTGGGGCAGTAGGCATGGCCTTCGCTGATGTATTACTGGCTGAAACTGATGCCAATATTATCATTGTAGATAAATATGCGAAACCAGGTGGACATTGGAATGTCGCTTATCCTTTCGTCACTTTGCATCAACCTTCCCAATTTTATGGTGTAAGCTCTAAAGAATTAAGCAAAGGCCGTATTGATTCAGTTGGACTGAATAAGGGATTATTTGATTTAGCTTCAGGGGCAGAAGTGAGTGCCTATTTTGATGAAGTAATGCGAGATACTTTTCTACCAACAGGCAGGGTACAATATTTTCCATTGTGTGAATATAAAGGTGACTACAAATTCACCTCAATGCTTACCGGAGAAGAATACGAAGTAGTTGTCAAAAAGAAATTAGTAGATGCGACCTACCTGAAAACAACTGTTCCCTCAACGCATACACCTAATTTCTCAATAGGAGACGGTGTGAATTTTATCCCTCTGAATGATTTAACCAAAATCACATCACCACCTAAAGGATTCATTATTATTGGTGGTGGAAAAACAGGTATTGATGCTTGTTTATGGTTGCTGGAAAATAGGGTAGATCCTGATCTTATAACATGGATTGTATCCAGAGATGCATGGCTGATCAATCGAGAGACTGCCCAACCAACTGCAGCTTTTTTTGAGAAATCAATTGGTAGTCAAGCAGATCAATTTGAAGCTGTAGCAAAAGCAACCTCAATACCTGATCTGTTTAACCGCCTTGAAGAAAAAGAGGTTTTGGTAAGAATTGACAAAGATATTCGCCCACAAATGTTTCATGGGGCTACCGTAAGTCAAATGGAATTAGCCGAATTGAGAAAAATAAAAAATGTCATCAGAAAGGGTAGAGTAAAAAGCATCAATGAGAATCAAATATTCTTTAAGGATGGTAGTAGCATTCCAACTGACCCTTCAATAATTCATGTTGATTGTTCAGCGAGTGCCATTCCTGTTACGTTAAAGTCAAAACCTATTTTTAGTGGCAATGTCATTACGCCACAAACCATACGTTCATATCAGCCTGTTTTTAGTGCGGCTGTAATTGCTCATGTCGAAGTAAATTACGCTAAGGAAGAAGAGAAGAACAAATTGTGTGGAGTGGTCCCGCTACCAAATCATGATACCGACTGGTTAAAAATGATGCTCGCAATGATGCAAAACCAATTTCAATGGTCTCAAGATAAAGGATTGCGAAAATGGGTAACAGAGAATCGGCTGGATGGGTTTGGAAGTGTAATTCGAAATGCAGACAAAACAAATGAAAAGCATAATGCCATTTTACATAGACTTAAGAGTAACCTGTTACCCGCAATGCTGAATCTGCAGAAATTTGTTTCAGAAATTAATAATACTAATAAAATAGCTATGAATAATCCACAATTCCAAGTCAATAAATCCATGTTTTTTAATGGCAGACTAGCAGAAATGTCACCTGAGTCATTATCTATAGAGGAAGGAGAGATTCTGGTTAAAGTTGATAAGTTCGCATATACTGCAAACAATATTACCTATGCTGTTGCAGGAGATATGATAGGATACTGGCAATTTTTTCCGGCTGAAGGTGATGATGCAAATGGCTATGGCGTAATTCCGGTATGGGGCTTCGGAGATGTCGTCGAATCTAATGTTGAAGAAATTCCAGTAGGAGACAGGTTCTTCGGCTATTTCCCTCCTTCCAGCCACTTAAAAATGACACCAACCCGGGTGAATGAGAAACGGTTTATCGATGGAACGGCACACCGGACAAAGCTACCCGCAGGATATAATATGTATCGAAGAGTAAGCTCAGAGAAAGGCTACCACCCATCTATGGATAATGCAAGAATGATGCTTTTTCCATTACACTTGACGGCATTCTGTATTTGGGACGTCCTTCAGGATAAAGCCTGGTATGGTGCACAACAGATCATAGTCTTAAGTGCTTCCAGTAAAACCAGTATTGGCCTGGCATATGCATTAAACGCAGATAAATCAGCTCCGACTGTAATTGGGGTAACCTCTCCAAGAAACCTTGACTTTATCAAAAGTCTGAATCTTTATGATCAAAATTTCACCTATGATAACGTTGCTGAAATTGATTCAGGTATTCCAACGGTAATCGTTGATATGTCAGGTAATGCCGACATCTTGGCGGCACTCCATACCGCTTTGGATGACAATATGAAGTGGTGTATTAATGTCGGCATCACTCACTGGGATAAAGCTTCAGTCAAACCAAAAGAAGGTGTCATCACTAAAAGAAGTGAGTTCTTTTTTGCACCTGGACATATCCAAAGAAGGATGAAAGAATGGGGCCCAGCCGGCTTCGATCAAAAAACATCTGCTTTCATAATGGAGACCGCGATAAAAACACAAGAGTGGCTGACCTACAACAAAGTCGATGGATTAACAGAAATGGCAAAGATTCATCAAGCAGTTTGTGAGGGAAAAGTCCCAGCCAATGAAGGATATATTGTGAAACTATAACCCTAACAGCCGATATTCTATTTCACTGTCATTTTTAAAAACTACCAAACTTCATGGTTAGTCCACCAGACCAGCCGTGAAGTAGTTTTTCGTCCAGAGCATCAGCATCGATCCTGGAGGTAAACCTGTGTTTGATATTAAAACCGAATCGTATTCCTCGTGAAACATTGAATTCCAGCGACATACCTGGCTCTGCTACAATAAATAGTTCAACATCATAAAAGAATGGCTCATTCTCCAATTCAAGAGATCCGCCACCCAGCAGAGTGGGGAATGAGAGGTGTACAGGGAAATTGGGACCTAGTATTGGCTCGATATAAATACCACCATATCCACCGTAGAAGTAGAAATCCTGGCCAAACCCGTTATTGGTATATTCGCTGAAAAAACCATAACCTCCGCCACCAATGGCGACAGAGTTATTAATCACCCAAGCTACTTTTCCCCCCACAATGAACATGATATCATCCTGGATGGCCATATTGACATCCAATCCCCAGAAATATCCAAAGGAGAGATCAGTACCCAATAATGTTCTCTGATTTTGATCATTATTGGGAGAACTCCAAACCTGAGGTGGTTGGGCCAAAAGAAATGATGAAAAGAAAACAAATAGAACTGTTGCGGTGAGTCCTCCGACCTTGCTCAGGGTGCTGTCGTTGCTTTTTTTCATTTTATTATAGTTTTAATTCTGATGCTTTTACCAGATATATGCTATAAAATCAAAGAACGGAAAAATTAGACTAATTTTTGTTCTTTCATACCAGCTCTTTACATTTACACCTTATTTAAAAAAGCCTCGGCATGGATAACAAAATGAATAAAATTGATGCTTTAAATCAAGTAGCAGAATTCCACCGCACTTTCCAACACCCTGTACTCGAAACCCCACAAATACCTTCACCTGATCGCTGCAAGTTAAGGGTTGCCTTGTTATCTGAAGAGGTCAAAGAACTGCAAGAAGCTATAAACGACAACGATCTTGTTGAGATAGCTGATGCTTTATGTGATATCCAATACGTTTTATCAGGTGCTGTTCTGGAATTTGGTCTGGGTGAGAAGTTTACAGAGCTTTTCAATGAGGTCCAAAGATCAAACATGAGTAAAGCCTGTAAGACGCCGGAAGAAGCCGAGGCGACTATGGCACATTATGCAAAAAGGGATGGCACAGAGAGTTATTATGCGGAGAAAGATGGTTTATATCTCGTTTACCGGAAAGGGGATAATAAGACTTTGAAATCGATCAACTATTCTCCGGCCGATCTTGCTTCAATTCTGAGGGAGAATTCTTAAAATTCAATGTTGACCTCATTATTGTAAATCACACTGTGATACGCCTCAAGGACAAAAGAACGGTTAAGCTTGCCCTTGCTAACAAAACAGCTTGCTGGAAATGGGGAATAGTTGATGATAACTATAGCGTGGTCATTTCCATTACGCCATTCCCAGGCCAATATATTACTAAATGAATCATCGTCTTTTGGATAAACCTCAATAAGCCCCCAATCTCCATTCCTGAATATCTCGGAGTTGATTAATTTAAACAGTTTTGTATAAAACCTGATCAATCTTTGATTAGCAAAAGTCCTTGGGAACCTGCCTAATTGAACCGGCACTTTGTTTTTTACACCCTCAAATTGGCCGTCATGAACAAATCGCATTCCCGGAACTGTATAAGTTACCATGGCAGCTGCCATGCTTTTCTGCTCACCAAATGCCGAGAAAGCACGATCTTCATCGTGATTTTCAAGGAATCGAACTGACTTGTCCTGAAATTCACCCGTAGCCCGCAGATGATCTCTGACTTCATGGACGGGGTTAAACAATAATCGGTCTCTTAGCCGTTTATCGTAGGTAAAGTCAAATCCCAATTGTTGAAGATCCCATTCGAGGTCCCAATAAGCTTCTGCAATAAAGATGAAATCAGGCCGAACTGCTTTTACAGCAGAAATCGCCTCAAACCAAAATTCATTTCCTGGGGAGGTGGCTTCATGAATTGCTAAAGGTTGTTTCCAGGTTTCTGAAAATACATCGTTCATAAGTAACATGGCCATATCACATCTTACCCCGTCGCAAACTTTGGTCAACTCCAATAATGTGTTAATCAACAATTTCCTGCCAGCTTCGTGAAAGATATTTACCTGAACGGTATCCTGCCAAGCTGCAAAGTAGGGGTCTTTGCCATGAGCAAGTATTAATTCTGCATTATGCACTGATTCATAGTAAGTTACTGGATCTTTCTCAAGTAAATCTTTAGAACCTTTCAGAAATGCATTTGGCACCTGTTCTATAATCTGGCTCTCAGCATGAAAATGATTAGGAACGAAATCCAGAATGAGTCCCAATCCCAAATTATTCATTTCAGTTTTTACCGATCTCAAAGCCCCTTTTTTCCCAATTAAGGGATTCAGCTTATATTGATCAATAGCATAGGGAGATCCTACAACATCCTGTTTTGTCCAATCAGGTAACGCTTTTCCATAGGCATCTAATAACCCTTCGTCATAGGCGTATTTATCGACAAGGTGTACATTATTTTGCCAGACACCCATTAACCAAACCAGGTCAAATCCTTGGTTCTTTATCTCACTCCATATATCAGGATGAACATCATTTAATTTGATATCCGGGTATTTGGATTGCATGGATTCAAGCCAGGCCCTTGTATTTATTTCAAAAATGCCAGGATACTTGGGAAGACGAAAGTTGTTCAAGATGTAGGATTTAAACTAAGATTATTGATAACTGAGATAAAATTACCGGGTACTGGACGAAGGCGGTAATTGTCAGTCTGGTCAATCCAGGCCACTTTGTTATGTTGATCAAGGATGACTACTAAAGGGTAAACCGTATCAGAATCGAAGCCAAAAACCTGTATGCCAAACGGAGTGCCATTATCATGGAAGTTATTCAGGATTTTGGCCAGTTTTAATTCGCGATCAATGATGAAATTGAAAGGAACGTTGAAGCGCCTGGCTAACCTTTTGGTATGAGAAGCAGATTGTGGACTGACAAGGAAAATCTCGGTTCCACCTTCAGAAATCGCACGATATTTATCCGCTATCTCATTGATTTGAGCCATACATAAAGGACACCAATTGCCTCGATAGAACAATAAAAGGGTAGGGGAACCCAGAAAAGATTTTTCTGTGACTGCTTCTCCTTTTTCATTGATAGCAGAGAATGGAGGGAAAGCTTCACCAACCTTTATCTTTAATGCTGAACGGCCTGAGAAAAAAGAATACCAATACAGATATAACAACCACAGTCCGAAGATAAAAGAAGACAGCAAAAAGGGCTGAAATCCAAATTCATGGACACTGCCAGCAGCAAGCGAGAGAACAGTTCCAATCAAGATTAATGCAGAAAAAAGCCAAAGATTGATAGTAGTTCGGGGAGGTTTTAAGATAAAAACCCACGAAAAAAATCCGAGTACAGATGCAGAAGAAATGGCAGTTCCCAGCCACTCATAACTGAGATCGCTGAAAGAGAGTTCAGTTAACGACTTCACAAAGATGACCATCGCCAGCATTATGAAAAGGCTAATGAACAACGATTTCAGAATATTCATATCAAACCTCTATTGTTTTATCATATGGAATAGCGCCTAGTATATGCTCGGTTGCGGCAAGCCTGGCTTCAGTCTTCTTATTGGCTTGGATAACAATCCAGGGAGCGTGTTCCGTGTCTGTTTGTTCAAACATACGCTCTTTGTATTCAGTATAAACGTCCCACAATTCCTGGGCGCGTTCATCAACAGGTGAGATCTTCCACTTTTTAAGGGGGTTGGATTTGATTTCTCCAAATCGCTCAGCCTGTTTCTCTTTTGAGATTGAGAAATAAAATTTGATGAGATAAGTTCCTGATTCCACAATCATCCTCTCAAATTCATTGACCTGTCCCATAAATATCTTGTACTGCTCCTGTGTACAGAAATCGTTTACAGGCTCTACGACAGCCCGGTTATACCAACTCCTGTCGAAGAACACGATCTCTCCAGGATTTGGTAATTTATTGATGTACCGTTTAAAATACCACTGACCCAATTCTTCTTCAGTTGGCTTTGGTAGGGCAACAATCCTGAAATATCTGGGATTGATATGAGAAGTTATTCTCCGAATCGCTCCGCCTTTTCCAGCAGCATCACGGCCTTCAAATAAGATCACTACACGTTTACCCTCTCGTCTAATCCATTGTTGTAGCCTGATCAGTTCTACTTGCAAAGACCTGAGCTTTAGTTCGTACTTGGCCAACCGTAATACACGTTCAATATTTATCTTTTGATTGGCAAAAAGATGTTTTAAGCCTATCCTGGAATTCAAAATTCTAACATCTTCTTCCGTAAGCCTGAATTCCTGTCCATTCTTGTTTAGGGGGTTACTCATACTGATAATTAGCTTTTATCCAGGTCTCTATAATATCTTTTTATAATGTTGGGGTCAGGAAGGAGAGTGGTTTTTGCTCTTCGTTTCCCAACAAATTCAAATTTGGAGAGTACATACCGGATACTCTCCAATCGGGCAATTCGCTTTTCATTGGTTTTTACGATTATCCAGGGACTAAAGGTCGTGTGAGTTTTCGAAAACATTTGCTCTTTATAATGACTGTACTTTTTCCAAAGTTCCTGGCCTTTCATATCAACCGGACTATACTTCCAACGTTTAAGTGGATTTTCAATTCTTGATTTGAATCGCTCTTTTTGCTCATTTTTGGAAATAGAGAACCAGAACTTAATCAGCACAATTCCATCCTGGTAAAGCATATGTTCGAATTCCGGAACCTGGATCATAAACTGGTTATATTGCTCTTTGGTACAAAAACCCATTACTGGTTCCACTACAGCCCGGTTATACCAGCTTCTATCAAAAAAAACAATCTCTCCCGGATTGGGCAGTTCTTTTATGTACCGCCTGAAATACCATTGACCTTTTTCGACTTCAGTTGGTTTGGCCAGGGCTACAACGCGCATTGACCTGGGGTTGAGGTGTTCTACAAACCGTTTGATCGATCCACCTTTTCCCGCTGCATCGCGTCCTTCAAAAATAATTGCGACCCTCATCTTTTTCCTGGCAATCCATTGTTGAAGATTAACCAATTCTGCCTGAAGATGTCTTAATTCCTCTTCATACCTGATATAACGGAGTTGACGATTAAGGTTTATGCCTTTCTCCTGGGCGGTATTGATGAGGTCATCACGCCTCCTGGCACTTAACAGGTCTTCTGCTGTAAACGTGGTGAAAATGTCTGAACTTATTGTCTCCAATTTTAAGGGTATTTAGTTCGAAAGTAGAAAGTTAGAAGAATTTCAATCCTTTTTCAACCTTTTTTCAATCTATGAATAATAGGATACACTTTGTTGAGCCTATAATTTTGAATTATTCATTAATTTCTAAAAAATTCAGATTATGAAAACATTAGTTTTTAGTTGTTGCATCATCTTTCTGGCAAGCTTGCCGACAACTGTCTTTTCACAGGATCAACCCACAAGAATGGATAGAACCATCCAACTAGATGGAAAGGATCATTCGGAAAACATCGTTATCAATGTGGAGCAAGGTGCTTCTAAATTAAAAATTGAACTCAACGGGACAATAGAAGGCGGTGAGGTGATGTTAGTTGTTTACAATCCCAATGGAGAAAAAGTTAATAATATGTGCCTGAAAGCGGGGAAGGGCAAAAAGGCAAAAGGCATCATGGTGGAATCACACACGAGCCCCGATCCCGGAATTTGGAATGTGAAGATAAACTCTGATACCGCCAGCGGTAAAATCACCTATACCATACGTCAAAACTAGCACCACAATGTTGAGAACACTCTATTGCACATTTTGGTTAGTTCTATTTTCCCTGGGACTAAAAGCTGATTATGAAATATCGGGAAGTATAATGCTTCCTGAAGGTTGGGAGACAAAGATCTATCTCTCAGCCATTTTTACACTTGATGACCTGAATACAGTGGCCGATGAATTCATCATCGCTGAATCTGAGATTGGACAAGACGGAAGCTTCGGGTTTGAAGGCTATAATCTACCAGGCGATGATCGCATCTACAGGCTCCATATTTGTAAAAAAGGTGATCCAATTTCAACCATTATCATTGGGGGACGAGAAGAGAATCACGTCCATTTTGTAATGAATAATGACTCTCGTATCCGGCTTATGGCAGGCGAGTATGATCTCCTTTTCAGGAATGCATCATGGGAAGGACATCAAGCCAATGCACTTTTATCAGACCTGGAGACTTTAAAAGTTGATTTGGCACAGCAACAGAAATCCCAGAAAAACCAGTATTACCGAAATTCCAGGAAAGAGGAACTGTATATCAATTTCGCAGACACATGTAATCACTTCCTTGTAAGTCTTATAGCACTTAACTCGGTAAATTTGGCAAGAACGTTTAATGAACATGGTAGATTTTATCAAGATTTTATCTCCAAGTGGGAAAATAAACATCATAAATCGCCATATTTTAAAGAATTTAAAAGAGAATTGGAGTTTATGGGGTATGATACAGAAAAAAACACGTCAATTCCACCTTTCCTAACGTTTGCGCTTATAGTATCAGGCATTTGTGCCATTTATCTCCTGTATCAAAGGCGTCAGGTTAACCTGGAAGGGGAGAGCCTTTCTCAAAAACAGGCCAACCCACTATCCCTGCAGGAAAGAAAAGTTTACAGACTGATTAGCCAAGGGAAATCAAATAAGGAAATATCCTCTGAGCTGCACATTGGTATCAGTACCGTAAAATCTCATGTCCATAGCATCTTCAAGAAACTCGGCATCAAATCCCGGAAAGAAGTGCAAACTCCAGATTGATGGTGATGGACTTTCACTATGACATTATTAATAGAAAGGTGGCAAAATTTATTATTTAACATAATATTTTTATGTAGAGTACTTAGATTTCCCCCATAATCAAACAGGGTAGTGGACAGTTCACGGAGACTGAGACCCATTGAAATCCAGATTAATTGATAAAATGACAAAGTGGATGATTTTATTGAGATTACCGCATTTAGGTTTTCACATGTGCAAGACTATCCAGCCACAAAATTTGCAGCCGATTCTCAGCGCTCTCAATTTTCCACATTTAATTAATCATGGTAGTTTATACAAAGTCGCAGATAATTGCCTGGTACAGATCTTATTATATACTATGAGCTCGGAACACAGAATCAATAACAAACCATTGATTTTAATTGATTACT
>JBCCHF010000047.1:0-42734 GCA_039028895.1 Bacteroidota bacterium | reverse complement strand
TTCGGTTTCTTTTGGGGATAACCTAATTGTTAATGGCGGATTTGAAACTAATACCAATAGCTACAATAGCTGGAAAAGTAGAATCTGATAAATTTAAACTCGAATTTATCCATACCCCAGGCCATTCACCAGATCATCTTTGCTTTATTGAGAAAAACAGGGGATGGCTATTTTGCGGTGATCTATACGTCCATTCTTACATCCGCTATTTTATGAGTAATGAAGATATGGATGAACAGATCACTTCATTACATAAAATCCTGGAGTATGATTTTGAAGTTCTGTTTTGTAGCCACAATCCACAATTAAAGGAAGGCAGGCAAAGAATGAAGGAAAAGCTAGCCTATCTTGAAGACTTCTACGGGAAGGTGAGCATGTACTATTATGAAGGATTGGCAAAAGATGCCATTATGCACCGCATGAACCATAGAGAAAATAAACTTCTCAAATATCTTTCCGGCGGCAGATTGAGCGCCAAGAATATGATTAGCTCAGTTGTACAGACAGAACAAAAGAAGCTCTTTAAAAGTATTCTCACCGAAAATTTAATCGAGTAAACGCATCAGTTTTGCAGTGATCCTGTTTATCTTACTTAAAATCGGATCAAATGATTAAAGGGTTATTTTCTTCACTTTTCCTCTTAATTTCTTTTTCACTTTTTGCGCAGCAAATAGAACAATATTCAAGGGCCAAGGTCCACCTGAATGGCCAGTCGATAAGGGCTCTTGCTGCTTTGGGTGTTGAAGTGGATCACGGAGAGTGGATCACCAAAACTACCCTGATCTCCGATTTTTCAACTACGGAAATTGTACAAATTGAAGACGCCGGCTTCATTGTTGAAATCATGATTGAGGATGTCGCCAGATTCTATGTCGAACAAAACCTTCAGGAAGCAATAAAGTCAGGGTCCGGTGAAATTTGCCCTTCAGATGGTATGGTTTTTCCAACTCCTGAAAACTTTGAGTTAGGGAGTATGGGAGGCTACTTCACTTATGACGAGATGCTGGCCGAACTTGATTCAATGGTCATGGCTTATCCAAATCTGATAACAGCCAAACAATCTATCCTCGGAGGACTTTCTATTGAAGGTCGTCCAATTTACTGGGTCAGATTATCTGACAACCCGGGAACTGACGAAAGTGAACCTGAAGTTCTTTACACGGCACTTCATCATGCCAGGGAACCAGCTGGGCTTTCCCAACTGATCTACTATATGTGGTACTTGCTTGAAAACTATGGGACAGACGATTTCGCAACATATATAGTAGATAACACAGAACTGTATTTTATTCCTTGTATTAACCCTGACGGTTACATCTACAATGAAGTTAATAATCCTGCCGGAGGAGGTTTATGGAGAAAAAACCGTAGAGATAATGGAGATGGATCATTTGGCGTAGACCTTAACCGTAACTATGGCTACAACTGGGGTTTGGATAATTCCGGTTCTTCTCCTTTTACCGGGTCCAATACCTACAGGGGAACGGCTCCATTTTCAGAACCCGAATTGCAATTGGTAAGAGATTTTGTAGAGGATAGAGAATTCCTCATTGCACTTAATTACCATACTTATGGCAATTATATCATCTATCCATGGGGGTATGAAGTCCAGCTAACACCAGATTCTACATATTTTTCTGAATTTTCGGATATCATAACCAGAGAAAACAACTATAATGCAGGTACAGCATTTGAAACGGTTGGTTACTTTGTAAACGGGAATAGTGACGATTGGATGTATGCCGAACATGATGTATTGGCCATGACCCCTGAAGCAGGGCCAGGGCAATACGGATTTTGGCCGCCAATAAATGAAATCGATAATATCTGCAAAGCTTCAATGTGGCAAAATCTTACAACAGCTGCATTGCTTCATAATTTTGGAGAAGCCACTGATCTAAGTCCTTCCAATCTTGAAGACTATGTTGCCAACTTCGATTTCTCAATAAAACGTTATGGAATGGCACCGGGCCAATTAACCGTTAGCATAAACCCAGTAAGCGCAAATATCCAATCGGTAAGTTCTCCCCAGGTCTTTACACTTGATCAATTTGAAGAAAGTTTCTCGGCCTTTATGTATACCCTTGATCCTGGAATAAACCCGGGTGAGGAGATTATCTTTGACCTTATTATTGATAATGACGATTATACCATTGAAAAACAAATAACGAAGACTTTCGGGGCTTTAATAGATCTTGTTTCAGATGATTTTGATGATCTCTCCGATTGGACAAATGGGGCTGGACTTGGTGCTTGGGAGCTTACTACTGATGATTTCTATTCCAGTCCTTCCTCAATTACAGATTCTCCTTCCGGAAATTATCCGCCTAACATTGTTAAGACTATTGAATTGACGGATCCTGTTGATCTTGTGAATGCAATTGACGCCAAACTGAATTTCTGGTGTCGTTGGGATATTGAAGCCGGGTGGGATTATGTTCAGGTAAGAGCTTCTTCTGACGGATCCAATTTTGTCCCACTTTGCGGCAAGTTTACAAGGCTTGGAGCGGGACCTCAGGATCCTGGTAATCCCATTTATGATAGTAGACAGGAAGAATGGGTTTTTGAAGAAATGGATCTCTCAAACTTTATTGGTGGACCTTTACATATTCGTTTTATTCTCGTTAGCGATGGTGGGGTAGAGGAAGATGGATTTTATTTTGATGACCTCTCCGTTAGTGTTGTTTCAGAATTGAACACTTCAGTTATCCCACTGGAACAGATGAGACTGATGCAAAGAGTAATTCCAAATCCATCCAATGGAAAGTTTGTAATTGAACTACTGTCGTCAGAACATTCAGATGCTGGTATTTTAAAGATTTTTGGTCAGGGAGGGCAGGAAATTATTGTGCGCAATTTCGAACAGAATACCAGGAAAATGGAATTGGATCTTAGCGAATTACCACCAGGCTTTTATCCATATACGCTAATTTTCCAGTCAGGAAGTTCCCTTTCCGGGAAGGCGGTGATCCTTCCCTAGGTATTGCCCAAACAGGAGACCCATCATTTTTTTTCATATTTTTTGTAAAATTCTGAGGAAAATTAATATCTTGATCAAAGATTTTAAGAAATTTATAGAACACCAAATTTCTGAGATGTAAATGGGTCAATTGCATTTCATTTAAAATTACTTTCTCATTCAATGATTGAGAAAATTTGACCTAAAACATCCTACTCCTCATGTCCCAAGTCCTGGATAGCTTTTTGTCCATCCTCAGCTATTCAGGATTTTTTTATTGAATACATTGAACAAGGAAATTCTAAGGCTGGCTATTCCCAATATCATCAGCAATATATCTGTGCCACTTTTAAGTACTGTGGATACTGCTTTGATGGGCAGGATGTCTGAGCTTCACCTGGGTGCTGTTGGTGTAGGCGCCATGATCTTTAATTTCGTCTATTGGAACTTTGGATTTCTTAGGATGGGAACCACTGGGATTACCGCTCAAGCTTTTGGCAAAAAAGATAATAGTGAAATTATTCAGACGCTCGGAAGAGCGTTGTTACTCGTTATTATTCTGGCATTGCTGATTATCCTGTTACAAAGACCTTTTGGAAACCTCAGCTTCTACCTGATGAATGTCTCCGAGAGTCAAATTGGACTTGTGAAGGAGTACTTTTTTATCAGAATTTGGGCCGCTCCGGCCACTTTAGGCCTTTACGCCATGATGGGATGGTTTTTTGGTATGCAAAATGCAGTCTATCCGTTAATACTGACCATAATTATCAACATAGTAAATATTGGGCTCAGCTTCTTGTTTATCCTACATTACGGCATGGAGGTTGACGGGGTTGCCTGGGGTACAGTCATCGCACAATATGTCGGTTTTATTGTGGCTTTAGGTTTATTTGCCTATAAATATGGTTACCTGCTCAAGTCTTTCAAAAGAAAGGCAGTAACCGAGTGGGTTGCCCTAAAGAATTTTATTGACATCAACCAGGATATTTTTATCAGGACATTCTGTCTCACATTCGCTTTCGGATTTTTCTACAGCCAATCATCGGCCCAGGGAGAAACCATACTGGCCATTAATGTCATTTTACTTCAATTCCTCAACTGGATGTCGTATGGTGTTGATGGTTTTGCTTTCGCGTCAGAAAGTCTTGTTGGCAAATACGCAGGAGCAAAGGACAGGGAAAAACTGAGGAAGGCAGTCTTATTTTCTTTTTATTGGGGTTTTGCTTTAGCACTGATTTACAGCATAACCTATGGTTTTGCAGGCATCCCATTGCTCCATATTTTTACCGACCAGACCAGCATAATAGATGCATCTGTGCCATTTCTTTTCTGGATGGTTCTATTACCAGTAATAGGTACCCCATGTTACATTTGGGATGGGGTTTATATTGGCCTGACTGCATCTAAAGCCATGCGCAATTCCATGTTTATTTCACTTGCTATTTTCTTCCTTGCCTTTTATATTACAGTAAAGGCGATCCCTCTCGGCAATCATGGACTTTGGTTAACTTTATTGATCTTTTTGGGTGCCAGGGGTATCATTCAAACTTTATGGTATAATAATGGCATAGTCTTAAAAGAGACCAACCACCTCTGAACAATTTTGATTGTCTAAATGTTAGGAAAGTTGTTCAATTTGAACCCCCGAAATCATTATTTTATTTCTTTATCAAATCTCTTTTGAAAAGGGATTTTAAATCTTTGCAATGAACAAGGAAAACTGGAAAATCAACGGTAACTCTACGCTCGAGGAAATTGAATTAAATGATGTATTGGAAGCAATTGGAGATGAGCATGTCGGAACCTCATATGACACGCCGCTACGAGAAGATGCTTTTGAGCTTTCTGACAAGGAAAAAATGGACAAGATTGAATATCACTTTCGTGAAATCATGAATGTTATGGGGCTTGATCTTACCGATGATAGCCTAAAAGGCACACCTTACCGAGTTGCTAAAATGTATGTAAAGGAAATTTTTAGTGGACTGAATCCAAAAAACAAACCTAAAATCGCCCTTTTTGATAATCGTTACCAGTATCGTCAAATGCTGGTTGAGAAAAATATTAATGTCCAATCTACCTGTGAGCACCACTTTCTGCCAATTATGGGAAAAGCTCATGTCGCTTACATTTCAAATGGAAATGTTATCGGACTTTCAAAAATTAACCGAATTGTTGAATACTTTTCAAAGCGTCCTCAGGTTCAGGAAAGACTAACTATTCAAATTGCTAATGAATTGAAAAAAGTCTTAGGCACAGAAGACGTGGCTGTTTACATTGAAGCAAAACATCTCTGTGTTTCGTCAAGAGGAATAAAAGATGAGAGTTCATCTACAGTTACCTCCGAGTATAGCGGCAAATTCCTCAATGAAAACACCAGAGCGGAATTTCTGGCAGCAATCAACTAACCATAATCTGCCTGAAGGATTGTCTTACCGAAAAGACTAATTCCCCATTTTTGCATTCAAAATCAAGTTCAGCGCCATTTACTTTAATGGTGTTGGGCTTAAAGGGGAGTCCATATATTTTAACAGCATACCTGGAGTAAGGGATTTTGTAGTTTCCTGTCCTTTTTTGTTTAATGTTAAAGCTATTCTTTGTTCCGGTTACCCGAAAAACTTTGTCACTGAACAGTCCTTCCTTATAAGCCATGCCACTGCCAATATCTTCGTAAAAGTTGGAAGTATGATGGCCTTTGTCAAAATAAATCCTGAGTTCCATCTCATTGATTGGCTGCTCATCAACGTACTGCATCACAGGCCGAACAGGGATTACAGATCCGGCTTTAATAAAAAATGGAAATCTGTCGAGAGGTGTATTGAAGTTTATCTTTTTATGACCTTTGTATTTTTTCCCATTCCACCATGAATACCATGAACCTTCAGGCAAATAGACTTTAGTTGTCCTGGCTTTTTTCCTGGAGACTGATTTAACTAAAATGTGCTTGCCAACCATAAATTCCTCATCCTGTGTATGGGCAGTTTGGTCTTCTGGATAATTCCAGGATAGTGGTGTGAGAATAGGCGCTCCAGTGGTGGCATAACGCTGGAATGCCGAATACATGTAGGCTAATATCTGGTATCGAATCTCAATTGTCTGTTTAGCCAGTCTAGTATATCGTTTACCGAATGACCACGGTTCCTGTGGCCCAAAGTCTTTTGAAGAATGTGTCCTGCAGAACGGATGAAATATTCCAAGTTGCAACCAACGTATATAAAGTTCGCCACTCGGTTCATGGATAAAGCCGCCGATATCCGACCCACAAAACGAAAACCCCGAAACGCTGAGAGACTGGCATTGCCAATTGGCAATTTTAAGATGTTTCCAACTAGCAGAATTGTCCCCGGTCCAAACTGATGCAAACCGCTGTCCGCCGGAATAGGTTGAGCGGGTAATGACAAAAGGGCGTTTCTCGCTTTTTGCTTTTTTTATACCATCAAAAGTGGCCCTTGACATTTGCATGCCATAAATGTTATGCGCCTTTCGATGGCTACAGGGGTGTCCATCATAATCGTGTCTGACATCATCAGGAAAAGTCCGCTCACATTGTACAAAGTTATCAACCAGGAATAGAGCGGGTTCGTTCATGTCTGTCCAAACCCCTTCGATGCCTGGTTCGAGGAAATCTGTAAAAAAATCAGACCACCACTGTCTAACTTCAGGATTGGTAAAATCAGGGAAATAACAATAGCCCGGCCAAACCGGCCCTACAGCCAATGGGCCATCGCCTCTTTTGCAGAAATAATCTTTTTCAAGACCTTCTTTGCAGACTAAATATCCTTCATCAATTTTGATCCCCGGATCAATCATGACCACGGTTTTGAAACCATTCTCCTTAAGATCTGTCAATAATTGTTTTGGATCAGGAAAACGGGAATGATCCCAGGTGAAAACTCTAAAACCATCCATATAGTCAATGTCTAAATAAATGGAATCGCATGGTATCTGAAGTTTTCTGAATTTTTTGGCCACTTTTCTTACCCGCTTCTCGGGAAAGTAACTCCATTTGCATTGATGATAACCTAAGGCCCAAAGCGGTGGAAGTTCTGGCAGACCAGTCAGGATGGCATATTGTTCAGCAACTTCAATAGGTGATGATCCGGAAATAAAGTAATAGTTGATTTCTCCACCATTGGCACCAAAACTCACTTTTGCTTTCTTCTTTTTCCCAAAATCAAATCGACTCCTAAAGCTATTGTCGAAAAAAATGCCATAATATCCTCCTTCATGTATGCCAATGTAGAACGGAATATTCTTGTAAAGCGGATCGGTTGTTTCTCCATATCCATAAGAGTCTGTTCCCCAGAGTTCGAACGACTTGCCATTTAAAAGAGGTGTGGTTGGTTTGTCACCAAGTCCATAGAATTTTTCCGCCCTTCTTTTATGTTTTATTACCTTGACATCATATCCACCGAAAGCAACGTTTTCAACCCATTCTAATTTGGCATCCTCGTTCAGCAAATTCCCATTCTCTCCAAAAAACGAACATCGCAGGCTCTTTTCATCAATTCGGCACTCTAACTGACCCGTCGAAATAGCAACCATCCCATCCAAATCAGCGAAACTGGTGTTCACTTTATCATAATCTTCTTTAAAGATGGCATACGAAAAGTCTTGATCATATCTTCGTTCAGGTGTGTATCTCACTCTGAACATTTTTGGTGACATGACATTAACTTTAAGTCGCACACCATTTGTGCTGATCAACAAAACAGACTGATCAGAATAATGGTAAGCAGCCAATTTCCCTGTCTTGATTTTCTTGGGTTTCGGGGAACTTTTCATGAAAAAATAATGATTAGATAGTGTCGGATTAGTGTAATTATTACACAAAGTATAAAATAAAGTCGTATTTTTGCTGTTTAACTAGAAAAAATGGCATGGGATTGTATCTTTGCCGGCTTAAAATAAAGAAGCAACCTTAAACACAAATATTCTCATTTTTTAACCTTAAAATTTTAAATCATTATGAAAAAGCAGTTTCTGAAAAGTAAGCCTGTTTGTAAGGTGACTTTCAGCCTTCCAAAGGAAGCGGCTGAAAATGCAAAAAAGGTTCAGGTTGTTGGAGATTTCAATGACTGGAACGTAAAGAAAGGTTATTCTTTGACCAAATTGAAGAATGGTTCTTTCAAGAAAGTAGTTAACCTCGAATCAGGAAAGGAATATCAGTTCCGTTACCTGATTGATGGTGAAAATTGGGAAAATGACTGGAATGCAGATAAGTATGTTCCAACCCCATATGGAACAGAAAATTCTGTTGTTATTGCCCTTAACTAATTTAAATCTATTTGCGGGCATGGGAAACATTTCATAGTTTGTCATGCCCGTATTTTTTTTACCATGTACGAATTCAAAAATTTTAGCCTCCTGACGGATTATGACACTGACCTTTTCAAGTCGGGGAAATACTTCCGTGCCTATGAAAAATTTGGCAGTCATATTCTTGAAGTAGACGGCCAGAAAGGTGTATACTTTGCTGTTTGGGCCCCAAATGCCAGAGAAGTTTCGGTAATTGGACATTTTAACCATTGGCAACCTCAAGCTCATAAGCTTGCCTCAAGATGGGATGGTTCAGGAATATGGGAAGGATTTATTACTGATATCGGCAAAGGTGATATTTATAAGTACGCGATCCTGCCGCATAACCGCGATGTCCATATCGAGAAAGGAGATCCATTTGCCCTTTTATGGGAAGTTCCTCCCAGAACTGCATCCGTAGTTTGGGAGACCGACTTTAAATGGAGCGACAAGAAATGGATGAAAAATCGTAAATCGATTGGTAATCAATACTCGGTCTACGAAGTCCATTTGGGCTCTTGGAAGAAAAAGGCCGAAGCAGGTAATAACTCTCTCAGTTATGCCGAGCTAGCGGAACAACTAGTTCCTTATGTTAAGGAAATGGGTTTTACTCATGTCGAATTGATGCCAGTAATGGAGCATCCATTCTACGGTTCTTGGGGCTATCAGGTTACGGGTTATTTTGCACCTTCATCCATGTTTGGAACTCCTGAAGAATTTATGCATCTGATTGATGAATTCCACAAAGCTGGCATAGGGGTCATTCTGGATTGGGTGCCATCTCACTTCCCGGAAGATGCACATGGTTTAGCCCGATTCGATGGTACTGCACTTTATGAGCACGAAGATCCCCGTCAAGGCTTTCATCCGGATTGGAAATCTGCCATCTTTAATTACGGGCGAAACGAAGTTCGATCTTTCCTTATTTCCAATGCCTTGTTTTGGCTGGATAAATTTCATGCCGATGGTTTAAGGGTAGATGCTGTTGCCTCCATGTTATATCTTGATTATTCCAGAGATGAAGGTCAATGGATCCCCAATAAATACGGTGGAAATGAAAACCTTGAAGCTATATCCTTTCTTAAAGAATTAAATGAATCGGTATATGGGGAGTTCCCTGATGCCGTTACCATTGCAGAGGAATCCACAGCCTGGCCTGGTGTTTCCAAACCGACCTATGATGGCGGACTTGGATTTGGGCAAAAGTGGATGATGGGGTGGATGCATGATATTCTAAACTATTTCAAGCTTAACCCAATTCATCGAAAATATCATCATGGCCAGTTGACCTTTAGTATGGTGTATGCTTTTACTGAAAACTTCATGCTGCCATTATCACATGATGAAGTCGTTCATGGTAAAGGTCCTTTAATTGATAGGATGCCTGGAGATGAGTGGCAAAGATTTGCCAATTTGAGGTTACTCTATGGCTACATGTTTACCCATCCGGGTACGCAAATACTATTTATGGGCGGCGAATTTGGGCAAACCAAAGAATGGTCGCACGATAGGGGTATTGATTGGCATTTGCTTGAAAAAGAAACTCACCAGGGTATACAGCATTGGGTAAAAACACTAAACCATTATTTCCGCGAAACCCCAGCCTTACATCACAAAGCATTTAGTCATGATGGATTCGAATGGATTGACCTCCAGGATAATGAAAATAGTGTTTTGGTCTTTTTGAGAAAAGGGGATGAAGATCATAAGCCTCAATTAGTTGTTTGCAATTTCACACCAATAGGTAGAGAAAATTACTCATTTGGCTTGCCCAGGGGAGGTGTTTGGGTAGAAAAGCTCAATAGTGACCTTAAGGAATTTGGAGGAACTGGTGTTACCAATGGAAAAGTGAAAAGCAAAAAGGAAAAAGTACATGGCAGAGCACATTCTTTAACCGTTAAATTGCCACCACTTTCAGTACTGGTATTTGAACCTGCCAGATGGAATGTCAAGCCAAGAATGACAAAAGCCAAAAAGAAGAATAAATGAATACCCGGTACATCTGTATTCACGGGCATTTCTACCAACCGCCCAGGGAACATGCCTGGCTAGAAGTTGTAGAAACGCAGGATTCTGCATATCCTTTCCATGATTGGAATGAAAGGATAAATTTTGAATGTTATGCTCAGAATTCCGCAGCGAGGATATTAGATGAACAAAGCCGAATTCGCAAAATTGTCAATAACTATACCCGAATCAGTTTCAATTTCGGTCCGACTTTATTGCATTGGATGGAACAAAATGACCCATCTGCCTATAAAGCTATTTTGAAAGCTGATAAGAAGTCAAAGAAGATATTTGGCGGCCATGGATCAGCAATAGCTCAGGTGTACAGTCATCTCATTATGCCACTCGCAAATCTCAAGGACAAGCGCACCCAGGTAATTTGGGGTATTCGGGATTTTGAGCACAGGTTTAAAAGACTTCCTGAAGGCATGTGGTTGGCCGAAACAGCTGTTTGTCTTGAAACACTCGAGGTATTGGCTAAAGAGGGCATTAAGTTTACCATCCTTGCTCCACGGCAGGCAAAGGCAGTAAAAAAACTGGGTGCTGATAATTGGTCTTCCGTAGATGCAGGAAGCATCGATACTCGGAGACCTTACCGCATTAATCTCCCTTCCGGGAATAAAATTGATGTCTTCTTTTATAATGGTAGCATTTCCCAGGATGTAGCTTTTAAAGGGTTGCTGAATAGTGGGCGCCATTTTGCTGACCAGCTATTATCGGGATTTGATCCGGTCTCTAAAGAGCCACAACTTGTCCACATAGCTACTGATGGTGAAAGCTATGGTCACCATCATCAAAATGGAGAGATGGCGCTTGCCTCCTGCATTGAACATATTATTGAAAATGACTGGGCGGACCTGTGTAATTATGGACTCTATCTTGAAAAATTTCCACCCGAATATGAAGCCAAAATTCATGAAAACAGTTCGTGGAGTTGTGTTCATGGGGTCGAAAGATGGAAGTCTGATTGTGGATGCTGCAGTGGTGGCAACTCCGGATGGAACCAGCGCTGGAGGGCGCCATTAAGAGAGGCCCTTGATTGGTTAAGAGATGAAGTAGCTGTAATTTTCGAAAAGGAAGGTAATAAGTACCTGAAGGATACCATTGACGCCCGAAATGGATACATCGAAATCCTTTTAAACCGAGATAGTCAAGTAATTGACCAATATTTTGAAAAATACGGCATCAAGAATCTGACTTCTGATCAAAAAACGACTGCCTTAAGACTTTTGGAGTTACAGCGAAATGCTCTTTTGATGTATACAAGTTGCGGCTGGTTTTTTGACGAAATTTCAGGTATCGAAACCGTTCAGATTCTTCAATATGCATGTCGTGTAATTTATTACGCCAAGCAAGTCGCTAATAGAGATCTTGAAGATGCATTTATTGCACTGCTGGAAAAAGCACCATCAAATATAGAAGTGTATGCCAATGGTGGCATGATATATAAAGAGGAAGTTCTGCCTAGTAGAGTTGATCTTAGCAGGGTAGGCATGCATTATGCCATTTCTTCATTATTTGAAGCTTATCCCGAAAAAATCAGATTATTTAACTATCTGGCAACATCAGACTTTTTTAGAAGATTTGAAGCAGGGAATTATATTCTGGCTTTCGGAAGAACAAATGTTGAATCAAGGATCACGCTTTCTGAGAAACATTTCAGCTTCATTGTCTTATATCTCGGGCAGCACAATTTCATCGGTTATATATCAAGGGATATGGACCTTGAATCCTTCAACGTCATGTATGAACGCATTCGCATTGAGTGGGAGCAAAGTCATCTGGGTGAAATAATTAGCCTGATGCCTGTCTTTTTTGGCGATGAACGTTTTACCGTTCATTCCCTTTTTCATGATGAGAAAAGAAAGGTTATTGATTTGATTCTCGAGAATTCAATGCGTAAAGTAGAGGAGGATTACCGAGAGATTTACAACGGTAACTATCAATTAATGAATGCATCACGTCAAGCTGGTCTTGGCATCCCTGAAGCATTTAAGACGACACTTAAGTTCCTGCTGCGTAAAGATCTGAACCGATACTTTGAAGAAGAAAGACTTAGCATTGAAGATTTAAATAAGTTGATCAGGGAATTCAAAAAATGGGAAGTTCCCGTTGGGAAAAAAAGATCTTTTTTATTAACTGCAAGTGAGCGTCTGTTCAAGGAAGTCGCCTCTCTCTCAGGGAGTGAGAAAGATTTACCGAAAGTAAAATTACTCAACTCCATTTTCAAAGACCTTAAGGCACTTAATGTAAACCTGGATACCTGGAAAAGCGAAAACGCTTATTTCAGTTTATTGAAAAAAGTAGAGAAAGGGAAGGTGTCGAATGACAACCGACTCGTAGAAGAATACAGGAAATTAGGTAAAACCCTTAATTTCAGGACTGAAATCTTCACTAATGTAACTTGAGTGTCAAGTATCTATTTGGCCATAGCCAGGGTTTCATATTTCAACCCCCAAAGCTGATTTTCTAGCCACTTATCTTGGATAAGCTTATTTAGTTTTACCGCTTTCAGGTAACATGTTTCAGCTTCATCATATTCATCTCTAACGCAGTGTAGATATGCTCTGAGGATATACGCCAAAGGAGGGAAGTTGTCTTGTTCAAAGATGTAGTCCAGCAAAACCTCCAGCTCCCTGTATTTGCCAGCCAAATAAAACGACTTAGCGAGATAAACTCTATTCCAGATGCAATTGGGGTTAACCTTTATGGCACTATGATAGTACTCAAGGGCAAGTGAATTATGGGACGGAGAAAAGAAAAATTCAGCCAAACGCTGGTGCAAGACAGGATCATCAGGATCACGATTGAGCGACAGGATTAATTCCTGTAAATTGGTGTTGGAGATTCTCATAACGCAAGATTTAATCAGGCCATATAACGACCATCATTATCAAAAGAGGGTTACTCTTAATAATGTGTTTATTAGCCCTAATAAATTTGCTTCCTCCTAGTGTTAACTAAGATGCAATTTTTTGTTAGAAACTAATAGGATATGAAGAAGTTTTTTTTGTGATATATAACTTATTGGAACCTAAGTTACCCTAAAATATCTTAAGATACTTGAGCCTGATAGAATTGCCAATAACTACAATATCAGAAAACGCCATAAATATGGCTCCCCACATGGGGTTAAGAAATCCAAGTGCAGCAATAGGTATGGCAACAATGTTGTAAGCAAACGCCCAAAACAGGTTTTGCTTGATAATCCGGAGTGTAGACTTGCTGACCTGGTGAGCTTTAATAAGATGGTTTAAGTCGCCATTTAATAATACGACATCAGCTGATTTAATGGCAGCCTGTGAAGCATCTGACAGCGAAATGCCTACCGAAGCATGAGCCAAAGCTGGGGCATCGTTAATCCCGTCTCCCACCATTGCTGTCACTGCTCTCTGTGAAAAATGCCCTACTATTTCCAACTTTTCACCTGGCATTTTCTCTGCGAAATAAGTTGGGATTTGCAATTGATCTGCAATTTAGCCTGTTTTTTTCTTCTGATCTCCACTTAATATGACGGGGTTAATATTTTCTTTTTTGAGGTAATCTACTGCAACCATACTGTTTAACTTCACCTGATCTATAAGTATAATACCTGCTATCGGTTTATCATTTATCGTAAGAACCATTGAGTAATCCGCTTCCTCCTCATACTGAACAAAGGAGAGAGAGCCTAACTTGTAGATGTTGCCATCTTTGTCTTCACCCATTATCCCTAATCCTTTTCTCTCCTCAATTCTGGAGAAGATAGTGCTTGTTTCAACCTTTTCCCATGCTTCAACTATTGACGCCGCTAAAGGGTGAGAAGAATGTTGTTCCAGGCCTTTCACAATTTGCTTAACCTCAAGTTCATTCAAATCACCTAATAGATCGACCCTTGAAATTTTGAATTCGCCACTCGTCAAGGTCCCTGTTTTGTCAAAAATGATATTTCTAACTGATGCAAGGGTTTCCAGTGTCTGTCCCCCTTTTATGAGAATCCCGTTTTTGGCAGCTCTACCGACACCTACCATTACCGCAGTGGGAGTCGCAAGCCCCATTGCACAAGGACAAGAAATTACCAATACCGCAATTGCGTTCATCAAGGCTTTTTGAAATTGAACATCAAAAACGAAAAATGCCAAGACAAAAGTCAGCGAGGCAATAACAAGAACAACAGGCACAAAAATAGAAGAAACCCTGTCGCCAAATTTTTGAATTTTGGGCTTCGTTTCCTGGGCTGCCTTTACCAGTTTTATGATATTCTGAAGAATAGTGTCCTTACCAACTTGGGTGATCGTAATGTCTAAAGATCCAGAATATAGCAATGAAGCCCCAATCACATTGTCACCCTTCCTTTTTTCTACAGGAAGGCTTTCCCCTGTTAACATGGATTCGTCAGCAGTAGCCTCTCCGGACCGAACAATGCCGTCACCTGGAATTTTATCACCTTCGTTGACCCTTACTATATCCCCAATAGTTAAGGATTGAACAGAAACTTTTTGAATGGTTGTTTGCTGGGTTCCTGGTGCCATAATCACCTTGTTGGCAAACTCGGGTTGAAGCCCTGCAAGGTCCTTTATTGCGGTTGTTGTCTGTTTTATTGATCGTTCTTCCAGAAGATTTCCAAGAAGTACCAGGGTAATTATCATCGCTGAAGTCTCATAGAACAAATAATCTTTGCCCAACCCCTGTAGACTGCCTACCAGGCTGTAAAAGAAAGCAGATGAACTCCCAATAAAAATGAGAACATCCATGTTAGGTAAGCCTATCTTTATGGAATTCCATGCGGACCTCCCAAAATGGAAAATACCAATTATATAAACAGGTATGCATAGGGCCAGTTGGACCCAGTGATTATGCAAAACTTCAAACGGCAGAAACATATGTGCAAAGAGTGGAAGGGTAAAGAGCAGGCAAAAGCGAAACTTCTGCGTGAGCGAAAATCCTTTTGATTCATTACCTTCACCAATTACCTGGAAACCCAGGTCTGTTATGCCTTTTGAAATTTCACCCAACGAAATAGAAGGGGTAGAATGGAATGAGACCTCTTTGGTAGCAAAATTGACATTGATGGATGTCAGTCCTTTCTTTTCCAGGAATTTTTTGACCGTATTAGCGCAATTAATACAGGTCATTCCCTCAACAATTAATTCTTCTGTGTGTTTAGCCATTAATCCTCTTCAGTTAGCAGCTTTAACAAATAGTACTGAAATAAAACAAAAATTGAATTGCTTTACCTTCAGAACTTAATTCGTAAATTTGGGAATAAGCAATTAGTATTCCTTGTATAATTTTTGCTATAATTCATATTTTTCCAATCTCTAACGCATCGCCATGAATAAGCGCAAATTCATTAAAACAGCTGGTATAATTGCCACCGGATCAGTTATGCTTCCTTATTTTTCTTGTAACACTCCATCAAGTAATGAAGGAGAAAAAGACCAACCGGAATCCAAACCTGAAACAGGTAGTGAATTCATTATTCCAGGTTTAGTTTACAGTTTTGATGCACTGGAGCCAAATATTGATGTTCGGACCATGGAGATTCATCACGGCAAGCATCATGCTGGTTATGTCAGAAAACTGAATAAGGCTTTGGAAGGGCATAACCTAGCCGGAAAAACGATTGAAGAAATTTGCGCATTAGTTACTGATGAAGACACTGGAGTAAGAAATAATGGCGGTGGCCACTATAACCACACACTTTTTTGGGAATCTTTGAAACCTAATGGCGGTGCACCGACTGGTAAGATCGCAGACGCCCTAAAAGCTGCTTTCGGATCTTATGAGCAATTTCAGGAAGCTTTTTCAAAATCAGCTACCTCTGTGTTTGGCTCAGGATGGGCTTGGCTTTGTAAAGGAGAGGATGGAACATTGTTTGTCTCTTCGACTCCCAACCAAGACAATCCATTAATGAAAAATCTTGTTGAAACACCTGGAAGTCCTATCCTCGGTATTGATGTTTGGGAGCATGCCTACTACCTCAATTATCAAAACAGAAGAGGTGATTACGTGAAGAATTTCTTCAACATCATTAATTGGGACAAACTATCTGAGCGTTTAGGGTAAAACCAGCTCAAATTTTTTCCAAATTTTTCCGCTTTTCCGGAACTTATTTTAATTTTGCGACGCTTGTTTAAAGAGCAAGTGCGGTAAACTTTTCATCAAGCTGATTTTCAAAAGGAATTTTTTGTTATTTGCCGCAGTTTATAAATATGGTGGTTGTAGCTCAGTTGGTTAGAGCGCTGGATTGTGGTTCCAGAGGTCGCGGGTTCAAATCCCGTCTTCCACCCAGGTTAAAAGCCTCGTCCGTTTGGACGGGGCTTTTTATTTTGAATACTTTTGTCCTTCAATACTTTATCTGCGCAGGTTTCAATTTTTTTGCTTTTGAATTTCCAAGATTATTCTCTTAATCGAATGGTATTTTTTTGGGAAAAACTAAAAAAATGTAATTGTGAGAGAATCTGAATTTCGGATTATTGCAGTTAAACAATTGACTCTACGAACCATAAAATCAAAGGTTAGAATGAATGATCCAAAACTGGAAATAGAATGAATTTCTGATTAGCGATTTCCCAGTTTTTCAAGCAACCATTCTTTGTCAGAAATATGGAGTTTCGAGGAAATCTGATGGGTTAACTTTTCAGCTTTATCGGAATCATATTTGGCAAGACTTGCAATATGGAAAGCAAATTTTAAAAAATCCAGATTCATTTGCTTCCACTCAGGCTTTAATTTTTTCCGAGACAAGAATACACGAAAGGCATTTAAATATGAAAAAAACAAATCAAAATAGCCTAGCTCGTAATAAGTTTTTAGTAGCAAACGGCGGGATTCAAGTACATAAAAGGTGTCCTCGATTTTTGCCCCTTCTAATAAATTAAGCGTTTGGGGAAAATCTCTGTTTGCAAAGAAAATCCTTGCCTCATTCCATTGATATACTTCAAAGGATTCGATATTTTGTTTATGATTAATCAGGAATTCTTTTGCCCATGAAATTTTCCCTAGCCTTAGCGCTACTGTAATTACATTTTTGACTATTTGGGGCAATAAAACATCGTCTACCAGAAACAAACCCAGCCTGGCTTGTAATTGATATAATGAAAATAATTCGACGTACATCTTTTCCCTTGTGGGAAATATTTCGATTGCTGAATTTTCAAGAATGGTAATGAGATTGCGTAAATTAAGTGATGGAAAGTACTGTTTGTGCTGCCATAAAAGTTCTTTAAAACTGTTGTAATTATTAATCGTTTTTTCACGAAGAAGGTGTGCCGCAGCATTGTAACATAGCACAAATGGTACGTTACTAAATTCGCTTGAACCGGAACGCTCCAATGCATAATTTAACTGATCGATATTGAAATCAACATCTGTTAATTGTTGCCTGGTCTTGAGTTGACAGTAGTGTTGGATTTGTTTGCAAACAGCGTAAACCTGAAACGTTTTTACTTCATTTTTCAGATTTATTTCTGTTTCTCTGTTGTCGTTCATGCTGGCATACCTGTGGATTTCTGATTCTATTAAAAATTGTTGGGCATAGTATTCATCGTTTTTATATGAAGCGTTGAGTTGGGTATGTTGAGTTTTCTTTAATTTTTGCTCGAATAGTTTATTCAAACGGCGTTCTCTGTAAAATTCAAGAACAAGAAGTTGGGCGTTTATTTTTTGATTATGAATTTTTTCGGTAACAATAAATTCTTCAATTCTCTTGAAAAGGTCTGATTGAAGTCTCGATATTATTTTGGGGTCACCATAATTTTCACCAAATAAAGCTTTTAACATTTTTTCTTCAGCCAGACCGGTGTGATTGAACTCAGGAGCATACTTAATTATATGTGCATAAAACCGAGGTAGATTTTTATTGGAATTGTGGTAAGGAGAATTAATAAAAAGTCTTAATGACTTTAACTCTGTTTGAGTTAGTTTGCGTAGCAATTTGTACAATTTCTTATCTCTCATATCAGATGAACCACTTTTCGATTATTCAATTATTTTAAACGTCCTGTGCTTTAATTGTCGTAGCTCAAGTCCAGGCAATGATCACAAATTTATTTAATCATCAAAATATCCAAAAAATGAGCATTCAATTTCCATGCTTTGGTAGAAACCTCCTATTGATTTTCCTATCGACTATTTTCAGTTTTTCCGTTGCTGCACAACAACCTTGCCCTCCTGCTACTAACATAAATGTTTCCTACAACGGACCAAGTAGTAATGGTCTGCATTCCTATCAAGTTACCTGGGATACTTCTCCTCTCGTATTGTTTTACACAGTAGAGGTCACAGATCTAAATAATAATGTTGTTTACTCCACGAGCAGCTCCTCAAATTTGGGAACAGCAACCATTTTTACCTCTCTGGATGCCTTTTACATTATCATTGGATCAGAATGTTTATGGGAAACAAGTCCCACCGGTATCACCACAATAATCGATGTTCCTGTAAATTACTATAGCCTATGCCATCTTCTTACTGATATGCAAGCTAGTGGGCAAGAAAGTATTATTGTTTTTAATGGGAAAAACGAGAGTACAACCTACTCACTATTCGAATTTTGTCTAGCCTTTTGTGTTTCACCAGATTTATCCGATTTGGATTGTAATGATTTCAAGAAACAAAAACGCCTTGAATCTGCTCACCCAATTTTGAATATTCCCAGCCCAATTTCAAACGATGAAGCCAAAATAACCTACTTTTTAGCCGAATCTTCCCCAATTTCTCTTTCAATTTATAACCAGGTAGGCAAAAAAGTAAGATTGATTTCCTCAAAAGAAATAAAAGACGGAGGTGCCCATCAGGTTAAGGTGAATTTAAATGGATTACCCCAAGGAGTATATGTAATTGAATTAAAAACTGAACATGCTCAAATTACCCAGCGGTTTATAAAAGTGAACTAATTCCTTTTCTAATTTCAACTAATCAAAAAAGTTACCAAAGGCGGCCAGGAATGGTCGCCTTTTTCATTTTCCTTACAAGTTACACAACTTGATTTCATTACCTTTTAGACGGTAATTCCAGATTTAAGCCAAAAACTGTAAGTGAGTTAAGAAGAAAAAGCAAGGAAACAAGCCACCTAACTAAATTTACGCCTCATTTTCCCATAAAAATTCTGGAGGAAAATCTCTGATAATGTAATTGCTGTGCTCCTGGTAACATACAATCTTTGCCTTAGAAAGAAGCGCTTCTAAACAAAGATTTTTTAACACAAAAATTAGTTACAATGAACAAGCAAAGTTTATTAATCATTACCTCTGTTTTATTTATGATCCTCTCCTCCGGCCTTTTCGGTTTTATCAATCAAGACACTCCAAATAACCTGATTTTCACAGAAAACCATGAAGATAACTTACTGGTGTTTAGAAACAATGCAGAAGGGAAAACGATTGAAGGAATATTAATCCAGGGAACCGATTTAGTTCTGGCCAATGTCTCCGATTTTACCATCTCACAGGACGGTAGATCAGCCTCGATCCTTACCGGAGGGACAAGTTTGAATTTTTCTATTGACAATAATGGCGCCACCCAGGTTTATGGCATTACCAGGTACAATGCCTTGAGCTCGGAAGGAATCGATAGCGATACAATTTTAGAAGATGTTCAAAACCTGGGAAGAGGTGGAAGTAGCAAAAAAGATTGTGATCAACATTGTAAAGCAGGAGGATGTGGCTCAAATGGATGTGAAAGATCAATAGGCCCCGTTTCCTGTAATGTGTCTTGTTCCTCTGGATATTTTGCATGCTGCGGTGATTTCGTAATGGATAGCTGTAAATGTGTTAAAGACGATTGCTGCAGTGCGACACCAGTAGGTCCTACTATTAAGCCAGGCTATTAATAAGACATGAAATTGAAGTAGGATTTATCTCAGGAATGTATGATAAATTCTACTTCAATAATTAACCTGCAAAAAATTACAAACAGCGCAAAAATATATCCAGATGAGATTCTTTTTGATAACAATTCTGTCGTTTTTCTGCCTGGATAAAGTCTCAAGTCAGTCCGAGTCAAACCAATCGTATATTTCCGAAGGGGGGAAAGTCCTGATAGAATTGATAAAGACTTTTAAATCTTCTCCCGATGATACAAGGAAAAAAAAGATAGATTGTACAACAGGGAATTTAACGAGTCTCTGTTTTGAAAATCTTACACCTGAAGTATTAAAAGTAAAACTTACCTATGAACGATCCAGGAAAAATGAGACCCCAATTATTTTAGTTATTCCCGGAAAGGCTCGTGAATGCAGCTTTTCTGTTCGGCCAGGAATTTACAGATATGAAGTCTTGAAAAAAGATACACATGAAATCCTGAGAAAAGGGGAAGTTTTCGTAAATGCCTGTGAAGAAAATCTGAACATTATCAGGCAGAGATAATAATGAAGAAACATTGATGTATTTGTCGTAAAGCTCTCGGTTGAGGGCTTTTTTGTTAAGAGGCAATAATAATTCTGTATTGATTTTTAATGAAAATTAAGATTTAGCAGTATTGAAGTCTTCACGAAAATGCCTAAACTATATTTTCTTATCTTTTCAGGAAATAAGAGCAACATCTTATGATCATTCCCAGGCATGAAGTTATCAAAGCTGTAGGTCTTGACAAATTTGGGTTAACTTTTTTGGCTGACCCGTTAATGAAGTTTTTCAAGATAAAAGCCGTTAATAATGTTTATAAGAAAATCCAATCTTATGAAAAGGATGAATTTATATCTCAATTGCTGAGTGAATTAAACATTGAGACCGATCCTCTGGATGATTGGAAAAATAAAATCCCCAAATCAGGACCTTTTATTCTTGTGGCTAATCATCCTCATGGCGCTCTCGATGGGATAGGGTTATTCAAGATCATTCGAGAAGTCAGACCTGATTTTGTTTTCATGGGGAATTTCCTGCTTTCAAGAATCAAGCAAATGGAAGGCATGGTCATTTCTGTCAATCCTTTGGAAAAACATAAAAACGCTTATAACAGTCTTTCTGGCTTGAGGGCTGCTTTGGGGTTTCTTAAGGATGGAGGTGCCATGGGAATGTTCCCTGCAGCTGGTATGTCTAATTTTCAATTGAGTTCTATGCGTATTGAAGATCCTTTGTGGAATGTCTCTGCCACAAAGTTTATTCGAAAAGCAAAATGCCCGGTTCTACCGGTATTTATTCATGGATATAACAGCTGGCGCTTTCAACTGGCCTCTTATCTGTCCAGAGATTTGAAGTTAGTTCAACAGGTACCTGAAACCTTCCGGAAATCAGGAAAAAAATTCACGGTTACTGTAGGACAAGCTGAAAATATTCCTGCTCATTTGATAAAAGAAAATCCAGAGATTTTAGGAAAATATTTAAGAGGGTTGGTATATGCTTTAAACAACTAAAATTGGGAGCAAAAAAGAACATCGACAGTCGCTCTGATATTGAGATGCTAGTAGACAAGTTTTATGAAAAAGTGATCAAGGATGACCTGCTTAGTCCAATCTTCCTTTCCATTGCCCAATTTGATTGGAATACTCATATACCTGTGATGTATGATTTCTGGGAAACGGTCCTTTTCAGGAAAGGTAATTACAAAGGTAATCCGGTCTCTAAACATATCGCATTGGACAGTAAATCAAAACTGAAGCCTAAGCACTTCGAACGCTGGAAGTTTCTATTTTTTGAAACAATTGACGCCTTTTTTGAAGGGAGTGTAGCTCAGGAAGCTAAAAAGAAGGTAGAGATGATGGAAAAGTTGATGCTCTTTAAGATTGATGCTTCAAGGAAGGATTTCTTTATCCAATAACCTTTACCTATGAAGAATTTATTGTTATTCATTTTCGCGACGCCTTTTTTTTTGTCTTGCGGTTCACCAAAAATAAAATGTGATTTTCTCCTGGTTGGAGGGAATGTTTTAGATGGATCAGGAGAAAAGGCTTTCAGTGCAAATATTGCGATCTCAGCTGACACGATTATGTTTATTGGAAATGCCGAGGATAAGTTTCAGCCCGGGGAAATAATTGATGCCACGGGTTATACTATCGCTCCGGGGTTTATTGACCCGCATACACATGCCACTTCCGACCTCTCTGATTCTGTTAAGAATGCAAATCTGAATTACTTGTTTCAAGGTGTTACGACTGTCGTTTGTGGCAGCGATGGGAACAGTGTTCCGCTTATTGGGGAGCAACTAGATCTATGGGACGAACAAGGCATTGGCACTAACGCCATCCTGATGACAGGCCATCGCACGATGAGACGCCTGGTAATGGGTATGTCTGACTCTATCCCAAATACACAGCAGATGGCTAATATGAAAAAAATGGTGGAAAGGGGTATGAAGGAGGGAGCTTACGGATTTTCAAGTGGTTTATACTATGCACCGGCCAGCTTCGCAAAAATTGAGGAAGTCATCGAATTGGCCAGGGTCGCAGCTCAATATGATGGTATTTATGATGTTCATATCCGTGATGAAAGTTCCTACAACATAGGATTGATCGCTGCAATTGAAGAAAGTATAGAAATTTGCAGAGAAGCTGATATTCACCTTAATGTTTCCCACATAAAATGCCTCGGAGTAGATGTATGGGACCAAAGTGATTCCGTGATAGCATTAATCGAAGCCGCACAAGCAGAAGGCTTAAGCATTTCAGCTGATCAATATCCTTATAAAGCCTCGGGTACCCACCTTGACAGGGCGCTTTTACCTAAATGGGTTTTTGCCGGCGACTTTGATTACACAAAAAAGTTTGATGACCCAAAGCAGCTTCCGAAAATCAGAGAAGGGATTATTGAAAACCTGAGGAGAAGGGGAGGACCACCTTCCTTATTAATAGTTTTTTCAGAAGTGGAAGAGATTATCGGCAAAACTCTGGAGGAAATCTCAAATGAAAGAGGGACAGATCCAATTGACACCGCCATTGACATTATGAAAAATGGTTCTGCTGCAGTTGCCTCATTCAATATGAAAGAGGAAGATGTCCACAATTATATGGCCCAACCTTGGGTGATGACTTGCTCTGATGGAACAAATGCGCATCCGAGGAAGTATGGATCCTTCCCCAAAAAGATAAGGGAATACGTTTTGGAAAAAAAAGTCTTATCGCTTGAAGAAATGGTCCGGAAAAGCACTTCTCTTACCGCGAAATCTTTTGGAATTGAAAAACGAGGTAAAATCAAGGAAGGGTTTTATGCAGATTTGATTATATTTAAACCAGAGGAAATCAAAGATTTAGCAACTTTCGAAGAACCTTCTATCCTCTCTCAAGGCATGAATTATGTCTTTGTAAATGGCCAATTGGCGATTCGTGAAGGTCAGTATACTAAAACCTTACCGGGAGTTGCTTTACGTAAAAAGTGAAGCCGTTGGGTAGTATTTGTCCATATTGCAGTAGCTTGAAACCAGCCCTTGAAGGAAATAATTATTGTTCCAATCTAGGTCATCGCATTGGAGATTCCAAAACCAATGCCTTTTACCTGAAGTCAAACAATCTCAATTCAGGAGAACATAAATCAAGACTCACTGTTCGTACCACTTTTGATGCTTATCAATATTACCAGGTTGGCGGTACCGATCATCAATTAAATGCTGATAACTACCTGATCGTTAATGAAGGACAAATGTACTTCAATGAAATTGAATCGGAAGTTCCTGCAGAAGCCTTAATAGTTGCTTTTAAGCCTGGTGAGGTTGAAATGGTTCACCAGGCAGTGTCAAAAAATGCCGAATACCAACTGGAAAATCCATACGAAATTACGGGTGAACCTATAATTTTTTCAGAGAATGCCTATTTCAAAGACCAGTGTATCTCACTACTGTTTCATGATCTAAAGACTATGATCGTCTCCGGTAATGATCAAAAACTAAAGTTTGAGGAGACCTGCCTCGAATTGCTGGAACGAATGTTACATAATCATTCCAGTCATCTGAAAAAACTGGACAAGATTGATGCTGTAAAAACTTCCACAAAAGAAGAATTATTGAGAAGAGTAGGCAGGGCCAAAGATTTTATGGATGCCCATTTTAAAGAGAATATCACAATTACTGATCTTGCCAGAATTGCGACACTGTCCAATTTTCACTTTCTCCGAACTTTCAGCAAAATATTTAGAAAAACCCCCCACCAATATCTTCGTCATCAACGACTAAAGTATGCTGCTCATCTACTTGAGAAATCTTCACTACCCGTAAGCGTAATTTCCTCTGAATGTGGATTTGAGAACCATAGTGCTTTTGGGAGAAGCTTCAAAAAAGTTTTTGGACAAAGTCCCTCTACCTTCCGGAAATAGCAATTTTGGCATAGTCGCCAATTACCTTCTCTTCTATTTTTGAAGAAAATAATCTTCAAATGTCAATTAAAATATTACAGGTTGGCCTTGGCCCATTAGGCGTGAAAATGGCCAAATTTATCGCTGAAAGGGAAGGTTATCGTACTGTAGGAGCCATTGAGAAATCAGTTAACTTAGTTGGTAAAGACCTCGGAAGAATGTGTAACTCCAACGTTAATGGAGTGATTATCTCTGACGATTTCGATGCGGTTATAAACAAAACAAACCCGGATGTCGCTCTCCTAACTACGGTTTCTGATATGGAGAGGATTACACCACAAATTGAACATCTTGTTAGTCGCGGCCTTCCTGTAGTAACTACATGTGAGGAATTGAGTTTTCCATGGGATACCAACCCCGAATTGGCTAATCGAATTAATATAGCAGCTCAGAAGGAAAAGGTTGCCGTTGTATCGACAGGTGTAAATCCCGGATTCTTAATGGACACCTTGCCAGTTACCCTAACAGCTGTTTGTCAGGATGTGTCAAAGATTGAAGTTAACAGATTCCAGGATGCCAGATTTCGAAGAATCCCATTCCAGAAAAAAATTGGTGCAGGGTTGACCTTGGATGAATTCGAAGAAAGAAAACAAAACGGGTCTTTAAGACATGTCGGCTTAACAGAATCTATGCAATTTATTGCTCATAGCCTAGGCTGGAGTCTCGATCACACGGAAGACAATATTTACCCTGTAATTGCTGAACAAAGAATTGAAACAGACGACTTGATTATTGAAGCAGGTCATGCTACCGGAGTAAAACAGGTTGGACGCGGTCTGACCAATGGAGAAGAGAAAATTACCCTGGTCTTCCAGGCTGCTGTTGGGGAACCATCTTCATATGACGAAGTCAAAGTAACCGGCAATCCGGATATTTATTCGAGAATTGAAGGTGGTGTAAATGGTGATATCGCTACTTGTGCAATTACCATTAACACAATCCCTGCCTTATTAAAATCTGGACCTGGGTTAAAGACCATGGCTGAAATCCCAACCGTATCTTTTTCTAGTAATCCCGCATTAGTTGAAATTTAATTCTGTGTTTTTATATATTAGGGCTTGTTTGCGAAATAACATCCTAAAAATCACCAAATTTTCACATAGTCACCCATGAATGTGAACACCACCCCCTTGATACGGATTTTCATGATCTGTATCGTCATCAGTCAACTTTCTGCTTGTAAAAGCCTGGAAGCAGGTCGCTTTGATTTTCCAAATCCTATTGACACAAGTTCAAAAGAAATTCAAATGCAGGAAAAAGGCGAATTTTACTTCCGTGAATCAGGAGTCTCTATTGATAATACTTTTGATGGAGCAAGGATGAATGGAGCTAAAATGCTTGATTCTGTCACGCTCTTGGTCAGCATTACCCCTGAAAATGCACCTATTAATCCAAGTCCATTTTATTCGTTCAGGGTTTCAGCAGATAAGGAAAAAGAAATTACGCTCATCCTGGATTACCTGGATGCCAAACACCGTTACTATCCAAAAGTGAGTGATGATGGTGAAACCTGGCAAAGACTACCGGAATCAGATGTTCAAGTAGCCGAAAATGAAAAAACAGCTTCCTTAAAACTTAAACTCTCTCCTGAAAAATTATGGGTTTCAGGTCAGGAACTTATGAATTCCACTTACACCAAAAATTGGTGTGAAGAATTAGCCACTGACTCCCGGGTGCGTTTTTCCTCTATTGGGAAAAGCAAGTTGGGCCGAGACCTTTACTTACTCGATATTTATGAAGGTGAAAAGGAAAAAAAAGAAACAGTTGTCATCCTCGGAAGGCAGCATCCCCCTGAGATTTCCGGCTACATAGCGATGGAAGCCTTCGTCGAAGAAATCCTGGGAGATTCAGCCTTAAGTAAAGCCTTTGTCTCTAAATTCAGGATATTGGTTTTTCCCCTGATGAACCCTGATGGGGTGGACCTTGGTCATTGGCGGCATAACGCCGGAGGCATTGACCTGAATCGAGACTGGTCAAAATTTCGTCAGCCTGAAACTAGACAGGTAGCAGACTATATGGTTGCAGAAACCACCCGCTCAAAAAATAAAGTATTACTGGGGCTCGATTTTCATTCAACCCACAGAGATGTTTATTACACAATGGACGAATCAATGCCATCAGTTATTAATGGATTTAAAGACTACTGGCTAGACGGCATTGATGACGCTTTTGCAGATTACAAACCAGAAGATGCACCTTCAGGCCTGACCAGACCAATTTCAAAAGGTTGGTTTTACTTACAGTTCGGCGCAGAATCCATTACCTACGAAATAGGCGATCATACACCCCGAGATTTTATTCGGGCTAAAGGGAGTGTGTCTGCTAAGGAAATGATGAAATTATTAATCCTCCGAAATTAAGGTTAAACAATTTATATTGGAACACTTTGACTTTCAATACATCAATGGCAAACTGGTAAAAGAAGGCGATCCGTTAATCTTTGCCAGCGACAGTGGATTTCTCCGTTCGTTTAGCATTTTTGACTATTTCAATTTAATTGAAGGCATTCCAGTATTCCTCGAGGATCACCTCGACAGATTTTTCTGTTCTGCTAAACAGGTAGGCCTCAAAGTGCCATATACCCGACCTGAAATTAAAGACGCTATATTCCAATTTCTTGATGTCAATGATGTGAAAAATGGCGGTGTCAGGTTGGTGCTAACCGGAGGTGTTCCGGATCGAATTTCCCGTAAGGAAACTCCAAATTTTATTATTCAGGGTGCCTTTTTGGTTGTATTGCCACAATCCGCTTATACTGATGGCGTTTCGTTAATCACTCACGAATATCTAAGGGAGTTTCCAGAAGTAAAGACTACAAACTACATGATGTGGAAGTCGCTTAGTTCAAAAATTGATTCAGCTCGGGCTCTGGATGTCCTTTATCACTTAAATGGGAATATTTCTGAAACTTCCAGAGGGAATTTCTTCTTGGTCACTGCTGACAATTTGGTAGTAACTCCAAGGGATAAAATTCTCAAGGGAATAACAAGGAAATATGCACTGACTTTGGCAAAAGACCAATTTGAGGTTGAAGAAAGAGATGTCAGTTTATCCGAACTATCTTCCGCAAATGAAGCTTTTCTTACCAGCTCATCCAAAAGTATCCTGCCAGTAGTTAAAATTGGAGATACAATTATCGGGGATGGAAAACCAGGAGCGGTGACGCATTCACTTATGAGATTATACAAAAAACAGGTTTCGAAAGAGTTAATAAATTTTAAAGAATCCATTATTTAATCAATTAAACAAAAAGACCAATGAGAAGCAGATTTTTACTTTTCTTTTGCTGTTTGTTTGGGTTTTCCATTAGCATGATGGCTCAAAAAACAGTATCAGGAGTAGTTTCTGAAGAAAATGGCGAACCTTTAATTGGGGTTTCGGTCATTGAATCAGGAACAACAAATGGAACGGTTACGGATTTAAACGGTGAGTACACCCTCGAAGTAGCCGGATCATCTTCAACGATTGAATTCCGGTTTACCGGATATGCAACAGTAACAGAAGTTGTAGGTGACAGATCCAATATTAACGCAACAATGTCTGAAGATGTTGAAATTCTCGATGAGGTAGTCGTTTCTGCATTAGGATTCAAGCAGATTAGAGACGAAATGGGGTCAACAGCTTCAAAGGTTGATCCAGATGACATTAGGCGTTCAGGGGAAGCTAATTTCCTTAATTCGCTAGGTGCAAAAGCCTCAAACGTCCAGATTTCCCGTTCCAACGGAGACCCTGGTGCAGGATCGACAATTAAGATCAGAGGATCTAATACGATTACTGGAAGTAATAACCCATTAGTAATTATTGATGGTGTACCAGTAAGTAACTCTACACTTTATGGTGGTGGAAATAATGCCACTGGAGGTAGGACTGGTGGAACATCTCAGCAATCAAGGTTGAATGATATCAACCCTAATGATATTGAGTCCGTTCAAATTCTTAAAGGTGCGTCTGCTGCTGCACTATGGGGCTCTCGTGCTGCCAATGGGGTAGTCGTTATCACCACAAAAAGCGGTAAGGCTGGTAAGCCAAAAATAGAATATCGCCTTTCCCGTTCATTTGATATAGTCAATGAACGTCTGGATATGCAAACCACATGGGGCCAGGGCCGAAGTGGTAATTATAGCGCTACACTTGCAGAATCGTGGGGAGATTACATCCCAGACCGTGCTGGTGGAGCTGATGCCCTCGATGAATCTGGCCAGTATTTTGAAGCTGAAGACGGTACCCGTTACTATCCAATTGATACAAGAAACTCAAGAGAGACCTATGTCGATGAAAACTGGGATGGTGTCTTCCAAACCGGAGGATTTTGGCAGAACGATCTGTCAATATCCGGAGGAAATGAAAAAGCTACATACTTTTTCAGCCTCGGAAGAATGGATCAGGAAGGAATTATCCGTAATTCTGATTACGACAGAACCAACCTTAGACTTAACAACAAGGTATTCCTGAATGAATGGTTGAATCTCTCATCAAAGGTTGGTTATACGAACTCAAATTCTAACAGGATCCAGCAGAGTTCAAATACTGCCGGACTATTGCTAGGCCTTTTGAGGACGCCACCTGATTTTGATAATAGTGATTACAGGGGAACTTACTATAACAGTAGTGGAGTAGCTTTCCCAAACAGACATAGAGCCTATAGAAGATATCTCGGTCAAGCCTCTAATCCAATCTATAACAATCCGTTATGGACTATCAATGAGCAGACTGGTTCATCAGCTGTAAATCGCTTTATTGTTACCCAAGAGCTTAATATCCTGCCTACTTCGTGGTTGCAGTTAACCATGAGAGGTGGTGTGGATTATTATAATGATCGAAGAATCTATTTATTTCCGATCGGTTCTGCGGGTGACCGTAATCCTGGTATCTTCACAGAAGATCTCATCTCTGAGTTGGAGTTAAACTTTGACGTTCTGGGAAAAGGTAATTTCAAGTTGACAAATGACATTTCACTTACTGCTACATTAGGCTGGAACGTGAATGACAGAAAACGAAACTTCAATACCGGGACAATCACAGGATTCTTGGTTGACTCTGATAAGCCAACAACAGATTTGAACACTGCAGCTGGTAATTCAGAGGTTTCTAATTCAAAGCGCTTCATCCGCTCAAACCGTGGGTACGGTGTTCTTGGATTTGATTTTTACGATCAGGTCTTCCTAAATATTTCAGGAGCCGTAGAAGCAGTATCAAGTATCAGTGGACAGTTTTTCTATCCAGCTGTTGATGTTGCATGGCAGTTTACCGAGGCCTTGCCACAATCTAATATCCTGTCTTTCGGTAAACTGAGAGCTTCTTGGGGTAAAGTGGGTGTTCAGGCTGCTGCACACAGATTCCAGACTTTGGCTGAATCAGGATTTTCATACAGCACATACAGTGATCCATTAGATATCGCATTATTCGGTGGTGGTTTCAGAATTGATGATGACCTTGGCAACCCTGATCTTGAGCCAGAAATCAAGACAGAATGGGAGATCGGAACGGACCTTCGCTTATTCAATGATAAACTTTCATTGGGCATGACCTATTACCAAAATAAGGTGACAGGTGTATTGATTAGTGTTTCACTGACACCTTCACAGGGTTACGACACACAGTACGCTAATGCTGGAGAGCTTGAAAATAAAGGCTTCGAAGCAGAACTTGATTATAGTGTCTACAGGAAAGGAGATTGGGATATTGGGATTTTCGGTAATTTCTCAAGAAATAAAAATGAAGTTCTTGACCTTGCCGGAACCGAAACGATCAACCTGTCTCCAGGAGCTTCAGTAAGTTCTAGGGCTATCGTAGGAGAGTCCCTTGGTGCTCTTTATGGAACTGGTTCACAAACCAACCCTGACGGTAGCTACTTGTTGAATGAAGATGGCTTCCCAATGATCACCACCAGCCCGATCGTACTGGGAGATCCTAATCCGGATTGGAGAGCAGGCGTCGGTGCCAGAGCTACCTGGAAAGGTATTTTCTTTAATATCCTGTTTGACCATTCTCAAGGTGGTGATTTCTCACCACGTACACAATGGGTACTCCGTAGATTTGGAACTACACAAGAAACAGCAAACCGCATTACGCTTGATCAAGATCTGACCAACTATGCAGGTGATGTCATTCCAGCAGGTACAACTGTAAGGGGTAATATCATGGATTTTGGTGGAGGACCTGTTCTTCTTGATGAGTCTTGGTACAGAACTGGTATTGGAGGAGGATTTGGTGACAACCAGGCCTACAACTTCTCTCTTGTTGATGCCACATTTACCAGACTTAGAGAAATCACTCTTGGTTATACATTTGATTCAGATATCCTTAGGGAAAAGACTAAACTGGGGAGTATTTCAATCAGTGCAACTGGTCGTAATATAATTAGTTGGGATGATGTTCCTGGTATTGATCCTGAAGTCAACCAAACAGGTGTTGGAAACGCAGCTGGCCTTGATTACTTCACTAATCCAAGTACCAAGTCATTCTTGTTCACATTGTCAGTGACTTATTAATCTGAAAGTTTAATTGTTAACTAAAAAAAATTAAATCATGCGAAATATATTTATAGGGTTAATGATCTTTCTGGGCCTGACAATGAGCTCCTGTACAGGAATTCTTGATGGAGTCAATGACAACCCGAATGAACTTACTCCGGATGACGTAAATCCTGAGTTTTTCCTAACCGGCGCACAATTGGCCAATACGTTGGCCCAGTGTGGCCACCTCAACAGAATCTCAGGATTGTGGAGTGGACAATTGACCGGCTTCACTTCACTGTATTCTAATATTTACGGTTACTCAATTTCTACAGCTGAATCAGTTGATGAATGGAGCCATGTTTATGTAGCTACTGTTACTAATGTTCGACTGATCAGAGACAAAGCAGTAGGAGACAACTTGCTTATCGGAATTGCAAAAGTCATGGAAGCTCATGCAGTGGGCACTATGGCGATACTAATGGGTGATGTTCCATATTCACAGATTGGTGATTTTGATATTCCAGATCCTGTTTTCGATAGCCAACGTTCGGTATTGACTGCGATGATCGCTCTGCTTGAGGATGGCATTACTGATCTTGACAATGCAGTCAGCAGAGACTTGCCACAGGATATCCATTTTGAAGGTGATGCCACTATGTGGAAAGCTGCTGCTTATACGCTTATCGCTCGTTACTACCTGATTATGAAAGACTATGGTTCAGCATATACTGCTGCTCAAAATGGTATTGCTGATGGTGGTAGCAGTATGAAGTATTTCCCAAGAGGTGATGCTTCAATCACTGAAGGTGACAAAAACCTCTTCTGGACCATCCTTGAAGGATCACGTACTGGTGATATTGGAACTGGTGACAGTTACATGATGCAACTGCTTGATTCCGGTAACGGAAATTACAGAGGTAATGCTAAAACCGATGAAACTGCCCGCTTTGGATACTTCAAAGTAGATGAATCAGGTGGAGCAGCGAACACAGGTGTCATTGAGCAGTTTGAGCCACATAATATGGTAACCTATGCTGAAAACCAGTTAATCCTTGCGGAATGCGGAGCAAGAACACAGTCTTTTGCTGTTGGACTTGGTCATCTTAATGATCTCCGTGCCTGGTTGAATACAGGTGAATTCCTTAATGCCAACTGGAATACCGAGCCTTTCAGTTACGAAGCATATGAAGATGCTGATTTCATGAATGGAGGTATGGAAAATGCTGATAATATGGATATGACACGTGCATTATTGCGCGAGATTGTCGAGGAACGTTATATCTCAGGCTTTGGCATGTACATGGCATTTAACGATGCTCGTCGCCTAAGAAAATCAGATGGTGACATTTCAGTACCATTCCCACTGAACCCAAGTTCAGCGACACAGCACCCTGAAAGGATGCCTTATTCAGATGATGAATTGAATTCTAACAGTAATGCACCGACTGATGATCCGGGAATTTATTCTGTTACAGAAGTGAATCAATAAATTGAATTGAATTGAATTGAATTGAATTGAATGAGTTGAGGGTTGTGGAGTGAAAGATTATTGTCGATCATTCTTCACAACCTGATACTCATCTTTATTTTCCTTCCTTTTTTAGAATAAATTTTTTGTTAAAACAAGCCGCTGATTTCTCCATCCTCGTTGATGTCAATCCGCTCTGCAGCTGGAATAGAAGGTAGCCCTGGCATCCGCATAATACTGCCTGTAATTGGAATCAGGAATCCAGCACCTGCAGCAATCTCAATTTCTCTAACTGTTACCACAAAATCTTTTGGACGGCCAAGTAATTTTGGGTTGTCGGAAAGTGATTTTTGTGTTTTAGCGATACAGACTGGTAAATGCTCAAGGCCA
Organism: Bacteroidota bacterium; assembly: GCA_039028895.1. Taxonomy (GTDB): domain Bacteria; phylum Bacteroidota; class Bacteroidia; order Chitinophagales; family Saprospiraceae; genus JAHDCJ01. Next base: position 9,893 of record JBCCHF010000047.1, on the reverse strand, counting down.
AGTCGAGAGATCTTCCTCAAGTCTGATTTAGCCCTTGCATCATAGTCTATTGCCCTGGCACCATATATCTTTTTAGCAACTGTTTCTATTTTCTCTTCTACAGACCAACTCCAGTCATACAGTGGAGTAAATTCTGATTTGTCTTCTTCAATGATTTTTACCACCGCTTCGGCAAGAGCAATGCTGCCTTCACCTCCTTTACCCCATACATCAGCTTCTACCGCTTCTACACCAACCTCATTGCATCTGTTTTTTACAATGTCTATCTCTTCCTGGGTGTCAGCAGTAAATCTGTTGATAGCGACTACTGGTCTGACATTGAAATGTCCTATATTCTCAAGGTGTTTGTCAAGGTTTTCAAGGCCTTTCCTTACGGCATCCGGATTTGGAGCTGTCAAAGTGTCTAAGGCTGCACCTCCATGATATTTCAATGCTCTTATTGTAGCTACTAAAACCACGGCTTTGGGTTTCAGTCCCGCGCTCTGACACTTGATGTCAAAGAATTTTTCCGCGCCAAGATCAAATCCAAATCCGGCTTCTGTCACAACGTATTCTGACAAAGACATACCTATTCTGGTTGCTATAACAGAGTTGGTGCCCTGGGCGATATTAGCAAAAGGACCACCATGAATAATAGCAGGATTTCCCTCGATGGTTTGAACAAGATTAGGCTTGATGGCGTCCTTCATTAAAGCAGTCATGGCACCATGAGCCTTAAGATCTCTCGCGTAAACCGGTTTTTTGTCGTAAGTGAAACCAATAAAAATATTGCCTAGTCGCTGTTTTAGATCTGAAAAATCTTCAGAAAGACAGAGGATCGCCATGATCTCGGAAGCAGCTGTGATGTCAAACCCGGTTTCCCGAGGTACACCAAAAGTGGTACCTCCCAAACCTACAATTACCCGGCGAAGGGCTCTGTCATTCATGTCCATAACACGCTTCCAAAGAACGGTCCTTGGGTCGATACCTAAAGAGTACTTTTTGTTTTGAAGATTATTGTCAATCAATGCTGCCAATAAATTATGGGCTTTCTCAATGGCTGAAAAATCACCGGTAAAGTGAAGATTAATATCCTCCATCGGTAAAACCTGAGAATAGCCACCACCGGCAGCACCACCCTTGATTCCAAAAACAGGACCGAGTGAAGGTTCACGCAAAACAACAGTTGTTTTTTTACCAATTCTGTTCATCCCCTGAACAAGACCGATTGAAGTAGTGGTTTTGCCTTCACCAGCAGGAGTGGGAGAGATGGCAGATACTAAAACAAGATTGCTTTTGGCAATTTTATCATGATCAATCAGGCTTAATGGCAATTTTGCTTTGTAGCGACCATACACTTCAAGGATGTCTTCATCAAGGTTCAATTGAGCGGCAATTTCTCTGATATGAGATAACTCACGTTCCTGAGCTATTTGGATGTCTGTTTTCATGATTATGACTTTTCTTCCCAAATTTTACATAAATGAATGATTGTTAAAACAGATTTTTGCATGTCCTGAACAGAAACCCATTCGTGTTTGGAATGGAAGGCATGCTCACCTGCAAAAATATTAGGGCAGGGAAGCCCCATATATGATAACCTGGACCCATCAGTTCCTCCCCTTATGCTGTTTCGAATTGGCTTAACTCCTGCTCGCTCAATAGCTTCAATGGCAAACTCAACAACTTGAGGATGCTTGTCTAATACTTTTTTCATGTTACGATATTGTTCAGTTACCACAAACTCAGCACTCGAACCAGGAAATTCCTTGAGAACAGCCTCCATGATGGTCTTCAACTCAGTTTCATGAGCAGAAAGTCCTTCATCGTCAAAATCTCTGATGATGAAGGTCAGCACTACTTTTTCTACAATCCCTTCCATTCTCACTGGATGGATAAACCCTTCTTTGTCTTGGGTCGTTTCCGGCGAAAGCCTGTCTTTGGGCAACCTGTCAATAATTGCTCCTGCAATTTTTATGGCAGATTCGAGTTTTCCTTTCGCAAAACCAGGATGAGCAGAAACACCATTAATAGTTATAGTAACCCCATCAGCCGAAAAGGTTTCGTCTTCTAAAGACCCAAGCGTCTCTCCATCAACAGTGTAGCCGAAATCGGCTGCTAATTTTTCCATATCTACCTTGTCTGCACCTCGTCCTATCTCTTCATCTGGCGTAAATAATATCCTGATTCTTCCGTGTTTGATCTCCGGATGCCTCATCAGGAAATGAGCAGCATCCATAATTTCTGCTACGCCCGCTTTATTATCAGCACCAAGCAATGTTGTTCCACTGGCTGTTATGATGTCATTCCCAATTTGATGTTTTAATCCAGGATGGTCTTCAACGGTAAGTACCTGTGTCTTGTCATCCGGTAAAACAATCGGTGCACCAGTATAGGCTTCATGTATAATTGGCTTCACATTTTCTCCGCTACAATCAGGGGAGGTATCCATATGAGAGCAAAAGCAAATGACAGGTACTGCTTTTTCTGTATTTGCTGGGATGGTCGCATAGACATACCCCCATTCGTCCATATGAGCATCTTCAATTCCCATGGCTAATAGTTCTTCAACAAGAACTTTCCCAAGGTTCTTTTGCTTCATAGTCGATGGACAAGTAGAAGAAAGCGGATCTGATTGGGTGTCTATAGTTACATAATTCAAGAAACGATCAGTAACGGTAAATTTAAAGGCTGGAAGAGTAGACATTTTCTGGATGGTTTTTCACCAGTGATTTGAAAACTTGAGGAAAGCATGCACAAGGAACAGAATCTTTTCTCAATTTGCAACCTTGGATAAACTATTTTTTAGTTCTTGTGGTAAATTTATTGGTCAATTAATTTTATGGAAAAACAGAAAACATTTTTAGTCACTGGAGCCAACGATGGCATCGGTAAAGAGACCGCCAGGCATTTCGCAGGCATGGGAGCCAGAGTAGTCATGATCTGCAGAAGCCAGGAAAGGGGTGAAACAGCAAAAAAAGAGATCATTGAATCCACGGGCAATGAAAATGTTCATCTATACCTGGCAGACCTGGCTTCCCAAAATCAAATCCGAGAGGCCTGCAAAGCTATTATTCAAGATATTGACAGTATTGATGTATTGGTTAATAATGCAGGGTTTATGGGATATCCGGAAAGGCAACTTACTGAAGATGGGATCGAAAGTACCTTTGCAGTTAACCACCTTGGACCTTTTATGATCACCAATCTCTTGTTTCCGCTTTTGCGGAATACCGACAATGCCAGAATCGTTAATGTCAGTTCTGTTGCCCATAAACTGGGTGAATTTGATGAAGATAACCTTCAACTTGACCAAAAGTATAAAGCCTTTCAAGCCTATTCCAATTCTAAATTGATGAATATTCTTTTTACAAGAGAATTGGGAGATAGAATTAAGGATACTGGAATTACAACCAATTGTCTTGACCCTGGTAAAGTATATACAGGAATAGGTAAAACATACTCTAAATTCTTTCAATTCTTATTCAAAATTGCTTCACCTTTTTTGCTTACCCCGAAACAAGGCGCTCAAACTTCCATTTACCTCTCTCTTTCTCCGGAAGTCAGCAGCACTTCAGGTGAATATTTTGTGAAAAAGAAAATTACCTCCACTGCCAAAAAAACTTGGGACAAGGAAGATATGAAACGACTATGGGAGATTAGTACTTCTTTAACGGGAATGGAAGGCCAAACGGTATGACAGCAGATTATGTCATTGTCGGTGCAGGAACCGCAGGTTGCGTTATGGCAGCACGGTTAAGCGAAGAACCTGATGTCTCAGTAATTCTGATTGAAGCCGGAGCCAGCGATAAAAAGATAGAGGTCACCATGCCTGTAGGTTATCCCAAACTTCAGAAGACTAAAAGGGACTGGCAGTACTATACCCAACCACAAAAACATCTGAATAATCGCATTTTGTTTCAACCACGAGGTAAAATGATCGGCGGAACTGGCTCCATGAACGGCATGATCTATATTCGAGGCAACCAGCTGGATTTTGTAGAATGGGAAAGCCTGGGCTGTAAGGGGTGGTCATTTAATGATGTGCTTCCGTATTTTTTGACCTCCGAAGATAATTTAAACTTTGACAATGAGTTCCATAAAAGAGGAGGACTACTTCCTGTAAAGGATAATGAATTTGTCCATCCACTCAACACAGCTTTTATTAAAGCAGGCAAAGCTTCAGGATTTCCGTTCAACGAAGACTTTAATGGAAATTCCCAGGAAGGAGTTGGTTATTTTCAGTCAAATATTTTAGGAGGAAAAAGACAAAGCACGGCAAGAGCTTTTCTATATCCAGCCATGAAAAGGAAAAACCTGAGGATAATAAAACATGCTGAGGCTGAAAAGATCCTGATTAAAAACAAAAAAGCAACTGGTGTTCGGATTAGACAAAAGAATAATCGTGAAGACATTCTGGCAAACAGGGAAGTAGTTATTTGCTGTGGGGCTATCAATAGTCCCAAACTACTGCTACTTTCTGGCATCGGACCAGGGCATGAACTAAATGCGCTAAACATAAAGGTGGAAGAAAACCTTCCTGGAGTTGGAAAAAACCTTGAGGACCACATCCAGTTTTTTGTGGGCAATAAATGTACACATCCGATTTCGCTAAACTCAAGTTTGAAGTTGTCCAATTTGTACCAATACTTTTTCAAAAAGAAAGGTATTATGGCTTCTGCTATTTGTAGTGCTGGAGGTTTTTTTAAATCTAACCCTAATCAGTCGCGACCTGATTTGCAATTCCACTTTATACCAGGGATCGCAGGAGATGACATCAATGACATTAATGCCCAACCAAAATATGACGGATATATGCTCGGAGTCACTCTGCTTAGACCAAAAAGCAATGGAACCGTAACTCTCGCTTCAAAACTACCTGAGGATGATCCATTAATAGACCCGGATTTCTTCTCAAAAGAAAAAGATATGACGGCTATGAGATCAGGTTATCATAAAGCAATGGATGTACTCAGTCAAAAAGCTTTTGACGAGTTTCGAGGCGAACAAGTGAAACCCCAAAAGACCCTTAATTCTGGTTTTGAGATAACTGAATTTATTCGGGCAACCACTGAATCTGTTTATCATAGTACAGGTACCTGTAAAATGGGGGCTGATGAATTGGCAGTTGTAAATCCGGAACTACAAATTAAAAACCTTGAAAGGCTTAGAATTGTTGATGCTTCTGTATTCCCAACCATACCGTCAGGAAATATAAATGCAGTTATAATTATGGTTGCAGAAAAAGCCGCAGATTTAATTAAGAAAAGTAGACGAAACTGATAATTGATCCGTTATGACTAGATAGGTTTAGGTAGATCGAGGTAAGTGATGTTTTTTCATGGAGGCTATTTTGTTAACTTTGCCTAATGTCCACATATCAAATTTAGATGTTCATTAATACTCAAAGCGCATGATTAAGTTTTACCCTGAATGTCAATCTCTAAAACTATTTTTTCTATCACTTCTTTTCCTTCCAATTGTAGCTACTGCACAATTGGAGGTTACTGATGCCACAACTCCTCCTTTCGATCCAATCAACTTGGTTGAAAACGTATTTCTTGGGGATGGTGTTGATGTGATAAGCGTAACTTTCACTGGCGATCCGGTAGCAGTAGGTTTCTTTAATGGAGAAAATTCTAACATTGGTATTGATCGGGGGATCATTATGACCTCCGGTACTGCTTTAAATGCGATTGGACCAAATACTGCCGGAAACACCTCATTCGATAATACGGGTGGATCAGACCCAGATCTTGAAAACTTAATCGACCCTTTTGATAATACCCAGAATGCGGCTGTTTACGAGATCACATTTCGGCCTTACGGTGATACGCTTAGATTTGATTACGTCTTTGGCTCAGAAGAGTATGATGAATTTGTCTGTCTGTTTAACGATGTTTTCGGATTCTTGATTACAGGACCTGGCTTCCCAGTGCCAACGAATATCGCCTTGGTCCCGGGAACAACAACTCCAATCTCCGTTGATAACGTAAACAATGGAGGTAATGGGTGCCCGCCAACCAACGTAGCTTATTATGTCAATAATGGGGGAGGAGCCACTGTGGAATACGATGCTTTCACCACAGTATTAACGGCTGAAGCCATCGTCGTTCCATGTATGACCTACACCATCAAAATCGCTATTGCTGACGTTAACGATGGTGTTTGGGATTCTGGGGTTTTCCTGGCTGCGAATACTTTTGGTTCTAATTCACTTGATGTGGATCTCGAAACCTTTAGTCCTGATTCAACTATGGTTGAAGGGTGTGTTGGTGCCAGTTTGACGTTTGATCTTGGATTGCCAACGGAAATGGATTTTCCACTTGATTATACCATTTTCGGATCGGCAATCAACGGCGTAGATTATGTTTTTGTGCCTGATGATATTACAATCCCGGCTGATTCTCAGTCCATAACTATTTTCTTTGATCCTATTGAAGATGGAATTGACGAAGGAACTGACACTGTTTACCTCGATATTCAGATAAATAATTGTGAGCGAGACACCTTTACAATATTTATTGATGATAATGAATTGGTTGAACCCATAGCGGATGACATCACTATATGTGAAGGGGATACAGGGGTGCTCACGGCAATTTATCCGTTGCCACTGCCTCCAAGTACCACCTTCAATTCCAACGATACCCCAATCATGATCAATGATTTTGATTTGGCGAACCCAATCACATCTACAATTAACGTATTTAATGTTACGCCATCTATAATAGAGGAAGGAACAATATTTTCTATATGTGTTGATATTACGCACACGTGGTTAGGCGATCTTGATCTTTACCTGATTACTCCTGGCGGACAGTTCCTCGAATTGTCAACAGATAATGGGGGTAGTGGAGACAATTATGAGAATGCTTGTTTTACTGAAACTGCTGCAGTCGATATTACTGGACTGTTGGGAACAGACACTCCATTTACCGGGGATTACCTGCCCGAAAGTCCCTGGTCAGATATCTATGGCGGACCTTCAAATGGACAATACCAATTGATTATTGCTGATGACTCCAATGGTTTTGGTGGAACATTAAACGGCTGGTCCATTACCTTTCCTCCAATTTACAGCGTTTCTTATGAGTGGGGTCCACCAGATAGTCTTTCCTGTACCAATTGCGCAACAACTGAAGCTAATCCACTTTCTACTACTACATATTATGTTACCGCTACAGATACTTATGGTTGTTTCACTGTAGATTCTGCGGTAGTTAATGTTATCAATAATATCCCTGCACCAAACATAATGTGTGATAACAGTGTTTTTGGAGAAATCACTTTCTCCTGGGATCCTGTCCCCGGGGCTTCTGGTTATGAGGTAAATGTTGATGGAATGGGTTGGGTGTCTTCAAATGGAGGGACCTCACATAATATTACAGGCCTGGCCTTAGGGCAAATGGTCACAATAGAAGTGCAGGGTACAGGAGGGACCTGTGCAACAGCCTCCTCGTCTTTAAGCTGTACGGCTCAATCCTGTGCATTTGTGTCTGTTTTAAATTTTGCTTTTGATCCCTCCTGTAATGGTGGTGCTGATGGTTCGGCTGAAGCAGTAGGAATAAATGGTACTGCTCCATATACTTACACCCTAGGCGCAACGAGCCAGGTTAACGGTTTATTTACCGGACTATCTGCAGGAAATTATAATATTTTGATTACAGATGCTAATGGTTGTGGTTCTAACCAAATGTTCACACTTGGAGAACCTGATGCATTGACCTTGACACCAAGTCATACAGATGTTCTCTGTAATGGAGATGGAAATGGAACTGCAAGTGTTTCTGTACTTGGTGGAACAGCTGGATACACTTACCAATGGAGTGATCCAATGGGACAGACTGCCGCTACTGCTACAGGACTTTCTGGTGATACTTACTTCCTCACGGTTACGGATGCCAATAGCTGCACTGGAACGATGTCAGTAGAAGTGCTTGAACCAATGCCTTTAACAACAACAACAACTGGAAATGACCTTCTTTGTAATGGAACTTCCTCCGGCGATGTAACAACAGTCGTATCAGGAGGGACATTACCATACACCTACCTATGGTCAAATTCCGGTGAGACAACCGATGCCATTTCAGGACTACCCGGAGGGACCTACGATATAACAATAACAGACGCCAATGGATGTACCATCACAGATGGCGTGACCATTAACGAACCAACTTCCCTTGCATTGACCACAAACTCAACTGAAGCCAGTTGTAATGGTGGTCTTGACGGAACCGCCACAGTTATGGCGATGAACGGCACCCCTGGATATACATATGCCTGGGATGCAAGTGCTAACAATCAGGTAACGGCAATTGCCACAGGACTTGCTTTTGGAAGTTATACAGTCACAGTGACAGATAATAACGGATGTGAAGAAACTGCTACTGTCAACGTTGCTGAATTTGCAGCCATTACTTTTACGATGACTGGAAGTGACCTCGACTGTTTCGGCGATTCAGACGGTACTGCAGAAGCTTCTATTTCTGCAGGATCTCCTCCTTATACTTATCTCTGGGACAATAATGCCAATAATCAGACAACAGCCCTCGCAACTGGCCTTGGTGGAGGTACTTTCACCGTTACCATAACAGATGCTACCGGTTGTAGCGTGGTTGACAATGCTACTGTTAATGAACCATTAGAACTAACTATTTCGACCTCTTTTGTTGATGTAAATTGTAATGGCGGAAATGATGGTTCAGCTGCTGTTAGTGTAATGGGCGGAACAGGTCCGTACACCTATGCTTGGGATAATGGTGCCTCAGATGCTAATGCAATAAACCTGAACGCGGGAACTTATACCATTTCAGTAACAGATGCCAACGGTTGTTTACAAATCGCCCAATCAATTGTCAGCGAACCTCCAGCATTAAACATCTCTATTTCTGAAACTGATGCCCTCTGTAACGGTGCTAATGATGGAACAGCTACTGTAGTTGTGGGAGGAGGAACGACACCTTATACTTTTTTCTGGAATAATGGGCAAACAGACGACACAGCAATTGATCTCATAGCCAATAACTACGAAATTACAGTAACAGATGCCAACGGATGTACCATTACGGCAGGCACCACAGTCAATGAACCAACCGCACTTTCTTTTACAACTTCGGCTACAAGCGCTTCTTGTAATGGAGGAACAGACGGTTCAGCTACTATCGTGCCTTCGGGCGGTTCTGGTCCTTATACTTTTGATTGGGATGCAAATGCCGGTAATCAGTCTACTTCTACTGCCATAAATCTTGGATTGGGCAGTTATGATGTTTCAGTAACGGATGCCAACAATTGTATAATTTCTACTACTGTTAATGTAATCGAGGAAGCGGCAATTGACTTTACCATTACAGGTTCTTCATTATTCTGTTTTGGCGATGGAAATGGAACGGCGTTCGTTGTTGTTAATTCAGGAACACCACCTTACAGCTATATTTGGGATAATGGTGAAACAACAGACGTTATCTCAAACCTTACAGCAGGAACTTACACCGTGACTATTATTGATGGCACTGGTTGCTCTGCTGTAGATTTCACAGATGTAAATGAGCCAGCTGAACTACAAGTAGGATTAGTTTCTACAGATATTTCCTGTTTTGGCGGAACCGATGGAACTGCTACTGCTACACCAATAGGCGGCAGCTTACCATATACTTATTTCTGGAGCGATGGTTCTACTGAAGCTATGGCCCCTTCTTTGAGTGCAGGTTTGGCTTCTGTTACAATTACCGATGCTAATAATTGCGCTGTTTCCGATCAAATCATGCTTAACCAACCCTCCGCCCTTATGACCTCCGGCAATGTAGTACTGGACGTTTTGTGCAACGGCGGCAATAACGGTACAGCTTTTATGGCTGTAGTTGGTGGTACTGGTCCTTACACATATGAGTGGGACAATGGTGAGTCTGATGAGA
>JBCCHF010000046.1:0-53379 GCA_039028895.1 Bacteroidota bacterium | reverse complement strand
TAAAAATAATTTTAATTATATTTGAGAATACCTCTATGTAATATAATCGTTATGAAATCTTTGTATTTATTCTTTTCTTTTTTTCTATATCTGTTTTGTTTCCAAGTTAATGCCCAAATTACCCAAATAGGTAATGGTATATTAGGAGAAGCAGTCCTTAATTTATCAGGAGCTTCAGTGTCTATGTCCGATGATGGGAGTAGAGTTGCTATAGGTGCCCCTGATAACGAGAATGGAGGACATGTGCGAATATTTGAATGGGATGGGTCTTCATGGAATCAAGTTGGATCAGATTTGGATGGCGAAAATTCATTTGATGGAAATGGTCAATCTTGTTCACTGTCTTCAGATGGTAATATAATCGCTACTGGGGCACCAAGGAACGACGGCGGTGGTGCATCTTCAGGACATGTACGAATATTTGAATGGGATGGGTCTTCATGGAATCAAGTTGGATCAGATTTGGATGGCGAAAGTAGTGACAGATTAGGCTTTTCAGTTTCCATTTCTTCTGATGGGAATAGAGTTGCTACTGGAGGTTGGGGCGGAGAAGATTTCTTCGGCGTTGCCAAAATTTTTGAATGGAATGGTTTATCCTGGAATCAGTTGGGGGCAAATATCGTAGGTGAAGCTGCTGATGATTCCTTTGGAGAATCAATTTCCTTATCATCTGATGGATCTCGAGTAATCGTAGGAGCACCAGGAAACGATGGAGGTGGCCCTACTGCTGGCCATGCAAGAGTGTTTGAGTGGGATGGGGTCTCATGGAATCAAATTGGGATGGCTATTGAAGGGGAGGCTCCCTTTGATCGTTTAGGTAATTCCGTAGCTATTTCTTCCAATGGTAATAGAATTGCAATTGGTGCATGGGGAAGTAATTCTGTAGATGGAGGTGTAAAGGTTTATGACTGGGATGGTGTTTCTTGGAATCTAGTTGGATCTGAAATTGTTGGTGAAAGTGGAAGTCAAGCTGGTGTATCCATATCATTATCATCTAATGGTAACCTTTTGGCAATTGGAGCAAATACTGCCTTTGGAGGAGGTCATGCTAAAATTTTTGATTGGAATGGTGTTTCCTGGACACAAATTGATATGAATATTGATGGTGAAGGAAGTGGGGAACAGTTTGGAGCTGCAGTTTCTATTACAGGGAACGGAAATCGAGTAGCTGTTGGTGCCCCTAGGAATGATGAAAATGGAATCACAGCAGGTAAGGTAAGAGTTTTTGAAATTAACTCTACAGTAAATGTTAACTCAGTTTTTAATGATGAGTCTATTGTTATTTATCCAAATCCAACTGAAAATGTTCTAAAAATTAAATTACCAAATATATATAAAGTTATTAAAATCCAATTAGTTAACATTCTTGGACAAAATACTGAATTCAATTTGATTGATCCAACGACACTAAACACCTCAAATCTTGTGGATGGAATTTACGTGTTGAATATTCTAGTTGAGGATAAAGGAGTTGTTTCAAGAAAATTCACTGTTTGTCACAAAAAATAAAACCGGACTAAAGTAACAAACTAAATCATAAAAGCCTCTAAGAGCAATCTTAGAGGCTTTTCCTTTTCCTGGCAGGCAAATACCTATTCTACATCGAAATAAGGATATACAGCGTATATTTTATACGTTCCTACGCCAATAACCACTCCATCCAGTCGAATGGTATTGTTGTTGGGGTCACCATCTGTATATACTTCATTTGCTTGTAACTCGGTATTGTTAACATCAAGGGTTCCACCTCCCTGTTCTTGGATGCGAACATAGATTGCACCTGGAGGAAGTGTTTTGGGCGCTCCAGCTATAATCTGATCTGAGTCATAGAATAAGAAGGATTCTCCATCAAGCAACCTGGAGGATACCTGTCCTGAAACAACAAGTTCCTCAGAGCCGTCTGATCCTCCCTTGATTTTAGTGAATGGTCTTAAGGCCATATCTGTTGGTTTTGTGCCAGGGTATCATCTATCCGATGATCGCCCTAACGATGAAGTAAAGTATTACAACACCAAAACCGGAAACACCGAAGATGACTCCAGCCTTTTTGTTGCGTTTTTGGATCAAGGCTGCTATGCCCATAAGTACAAGCCCTATGGCGATAACTGCCCATTGTGCTGGTTGTCCAAGGAAGAATGATAATAGCATGATATTTTTCATCACGATTTAGTTTTGATAAGGATTAACGAATAAAGTCTAATCTGTTGATTCGGTGAATACCGGATCGCTTTCTGTTTGAACAATGCGTTCAAAAACATACACCAGGCGATAATCAAAACCCCAAAACACATCCTGGTCTACGACTATGGTGTTACTGTCTGTGAAGAACGCAACACCAAACGGCCATGACATTCCGCTTGGGTTCATATACATGGTTTGATGTATATTATAAAGGTGAAGTAGTAAACAAGGATTATGACCTTTCTAGGGCACTAATGGGTAAAGAAATGGTAGGAGGTCATTTGCGCTGCTTTGACATTCTATACAACAAACACTTAGCTTATATTAGGTTTGGTTTTAATGATGATATTATCGTGGCACTAGCATTTGAATACAATGCTCAAGATGAACTTACTGGAATATGGCGCCATATATGGGCTAGAAGGGATGGTGCAATCGTTAGAACAATTGATAAGAGTGGGGCTTTGTTAATGAAACATGGTAGGAATGGAGATTTATATGCTGTATTAAGATTTGATTTTAATACTAAGCAATGGTATACAAGTTTAAGAAGTTATAAAGCCTATCCAGAAGCAAATACTCCTGTTAGAACTCATCAAATTTATCCCAAATAGGAATGTTAAGTTTACTAATAAAGCAAAAAGAGAGAACATAATAGTCCTTAAAAGATCGTTCTCACAATATTTGTATACATATTGTATACGTGATAATTTAGCGACACTCCTAAAAACGCCTATTTATAGTGCCTTTGACGAAATAAACTAGTGCCCCGCTCCGGGCACTAACGGGACTTCCTGCAAAATGCAGGAAGTCCCGTTTGCTTTTTTATACGTCTCAAAAAAAGATGACACACTGTCATTTTTCCTGATTTTTCGTTATTATTGGGTTTATTTAGTACAATGAGTAAGAGAGCACTTAATAAGGAGAAAATCAAGAACAATCTATTGCAGGAAGCTCAAAGGTTGTTTTCTGAGAAAGGGTTTGATGATACAACTGTGGCCGATATCGTTGAAGCTGCAGACTTAGGCAGGGGCACCTTTTACAATTATTTCTCCGATGTTAAATCCATCTTTGATGCAGTAATTGACAAAATTAACTCCGAAATTCAGATAGTTCTTAAAGAAGCACGGCTTGAAGCAGATAATGTCTATGAGTTACTTTTCTTGTCGTACAAATCGTACCTCGACTTTGTAACAACTGACGACATGCTTGAATTCCATCAAAAGAACCAGGCTTATATCCGCAGTACCTCATATGGCAGTGAAAGCATAAGACGACTGGTCAGCGATCTGCGCAATGACCTCGAGCCACTAAAAGAAATGGGGGAGTTTAAAGAGGATTATGAAATTCAATTGCTGAGCCTTATACTTGTTGGAACCCCAATTGAATTGTTTCTCAATATCCACGCAGCAGATATCAATATTCCAAATAAAGAAATGGCTGATTTCTTAGCTAAATTTTTTGCAAAGGCAATGAAACCGATATCCGGAACCCATTAAAATCTAATCCATGAACTTTGAATTCACCGAAAGGTCAAAACAGCTACAGGACAATGTTAACCGATTTATGCACGAATATATTTATCCGGTAGAAATAGAGTATGAAGAGTTTGTTGAAAATAACCCCTGGAAAATTTACCCGGGGCTTGAAAGACTTAAAGATGCTGCAAAGTCAAAAGGTCTTTGGAACCTGTTTCTTCCCAAGGAATACGGTGCCTATAGTCCTGGACTAACCAACCTGAAATATGCACCATTGGCTGAATTGATGGGAAGAGTATTGTGGTCATCACAGGTTTTCAATTGCTCCGCACCAGATACAGGGAACATGGAAGTCTTGGCCAAATACGGCACCAAGTCTCAGCAAGATGAATGGTTATTGCCATTACTGAATGGAGAGATCAGATCTGCCTTCTTAATGACAGAGCCACAGGTAGCTTCCTCAGATGCTACAAACATAGAAACCTCTATAGTGAGAGATGGCGACGATTATGTAATTAATGGAAGAAAGTGGTGGTCTTCTGGTGCTATGAATCCTAATACCAAAGTTTATATTGTTATGGGCAAAACTGACCCGGGTGCACAGAGACATGTTCAGCAATCTATGATCCTTGTGCCAGCTGACACCCCGGGGGTTAATGTTATTCGCCCTCTAAAAGTTTATGGAACTCTTGACTCCCCGGAAGGCCATTGCGAGATTGAGCTTAAAGATGTAAGGGTGCCGGCCGCTAACTTACTGGTAGGAGAGGGAGCTGGATTCCAGATTGCCCAGGGGCGCTTGGGGCCAGGACGTATTCACCACTGTATGCGGCTTATTGGCTCCGCTCAAAGAGCGCTTGAATTGATGTGCAAGCGGGTCTCAGAGCGAGAAACCTTTGGAAAACAGGTCTCTTCATACAGCAGTATCAGGCAGGATATTGCCAAATCAAGATGTGAAATTGAACAGGCAAGACTCTTGACCCTTGCCGCAGCCGATAAAATTGATAGATTTGGCATTAAAGGAGCGAAGGATCTGATTGCCATGATCAAGATTGTGGTGCCTACCATGGCTTGCAATGTTGCCGACAGAGCCATCCAGGCTCATGGAGGTATGGGCGTCTGCCAGGATACACCCCTTGCCGGAATTTGGATATATGGAAGAACATTAAGACTAGCCGATGGTCCTGATGAAGTGCATATGTATCAATTAGGAAGAAATACGATCAAACAAGTGTTAACCAGCTCTTAGTTTAGCCTGGTTCTGATTCGGATCCAACTTTTAGCCTGAGTAAGCCTCTGAAGGCGTCTTGGACCGTATTACCTTCATAAAGGACTTTGTAGACCTCAGTAGCCATTGGCATTTCTACATTATACTGCTTGGCCAGTTCCATAACAACGGGTGCAGTTTTTACCCCCTCAGCTACTTCTGCCATTTCAGCAATGATATCGTCCAGTTTCCTGCCTTTTCCAAGATTGAATCCAACGCGATAATTGCGGCTTTTGCTACTTGTGCATGTAGCGACCAGATCACCCATTCCGGCAAGACCGGCAAATGTTTGCGGTAAACCACCCATTGCAACACCTAACCTCGAGAGTTCGGCAAGTCCTCGTGTAATCAAAGCAGATCTTGTATTATCACCAGCACCAGCACCGTCTCCCATGCCTGTTGCAATGGCGTATATATTTTTTAAAGCACCGCCCAATTCGCATCCGACAACATCCTCATTGGTGTAAACCCTGAAGAGACCAGAACGAAATACATCCTGTAATGCAATTGCAATAGTGTCATCAACCATAGCGACTACCGAAGCTGCTGCTTGACCAGCCATAATCTCTTTTGCCAGATTAGGCCCGGTTAAGACGCCAGCTGGATGTCCAGGCATTTCTGCTTCTATGATTTCTGTCATCCGCATCTTTGTCCCGTGCTCAAGACCTTTGGAAAGACTGATGATGGGTACCCAGGGTCTGATAAATGGCTTTGCGTCAAGCAAAACCTGTCTGAAGTGTTGAGCTGGCACACCCATAATGATCACATCAGCCTGGCTCACTGCACCCTCAATCGTTTTGGATGCCTTCAGGCTGGGCGTAAGGGTTGCCCCTGGCAGATACTTTTCGTTGGTGTGTTTATTATTTATTTCATCAACAGTAGCTGCATCTCTGGCCCATATGGTTGTATGACAGTTTTTTGCTGTTAAAGAAGCTACTGTCGTACCCCAGGAACCGCCACCTAATAAGCCTGCATTCAATTTCATAATTCTAAATTATCAGAATGAACAATTTTTAATATTCAACATCATTAATGTAAATAAAGCAATTTTCCCGAGAACTCGGTTTACGTCCCTAATAGAAAGTGGGCATTCAAGTTTATGCAATCTTCGATTCCTTTATTATCTTTAGTCAAATCATAAACTAAAAAACTATGGGTTTACTCTATTGGGTCATAATCGGAATAGCGGCTGGATCGCTGGCAAAAATGGTTACACCACAAACAGAAAAAGGAGGATGGATTTCCTCTTTGATCATAGGCATTCTTGGTGCCATGCTCGGTGGTTTTATCGCTAATGTTTTAGGTGTTGGTGGATTTATTGCCAGTATGCCATGGCTGGGCGGATTGATTATTGCAACTGGCGGAGCAATTTTGGTGCTTTACATTTATTACAAGTGGTTAAAGGATAAGTTGAATCTTCCTCTGTAGTTAGTTATCCTGAACGACAAAACTACCCTTGTTATCCAGGAAGAATTGCCAGATTTGAAGGAATCTTTCTGATGAACGCCTTATAGGCGAAAGGTCCACGTTTTCTTTTTCCAATAGTTTCCAATTTGATTCTAGTAAACCCGGATGGGTCATGCCAAATAATTCTATGTCTTCATAAACTACTCCTTCTTCAATTTCATGGCAACCACCTCTTCCGTACCTGGGCCGACTGTGGTTTAACCAACCGTTAAAATCAGACTGAAATCCAATGGAGTACCTGACTTTTTCCTCTTCACTCAATTCGGAAAAGGATTTTCCTTCCGGATGAATATTCACGACATTTCGTTCAATAAATGACTTTAGTGCAGAATAGGTGAACTTATAGGTATCAATTGAACCTGGACAATAGTTTTCAATAGAGTCCAATGCAGCCCTGTATTCCGGGTATGGCTTGTGCGCCTTTAAGGAGTAGCCGCTAATTGGCAGAGACATTAATCCCCCATTCTTATATATCTTTAAAATTGAGGCGGTGTCAATTCCACGCTGATTATTCTGGATGGGTTTAAAAAGGTCGTGAGTAGCAATTGGAGGAATACCTGCTGCTTCCATAAGTTCTAAGGCATCAACACGAGTAGGAGGAGCCATATGAGAGATGTCGATCATTATACCTTCATTTGCCAACCAATGAATGGCATTTTCTCCATGATCTTTTAATCCCCGCTTCTTTTTGGTTTTGAATTTCCCACGAAAATTAAGAAGCGTGGTGAATACGCCCGGTTTAAAAGCTGATGCACCGGATTTATAATCAATGAGATGGATAAGTGTAATGAAAGAAACCCCCTGGTTAGCCCAAAACTTGGCATCTGCGGGTCCATTAATTAGTTTCTTCCCACCTTCAATCGAATGGATAATGACTGTTTTGTCGGTATTGTGGATCAAATGCCTCACTTCTTCAGGCGTACGTGCCAGGGCAAAATGATCAGAATTTTCTTCGATAAACTTATTAACGTATTCCAGTTGAGTTATGATTAGTTTTTTAGCTTTCTTTTTTGATGCAACACCGGCATTTGCTAAAGCACCATTGATGAAAATCCTTGCTCCTTTATTAGCTTTCAGATAATTCGCATAATTCACATTTTTAAATTGATGTTTATGCTTAAGCTTTGGATCTTCCCCTTCTCCAAAATATTGGAGACCATGGCCAAAGAACTTATAAGGCACATGCATGGTGGTATGGATCTGTAAATCCATATATTCCCTTATCTCCTGTGCATAAATGATCTCCGTGTTGAATAAGAGTCCTGATAGTAACCCAATAAAAATGGGACCCAATCTAATCATCGAGTCCTGCTTCTCGTGAAAATTTATTTTCAAAAACCCCTGTATTGTTAAAGAACTTGTAAGCGGCGTGCCATCTGTCAAATGAAGGATATAACTCTCTTAATCTTTTGACAGTGAAGTCCATGTCAAAGTTTAGGCCCCAGTGAGGTCGGCCTCCCTTCAAAAGTAAAAATGTCTGAAGATGAGTGTAAATCTCAAGCTCTTTCATATCAGCTTTTTTATCAGCTGCGTTTACACGAATAACTTCAAGATGGCACCATTCTTTTACTTCATTGCCGTCTTTGTCCAAGTGGTAATTATTAGCCAGAAGGGCCTTTGATGGTCTCGAAAAACGAAGTGTGATTGGCGCATTGAGGTAATAGCCTTTTCCTCTTTCTCCAACCTGTTCCATCATGGCCAATAGCAGGTCCATGATATCGGGAATCTGTTCAGAAGGGAAGGCAAATTCGATGGCGGTTCCAAATGCTTTGAGCTGACCAATCCCTCCATTCCAAATCTTATAGGCAAGGTCTGTGTAACCTTTGCCTTTTTTCATATTGTCATTCTGAGTTTTTAAAGCAGATTCTACGAGTCTCCTTTTCGGGAAATCACCCGAATTAGCAATTCGACGAAGGAATTTTGTAATCATCTTTGAATTGGCAAACACCGAGGGCCAGAATTTACGTTTATTCACTTTCCGACCTTTTCCCTCCACATTTGTAGGAACAGTAGATTTTATCAAAGTAGAAGGCGGTTGATCTGGTTTTATGCGATATGGATTGACCTGTATAGAATAAAAGAACTCGTCATCAACATTTACCGGAAGGATAGGGTGTTTAAAACTGTCTTTCATGGATTGGTCCCAACCAAACCTGGAGTATTCCCCTTGTTGGTGCAATAAAGTCATATCAGCAACCTCCATGATCACAGAATAAATTATCCCGAAACAACCCATTGAAACCAATAATGCATGAAATTTGTCATCGTCATCCTGGACTAGCGTTACGGGAACTTCCTGGGGATTGGCATCATAATAAGCTTGATGTTTGGCAGGATCGGTGATCTTGTGATCACTTGCTTCGTATCTAAAAACTCTGCCTTCTCCAGTTACAATCTCGATAGAACGAATGGTGTCATGCCATGTACTGTACTTGCCGCCAGTGCCATGAGTACCCGTAGAAATGCCACCTGCAATGGTCTGTAAGTCTACTCCAGCCATATTGAACATCCGCTTGCTGCCAAATCTTCTAATGTCATCATCATTATCAGGGCATAGGATATGATTGATCATGGCAATCTTCATACCTGCGGGTGTATGGAAATATTTGCCTTTATCAAGGCCATCCATTAATCGATCCATTGGACGCGTGTCGAGCGCCGCCACCTTCTCGTTATGTTTATCTATACTGTAATCATAGGTTTTGTCAAGGTTAATATAGATATCATCTGTTTGGATGGCTAGTGAAAATGAGTTTCGAGTGCCAAGTCCGCGTATTTTCCTGTTTTTCGATTCCGCATATTTGACAGCATTTACCGTTCCCCTGAGAGAATGAGGATAGATTATCGTATTGAGTCCTTTAAAACTCCAGGTAGAGGTGGGATTGTCAACCATTACAGGTGCTTCGGTGTCAAATTCAAGTTCAGGAAAAGACTTTTTTTCGATTTCGAAATCTCCATGTTCCGGGATTCCATCAAGTTCTTCAGGTAATTCAGACTCATCTTCAAGTTCAAGTTCCTGGAATTTCGAGGCCAGGGCGTCAACAGCCTTTTCCTCATCAGCAATAAGATTGATCTGATTGAATTCAGAAAGAAGGGCATCTATTTTCATGGGGCTTGATTTTAAAAGAGGTGTTAAATCAGATAAAATTGTAAACAAACATTAAGATAAATTCGCTTTCAAATTACTCTGGTTTAACACCCCCGGTAAAAACAAGATATAGAAAAAATTACTTTAAGTCAATCTTTACATACAACGCAAAATCCATCCCATGAAAACTCAGAAAACATCTTATGCTACATTGCCTGAAAATTTTGATTGGAGTAGTTTTTGAGTATTGGCTCATCATTTTCACCACTGGAGATAATTGGATTTTAACACAAACTGTCATTTCAGACTGGCAAAACTAAATATTTCGACTTCTGAAGTAGTCTTGGCGTAATAAGGGAAGTGTTTTTGCAGTATTATCTTTTCATTTCTACGTGTGTGATATCCCTTTCTTTGTTTCGTGAATTACATTTTTTACCAAATGAATTGTTTCCGCAAACGGTTGCTGACTAAACAATGTTTTGCCTTGCAACTAGAATGTCTCTCCGGATGCAATGAATTAACACAAAAAATAAGGAATTTATGAAGCAATTTGACTGCTGGACAAAGTTGTCCATTTCACTAATTTTCCTCCTTTTTTCATTTTTTACTGTTACTGCCCAGGTTGATGTTTCTGGTAAAGTAGTTGATACCGATGGACTTGGATTAGTCGGTGTAAATGTTGTTGAGAAAGGAACGGATAATGGTACTGTTACAGATTATGACGGGAAATTTTCTCTTACTGGTGTGTCTAAGGCAAGTACATTGGAGTTTAGTTATATCGGCTATGCGACTCAATCGGTTTTAGTAGGGGATAACAACTCATTTGAAATTACGATGGCTGAAGATCAGGCTGTCTTGGGAGAAGTCGTAGTAATTGGTTATGGACAAACGCAAAACAAAAGATCCACGACAACTGCGATTGCTACTATTTCATCTTCTCAGATTGACAATCTTGATGCAACAAGGACAGAGTCTGCCTTACAAGGTTTGGCGCCTGGGGTGGTAGTTGCTCAAACCTCCGGTTCTCCCGGTGCACCTTTGACAGTAAGAATGAGGGGAATTGGATCCCCAAATGCTTCTGCTCCACTTTATTTGGTCAATGGGGTTCAGGTGCCTTCCTTAGAATACCTAAATTCCGATGACATCGAGAGTATCTCTATCCTTAAGGATGCTGCATCTGCTGCTATATATGGCTCTAGAGGTGGGAACGGCGTAGTACTGGTTCAGACTAAGACTGGTTCTCGGAAAGAAGGCAAACCATCGGTTACTATTAGCGGATATTACGGTTTTCAGAATCTGGCCTATAAGCCAGAATTAATGAATAGAGATGAATACATCACTTACTACAATGACGCTATTGCTAATGCAGGTGAAATGCCTGTTGGGTTCAGAGGAGCTTTCTCTGAAGCAGAAAGAGCAGCCTTGCCTGATACTGATTGGTATGATGTAATCTTTGAAAGTAATGCTCCGATAAACAACACCCATATTTCCATCACTGACGGCGGAAAGGTTAGATATTCAATAGGAGCTGGACTTTTTAATCAGCAAGGATTAGTTGGAGGAGATGCAGGAAAGTCTGATTATCAGCGAATAAATGCCAGAGGGACTTTAAGTGCTGATTTGTTGTCTAATCTTGAATTTACAGTTTCAGCTGATTACACCCAGGTGACCAGAAATTTCCTTAGCGAAAACAATGGTGGTACGGGTACTGCTTTGATGAACTATATTACGGCAATACCTGCTATCTATCCAACTCATGCAGAAAATGGAGAGGTCTTCAATATGGGCAGACAGGCTCCAAATCCATCTTATAATGGGGTGCCTCTTAATGTTTTAGGTGCTGTAACTAACCCACTCTGGAGTGTAGATATTACCAATCAGGATGCTAAGCAAAATATTACCTTGCTCTCAGGAGGATTGTCATACCAACCAATTCAAAGCCTCAGTATAAATGGGACTTATTCATATTTTGATTTAAATGCCTTGAACAGGACTTTTGTTCCTTTTATCGAATACCCGGAACAGACTTTCACTACAGTAGGAAACGTACGATACTCCGAATCACCAACAAGGGCTACTATTCAACAATATAGTGCTACTGCTGAGTACAGCTTTGATGTATTGCCTGAAGATCACAATCTCAAATTATTAGCGGGTTCCGAAGTTGTACAAAGATATTTGAATCAATTCGGAAGTGTCTCCAACTCTGGAAGTTACTTGGTTAATGATTTTGACGATGTCAACTTTGCATTGGCAACAGATATTTCTACAGCAATTGTCAGTCCGGCTCAGGAATCAGAAGTCAATTTGATTTCATATTTCGGAAGATTATCTTACGAATTCCAGGGTAAATACCTGTTTAGCGCCTCCATTCGTAATGACAGGTCATCAAATTTTGGTGGAAACAAACGCTCAGGCTGGTTTCCTTCAGTCTCAGCAGGTTGGGTTTTATCAGAAGAATCGTTTTTCCAATCTTCGATATTCGACCTAATCAAACTGAGAGCCAGCTGGGGTATTAATGGTAGTGATGCTGCCAATCCTTATTCTTTCCTGGCAACAGTGGCAACCAATGCACAGGTTGGTGGAGCACCAGGAATTACCCTTACCGGTTTGGCTAATCCAGATCTGAAATGGGAGGAACTTACCCAGACCAACGTTGGAATTGATATAAATGCCTTCAACAATAAGTTTGGCCTCACCATCGATTACTACATTAAGGACACTGATGACATTCTTTTAAGAGCAAATACACCACTTAGCACTGGGCTCAATCCGTCTTTTGTGAATGTGGGTAGCGTAAAGAATACAGGACTTGAGATCTTGTTGTCCTATAGGCATACTGTGAATGAAGACTTCAAGTGGAATGCGAATTTAAATATTGGATTTGTAAATAATGAAGTCACTAGTTTAGGCAATAATGGACAGGCTTTAACAGGCGGCAACACCGGGCAATTATACGCTGACCCTATCACTTTGACTGCAGTCGGTCACCCAATTTCAAGTTTTTACGGTTACGAGGTCGAAGGTCTTGATGCTGAAGGCAATCTCATATTTGCTGATCTAAATAATAGCGGTAATGACAAAACTACTCCTGATATCGGCGATAAAACCTTTATTGGAAATCCCTCTCCGGATTTCACCTATGGACTAAGTTTTGGAGCGTCTTACAAAGGTTTCGACCTGGGCGGATTCTTCTATGGATCACAGGGGAACGACATTTTTGACGCTACAATCAGGTATGATGCCATTGGATCAAATCGACCTGTTGGTTATACCGAAGCCAATGCCCCTGGAAACATTGCTGTTGGCGGGTCAAACGGCGAACATCACGTTTCGGATTTCCATGTAAGAGACGGATCATTCCTGAAATTGAAAAACCTAACTGTGGGCTATTCTTTCCCGGAATCTGTATTAGAGAAAATAAGAGCTGAGAACCTTAGATTGTATATCTCAGGACAAAATCTTGTCACCTTTACCAAATACACTGGAGCTGACCCTGAGATTGGTGAAAATTCCCTAAACAACTTCCTTGATCTTGGAATAGACCGAGGGTTCTACCCACAACCCCGGACCGTCATTTTTGGCTTCCAGCTGGGCTTCTAATCAACAGACCATTAAATCTATTATTATGATACTATATCGTTTAAAAATAAAAGTCGTTTTATGCCTGGTTGCGGTTTTAGCTATGTCAGGTTGCAAAAACGATCTTCTTGAAAGATTTCCAATTTCTACTATCTCTGCTGAGACTGCATTCGAAACTGAACAATCTGTAATTTCTGCATTAAATGCCGCTTATGATCCATTACAATGGCAGTTTGTTAGAGGAGCTCATGTTTTCCCACAAATGTTCCAATCGGTAAGAGCTGACGACCATCATTCGCAGCAAGCAGCATTTTGGGCGGCTGGACTGAATTTTGATCAATTTGAAACGATTACCGCCAATAATCAAAGTGTTGCAGCGGTATGGTCAAAGTGGTACAAGATGATCTCAAGGGCCAACTTTGCCATTAAGGTGGCAGAAGATTTCAACTTTCAAACAGCTGGACTTCAGGATAGGATTATCACGGAAGCCAAATTCTTGCGAGGCTTAGCTTACTTTGAACTTGTTCGGCTTTTTGGAGGAGTTCCCTTAATCACTCAAGCCATAACAAGTACTGAGGATGAATTTTTCTTGCCGAGAGCCTCTGTTGGAGAAGTATATCTGCAGATTGAAAATGATCTGACTGCTGCTGCAGGAGTTTTACCCCAAAAAGGTAGCATTGATAACTTCAGAGCAACATCCGGCGCAGCAAAAGCATTATTAGCCAAAGTTTACCTGTACCAGGGGAAATGGAGTGATGCTGTACAGGCTGCCGAATCAGTAATGAATGAAGGTGTATACGGTCTTGAGACCAATTTCGAAGACAACTTCAAAATTGATAATGAATTTGGGGTAGAATCAATCTTCGAGATCAATTACGTAGATGGCCTTGTAGGCGGAGGATTTGAAGTCAGTGAAAAACAAGAAGGCTCTGGTTCATGGCAAATGATGTTTATGTGGGCAGCCGGGAAGTGGCTCTCTTGGGGAAATATGATTCCCAGACAATCCTTAATAGCCATTTTTGAAGATAACGACCAAAGAAAGAAAGCTACCTTCTTGCAACCTGGAGATGTGGTCAATTCTCCAGGACTGGCGGCTATAGGCTGGGATCCGATTGCCAATCCAAATTTTGCAATTGGATCTAATGCAATGAACAAAAAATTCTTTATCACTTATGAAGAATTAGACCTCTTGCTGAGCGTTCAGCAAAGCCCTCTCAATGAAAAGGTCCTAAGGTTTTCTGATGTCTTGTTAATCCATGCAGAAGCTTCCTTAATGGGAGGTGGAGGAAATGGCCAGGCATCGTTTGAAGAGGTGACTCAGCGTGCTTTCGGAGGTATTATTCCTTACACACTTGAGAATATCAAACTTGAAAGAAGACGAGAGTTTGCAACCGAGGGATGGAACCGTTTTACGGACCTGAAACGCTGGGGCGACTTACAAAATGCTATGGCAGCCGTTGGTAAGAGTTTTACGCCAAATCGTGACGAATTACTGCCTATCCCACAATCTGAAATTGACCTGGTAGGTTCCGACATCCTTGAGCAGAACCCCGGTTATTAGTAATCAATTAATTCGATTTAAATCACTTCACAATGAAAATATTAATAAGATCAATATTGCTCTTGCTTTCCATCTGTATAGTTGTGATGACTACAAATTCATGTCAAAAAGAACTATTGTTGCCTGAATATGATATAGTGCCATCACACCATGATGGTATCCAAAATCTTGATGAACAAGGTGTAGATTGTGGCGGTTCTTCTGGTGTTGTTTGTCCCTCGTGCTCTGATGGTATCCAAAATCAGGATGAGATAGGCGTAGATTGCGGTGGTGTTTGCGGGAACGAATGCCCGGAAGACACACCAAGGTTTGATGAATTAGTGGGCACAGGACTCCCTTTTTTCCATACTTTTGAAACAGAGGATTCACACGAAAACCTTCCTGCAATTGAGGATAATTCTGTTACTGTTGATTATGCTTTTCAAGATCCTGCTGGAACTGAAGAGATTGTAACGAGGTACAACCGTCCTGAAGGCCTTGTAGCAGATGGCTTTTCTGATTTTAAATTTGAGAAATTCAGCACCCCGATTGACTTTTCGACCTATCATAAATTTGAACTTGAGGTTTACATTCCATCTTCAAACAACTTTGAAGGGCCTTTTACGCCAACAGCTGAACTCATATTTTTTGATTCTTCGAACCCTGAATTCTGGACAACATGGACCATTCTAACTTTCACTGTTGCAGAAGCGGATTTTGACTCCTGGGTTACCGCCAGATTTGATGGCGGGCCAGGACTGGCAGGAGCTTCAATTTATGATCAAATTGCTGTACGTATTGGAGGCTCCAACCATCAAACTGCAGCGACTTTTTATATGAGAGATTTTATCCCGGTTACATCTTTTGTAGTAGATGGTACACCGCGCGCAGATGCACTTGCAGCTCTTGGATTACCATTTTTCCACACGTTTGAAGCCATTAATTCAGGTTACAATCTAATGGAAATAGAAAATAACTCAGCACCAATAACATATGGTGTCGGAGATCCAGCGATTTCTACTGATGGAGTTGGAAGATACGATAGACCAGCCGGCCTGGTCTCGGATGGTTTCTCAGATTACAAATTTGTAAAATTTGATGAACCAATTGATTTCTCAGTTTATCACAAATTCAATTTGGATGTATTCGTTCCATCGGGTTATGATTTCTCAGATCCTTTCCTCCCGTTAGCTGAAATTATTCTATTCGATTCCACTAATCCTCAATTCTGGACAACGTGGACTGTACTTTCATATTCCCTAGATGAAGCAGATTTTGACAGATGGGTAACAGCAACCTTTGATGGAGGAACCGGGCTAGCGGAGGCCACCATTTATGACCAAATAGCTATTAGAATTGGTGGATCTAATCACCAAAACGCAGCAACTTTTTATGTAAAGGATTTCGTGCCAACAGATTAGTTAGCTTAACTATAAATACGTTGTTTCATATGAAAATTTTCGGGACAGTAACATCTGCTTTTCTTTTGATAATCTGCTTTTCAGGGTGCGCAGAAGAAAGTATTGTTACTGTTCCGGTTTTCAGTTGTTTCGACGGATTGCAAAATGGAAATGAAGCTGGTATAGATTGTGGAGGTGATTGTGATGAATGTGCCTTAAATCTAAACATACCAGCAACTGGTTACGATTCCCCATTATCCTATGAAGGGTTAAACCTTGTTTGGTCAGATGAGTTTGATAGCCTCTCAATTGACCTCGAAAAATGGTCTTTTAATGAGGGTGATGGCTGTCCAGCGTTATGTGGTTGGGGCAATAACGAATTACAATATTTTACCGATCAACCTGAAAACATTTTCCTTACAGATGGGTATCTGGTGATTAGAGCATTGCGAGAAAATATCAACGGATATAATTATTCGTCATCCCGAATAAATACCAAAGACAAATTTGAATTTCAATATGGAAGAATCGATATACGGGCGACAATGCCTAGTGCAGTTGGATCATGGATAGCCATGTTCATGTTAAACAAAAATTACTCAATATTCAGTCCGGGCTCTTGGTGGCCAAGTGGTGGAGAAATCGATATCATGGAATATCTCGGAGAAGCTAATGAAGAGGTATTGGGTACCGCTCATTTCGGTGTGGATTTTCCTGCAAATCACAGGTTTGTTTCAAGCACCTATTCTACCCCAGAATCAGAAAAATTCGATGAGTCATTTCATGTCTTTTCCATCATATGGAAAGTGGATGAAATTAAATGGTTGGTAAATGGTATTGAATACCACACGATAACACCTTCCACTACATCAGCTTTAAATCAACCATATCCATTTAATGATGAATATTTTATGATAATGAGTTACTCTGTTGGTGGTAATCTGCCAGTATCTCCGATAATGACCGATTTCCCTGATAGAGTTGTCGTGGATTATGTAAGAGTGTTTCAATGAATTCAAAGGAAATGAAAAGTGCATTAAAGTGGGGGATAATTGGATTGGGTAATATTGCTCATCAATTTGCAAAAGATCTTCAACTGGTAGAGGGTTCTAAAATTGTATCAGTTGCTTCAAGAAACCTTTCAAAGGCCTTTGAATTTGGAGCTGAATATGGTGTTGTCAAATGCTATGGTAACTATAATGAAATCCTAGATGACCCGGATGTGGATATTGTATATGTAGCTACCCCGCATAATTCACATGTAACTTTATCGGTCGCCGCAATGAACGCTGGCAAGCATGTACTCTGTGAAAAACCACTTGCAGTAAACAAGCATGAGGTTAATACAATAATTTCAGCAGCCAGAAATAATCAGGTGTTTATGATGGAGGCCTTCTGGTCAAGATTTAATCCGTCCATTGTAAAAGCCATGGAAGTCATCCGTTCTGGAGAAATTGGAGAGATCAACTACTTAAATGTAGACTTTACCTTTTTCAGAAATGACAATGATGATAGTCGAATGTTAAACATGGATTTGGCTGGAGGCTCGTTGCTCGATATGGGTGTTTATCCAGTCTTTCTTTCTTACCTGATTTTTGGAATACCTGAAGATATTCTTGCAACCGGAAGATTTCACAAAACGGGAGTTGATATTCAGACCTCAGCAATATTGAAATACCCAAATGGCATTGCAAATGTTTTTAGCGGTTTTGCCTCACAATCCGATATGGTAGCCAAAATTTACGGTACAAAGGGTGCCATTTTTATTCAACCCATTTGGCACGAATCCCAGGGCATTAAAATCAGGACAGAAGGTAAGATGACACTACATTCTTTGCCCACAAAAGGAAAAGGATTCACTTATGAAATCGAAGAATGTATGAGATGTATCCAAAATGGCCAATTGGAAAGTGATCAATGGTCTCATCAAAACAGTCTTGATCTGATAACAATCACTGATGAAATTCGCGATAAAATAGGATTGAGATATCCGTTTGAAAACAAAATACAAGAATAATTCCATGAAGAATATTTACCTACTCAAGTTTGTGTTCAGCTCTTTCATCCTGATACTTTCAGGGTGCATGCTGGAAAACGACAATACTCAGGTTGAACCCCGGGGGCAAGAAATACCTCACAGGGAATTAGCTAAATTCGAACCCGAAAAAGGTGTCCTTGTGTTCGCAGGCCAGGACCTTGAATCAATCGGGGGAATGGATAAATACCGGAATGGATATGTCGATCATTTTCCCGTACCTGCCGGAGTGACACTTTACACTGGAATGGGAGCAGGAGATAGCTCCTTTGGAGAGAATAGCCAGGCTTTATTAGGTGTCTTTGAAACTATGGATGCAGGGAACGGCCCCAGTAATATGAGCTTGATCATGAGTCACGACAAATTCAAAGAATGTGCACTGGCTATTGGTTTGTCTATGGTAAATAGTGAAGAGAAAGTAGCCACGGGTGAGCTTGATGACAATATCAAAAGGCTTGGTGAATTTTGTAAGAACCTGAAGAATCCTGTTTTCCTGAGAATAGGTTATGAGTTTGATGGTCACTCATGGAATCATTACAATCGTGAAGCCTATTTAACTCCTTACAAACGAATTAAAGACCAGTTTGACCGTATGGGAGTCGAGAATGTGGCTTATGTGTGGCAATCTACAGGTTGGGTTTCTGATCCATATCAATTGGAAGAATGGTACCCAGGTGATGACTATGTGGATTGGTGTGGTTTTTCCTTTTTTTCACGTTGGCGGGAAGTTGAAATGATTGAGTTTGCTAGGAAAAAAGGTAAACCAGTTTTTATCGCAGAGGCCTCTGCGACTATTTCAGGCCATACCGTAAAGTTTGATGGAAAAACTAAAGAAACCATACTGTCCAAGCCTGAGCAGGCAGAAGAAGCCTGGGAGAAGTGGTTCGTTCCTTTCTTTGAGATGATAGAGAACAATACCGACGTTATCAAGGCTATTCATTATATCAATACCGACTGGAAGTCAAGGCCTATGTGGTTTAACAATCCTACTTTTCAGAAAGTAGATGCACGACTCCAGTTGAACGAAAAAATTAAATCTGAATGGTCAGGAAAAATGGATATGGATTTATACCTGAATTTAAGTGATCAACCTTTTAATTAAAATTGAAATCTCAATACAGGATTATGGATTACGAAAAATGTGCAATTGACTTCTGGGAAAACGGCTATTTGGTAATGGAAAACTTTTACCCAGCTGAATTAATGAATTATTTAAACGAAGTTATATTAAATCATTTTGGCATGAAACCAGAATGGGAGCATACCAACGAGTTTATTGAAAAATCAGCAACTGAAGTGATACCCTGGTTTCCATTTAGAGAAGGGAATATGGAATTTGAACCAGCTGAAAACGACCCAAGGTTACTTGCACTTACGGAGTCAATTCTGGGTAAAGGATGGGACAATCTGTACTGTATGGCCATGTTTTCAAAAAAGGGAACAAGAGGACAAGCATGGCACCAGGATTGTCCACCGGAAAACCCTGATCAGTTTAATCTGAACCGTTTGTTTTACACACATGACATAACAGAAGAAACTGGAGGCAAAACTATTGTTATGCCTAAGACCCATAAAACCGGAGAGTTGACAAAAGGCATCCCTCATGAAGATATGGACGGCCAGGTTGTACTTGCACCCAAAAAAGGAACGCTCGTAATTTTGCATGGGCATACCTGGCACAGGGTACTGCCTGTAAATGGAGAATACAGAGTTTCGGTAAATTGCAGGTCGGTCCCTAAGAATACACCAGAAAATATCACAGATGTCGCAGTTTATAGAAATATGCGATATCGCTTTTCAACTAGCGAAATAATAGAAGAAAGGTACTAGGTTTATCGTCTTTTCTTACCTGGTCTTAAAACTGAAGTTCCCCAAAGGATAAGGAGGGCACCAAGTGTGGCAGAAACGAACATGCCTACAATATTTGGAGGAAGGCTTACGCCAAATGTCTCGTCAATCACTTTTACAATGTTTCCGCCCGGAGTAATATTGAGAAAGTTGAATATCATTCCTCCAACTACTGCTCCAGCAATTCCAAGTAATGCATTAATAACGAATCCGAAGTGGTCACCCTTCATTATTCTGGCTGCTAATGTTCCTGATATAGCACCCACAAGAATCATGACGACAAGATTGATAATATCCATGGCTAGTTTGATTTGAAAAGCTAAAATTAATCAAATTTCTGGTAGAGGGAATTTCCTGTTAACCTTTTTTTTAACTAAATTGAAGTATTTCTGACGTAATTTATTGTTATTGTAGAATTATGTATCTCCTAGGTTATGACATTGGAAGTTCGACAATAAAAGCAGCCCTATATAACGTAGAAACCGGGGATGTAGTAGGTATTGTTCAATATCCCGAACGCGATATGGACATGATTTCCAGACGCGCGGGTTGGGCTGAACAACAACCTGAAGTCTGGTGGCAGGATTTCTGTATGGCCACCAGGCGATTGATCAGCCAATGTGAGATACATCCTGCCCGCATTAAGGGAATTGGCATCGGTTACCAAATGCACGGACTTGTTCTTGTTGACAAAGATTTGCATGTTTTAAGGCCTTCTATAATTTGGTGCGATAGTAGGGCTGTTACTATAGGGCGCCAGGCTTTCAATGATATGGGACAGGAGCATTGCCTAATGAATTATTTAAATTCACCAGGTAATTTTACAGCATCAAAGTTGAAGTGGGTGAAGGATAACGAACCTGATATCTACCATCGCATCCACAAAATCCTTTTACCAGGTGATTATATCGCCATGAAGTTGTCTGGCCATGCAACGACAACAATCTCTGGCTTGACCGAAGGTATTTTCTGGAATTTTAGGGAAAAGCAAATAGCCAACGATCTTCTGGAGTATTATGACTTGGAGGGAGATTTACTGACTGAAACGGTACCTACGTTTTCAGTTCAGGGAAAGGTGACGAAAGCTGCAGCTGAAATGACAGGTCTTGCCCCAGGCACGCCGATTTCTTATAGGGCAGGTGATCAACCGAATAATGCCTTGGCTCTAAACGTGCTCCATCCCGGAGAAATCGCCGCAACATCAGGAACCTCAGGAGTAGTTTATGGCATCGTCGATAGACCGATTTTTGACCCAAAATCAAGGGTTAATGCCTTTTCTCACGTTAATTATGAAGATAACCATGACCGAATAGGTATCCTGTTATGCCTGAATGGAGCTGGTATCGAATATAGCTGGATGAAACACCAGGTTGCCAGGAGTGGTCGAAACTACAGCGATATGGAGCGTATGGTTTCCTCAGTACCAGTCGGCTCTGAAGGAGTTTGCGTACTCCCTTTCGGGAATGGAGCTGAGAGGATATTTGAAAATAAGGATTTGAATGCCCATATTTTCAACCTTCAGTTTAATAGACATTCCAGAGCCCATTTATTCAGGGCCTCTCTGGAGGGTGTTGCCTTCTCTTTCGTTTATGGTATTAACATCCTTAAGGAAATGGGGATCGATGTGGATGTTATCAGAGTGGGGAATGATAATATGTTCAGATCAAAAGTGTTTGCAATGACAATCGCAACGCTTTTAGGAAGCCAGATTGAAGTTGTAGATACCACTGGTGCAATTGGTGCCGCGCGTGCTGCTGGGGTTGGAGTTGGAATTTTTAATGACTTGGAAGATGCCCTGCAAGGTGTTACTCCACACATTATCCACGAACCAGGTTTAAATTTTGATCAGTGCAGTCGGGCATTTGCCCATTGGAAATCATGCCTTGGGAAAATTCTTCATCAAAATACGGACCAGAGAAATATCCCTAAGAAGTTAAGAGAGAATATCGCCACTCTTAAAGAAGAAACTAAACAAAAAAGTAAGGACTTAGCATCAATGGCATTGAAAATTGACTCCAAAAAGAAATTGCTGCATGACTTTGAAACAAGGCTTTCAGAGCTTTTGAATAATGTTGGTACTAATAACCCAGCAGTGAAAAAAGAGCTAAGAAATCTGGTAAAACTAATTCAACAAGACAAGCAGGAGGTCAATGATTGGGACACATTCCAGGAGCATTTTGATATCTTGAACGATGACTACTTTAAAAGACTCCAAAAACTACACTCGGGCTTATCAATAGTCGAAATGAAACTTTGTACTCTCCTAAAAATGAAACTTTCCACAAAAGAAATTTCAACACAGCTTAATCTTTCGGTAAGAGGAGTAGAAACCAGAAGATACCGACTCAGGAAAAAACTCAACCTCAAAAAAGGCGAAAAACTAGTCTCATATTTAGAGAAAATATAAGATGACGTAATTGTGGCGTATCGTAGGTACTCAATGACGAGTATTTGCAGTGCAATTGATTTAGGTTATTTAAATGCGAATTTATTTCTTTGATTCACCAATAAAAAGATATTTTGTTTTGTATTTACTCGGATTTGACATAGGAAGTTCATCAATCAAAGCTGCACTTGTTGACAGTTCTTCTGGTGAAACTATTGCAGTCGCCCAATATCCTGAAATCGAAATGGATATTATTTCTCGTCAATCAGGTTGGGCAGAACAACAACCTGAAGTATGGTGGGAATCTATCTGTCAGGTTTCAAGGAAGCTTCTAAAAATTACTAATATTGACTCGGCTGATATTAAGGCTATTGGTATAGCTTACCAAATGCATGGGTTGGTTGTAGTAGACAAAGATTACCAGGTACTAAGGCCATCTATTATATGGTGCGATAGTAGGGCTGTAGAAATAGGTAACCAAGCTTTTGATGAAATTGGAAATGAACGTTGCCTTAAACACTTGCTCAATTCCCCAGGAAATTTTACGGCATCCAAGCTCAAATGGGTCAAAGACAATGAACCCGAGCTTTACGATAGGATTCACAAGATCATGTTGCCCGGGGATTATATAGCCATGAAACTCACCAATGAGATTCTGACTACAGAGACTGGCTTATCTGAAGGTATTTTGTATGACTTCCTACAGAATGATGTTTCTGATATCGTCCTTGACCATTTTTCTTTCTCAAGAAATTTGATCCCAGATGTGCGACCTGCTTTTTCAGAACAAGGTATGCTAAGCAAAAAAGCAGCTGAAGAGACAGGCTTAAAGGCTGGTATTCCAGTAACCTTCAGAGCTGGAGATCAACCTAATAATGCCATGTCTCTAAATGTTCTTGAACCTGGTGAGATAGCTGCTACAGGCGGTACTTCAGGAGTTGTTTATGGAGTCGTTGACAGGCCAGCTTATGATCACTTATCCAGAGTGAACAGCTTTGTACATGTTAACCATACTGGAGAAAACCCAAGGATAGGTGTTCTTCTTTGTATAAATGGCGCTGGAATCCAGTACAGTTGGATCAAACAACAAATCGCAAGAGATGGTACTTCATACCAGGATATGGAACGAATGGTGAATACAGTTCCAGTTGGTTCGGATGGGTTGAGGATAATACCTTTCGGAAATGGTTCTGAACGAATGCTCAACAATAAAAATCTCGGCTCCCATATTTGTAATCTGCATTTTAACCGACATTCGAGGGCTCATTTTTACAGGGCAGCTCTCGAGGGCGTCGCTTTTTCATTTGTTTATGGCATAGGAATATTAAAAGAATTGGGATTAAATCTGGGGGCCATTAGAGTAGGGAATGATAACCTCTTTCAAAGTCAGGTTTTTTCTACCACCATTTGCAATCTACTCGGAAATCAAATTGAAGTGATTGACACAACAGGTGCAGTTGGGGCAGCAAAAGCTTCAGGTGTGGCCATTGGTCTTTTCAACTCTCTGAATGAGGCCATGAGTACAGCAAGAGTTGAGAAAGTATATGTACCTACCAACCTTAATGGCGTATTCAGCCATGCCTATCAGGTTTGGTCAAGTGATCTAAATAAGTTATTAAAAAAGGATTAGTAAAAGGATGACCGAATCCAACATAAAAATTATAATTTAATATGCTTCAATCTTCAACAATGCCAGTCATTACTGGCAATCAAGAATATTTCCCCGGCGTCGGAAAGATAAACTACGAAGGAAGAGACTCCAAAAACCCCTTTGCCTTCAAGTGGTATGATGAAAACAGAATTGTAGGTGGCAAAACCATGAAAGATCACTTCCGTTTCGCAGTATGCTGGTGGCATACCTTCTGTGGCACCGGTGGTGATCCATTTGGTCCGGGAACCAAAGTTTTTCCTTGGATGTCAGCTACTGATCCGATTCAGCAAGCCAAAGACAAAATGGATGCTGGTTTTGAGATGATTACAAAATTGGGCGTACCTTATTATTGTTTCCACGACTTCGACCTTGTTCAGGAAGGCAACTCCATTTCAGACTCCAGAAAGAGGCTGGACCTGATTACAGATTATGCTCTGGAAAAACAAAATGCCTCAGGCGTAAAACTGCTTTGGGGTACCGCCAATCTCTTTTCCCATCCACGATACATGAATGGTGCGGCGACTAATCCTGATTTTGAAGTGGTGGCTTACGCCGGTGCTCAGGTAAGGAATGCGCTTGATGCAACGATTAAGCTAGGTGGCGAAAACTATGTATTCTGGGGAGGACGCGAAGGCTATATGTCGCTATTGAACACCAATATGAAAAGAGAATTGGATCATATGGCGCAATTCCTCCATATGGCGAAAGACTATGCTCGTAAAAACGGATTTACGGGTACTTTCTTTATTGAACCCAAACCGGCTGAACCCTCAAAACACCAATACGATTTCGATGCAGCGACAGTAATCGGATTCTTAAATCAATACGGATTACAAGATGACTTCAAGCTCAACCTAGAAGTGAATCATGCAACATTAGCTCAGCATACCTTTCAACATGAATTACAGGTCGCCGTGGATGCCGATATGCTCGGCAGTATGGATGCCAACAGAGGAGATTATCAAAACGGCTGGGACACTGACCAATTCCCCAATAATGTTTATGAAATGGTAGAATCCATGCTCGTTATTCTCGAAGGTAGTGGCTTCAAAGGTGGTGGTATCAATTTCGATGCAAAAACAAGAAGAAATTCTACAGACCTCGAAGACATCTTCCTGGCACATATTGGCGGAATGGATGTATTCGCCAGATCACTCTTGGTTGCTCAGGAAGTTCTCGATCATTCGGATTACCAGAAACTGAGAAAAGATCGCTACAGTTCTTTTGACAACGGACAAGGTAAAATCTTCGAAAACGGGGGTCTTACCCTTGAAGACCTCTCAGCATTAGCCGAAAAAGTAGGCGAACCGACGCAAAGAAGTGGTAAACAGGAGTTGTTTGAAAATATGATCAACCAGTATCTCTAAGAAATACACCATTAGAAAAGAAGACAAAAACACCTCACTATGCAAGGACTCGCAACTCTTGATTGGATAATTATTGGACTTTATTTCGTAATTCTGCTTGCCATCGCAGCATGGGTTATGATGCGCAAGCAAAAAGACTCAGAAGATTATTTTCTTGCTGGAAGGAATGTAGGTTGGTTCATAGTGGGTGCATCTATCTTTGCTTCCAATATCGGGTCAGAACATCTCGTAGGGTTGGCAGGAGCAGGTGCAGAGAGTGGGATGCCACTTGCGCACTATGAGCTCCATGCATGGATTGTCTTGTTACTAGGTTGGGTGTTCTTACCGTTTTATGCACGATCTGGTGTGTTTACCATGCCCGAATTTCTTGAGAAACGCTATAACTCAAGAGCGAGATGGATTCTTTCAATTATCTCGTTAGTCGGATATGTGCTGACAAAAGTATCAGTTTCTATTTATGCAGGCGGTATCGTTTTCCAGGCCTTGCTCGGTATCGATTTTTGGACTGGAGCTATTCTCACACTAGTCATTACGGGCGTTTATACCGTCGTAGGTGGAATGAGAGCGGTAGTTTACACCGAAGCACTTCAGTCATTCATCCTCATTGCAGGTGCAATTGCTGTAACTGTAATCGGCCTGAATCATGAAGCTGTAGGCGGATGGAGTGGCCTTAAGGCCATCGTCGGAAGTGAACATTTCAATATGTGGAAACCTATTGACCACCCTCAATACCCCTGGACGGGAATGGTGTTTGGTGGTGCGATAGTCGGCATATGGTATTGGTGTACAGACCAATATATCGTGCAGCGTGTTTTGGCTGCAAAAAACCTGACAGAAGGAAGGCGGGGCGCTATATGGGGAGGATTTTTAAAGATCCTTCCTGTCTTTTTATTCCTTGTACCAGGCATGGTAGCCTTTGCCTTAAGTAAACAAGGGGTACTGGTTTATGAAAGTCCAAATGAAGTACTTCCGGCAATGGTAAAAACCTTGTTGCCTACAGGTTTCAGAGGGCTTGTCGCTGCTGGATTATTAGCTGCCTTGATGAGCTCTTTGGCATCGGTCTTTAACTCTTGTTCCACACTCTTTACAATGGATATTTACAAGAAGTTGAAGCCGGAGGCTCCGGAAAGTGATCTTGTTAGAACTGGGCGAATTGCCACTGCAATAATCGTTGTTCTTGGCTTCGCCTGGATCCCTGTAATGAAAAATGCACCTGGTACGCTTTACGATTACTTGCAATCTGTCCAATCTTATATTGCGCCACCGATAACCGCCATTTTCTTGCTAGGGATCTTCCACAAGAGAATTAATACCCAGGGGGCTTTGGCAACCTTGTTGATTGGGTTTATTATCGGCCTTTTCCGATTATCGCTTGATACGATTAGTACCTTTTCAGGGAAGGAGTTTACCGGATTTTTAGGAAATGTTGCAGCTATTCCATTTTCACACTTTGCGATCCTGATTTTTGTGATTTGTGTTGTGGTTCTGGTTGGGGTTAGTCTTCTTACACCAAAACCATCTGAGGCCCAATTGTCAGGGCTTACCTTCGGGACATTGACGCCAGAACAAAAGGCTGCAACAAAAAATAGTTATAGTACCATCGATATAGTAGCTTCGGTCTTCATTATCATTGTGATCATTGGGATACTTAGCTATTTCACAGGATGATGAAAGCAAAGTGATTAAGGAAATGTCATGATATAAAAAATACAAAAGTATGAATAACACCCGGTATAACATTCTAATCGCCATGGCTGTGTCTCTTGGCGGATTCCTTTTCGGCTTTGATGCTGCTGTGATTTCCGGGGTGACCGGTTTTATTGTCCCCGAATTTGATCTCAATGATATTCAATTGGGTTGGGCGGTATCTTCCTTGTCACTTGCAGCTGGAATTGCAATGGCCATTTCGGGACCTTTAAGTGATAAAGTGGGGCGAAAACCGATATTGCTGGTAGTAGGTCTTTTCTATGCGTTATCCGCAATATTATCGGCCATGGCACCTTCATTTACGATTTTGGTCTTGGCTAGAATGCTGGGAGGATTGGCCGTTGGAGCAGCACTTGTATTGGCGCCAATGTATATCGCCGAAACCACCCCTGCCAGAAACAGGGGAAAAATGGTTTCTATTCAACAGCTTAATATCGTTCTCGGATTTTCGGCAGCATATTTCAGTAATTACTTCTTACTTGGACTTGTTGATTCTGATGCTGCCTGGGTACAAAGTTGGGGAATAGCTGAAAACGTTTGGAGGTGGATGTTAGCCGTCGAAGCCATTCCAGCCATCTTGTTTTTTGTTACAATGATATTTGTCCCAGAAAGCCCTAGATGGCTTTTAATGCATAAAAAAGATGATGAAGGTTCAAGTATACTCGAACGCATTCATGGAGCCGAATTGGCAAAAGTTGAATTCGCCGAGATTAAGGACAGTCTAGAGAAAGTGACCGAAAAGGTGCCTTTTAAAGAGTTGTTTAAACCAGCCCTCAGATTAGTTTTGGTAGTTGGGGTAATTATAGGTGTATTGCAGCAAATTACCGGGGTCAACGCTATTTACTTTTATGCCACCACTATCTTTGAGCAATCCGGGGTAGGAAAAAATGCCGCGTTTGCCCAGGCTGTTTGGGTGGGCATCATTAATGTTGTGTTTACCATAATTGCCATGTTATTAATCGATAGACTAGGCAGAAAACCATTGCTATTGTTGGGGATTGCAGGCGTAGCCATCAGTATGTTTCTTACTTCATATGGCTTTAATCAGGCGACTTACCAACTCTCCGCTGATGGACTTGCCAAAATCGAAAAGTTGGGAGACAAGGATAAACTAATGCCATATGTAGACCAGGTGTTTAATAATGACCTGGATTTTAAAAAAACCATGAAACAAGCGATTGGAACAAGCGATTATGCCAAAATCGAATCCGATCTGATAAAGAACTCCATCAAAATGAATCCTATCTTAGTCCTTATCGGAATACTGGGATTTGTGGCCTCATTTGCTGTCTCGTTAGGTCCGGTCATGTGGGTGCTCCTTTCAGAAATTTTCCCAAACTGGATTCGAGGATTAGCTATCTCATTTGTCGCTTTTATTAATTCCGCGGTAAGTTTCCTGGTGCAATTGGTCTTCCCTTGGGAGTTGTCCAACCTCGGAAATGCTATGTCGTATGCTATCTTCGGTATTTTCGCAGTAATTGGATTCTTCTTGATTTTGAAAATGCTACCAGAAACCAAAGGCAAATCCCTTGAGGAGATAGAAAAAGAATTTGTAACAACGTGAGTGTAATAAAAAATCCAATTCTCAAAGGATTTAATCCCGATCCTTCAATAATCAGGGTGAGGCAAGATTACTATATTGCCACTTCCACATTTGAATGGTTTCCAGGGGTTCAAATTCATCATTCCAGGGATCTTGTTAACTGGAGGTTGGTGAATCGGCCTTTAAACAGGATTGCTCAGCTCAATATGATTGGTAATCCTGATTCATGTGGCGTTTGGGCTCCATGCCTGACCTATGATGATGGTACTTTTTACCTGGTTTATTCCAATGTCCGTTCTTTCGATGGGGTGTGGAAGGATACCCCCAACTATTTGGTTACGACCAAGGATATTTTGGGAGATTGGTCAGATCCAATTTATTTATCATCATCAGGATTTGACGGGTCATTATTCCATGATAATAATGGCAGAAAGTGGTTTACCAGTATGATTGTTGATCACCGTAAAGGAAAATTTTTCGGCGGTATCATTCTTCAGGAATATGATCCTGTTAAACAAAAGTTGAGTGGGCCAGTACATCACATTTTTGAAGGATCAGAACTTGGGATTACTGAAGCACCCCATATTTACAAATTGAATGGTTATTATTATGTGATAACGGCTGAAGGAGGAACAGAATACGGCCATGCAGTTAGTATTGCTCGTTCTAAAGACATTACTGGTCCTTATGAATTACATCCTGATAACCCATTTATCACTTCAAGGGATAATCCTGGCCATCCTCTACAAAAAGCCGGTCATGCCGATTTGGTAGAGACAGAAAATGGAGATTGGTATGCGGTTTTTCTTGTCGGAAGGCCACTAAGCGAATTAGGCAGATGCACGCTTGGCAGAGAAACAGCCATTGAAAAATTGGAATGGAAAAACGAATGGCCTTATCCGATCTCTGGCAGTAAAAATCCTCAAATTGAAGTCAATTCTCCATATCCTGAAGAAAAGGGATTAGATGCAATTCCGACCAGAATTAATTTCGATCAGGGAAAACTGGATCTTAATTTCCAATCATTAAGATGCCCAATTTCAAGAGAGTGGCTCAGCCTTACAGACAGAAATGGTTTTCTGCGCCTTTACGGAAGAGAATCACTCAGTTCTTTTCATTATCAAAGTCTGATTGCCAGAAGAATACAGCATTTTAACATTGAAGCCTCCACCTGTCTTGAATTTGAACCTAATAATTTCCAGCAAATGGCGGGTTTGGTTTGCTATTACAATACCAGCCATTGGTATTACCTGGTTGTGTGTGGAGATGGAGACAAAGGTGGTAAGTTTCTAAACATCATTGCCTGCGATAATTTCAATACCTCAGAACCCCTGAAAGAACCTGTGAATATCTCCGGATCAAAACAGGTGTTTTTGAAGGTGCATTTCGAAAATGCGGACCTCCGGTTTTATTACAAAACCACAAATGATTCATGGACACCAGTTGGGCCTGTACTTGACGGCAGTATTTTGTCAGACGATTATGTTTGTACCGGGTCGGACCGTTATAGACCAGCCTTTACAGGAGCATTTGTAGGCCTCTGCTGCCAGGATCTGACCGGAAGAAAACTACATGCGGATTTTGACTGGTTTGAGTATGCCGAACTGGAAAACCATTAATTCAAATTTTTTCAGATTTAATATTTCAATTATGAAAAACCTGACCTTTTTTTTATTGATTTTTTTAATTTTTTCCTGTAAATCAGAAATTACTAATGAGGTGCCTGAGGCTCCAGCCGAAACTCCTCAAGAGAAGAAAAGGGCCAAGTTTGAACCAGCAGATGGTGAGGTGATTCTTTTTGTTGGTCAGGAGCTAGATGCTGTTGGGGGACTTGAGGAGTATAACGATGGCTATTACGATCATTTTGATACACCAGGTGGATTTACAATGTATACCAAAATCAGGCCCGGTGACGAAAGCTTTGGATTCAAAATTACCGGACTATGTGGAGTGTTCAGCACTGATGATTGGGGTGATGGTAACAGTAATATGAGCCTCCAGGTGGCTGATGAAGATTTCAAACATTCAGCTCTTGCTATTGGTTTTGAGTTTTTTAATCATGACAAAGCGCTTGCTGCAGGAGAGCATGACTCGCTTGTCATTCAATTAGGTGAATGGATTCAAAGCCTGAGTCCAAGACCTGTTTTTTTAAGAATCGGCTATGAATTTGGCGGAAGCTGGAACGGCTATGATCGCAAAGCATTTATCGCTGCTTATCGCAGAATGAAGGATATGTATGATGAGATGGGGATTGATAATATAGCCTATGTCTGGCAGTCTCACGGCTGGGAAGAACCCATGGATCATCTTGAAGCCTGGTATCCGGGAGATGAATATGTAGATTGGTGCGGTCACTCTCATTTCGCACGATGGGAAGAAGTCAATATGATTGAGTTTGCCAGGAAAAAAGGCAAACCTGTATTCATTGCTGAAGCAACTCCGACACTAGGCACAGAGACGATCACAACCAACGGAAAAACTAAACCCACTGATTTGTCAAATGAAGGACAGGCAAAAGAGGCCTGGGACGAATGGTTCGTCCCTTTTTTCAAAACGATTGATGATAATCCTGATGTCGTAAAAGCGATTAGTTATATCAACGCCAACTGGAAATCAAGACCAATGTGGAAAGAAAACCCAACCTTTCAGGACATCGATGCCAGACTTCACCTCAATGAGGAAATCGCCAATAAATGGAGAACAGAAACCTCAAAAGAAAAATACTTGAAATCTTCACCAGGTTTGTTCGATTATCTTTACAATAACTCGAAATAAACAATCCTGAATAATTAACTCTGAACCCCTAGCCAATGCCAATCAAATATCTTCTATCCAAAGTATTCATTCTGCTGACGTTTATGGCTCTCGGCCAGGAAAGGCAATTCCCGTTTCAGAATCCTGACCTTCCATTAGAAGAACGAGTTGAAGACCTCATTTCAAGAATGACACTGGAAGAAAAATTGGGACAGTTGATGTATACTGCAGATGCTATTCCCAGGCTCGATATTCCCGAATATAACTGGTGGAACGAATGCCTGCACGGTGTAGCCAGAAACGGGAGGGCAACCGTATTCCCACAAGCTATTGGCATGGCAGCTACTTTTGACACTGATCTTGTTCATAAGGTAGCAAGGGTGATTTCAACTGAAGCCAGGGCTAAGTATAATAGTTTTTCATCCCAAGGCTATAGGGGGAGATACCAGGGATTGACATTTTGGACGCCCAACATCAATATCTTTCGAGATCCAAGATGGGGAAGGGGACAGGAGACCTATGGAGAAGACCCTTACCTTACCTCGAGGATCGGAGTTTCTTTTGTCAAAGGATTACAAGGTGATCACCCGAAATATGTGCAGGCAGCTGGTTGTGCAAAACACT
The DNA here is from genome assembly GCA_039028895.1 of Bacteroidota bacterium. Taxonomy (GTDB): domain Bacteria; phylum Bacteroidota; class Bacteroidia; order Chitinophagales; family Saprospiraceae; genus JAHDCJ01. Next base: position 21,464 of record JBCCHF010000046.1, on the reverse strand, counting down.
TTGCAGTGCACAATGGCCCTGAAGCCACACGCCATGAATTTGATGCTGTAGTCTCTCAAAAAGATTTGTGGGAAACCTACCTCCCTGCATTTGAAGCTTTGGTAATCGAAGCAAAAGTAGAAGGAGTTATGGGTGCTTATAACCTGACCAATGGTGATCCCTGTTGTGCACATCCTTATTTAATGCGAGATATCCTTAGAAAACAATGGGAATTTAATGGCTATTTCGTCTCGGATTGTTGGGCACTTGTTGATTTTTACAACGGTCATAAACTGGTAGAAACCCCTGAAGAAGCGGCTGCCCTGGCTTTAAACCATGGGTGTAATCTTAATTGTGGAAGCACCTATCCAAGTTTGTCTGTAGCTATCGATCAAGGATTGACAACAGAAGACGAAGTAGATCGAAATCTTAAGGAATTGCTACCTACAAGATTCCGGCTTGGACTTTTTGACCCACCCGGATCAGTCCCATTTGATACAATAGGTACCGACATGATTCGACATCGGGACCACGTAAACTTGTCACGAAAAGTAGCTACAGAATCTATGGTGCTGCTTAAAAATAAAAACAACTTGCTCCCACTGCAAAAGGATTTATCTTCTATTTATGTTTGTGGTCCAATGGCGACTCATGCACAAGCCCTCTTGGCCAATTATTACGGCGTAAGTGAAGACATGGCTACATTCCTTGAAGGCGTGACAGGTGCAGTCAGCCATTCTACTAAGATTCGGTATAGCCAATCTGCTCTTTTGGATAGAAAAAATATTAACCCGATTGACTGGTTTTCTCAATATGCTGAAATAACAGATGTTACAATAGCCTTTGTTGGCATTTCACAGTTAATTGAAGGAGAAGAAGGAGAGTCCATTGCCTCACCAACCAAAGGTGACAGGATGGATATTCGATTACCGCAAAGTCAGATTGACTTTTTAAAGCTTATAAGAAGTAAAGCCAGGAATCTTGTCGTCGTGATCACTTCAGGCTCTGCAATTGCCTGCCCGGAAATTTACGAAATGGCTGATGCCCTGATCTATGCATGGTATCCAGGTGAACAAGGAGGCAGAGCAGCAGCGGATATCTTGTTTGGTGATGTAACCCCTTCGGGAAAATTACCGATCACGGTTCCATATGCCATTGAAGATCTTCCACCATACGAAGATTATGCCATGGAAGGTCGTACTTATCGTTATACTGAAAAGGCTCCGCTATTCCCATTTGGGTTTGGATTGAGCTATACTGATTTTGAGTATAGTGACCTAAAATTGAGTAAGGAACAAGTCAGTGGTTCTGAAAATCTGGAAGTTTCAGTCTTAGTGGCCAATAATGGTTCCAGGGAAGGTCAGGAGGTGGTTCAGTTGTACATCAGTGATCTGGAAAGTTCTGTTGACCTTCCGAAATATGCGCTAAAAAGATTCCAAAAAATCAATATCAAACAAGGAGAAACAAAGGAGGTTGTTTTTCAATTGAGTGTTGAAGATTTAAAGATTGTCAATGAAAAAGGAGAAAAAGAACTGGAAAAGGGCTTTTTTAGAGTTTTCGTTGGTGGCGCATCTCCTTCTGCCAGAGTTGCAGAACTAGGTGGTGCCCAATTTGAATCATCAGAATTTGAACTAAAATGAAAATCTTAAATCCAACTCAAACAATATTTTCTGTCTTACTCATTGCTTTTTGGAGTTGCAATAATCTGGGTTCGACCAATGTAGAGAACAAAGAGTCACAAAGTGAAGATTCAATGACAGTAGAATTGGTACATGATATTCAAAACGCACTCGGAGAAGGGAGTATCTGGAATCATAAAACCGGAGAACTCTATTGGGTGGACATTGAAGGACATGCACTTTTTACCTGGGATACAAAAGCCAAAGAACCAACAAAGTTTGAAGTTGGTCAGCATATCGGAACAGTCGTACCTGCTATCGATGGCAATATCATAATTGCATTGAGAACCGGCATATTCCGCCTCAATCCAAAGACCCGCGATATGACAAAGTTCAGTCAGCCTGAATCTGACACAGCAGGTATCAGGATGAACGATGGAAAGTGCGACCCCGGAGGTAGATTCTGGGTAGGTTCAATGCATTTTGATCAAATCAAATACGCTGCTAATCTCTTCAGAATCGATCACGATGGCACTACCACAAAAATGTTGGACAGTATTACCATTTCCAATGGAATTAACTGGTCGTTAGATCATAAAACAATGTACTACATTGACACCCCTGATGGCAATGTGAAAGCTTTTGACTATGATAATTCTACCGGAGACATTTCTAATGGGAGGGTAGTAGTCACCATTCCAGATACGATGGGTTTTCCTGACGGCATGACAATTGATGCAGAAGGGAAATTGTGGATCGCCTTATGGAACGGCAATTCAGTTACCAGATGGGATCCTGAAACTGGAAAGTTGTTGCAAACTATTAAAGTCCCAGCACACAATGTTACCTCTTGCGCTTTTGGAGATGATGATTTGTCAACACTATACATTACCACAGCAAGATTGGACATGACAGACGAAGAGCTTGAAGCCATGCCATATGCAGGTGGTGTATTCAAGGTAAAGCCCGGAGTAAAAGGTGTGCCTGCCCATTTTTTTGGAAATCCAAACCCTCAATAAACTTATAAGGCAAGGATCATATCTGATGCTTTTTCTGCAATCATATTGACCGGAGCATTGGTGTTGCCGGTAACGATTTTAGGCATTATTGAAGCATCAGCTACAAACAGATTTTCTATGCCGTGAACTCTCAATTGATTATCTACCACGGCCATTTCATCATCTCCCATCTTGCATGTGCCTACTGGGTGATAAATTGTTTCTACAGCCTTTTTGATATGCTTGATTATAGCTTCATCAGAAGAATGATCATGAGGTGCAAGTATTTCTTTCCGGTAAGGGTCAAATGCAGGGGCATTTATCAATTCAAGCGCTTTCTTGGTGCCTTTCACTAATGTCAAAAGATCTTCTTCTTCTGAAAAGAAATTTGGCTGTATAACCGGAGGTGCTTTAGGATCACCAGATCTTAACTCGACATACCCGCGGCTTTTGGGATGGAGTAAAGATGGAAGGATCGTAAATCCATCTGACTTTGGAAAAGTAGACTTGTCATAAGCATCGTAATCGTAATCCTTTCCAACATGAAAAGGCACAAAGTGATATTGAAAATTAGCAGGGGCATCTTTACCATCAATATTTGAAAAAATAACTGCTTCCAGGGGCCCCATGGAGGTAGGCCCTTTCCCTGTAAAGAGATATTGTAATAATGCGCCGATTTCCGGTAAACCGTGCAGAAAGCGATTAACTCCTGTGTTTTTCGATGCTGACGCAGAAACCTGGAAAAACAAATGATCCTGGAGGTTTTGGCCTACACCAGGGAGTGCTTGCTTAGTCTGAATGCCGTGCTTTGATAATTTTCCAGGATCTCCAATCCCGGAAAGCATAAGAATTTGAGGCGAATTAAAAGCGCCAGCAGCAAGGATCACAGCTTTGTTGGCGTATGCTTTTTCTGTTTTCTTCCCTGCTAAAAACTCCACTCCCTTTGCTACATCATTTTCAAGCATGACTTTGGTAACCAGACAATTCCTGCGAGCCGTGAAGTTGGATCTTTTTAGAGCAGGATACAAAAAAGCAACTGCGGCGCTGTGGCGTTTACCTTGTTTTATGTTTACCTGGAAATATCCTACACCTTTTTGCGCTTTTCCGTTGTAATCCTTGTTTTCAGGATACCCCATCTGTTTGCCGGCTTCGACAAACGCTTCAGCAAGTGGCGTTCGGTAATATTCATTATGTGTAACGTTTAATTCTCCATTGGTGCCATGGTAGCCTTCATCCAATTGGTCAATTACATCATTGTGCTCTGATTTGATGAAATAAGGTAATACTTCTTCATAGCTCCATCCTTTATTTCCCATTGCCGCCCATCCATCATAATCCGCTTTATTGCCTCTGACATAGGCCATGGCATTGATCGAACTGCATCCGCCAAAAACCTTTCCTCTTGGCAGGTAAATTTTCCTGTTGTCAATATGCTCCTGGGGCTCACTCCAAAATCCCCAATCGTAATTTGTCTTAAAGTTCTGGGGATAAGCCCCTGGGGTTTTGATTAAAAGTTTTTTGTCAGATCCACCAGCTTCAATCAGCAGTACACTATTTTCAACGTCTGCTGAGAGCCGATTGGCAAGCACACAGCCTGCAGTTCCTGCTCCGACAATGATATAGTCAAATTTGTTGTTCATATTGTGTAATTTTAGGTAATTATCCTGTTTAAACAAAACACTATGAAAAAAGTCTTGAAATGGATCGGGATCGCGCTTCTCCTGATCATAGTTATCCTGGTAATTCTTGGATTGATCGCCCATGAGAAAAGACCAGTAGCCAATCCTTCATCTGAAGCTGATGCATTGGCAGAAGAAATGATGCAAGCTGTTAATAAAGCGGCATGGGACACAACGCATGTCCTGATGTGGGACTTTGCAGGTCTTCACCAGTTTTTATGGGATAAGAAAAGGCATCTTGCAAAGGTAAGTTGGGGTGAAAAGGAAGTTTTTGTAAATCCGGTAACCAAAGAAGGTGTGGCCTTTGACAGAGGACAAAAGGTAGCAGGAGAAATTCGGGATAAACTCGTGGTTAAAGCTTGGCAGTATTTCCTTAATGATGCTTTTTGGTTGAACCCGGTTGTTAAAGCTTTCGACCCTGGCACCGAACGCAGTATTGTTACTACCAAAGATGGTCGTGAAGGCCTAATGGTCCACTATTCTTCTGGTGGGGTAACGCCTGGTGATTCATATGTCTGGATTCTCGATGAGAATAAAAGACCAGAAGCCTGGAAGATGTGGGTGAAGATCGTTCCCATAGGTGGTGTGGAATCAACCTGGGAAAACTGGATTACTCTCGAGACTGGAGCACTGGTATCTACACTGCACGGCAGTCCGATATTCGACCTTGAACTAACCAATGTTAAAGGTGCTACAGACTTTGAAAGTCTTGGTATTGAAGGCGACCCGTTTGCAATTATGTTTGAATAACCCGGTTTTCACCGGAATGCATATGAGTAAATGGTCAGTTAGCCTGGTCAAGCTTTACATCAAATTCTCTTAGTGCATCTTCTCGTTTGATGGTAACTTTAACGGTGTCTCCAGGATCATAACCTTCGAGGACAAGGAACAAGTCGCTCCCTGAATTGATGTCTTTGCCATTTATCTGGGTAATGATATCGCCTAGGATAATTCGGCCAAATCGGTCTCTCATAGTTGGTAATATGCCTGCACGATCAGCGGCAGATCCTTGCTTTACCGAGATTACCAAGCCGCCATTCAAACCTAACTGATTCATAATTCTCGAAGACGCGAGTTCAACACCAAGAGAAGGTCTCCTGATTTCTCCAAATTCTACCAATTCAGGAATAACCCATTTGACGACATCTACTGGAATGGAAAACCCAACTCCAGCAGATGCACCGGATGGACTGTAAATAGCAGTGTTTACCCCAATCAGTTTGCCCGATGAATTCAACAAAGGACCTCCGGAGTTACCTGGATTAATAGCAGCATCCGTTTGAATTACATCCTTGATTGGAATTCCTGAAACTGAATTAATTTCTCTGCCTAACGCACTGATAACGCCGATAGTAAGGGTTTGGTCCAAACCAAAAGGATTACCAATAGCATAAACTGATTGTCCCACAAGCAGATTTTCAGAGTCTCCAACTTTGATGGGGAAGAGCTTATCTACTGGCGCATTAATTTTAAGAACAGCAAGATCTTTTTCAGGTGCAACTCCCACCAACTGGGCATCCCAACTACTTTGGTCAGCCAAGGTAACCTGGGCCCTGTCTGCTCCCTGTATAACATGAAAGTTAGTAACTATATGCCCTTGTTCGTCCCAGACAAATCCTGAGCCGTTACCGCGTGGAATTTCCGTAACATCCATCGAAAAGAAATTCCTTCTTAAACTCGTTGTTGTGATAAAGGCCACCGAAGGAGCAGCTTTCTCAAACAATCTTATGGTTGCTAATTCAGCAGGAGTGAGGGTGTCTTCAAGTGATGTGGGTTCCTCATTGAAGAACTCGGCAACTACTTCTCCGGAAGTTTTTTCCTTTGTATTTTCTTTTGATTTCCATCCACTACCGACTATAAATCCTGCGGCTAAAAGCAAAACCCAGAAAACGGGTTTAAAAAATCCTTTATTAGCTTTCATTTCTCATTTTTTTGAATGTATTAATCAATCCATTTGTCGAACAGTCATGACTCGAAACCATGTCTTCATTGCTAAGCTCAGGAAGGATTTGATTTGCCAGTTCCTTGCCAAGCTGAACACCCCATTGGTCAAAACTGAAGATATTTAAAATTAAACCCTGTACTAGTATCTTGTGTTCATACATAGCTATGAGCATACCCAGAGTTTTAGGCGTTATCTTTTTAACAAGAATACTGTTGGTTGGCACGTTTCCCTTAAAAACTTTAAACGGAGCAAGGAAAGCTATTTCTTTGTCTGATTTGCCTGCCCGCTTTAATTCGGCAGTCACTTCTTCCTGGGTCTTTCCTTTCATCAATGCTTCTGTTTGGGCAAAGAAATTGGATAACAGGGTATCATGATGATCGCCAATCGGATTGTGACTAATGGCAGGAGCAATAAAATCACAAGGTATCAATTTTGTGCCTTGGTGGATCAATTGATAAAACGCATGTTGGCCATTTGTTCCGGGCTCACCCCAAAGTATTGGTCCCGTTTGATAGGTGACCGGATTGCCATCACGATCAACATATTTTCCATTTGATTCCATATTCCCTTGTTGGAAATAGGCTGCAAATCGATGGAGGTATTGATCATAAGGCAGAATAGCTTCGGACTCCGCCCCAAAAAAATTGTTGTACCAGATACCAATTAATGCTAGGACGACCGGAATATTTGCTTCAAATTCGGTTTCCCGAAAATGCTTATCCATTTGGTACATACCTTGCCTTAAACCATTGAAATTGTCCATTCCAATAGTAAGTGCAATAGATAAGCCTATGGCAGAGGACATAGAATATCTACCACCCACCCAATTCCAGAATTCAAACATATTTTCAGGGTCTATCCCAAATGCTTCCACACCGGTCCGGTTGGTTGAAATAGCTACAAAATGTTTTTTGATATCTGATTCTGCTGCCCCAGAATTTAAAAACCATTGCCTGGCTGAATGCGCATTTAACATGGTTTCCTGAGTAGTAAAGGATTTTGAGGCAATCAGGAATAAAGTCTTTTCAGGATCTAACTCTTTGAGCGTTTCAGCAATATGTGTCCCATCGACGTTCGATACAAAATAAGTAGTGATGCCTTCAATGCTATACGGTTTTAAAGCTTCTGTCACCATTACAGGTCCCAGATCTGATCCGCCTATCCCTATATTGACAATCTGAGTCACTTTTTTGCCAGTATACCCTCGCCATTCTCCGGCATGAACTGCTGCTGTAAATGCCGTCATTTTATCAATGACCGTTTTGACTGCTGGAATGACGTTTTCCCCATCTACAAGAACGGGCTTCTCCGAGAAACTCCTTAAAGCAGTATGTAAGACTGCCCTGTTCTCTGTTTCATTGATTTTGGCTCCTGAAAACATCTTCTCAATGCCATCTTTTAATCTTGTTTCATGAGCAAGTTTGAACAGAAGACTTAAGGTCTCCCTTGTAATCCTGTTTTTAGAAAAATCGATTAGCATATCTTCAAAGGCAATAGACAAATCATTAAACCTTTGAGGATTGCTGATGAAAAGATCCTTCATATGAAGATTGCAAACAGACTTGAAATGTGCCTCAAGATCAGACCAGGCATTTGTTTGTTGAGGGTTAACGCTATTGAGTACTCTTGACATATGATTTGTATTTTTAAGAAGGGGCAAATTTATTTCATTTCAGGCGGCTTTGAAACATTATCCACCTTAAATAAATGGTTCCGTCTAATAATGCAAATTCATGGAACTGACAAAACGTCATACTGTCATGCCGAGTGCGATGAAATTTGTCAAATTCTGCCAAAAAAATAACTTGAAACCTGGCTTGGTGACATAATTGCCTTTTTACAAGTACCAAATACCGGTTGGCATGTCAATTGACTATGAGAAAATGTACTTAACTCATTTTTACAACTAAGCATTAAAAAAATAACTTTGACATGAGCAAAATAATTGGGATTGACCTTGGTACTACCAATTCTTGTGTTGCTGTAATGGAAGGCAACGAGCCTGTTGTTATTCCTAACGACGAGGGGAGAAGGACAACACCTTCTATTGTCGCGTTTATGGACAATGGAGAACGCAAGATCGGGGATCCTGCAAAACGTCAGGCTATTACCAATCCAATCCGGACGATTATGTCCATCAAGCGTTTTATGGGCGCACACTATACGGATGTAAAAAAGGAAACTGAAAAGGTTTCTTATAAAATGGTTCAGGGGCCAAATGATACAGTAAGAGTTGACATTGACGGCAAACTCTACTCGCCGCAAGAACTTTCTGCAATGGTTTTGCAGAAAATGAAAAAGACTGCCGAAGACTATCTCGGTCAGGATGTTGCAGAAGCCGTAATTACAGTTCCTGCTTACTTTAATGACGCTCAGCGTCAGGCAACTAAAGAAGCTGGTGAAATTGCAGGTCTTAAAGTAAGGCGAATCATCAACGAACCGACGGCTGCGGCTCTGGCCTATGGCCTTGACAAGCGTGATAAGGATATGAAGATCGCAGTCTACGACCTTGGTGGTGGTACTTTCGATATTTCTATTCTTGAGCTTGGAGATGGTGTATTCGAGGTGAAATCAACTAACGGTGACACTTTTCTTGGTGGTGATAACTTCGACCAGGTGATTATTGATCATCTTGCTGATCACTTCAAGAGTTCAGAGAATATTGATCTTCGCAAAGATCCAATGGCACTCCAGCGTTTGAAAGAAGCAGCGGAGAAAGCAAAGATTGAGTTGTCTTCTTCACAAGAAACAGAGATTAATCTGCCATATATTACAGCTATCGACGGTGTTCCAAAGCACCTTGTCCTGAAGTTGACTCGCGCAAAATTCGAGCAACTGGCTGATGAATTGATTGAAAGAACACTCACACCTTGCCGTGAGGCAATGAAAGATGCAGGACTTCAGAATTCTGATATTGATGAAATCATCCTGGTGGGTGGTTCGACCAGGATTCCAAGAATCCAGCAGGTAGTTGAAGAGTTCTTTGGGAAAAAACCTAGCAAAGGGGTTAACCCTGATGAGGTAGTTGCAGTTGGTGCATCTATTCAGGGTGGAGTACTCACCGGAGAAGTAAAAGATGTATTACTTCTTGATGTGACACCATTGTCCCTTGGTATTGAAACAATGGGCGGTATTTGTACTAAACTCATCGAAGCGAACACAACGATCCCAACTAAAAAATCAGAAGTCTTCTCAACGGCTGCCGCAAATCAGCCTTCTGTGGAGATTCACGTATTGCAAGGTGAGCGCCCAATGGCAAGGGATAACAAGACTATCGGCCGTTTCATCCTTGACGGAATTCCACCTGCACCAAGAGGCACGCCTCAAATTGAAGTAACTTTCGATATTGATGCTAATGGTATTCTCAATGTTTCTGCAAAAGATAAAGGAACTGGGAAAGAGCAGTCGATCCGTATTGAGGCTTCTACCGGCTTGTCAAAAGACGAGATCGAGAAGATGAAAGCAGAGGCAAAAGCCAACGAGGAAGCTGATAAGAAAGCCCGCGAAGAAGTAGAAAAGCTGAACACAGCAGACTCGCTAATTTTCCAGACCGAAAAACAACTTGGTGAATATGGCGATAAGCTGCCACCTGAGCACAAATCAAAGATCGAAGGTGCTCTGGCCAACCTGAAAAAAGCACATGAAGCCAAAGATGTCGAAGGCATCGATGCAGCTGTTGAAGCGATGAACGAGGCTTGGGGTGAAGCCAGCCAGCATATGTACCAGGATACACAGCAGCAGCAACCTCCTCAGGAAGGTGAAAACCCTGCCAACGGCCAGGAAAACACTGGAGGCGACGACGTAACAGACGTCGAATTTGAGGAAGTTGATGATGAGTCTGGAAAGGAGTAGGATGGGCGCAATCGGCAATCAGATATTAAATGATTAAATAAATAAAGGGCAATTTTGCATTTGCAAAATTGCCCTTTTCTATTTTCCTTAATTTGCCTACTGCACAACTCTCCCAAACAAGTCATACTCAGTAGCATCCGTGATCTCGATCATGGCGAAATCACCAATACGGACGTAATTGGAATTGGCATCAATAAGCACTTCGTTATCAACCTCTGGTGAATCGAATTCTGTTCGACCTACAAAGTATTGACCTTCCTTCCTGTCGAAAAGTACTTTTAAGGTCTGGCCTATTTTTTCTCGATTTTTTTCAAGTGAAATAGACTGTTGAATTTCCATGATCCGGTTGGCACGTTCTTGCTTAACAGATTCTGGAATATCATCCTGAAGCTTTTCTGCTGGTGTATCTTCTTCATGAGAATAAGTGAAGACTCCAACACGTTCGAATCGCATTTTCTTTACGAAATCACAGAGATCTTCAAATTCTTCCTCTGTTTCACCAGGAAATCCAACCAACAGGGTGGTTCTTATACCTATTCCTGGTACCGTTTCTCTCGCATAATTGATTAAATCTACTTGTTCGGCTTGGGTGATCTGGCGACGCATACGGTTCAAAACAGCATCATTGGCATGTTGCAAGGGAATGTCAAGATAATTGCAGATGGAGGTTTCCTCAGCCATTGTTTCAAAAATCTCTCTTGGGAATTTGCTGGGATAAGCGTAATGTAATCTGATCCAATCGATGCCCTCTACCTGTGAGAGCGCCCGGAGTAATTCAGCCAGTTTTCTCTCTTTGTAAATATCAAGCCCATAGTAAGTAAGTTCCTGGGCGATCAGCATGATTTCCTTTATCCCGCTCTTAGCCAGGTTCTTTGCTTCTTTAACCAACTCGTCAATAGGGCGTGAAACATGTTTCCCGCGCATAAGTGGTATGGCACAAAAAGCACATGTACGATTACATCCTTCCGAAATTTTCATGTAAGCGTAGTGCGAAGGGGTGCTGAGGATTCTTTCACCAACTAGTTCATGTTTATAATCGGCATTCAATTTAGCCAAGAGTCCAGGCAGCTCGAGTGTCCCAAAATAAGCATCAACTTCAGGGATCTCTTCTTCCAGGTCGTCTTTATACCTTTGAGATAAACAGCCCGTAACATATAACTTGTCGATCTCTTCGTTCTTCCTTACCTCAGCATATTCAAGGATCGTGTTAATTGACTCTTCTTTTGCTCTTTCAATAAAACCACATGTGTTGATAATTACAATATTTGGAGCATCCTGCATGCCACCATCGTGTACAACATCGAAATCGTTTTCACGAAGTTGCATCATCAGCACTTCAGAATCCACTAGGTTTTTTGAGCACCCAAGGGTAACTACATTGACTTTATTTGGTTTATGAGATTTTGTCTTCACGGTTGGCTATAACTTTTCACTTACTTTCAAATTCTCCTGCATCTCTTCTTTCCGTTTAAGGTAATAATAAGTTTCCAGTTGCGCTCTCACAGGGAGATCACTGTCATCTTTTCGATAATTGTCATTTTGATTGCCATCAACAATCCGGGCTTTCACATTGTCGTGAAACTGAATTCGGAGGAAATCCTTGATTTCTTTTCTGATTTCATTATCATAAATGGGAAAGGCGGTTTCAATTCTGTAGCTAAGGTTTCGTTTCATCCAATCAGCTGAACTGAGGTAGATCTTTTCTTCACCTCCACCATAGAAATAGTAAATTCTCGAGTGTTCAAGGAAGCGATCTACAATACTGAAGGCTTCAATATTATCACTGATTCCTGGCACCCCTGGTACTAGACAGCATATTCCCCTGACAATTAGTTTAATTTTTACTCCGGCCTGACTCGCTTCATAGAGCCTAGCTATCATTTTGGAATCTTCAAGACTGTTGAGTTTCAGTATGATCTTGGCTTCCTGGCCTGCTCTCGCACGCTCTATTTCATCATCAATGAATTTATTTAGGGAAGGTCTTAGGTTGAATTGACCGACGAGAAAGTGTTTGAATTTATTGTGCGGTCTTTTTTGGGTTTCCAGGTAGTTAAACAATCTGGCAGATTCGTCTGTAAGCCTTCTGTCGGCAGTGAACAAACCAAAATCGCTGTAAACCCTGGCTGTACCTTCGTGGAAGTTGCCTGTACTGAGATAACAGTAATTTTTCATGCTCCCGTTTTCCTCTCTTGTGATGAGAGCTACCTTCGAATGTACTTTTAATCCGGGAAAGCTGTACAATACCCTGACTCCAGCTTTCTCAAGTCTTTCTGCCCATTTAAGATTAGCCTCCTCATCAAATCTGGCTTTTACTTCTACGAATGCAGTTACCTGTTTTCCCACCTTAACGGCATCCATCAGGGCGCGCATGATTCTCGATTTATTAGCCACACGATATTGGACAATCTTGATATGGGTAACGTCAGGGTCTTTAGCAGCCTCCTCGAAAAGCCTTATGGTGTATTCGTAAGTCTGAAAAGGAACATGAATGAGATAGTCTTTTTTCTTTATGACATCGAATATAGATTCACCCGTTTCAAAAGCTTTCTTCTTTAGTGGGGGCAAGGGCGTATTTCGAAGGTGGTGCATTCCGAAATGCGGGAAATGAAAAAAGTCAAAATTATTATGATATCTCCCTTCAGGAAGGATGTCAAATTTGCCTAAAGAAAAGTCCTCCATCAGGAATTTCAAGAATTTTCTAGGAATGGTACGATCGTAAACAAACCTTGTAGCAGGACCAACATTTCGTTTTTTGAGACTGGATTTGATCTTGGAAATAAGGTCTCCAGAAAATTCATCGTCGATATACAACTCAGCATCCCTGGTTAATTTGATAGAATAGGTGTTCTCAATTTCAAAACCAGGGAATAATTCAGGCATGCAAAACCGAACAACATCATCCAATAAAATTAGCTCATGCTTCTGCGGAGAAGCGCCTGGAAGAATGATAAATCTTGGCAGGTGATTGGAGGGTACCTGCAAAATCGCATATCGGCTCATCTTTCGCTTATTCTCATTTTTTAGTCTAAGATGACAGGCAAGATATAATGCAGCATTGTTGAGGAAAATCCGAATCTTATGCTTTGATAGCAATACTGGTTGAACATAGGGCAACATGTTCTCTTGGAAGAACGATTCAACGTATGCCTTCTGCTCCGGATTAAGATCTTCAGCTCCTCGAATAAATATTTGATGTTTTTTTAATTCAGGAATGATCTGATTGAGGAGGATATTACTGTATTCCTCCTGGTGCTCATTAACGGTGTTATGTAGTTTCTTCAATATCTCAGAAGGGTCATACCCTAATTCTTTTCTGGTCTTTTTTCCAACGCGTACAAGATTACGATGGTGGGCAACTCTAACTCTGAAGAACTCATCAAGGTTGGAAGAGAAAATAGCCATGAACTTTATCCTTTCAAATAAAGGAACTGACGGATCTTTTGCTTCTTGCAATACCCTGTAGTTGAAGGTTAACCAGCTAAGGTCACGATTAGTATATGGAAAAAGTTGTTCCATTCGAATAAGTTACTCAAATCACAAAATATAAAGGGAGTCTGCGAAAAATCTTCTTCTGTTACTGGAATTTCTTTGGATAATCGAAAGCAATTAACTTGCTGTTACCATTGTCGACATCTTTCCAGTGTTCGCATCCAACCTGAATGGTAACGATCCCGCAAGTAGGGACATTGTCTATGTATTCGGTGCTGAAATAATTTGCAAGGCTTGTAAACTCAGGATTGTGACCGAATACCATTACACAATTAAGCTCATCGTCCAGCATTTTAATCAATTCAAGAATATCCTGTGCAAAAGCACCATAAATAGCAGGTACAATTTTCAAGTCTTCTTTGGGGTAACCCAATTCTTTGGCAATAACCTTTGCTGTCCTCCTTGCTCTCTTTGCAGAGCTTGTGATCATCAGGTCTGGCATAATACCTCGTCCGTGTAAAAGCTGGCCCATAACAGGGGCGTCACGTTTACCACGATTATTTAACGGTCTGTCATGGTCCTGCAGGCTTGGGTCTGCCCAACTTGACTTGGCATGCCTGACAAAGATTAGGGTTTTCATTAATCTATCGATTTTCTTCAAATATACTAATAGTTTTTTTTGTGTTTTGCTGTATTTTCTTTCAAAAAAAACAGAAAAATAGAGGTGTAATTTTGTACATTTGTGCCCGGTAGGGCTCGTATGGCTAGCTCCTGCTGAATCCCCCAGGTGTGAAAGCAAGCAAGGGTAGGCGGTTGTAGCAGTCGATATGGGTCCCTGCCTTTTTTTATTCTGGCAATTAAATGTTTTGTATCTTCAGAATAATTAAAAGTGTAGTGTGTTCTGACCAACAATTATTGATGATTTAATTATTGTTTTGTCCATTATTATTTCCTCAACTTATCCCTCAGTTTTATGAAATTTTTTATTGACACGGCTAACCTTGATCAAATCAGGGAAGCGAATGACCTTGGTGTACTGGATGGCGTAACTACCAATCCTTCATTAATGGCTAAAGATGGTGTAATCGGTGATGCTAATATTATTCAGCGTTATATTGACATTTGTAAACTAGTAGATGGAGATGTAAGCGCAGAAGTTATTTCTACAGATTTTGATGGTATAGTTAAGGAAGGAGAGCACCTCGCTTCACTTCATGAGAACATCGTTGTTAAAGTGCCCATGATTAAAGATGGCATAAAAGCTTTAAAGTATTTCTCTGAAAATGGGATCAAAACCAACTGCACTTTGGTATTCTCAGCAGGGCAGGCCCTTTTGGCAGCAAAAGCAGGTGCGACTTATGTTTCACCATTTATTGGGAGAATTGACGATATTAATTGGGATGGTCTTGGTTTAATTGATGAATTGGTTGAGATCTACGCTAACTATGGTTTTGAAACTGAGATTCTGGCAGCTTCAATTAGAAGCCCCCTCCATATCGTCCGCTGTGCTGAATTAGGGGCAGATGTGGTTACTTGTCCTTTTAATGCAATAATGGGTCTCCTAAAACATCCATTGACTGATATCGGCCTCGAAAAATTTCTTGCTGATTATAGAAAGGGAAATTCCTGATCAAAAAGATAACTCATAAAAAAAGGTGATTCTGCAAATGCAAAATCACCTTTTTTTATTTCTAAGTTTATTGCTGTAATCAGCAACTAACTTTAATCATCTATGCAGTTACCAAAGCAGATTCGATAGTTTTAATGATACGATCAACAATCAAGTAAGGATCTGCATTTGAAGCAGGACGACGATCCTCAAGGTAACCTATCCAGGTTTGTGCTGTTGAAACCGGGATACGGATTGAAGCACCTCTGTCACTGATACCATAACTAAATGTACTGATAGACTGTGTTTCATGTAATCCGGTCAAACGTTGGTCGTTGTCAGATCCATAGATGGCAATATGCTCATTGTGAACTGGGCGGAAAGCTTCACAGATTGTTTTAAATAGCTCTTCTCCTCCAACTTCACGCATGATTTTGTTAGAAAAATTACAGTGCATTCCGGATCCGTTCCAGTCACCTTTAACAGGCTTGGGATGAAGGTCGACAGAAACGCCATATCCTTCAGTGATTCTTTCAAGGAGGTACCTTGCGCAGGTTAAATCATCAGAAACTTTCTTTGCGCCTTTACCAAAGCACTGGTATTCCCACTGACCTAACATTACCTCTGCATTAATTCCGGTAATACCAAGGCCGGCATCAAGGCATACATCAAGGTGTTCCTCAACGATATCGCGACCTGAAACTTTTCCATTACCTACAGCACAATAATAAGGACCTTGAGGACCTGGATAACCACCTTCAGGGAATCCTAATGGTTTACCATTTACGGTAAGAACATATTCTTGCTCGAATCCAAACCAGTACTCCTCGCTGTCATTCTCGATCAATGCTCTAGTGTTTGATGCATGTGGGGTACCATCTGCATTGTATACTTCACAAATTACAAGATAAGCTGATCTGCGTTGTGGATCAGGATAGACTGCAACAGGTTTCAATACACAGTCAGATGAATGACCTTCAGCCTGAAGGGTAGAACTACCATCGAATGACCAGTCAGGAAGAACGTCAACTGCGCCTTCGTAATTTGATAAACTTAAAACTTTGGTTTTGCTTCTTAGATTTGGTTCTGGCTTATATCCATCCAGCCAGATGTACTCAAATTTAATTTTTGCCATTGCTCAGAAATTTTGTTGTATGTTTTTTATTAAATACGGAACGTTGGTACAAATATATATGCTTTGTGGTAAAAAAAACAAAAAATATTATGCCATAAATGTGGAAAACCTCAATTTTGTGTGGAAAAAGTGAAAAATATTAGCCCAAAACCACTTTTTTGCTAATTTTTTCTCAAAAAAAATTAAAAAAATACTCTTGCTATGAAGAATTTAAGGTTTGTTGCCCTTCAATCTGCTCAAAATCGACAATGGGAGCCCCATAAATTGCTTAGCAAAAAGATATCCGAGTATTTTGGGGTTAATGTATTTGGAGATACTGCAATGCAGGAATACTTGTCAGAAGAAGCCTATGAAAAGGTGAAAGCAGCCATAGAGTCGAAAGATAAAATTGACAGTTCAATTGCCGAACAAGCCGCCTCAGCGATGAAAGCCTGGGCCATGGCTAAAGGTGCTACTCACTTCTCTCATTGGTTCCAACCGCTGACCGGACAAACGGCAGAAAAGCATGATGCCTTTTTTACGGTAAGGAAAGGAAAGGCTATTGAAGAGTTTAAGGGAAATGCATTACTACAACAGGGCCCTGATGCATCAGATTTCCCGACAGGGGGATTGCGGTCTACCTTTGAGGCACGAGGCTACACAGCATGGGACCCATCATCTCCTGCATTTATCATGGTAATTGGTGAGGGGAGAACGCTGTGCATACCGACTATATTTGTTTCCTATAATGGTGAAGCACTCGATTATAAATCGCCTTTACTGAAGTCCCAACAATTTCTGGAAACGGCTGCCGTCCCAGTGGCTAATTACTTTGATCGTTTTGTGACAAAGGTGTTTCCCATGCTGGGTGTGGAACAAGAATATTATGCGGTAGATGAAGCATTCGTAAATACACGCCCTGATCTTTTACTTGCAAATAGGACCCTGGTTGGCGCACCTACTCCAAAAGTACAGGAACTCCAGAATCACTACTTTGGTGCTATTCCGGAAAGGATATATGCTTTTATGATGGAATTAGAAGAGGAATGCCATAAGCTCGGTATTCCGGTCGTGACCAGGCATAATGAAGTGGGGCCAGCTCAATTCGAGATTGTTCCAGAATTTGAGGAAGTTAATGTCAGTATCGATCATAACCTGCTGTTGATGGACCTGATGCATCGGGTGGCCAAACGGCATAAACTTCGGATTTTACTCCACGAAAAACCATTCGCGAAGAATAATGGTTCTGCTAAACATAATAATTGGTCATTGCATACAGACACGGGTAAAAACTTGTTTTCTCCTGCAGATACACCAAGAAAGAACCTTCTTTTTCTCACCTTCTTTATTAATACATTAAAGGCGATAAATGACAATGACGATATCCTTAGGGCCTGTATTGCTTCTTCTGGCAATGACCTCAGAATAGGAACAGGGGGTGCACCTCCAGCATTGATTTCTGTTTTTATTGGAAAACAGATGAGAGAACTATTAGAAGATATGGAGAAGAAAGGGGATGAGTGGTTTGAAAACGAAGACAGAAAAACGGAGTTGAAGATGGAGATCCATAATCGAATCCCGGATTTGATGAAGGAAAATACTGACGAAAACAGAACTTCCCCTATTGCCTTTACGGGCGGGAAGTTTGAGTTAAGGCAAGTTGGAGCTGGTCATAATTCATCTTCTCCAATGATTGTAATGAATACCATTGTAGGTAAACAACTGCAATCGTTCAAAACCTCCGTTGACGATCTCGTCAAAAAGAAAGGCTTCAAAAAGGATGCTGCCATTCTGAAAGTTTTACAGAATATTATTCCAGGGATCAAGAATTTGCTTTTTGAAGGGGATAATAACAGCGAACTCTGGCACAAGGAAATGAAGACCAGGAAACGAAGTGCTGCCAAATCCACACCAGAAGCCCTGGATGCTTATACTTCTGACAAGGCTAAAAAACTGTTCTCCTCGGCTGGAGTTCTATCAGAAAATGAACTTGAAGCTAGACGCGAAAACTTACTTAATCGCTATTCTTCGGAAGTTGAAACGGAAGCCAAAGTGTTGTTGAATATCTGCATCAATCACATCTTGCCTTCTGGAATGGCATATTTGTCAAAGGTGGCTGATAATATCAATGCAATATCAGCAGCGGGTATTCAGAAAAGCCGTTTCGTTGCTCAACAAAATCTGATGATCTCGATAAACGACCACTACGAAAAGTTGAGTAATAAGCTTGAGTCTTTAGCTAAACTTTTGAGTAAAGCTGAATCGATTGGAAATACAAAAGCCAAGGCTGATAACTTTTGTAACGAAATCCGACCTTTCCTGGAAGAGATCAGGGAACATGCTGATGAGTTGGAGCTGAATATTGATGACAAACTTTGGCCATTACCAAAGTATACCGAGATGCTTTACATTCATTAATACCTTGTTAAAATAAGAGGGGATAAGTGCTTTTACTCAATAATTCTGAAAGCGGTTCGACGATTTTGTTGATGCTCTTCTTCTGTGCATCTCAGGCAGGCGCAGTCTACTTCTGGTTCGTCTTCCCCATATCCTTTTGCTGAAAGTCTATCAGCAGCTATGCCTCGCTTGATCAGGTAGTCCACTGCCGATTGTGCTCTTTTTTGAGACAATTCTTCATTGAACGGATTTGATCCGCGGCAATCAGTGTGAGAGGATAGTTGAATCTTTGCGATTTGAGGATTATTATTCAGGATACCGACCAGATCATTAAGTGTAGGTTCAGCGTCTTTCCGGATATCCCATTTATCAAAATCGTAATAGATGTTAGGAAGATTAATGTCCACATTCTTAAATAACTTATCTAAAGTGATCTCTACGGTAAGTGTCCTAACTGGCTCTTCTTCAATCTTTACTTCACCTTTGGTGGACAAGAATGCTGTATTATTGAAATAATTTTCACTGGAGGCCAGGAAATTGTAATCTGTTTCGAATTCCAATTCCATAAAGAATTTACCTTCTTGGTCTGTTTCTAGCTGAATAGTTTGTTCACCGAAGTTTACCTCAACACTAGAGTTCGGGAGTGGAGCTTGTCCGGTAATTCCACTATTAGGGTTGTCTGGATTGATATACAGGTTTTTAAGTACAATACCCTCAAGTAAAAGTTTATAAACTAAAGGCGCTTCTGAAGGCTCTTCCACAGGTGGTGGTGGAGGTGGGATGGTTCTTGAAAATCTGTATATATCATCACTTCCAGCCCCATCTGGCCTTGTAGAACTGAAATATCCAGATTGTAACACTGTTTGGTCTTCAAGTACTTCTTCTTTATTGATTACAAAAGCAAAGTCGTCACCGCCCGAATTTAAAGGTGCCTTGAGATTGGAGAGGTTTCTCCACTTATTTTCAACTCTTACAACTTTAAAAATGTCCAGGCCACCCATTCCAGGATACCCGTCAGAGGCAAAATACAGGGAGTCTGTATCAAGAAAAGGGAAAAGTTCATTGCCTTCAGAATTAACCTTGCTGCCAAGATTATAGGGATCAGACCAGCCATTGTCCGTTTTTTCTACACGGTAGAGATCAAATCCCCCAAACCCCATTGGTGCGTCGGAGGAAAAATATAGGTTATTTCCATCTTCAGACATGAACGGATGTCTGTAATTGACTTCACCTTCAACAAAACTCATAATCTTTGGCGTTGACCAGCTGCCATCTTTCTTCTTGATGGCATACATGATTTTGCAATAATCAATACCATTTTTCTTGTCAGATCCACAACGAGTGAAGTAAACTCTTGATCGATCTGCATTGAAGCTAGAGGTGCCTTCATTGAATTCTGTGTTCAATGATTCATCGAAACTACTAATGCTATTTGTCTCAAGATCAATAAGAAACAAGTCGCTGAAGTCGTTACCGTACCAGCTGTATGATTTTTGACCTTCAGATAAATCTCGATCAGAAGAAATTACGATCTGGTTCGAAGCATACAGGCTTGGGGCGTAATCAGAATTCTTGGAGTTAAACTCGAGTAACTCTACTGCATATTGATTATCTGGTTTCTGTTTGACCCATTCAGCAGCCAATGCACATGCCTCAGATTCCTTTTTAAACTTATATGGATTACCCATCTCTTGCCCTACCTGGAGAAAGACTTTAGCGGCTTTTTCGTATTCCTCATTGAATTTAAGAGCGTAAGCATAGTCTCGGAGGGCTTCAGGGCCATATTGAAGATCATAAGCATTCTTGAACCAGTCTCTTGACCGCTCGTTTTCGTTCATTTCCCGGAAGGAAACACCAAGCAAATAGGCTTTATTGGCTTTATCGAGCGTAGCATTTGCCCGGTTGAATTCCTTTTCAAGCAATTTAACCGCGACAGAATATTGCATGCGATCGTAGGCCGTCTGACCATCTCGGATCTTTTCGGTGTAGGTGCAACCAGTGAAAAAAGCAATGCCAAGGAATAAGGATAAAATGTGAATGATCTTCATAAAAAGCGAATTAGATAGCCAAATAACAACAAACAAACTTTTTAATCAAGCAATGGTAGGCTTTTCTGTATAAAGAGAACGTTAAAAACAGGTTAAAAGTTGGTTGAATAAACCGCCTCAACTTACTGGTATTGTTTATAGAGTGTCATAAAATGGGAGAAAAATGTTTCATGACAGAAGACTGACGATATATTAATCCTGAAAATTGATATTTGGTCAAAATTAGGACACGCATGAGCCAATTGAGGCAGAAAAGGCATTTCGAGGTTGAATTTTTTGAGTTTGTTTATTCCCCCCTCAATTTAATCCCTAAGAGACCGGTCTATTGTTTCTTGTTGGATGGAATCCTTATTGATACGGCACAGTCCAATATGGTCAGGTTTTTTCGGAAATGCTTCCAGGAAAAGCAAATCGACCAGGTTTTAATCACCCATTTTCACGAAGATCATAGTGGTAATATTCCTGTTGTACAGGAATGGGGAAAGCCTGTTTATGCACATCCTATCGGTGTAGAACTACTCAAAAAACCCGAAAAATTACCGATTGTAGAACGCTGGGTTTGGGGGGAAAGTGCTGCCGTAAGTGTCAATCCAATAACAGGTAGTGTAGAATCTGATAAATTTAAACTCGAATTTATCCATACCCCAGGCCATTCACCAGATCATCTTTGCTTTATTGAGAAAAACAGGGGATGGCCTGGGGTATGGATAAATTCGAGTTTAAATTTATCAGATTCTACACTACCTGTTATTGGATTGACACTTACGGCAGCACTTTCCCCCCAAACCCAGCGTT
>JBCCHF010000045.1:0-56772 GCA_039028895.1 Bacteroidota bacterium | reverse complement strand
TTTTTTGGATCTTTAATTCCATAGTTCAGTTTATCGAATTATCCTATCTATATTCATTCAGTAAAGGAAAATTAGTAATGCCGAAACTCTGGAAAGTGAAACGGGCAGAGATTACGGGCAGTGAGTTAGTGGCTAAAAAAGGCATACTGGAAGATTTAGCCATGAAATTATTACCAGATTCCAGATAGGCTTTTCCTTTCTAGAACCATAGTTAAAATTGTACATGGAAACTGTCTCAAAAGTAAAGCACAATATGGCTTTTGGTCGACATCCTCCAAGGAAACATCAGCGATGAGGTCATTTTCCATAAAAAATAATTTATATCAAATGCACTTTGAAATAAAACCCTTAACTAAAGCATTAAAAGACGATTATCTATTCTTCTTTGACAATATGATCTTTAAAGAAAATCCGGATTGGTCAATATGTTATTGTTACGACTATCATTTCCTGGGAGATATCTCAACATGTACCCGAGCGTCCAATCGGGCTGCAATATCTCATCTAATCGATGAAAAAGGGCAGACTGGCTATTTGGCTTATGATAACAGCAAACCTGTCGGATGGTGTAATGCCAACAACAGGTTGAATTTTAAAAGATTGCTGAGAGACTATGACTTTGTTGACAATCCAGATGATAAGGCTTGTTCCGTTGTTTGTTTTTTAATACATCCCGATTATAGACGACAAGGCATTGCGAAAAAATTTCTTGAAAAAATAATAGCGGATTATTCAAACTCAGACTTTGACTATATTGAAGCGTATCCCAAAAAAACAGAGCTCTCTTCTTCAGGAAATTTCAAAGGCCCGCTGGAATTATACAAAAGATACGGCTTTGAGATCCATAAGGCTTACGACTACTATTACGTAATGAGAAAGTATCTAAAATAAACAAAGCGTTCGCCACAGTATGTCATAGTCACATTAAATTACCGTCATTTTTTGCGTGCCCGCTAACCGTTCGGCATCACTTTAACCGATCTGAAAAACTTCCCCTTATTGAACTTCAATGAAAAGGATAGTCTACAAAGACAAGCATGAAAAGATTGTCAAAGAAATAAAAATGCCAGTGAACCAATACTTCTCTGAACCAGATAATATTATGGGGAAGTATAAGACTCAGGAAATTTATGTACATAAAGAACTAGCCAGGTTTACCATCTTTATCGACCCTCAAGAAGGTCATACTAAAATACTCAATAAAGCAGATTTACAAGGTGTCATAATTGACATTGGCCAACGAGAACAACCGGGAGAATTTAGACATGAGAAATTATTCCAATATGATAGGAATAAAGATTTAAAAACCATTTTCAATACAGTTTTTGACAATCAAAATAATGTTGTCGTTTCCAGCTTTACCGACGACATTGAAAATGAGATCCCCTACTGGAACGGCACCTCAAAATACTATTATGACAAATCGATTAGAGCAAATGACTCATTATTCGAATGCCATTACGATGACCACGGCAAACTCATCCCCATCACTGTTGATGTTGAAGAGCTCAGTCTGGGCGATCAGGATAGCATCTGGATTTATAATGACGTCGATGGAATTAAAGCGTTAATGAATGTGTTTAACATGCCGAAAGTGCTAGCTGAGTTTTATGTTAGTTCCGAAATAATTCCAAAAATAACATCACCCGACGATCGATAATCGCAATTACACAACCGATGTTTGGGCCACAAGGTCAACAATCTTAAAAATGTCAGAATTACTACAAGCGCTCAATCGAGCAGCCCAAGCTGAAAAAGTTGCGCTTAAGGATTTAGAATTTTTTGATTTTCGATTTCAAAATATCTCAGACATCTCACCCTTGAAGCAATTGAAAAAGGTCAGATACCTGGATCTGATTGGCGCCGACATCGCAAATATCCGCCCACTGGAGCACCTCGTACATTTAGAAACCCTCATACTTACCTATAGCAAAATAAGCGACCTCAAGCCTTTATGGAATCTTAAAAAGTTGAAAGAACTGCATTTAGGAGACAATCAAATTGAAAACATCAATACGCTCGAGAAAATACCCGAATTAGAGCAACTCTACATACCCTGCAATCCTATAAAGGAGGCTTCTTCTTTACTTAAAATGACGAATTTGAAATTGTTGGATCTGGGAGGAATCCCAGCTATTCAGGACTTTACTTTTCTAAGCCAATTCACTCATCTCAATAGTCTTAGTCTGTATCGAAATAAAATAGAGGATATTACTTTTCTGGAACCTATGCAGGAAATGCAATGGTTATGCTTGAATTATAACACCATTAAAGACATTTCAGTGTTGGCCAACCTTAAAGATTTGGATTTCCTATGGCTGACGGATAATCCGGGTATTGATTGTTCTCCTTTACAGGAATTGCCCAAATTGACGACCCTTATTTTAGCAGATAATGGTATAACAGACATTTCGTTCTTATCCAAGATGACCAGCTTGGAACATCTTGATCTTAGCGGAAATAAAATTAAAGACCTTGAGCCTTTATTGGCATTAGATCAGTTAGCAACTTTGAGGCTAGGTTCAGAATTGATGAAAGGTGGAGAAAAAATAGCTGCGCAATTAAGAGATAAAAGGATAAATGTCATCCAAGATGGGGAAAGCTGTTCGCTGAAGTGACCCTGATTAAATCTGGCAAATAATACACCGAACGTTAACAGGTATTATTTTTGAAGTATTGGAAATTCTAACTAAAAGTTGTCTCAAAAATATCAATGAGCAAATCAAATCCGGAAATAGGATAGACGTTTAAAAATGGGCATCAGTTTTTTAATATTATCACTTTTCAGTTTGAGTAACATTGTAATTGTTGATTCCTGTGAGTCCATTAACTTTGGGATCCTATCTGAGCAAGTACTGACCTACTCCATTAATGATCGTGACACTATTCTTGAACGAACGACCATAGTCAATTTTAACAAACGTGGTCTTACCTTGAAAGCTGTTTCATTTTCAGAATCTTTTCCTGATACAAGCATCACAGTTATGGAATATGACAGTGCTAAAATTCTTGGTTGGAAAGAATTTATGAGTGGTCACAATGATACCACTACTTACCAGGCAGTTGCCTGGAATCAAAAAGGACGAGGCACTAAATTTGTCCTGTTGGGAGAAGAAGGTGCCTACTCAATTTTTGCGTATAACAATTGCGTTACAACCCAAAAGAAAACTTTCTCGAATAACGAATTAATTTATAGCATTGATTACCACTGGGATGGTAGTCTGCTTAACAAAACGACTTCTCAATTTTACGGCAGTTTAAAAGAAGCCATTGGGCAATCGATATCAACAACCGAATCTGATTTTGAAAAATTCGATGAAAAAGGTAATTGGACCCAAAGAAGCTTTACCATCGATAAAACGAAACATCTCGAATTACGATATCTAAGCTACTACTGATAAAGCAAATAATATCTAGAAGTTGTCTCAAAAATGTTTTTGATTGTTGAATTGAGGAATTTTGAAATCAGATGAGGCGCAAAAACTGCGCATAGCCGTATGCTACGCAAAGCTTTTTGAAACGAAATATGGTTTCAAAAGGCCCAATTCAAACCCAAAGTATATTTTTGAGACAGCTTCTAAACATACATAGAATGGAGAAATGGAAATACATAACTTTATTTCTGGGCTTGATGTCCCTCGGATGTAACGCACAAAAGGAGGACAAAAATTATTCGGAGTCCATGGGAGACGTCTCAATTGTCGGGCAAAAAAAGGTTGACGTAACTGTAACCCCCGATAAGATAAATGGCACCCTCCTGATCATGTCCAGACCTAATGATCCAGTAGTAGATTTGAGCGGTATGAGTCCCTACGAAAACTTGAAAGGGGTGAGTCACACCAAAGAGATAACTGGCGACTTGTACATCAAGGGCAACCAGGAACTGGCAGATTTAAGTCCTTTAGATTCCCTGATTGTCGTTGGAAACATGATCACCATAATCGACAATCCAAAAGTCTCAAATCTTGACTTCATTAGTAGTATAAACAGCTTCAAGGGCATAAAACTAACGGGTATCAATATCTCGAATTTGGAATTTCTAAAGACCGTTAAAACGCTGGAAGGAAATTTCGGTTTGGGCAAACTTGATCGGTTAACAGAATTTACGCCCCTGCCACTTGAAAAAGCCAAAGGACTTTTTTTGGATGCATTAACCCACATGAAGAACACTGATTTCCTGAGTAACCTCAATACTATTTCAGGAGCGATTTATTTCACCAATAACCCTGCCCTCGAAAACATAACCCTCAACATCAAAAATCCTACATTAAATTCGAATCTCAACATTTCTTCAAACGAAGCTTTAACAACTGTTGAAGGATTAGAAAATGTAGTGACCTTAAACCAGGGGCTTACAATTATTGACAATATTGCTTTGGAAAATTTGAATTTTCTTTCTGGCGTTAAACGAATAAATGGTAACCTGCGTATTAGAGGCAACTCAAAACTTGTAGATTTTTCAGGTTTATCAAATATCGAATCTGTTACCGGAGCGGTACAAATTGAAGATAATGGGGCAATTGACACCGAAACTTATGGTCAAATTTTGGCATGGCAGAAGAAATGGAAATCAGGCACCAAGTAAAGATGCTTGAACTCAATTCCATGACCTTAAAAACCCTTGAACTTAAATGTGAATATTTAAGCATATGAGATACATTACTCTTATTATTTTCTCAATTCTTAGCTTGCATTCCTGTAGCCAGGAAAATGAAGTTTTGTGGACAGTGGCATGGAGTCATGATGATGCCTATATCGCCGTTGGCGGCAATCAGGGAGATTTGAAGTTGTTTGATGGTAAGACATTCGAATTCATTAAGTCATACCCCGTCAAAGATGTCATTCTCAGCAGACTAAAGTGGCATCCCTATCAACATAAATTAGCGGTCATAACCCAAAGCGAAACATTTAAAGCAAAAATCCTTGATTTGGGAAAAGACCAGTGGGTAACCTTAAAAGGTCTTCAAAACAGTTTTAGAGCTCTTGACTGGAATCATTCAGGAGAATATTTGGCTTTATCAGAATTTGAAGGTCCGGTTTCAATCTTTGACCTGGAGGGTAATCAAATCAGTAGATTCAAAGCTGACCAAAAAGGTGCGGCGGGATTAGATTGGCATCCATCCAAAAACATACTCACCACGGCAGGCAGTCAAATCGGCATCTACACCCTCGAAGGAGACACCCTCCATCGTTTCGAACCACATGAAACAGAAACATTTATGCTTTGTGTGGAATGGCATAAGTCAGGTGACTTCTTTGCCGTTGGGGATTATGGAGATTTAAAGGAAGCCAAAAACAAACTAGTTCAGTTCTGGACGATAGAAGGACAACTAATCACTCAACTTGAAGGCAGCATTGGAGAATACAGGAATATTAGATGGAGCCCTGACGGAGAGAAATTGGCGACTGCAAGCGATGCCTTAAGAATCTGGAACAAAAAAGGAGAATTGATTAGTGAGTCTGCATCTTTTGAAGCATATCTATGGGGCATTGACTGGAATTCGAAAGGCGATAAGATAATTGCCACTGACGCTAACGGGGTGATCTCAATTTGGGATAAAGAAGCTAATCTTCTCAAAAAGCTAAAACATTGACAATATGATAGACGAAGCAGCAATCAAGAAATTTTGGAATTGGTTTTTGGAAAAGGAACACCTCTTCTATTTCGGAACTGAAAATCAGGATGAACTAGAAACCCTTTTCGACCTGGTATCTGAACAATTGAAGACATTCAATGAAACCATCGTTTGTGAATTTAGTCCTATAAGAGAAGACAAGATCAAGGAGTTTTGTATCTCAGCAGACGGGATGAAAGAAGCTTTTGATGATGTTAAGAGCATAGTAAGTCTTGCCCCAAAGCACGAACATTGGGAATTCACAGCTTTTCGACAAAGAATTCCTGGTGATTCGCTAGGGATCAACATGGGTGATATTAAAATAGGCTACGAAGATCTGTTCTTCAGGTTTGCTGACCAGGGCGACAAATTCGGGATCGAACTAAATATCCGAGATTACCAGGAGTCTGGCAGAGAGCAAAATGCCATCTTTATCTTGATGGATGCGCTCATAGGCGAATATGATGTTGTTATGGAAATTGACTGGATAGACTGGGTAAAATTGGAGGAATCAAATAAAGAAAATTTGTTGCCATTTGTCGAATTGAGGAGCATCATTGACAGAAGAAAAACATCTACGCGGTAAAAAAATAATTTCTAGAAGAATTATTTCCCAGATAAAATGAAGATCGACTCATTAATAATCATTACAGTTTTATTCGCAACTTTATGTACTTCGAATAACAACAATAATCCCCTAATGGATAAGGAAGAAGAAAATAATGAGACCAGGGTAGCCGAAATGTTGGTTGAGGATTTCACATTCGTGATCCCAGAATATATCAACACCAACATAAATTGTATTTCCAGACCTAAGTTTTCTGAAACTGAAAAGTTAAAACCTCAAGTTGTCAAATCGTACTTCTCAGAGTATTCCTCAATTCATTTCTTCACTGAAATCACCTCAAAACAAATCATCTTCGAAACATATAATGAATCAGGCACACCAAAGCCAAATTTGATATTCTATGTCGACACTATAGATCAGGATGGATATCAGAGAATCTTTGATTTTTTCGAAAAGGAAAAAACCTTTGAGGATTTGACTTTCACGCATAACAGTCAGCAACACATAATGATAAAAGACAACGCCAAAAATGAACTGGGTGAAATGTGGCAAGGTGATAATCGTTAAATTGCCTTCCCTATGAACACTGTTGCAACCAAATTGCATTTGCTGGTGTTTTATTTATTTTTGCAACACTGTTGCGTTTTAAGTTAATCTCTTAATGGCCTTACAAGATGAATACTACCAATCAATCTATTGATGAATATTTCGACATTATCATAGTTGGAGCTGGTCCTGCGGGCATAGGAATGGGTATTCTTTTGCAGAAACTCGAATTAGATTTCATCCTATTAGAAAAGACCTCGATCGGTGCTTCATTTAAGAGTTGGCCAAAAGAAACACGATTTATTTCCCCTTCCTTTACGGGAAATTTCTTTCAAATGCCAGATTTAAATTCAATATCTCCAGATACATCCCCTGCTTTTGACCTTTTAACAGAACATCCAACTGGAGAAGAGTATGCACATTACCTTGAACAGGTCTCAAAGTTTTTTAAAGTACCTATAGAAATCGATGTAGAAGTAAAAAATATCGAAGACAAAGGCGGGTGTTTCATCCTAAACACTAGCAAGGGAACTTATGGAAGTACCTTTGTCATTTGGGCTGCCGGGGAGTACCAATACCCTAAAACAAATTCCTTTAAAGGAGACCATTTGTGTGTTCATTATTCAGAAATCAATTCATTTTCTGATATAATGGGTAAGGATAGTGTTGTGATTGGAGCTTATGAATCAGGATTTGATGCAGCTTTAAATTTGGTTCAACTAGGGAAGAATATTTCACTTATTGACAATTCTAATTATTTGGAGTTAATTAAGAGTGATTCGAGTTATTCACTCTCACCATTTACTCGAGACAGAATTAGAGATGCTCTGGATGGAATTGATTATTTCCCGGAAACGAGAGTGGAAGAAGTCGAATTTGTAAATGCCAAATACCTTGTAAAAACAGATGATGGTGAGATCTTCGTGTCAGATGACGAACCTATCAACTGTACGGGATTTGACACTAGCTTAAAGCTAGTCCATGACTTATTTGATTTTGAGGAAGGTTATCCACTGCTGACTGATGTCGATGAATCTCGAAAAACGGAAAATTTATTCCTTGTGGGCCCGCAAGTGAAACATGGAACAGCTCTCTTTTGCTTTATTTATAAATACAGACAAAGGTTCGCTATTGTAGCTGAAGAAATTGCAAAAAGAATTGAAACGCCTCAAGGTGCAATAGAAGAAGTGGTCAGCGAATACAAATACAATAATTTTTATTTGAGTGATTTATCTTGCTGTGATGATGAGTGCGTCTGCTAAAATGAAGAAAACCCTGGAAACCTTAAATCTTTTGGTAGGATTTGAGTTAATCATTATAGGATTACTATACCTAATTAAGCTTGATGTTGCCTCCGCTGCGAGTTGGTCTATTTTCGGATGTATGTACATCGTCATGGATAAGTATTCAGTTCTCCAAAACATGTCGAAAAAACGCAACCTTGTCGAACGGGTAAAGTATGGTACAGGATGGCTTGGGTTCGCTATCAGTACAGCTTTTTTAGGGTATGTGCTTCTAACATTTTAGGTAATGACACATTGATTCGTATTTTTGTTTTTTACTATAAACTGCCCTTTAAGTACACATTAACAGGCAGGGGTAATTAAACGAATAACATGGTAAAGAAAATATTAATATGGGTTTTAGCGATTTTTGGGGCTGCAGCTGCAATGATCTATCAAAGAAGTACAGGTCCAACCTATGAATTCAAGGGCAACCTGGAGTATGATGGTAAAACTCATAAATATGAACTCCTTCGTTCTCATGAAACCACCGAAGGCGCAAAAATTGAGTTACCTTATTTTGATGTAGCAACGTATACGGCTACGCTACACTATAAGCGCTATCAGACTCAAGATTCTATTACAACACTGAATTTTCAATTAGACGAAAATAAGCGATTTGTAGCTCAATTACCCGTACAGCCTGCTGCGGGTAAGATGGAATATTACATTTCAGGAGCCATTGATGGTACTCTGTTCAACATTCCGGACAAAGGAGAGGCTAATATTGTTTTAAGATATAAAGACCCTGTCTCCAACTACATATTAATACCGCATGTCGTGATGATGATTATGGTGATCATTTTTGGTATCCGGGCAGGATTAGGAGCCATCTTTAACGATGGCACAATGCGAAAATGGACAATTGTCGCTTTCTCGGCGATGACTGTTGGTGGAATGATCTTGGGGCCATTGGTTCAGAAAAGTGCCTTTGGTGAATACTGGACTGGCTTCCCTTTTGGAGGAGACTTTACAGATAATAAGATGCTCATAATGTGGCTTGCCTGGGCAATAGCTTTGGCGGTAATTGGTTTTAAACCCAAAAAGAAAGAGAATATCAGTAGAACATCTGTGGTCCTCGCTGCGGCGGTGATGATTGTGGTTTATTTGATTCCTCACAGTCTGGGCGGCTCCACACTTGACTATGATAAAGTAGATCAGGGCATAGACCCGAAAGAAGCCATTAGAACAGGTGCCGAATAACCAGGTACCAGGCAAATCTTTAACCATATAGCCCGGCGAGATGTTAGCAAACTGGATTCATGTGATGATTGTTCATATTGCCGTTATCGCGACCCCTTGGCTGGTTTACCGCGTCCTTACGCAAAGAAAAGATCCATTGGACAGCAAACAATGGAAAGGCAATTACTCTGTATTAATCATCCTGGGCATTATTACTGCTATCGCCTACTTCACAGGACCCCAAGCTGCAGAATGGACAAAAGAGGTTTTAGATCCTTACCCTCAAGATCTCGTAGAAAATCACGCCCTTTGGGCCAGGGTCGCTTTTGTTATCCAAGTGATTGCAGCACTCATTGGGTTTATGGGCTGGGCAAGCATATTACAGGACGAAAAGCCTGACCGTAGAATCGTGAATATCCTGACTGTATTATTGGTCACTAATACAATAATAATGATCTATACCGCTCACTTGGGAGGCCTGATAAGGAGAATGGACCTGGTGCAATAAGCCTAAAGTTTGAGTAATCAAATATGTAGATTAGTTTTGCGTGACAAAAACTTAAGTTAATGAAGCACTCAAATTTAAAGCAAGTACTGTTTTTGCTATTATTATTCTTTCCGTTACTAGGATTTGCACATGGAGTCTCAAGTTCTGACCAGGAGCTTTTAACTAATGGAGGTCTGTTGGCTTATATCCGCGTAGGCGCGACACATATGCTAACTGGCTATGACCACTTGCTGTTTCTGGCCGGTGTTATATTCTATTTGACTGGCTTCAAAGACATCCTAAAGTTTATCACTGTTTTTACAATAGGTCATTGTATTACCTTGATTTTTGCCACCTATGCAGGCATCACGGCTAATGAACACTTGGTAGATGCTGTTATCGCCATAAGCGTTTTATATAAAGGATTCGAGAATTTGGGCGGTTTTGAAAAACTGAACGTAAAATCGCCTGATCTTTTACTCATGGTTGGTATTTTTGGCTTGATCCATGGCTTTGGATTGTCTACCCGATTACAGTCATTCGATATGGGGGCTGACCAATTCCTGGCAAAGATCCTTTGTTTCAATCTGGGAGTAGAAATAGGACAAGTCCTCGCCTTAATTCCTATTGTTTTTGTGCTTACGCTTTCACGAAAACACAAACAATTCCCAACCTTTTACAAAGCAGTCAACTGGTTCCTGGTACTTGCAGGAATAGGTTTGTTCCTATTTCAAATGTATGGCTACTTTTTTGGGCATGGGCATTAAAAAATACACTTTAAAACCATATTTAGCATTTAGAGTCCATCGATCATAAAACTAAGAAAGTTGCACTCATCAAATTGTTTACCTAATTTAATGATATACCACTTATTTTAGAGTCTGCTCTACAATTTGTCAGGATGAAAAGCACAACCCCAAAAAGCAAATCATCAGATCAACATCAATCAAATCGGGTATCACCGAACCAACCCTTTTTCAAAAAAGAAAGGGAAGAGAGCTTTTTTTCCTTTGCCGCAGAATCCGAAACATCTTTCTTTAATCCGGCAACAATCCAACTCAAGCCGGAAAAAGGATCACAAGAAACCAGCACTCCCTTATTATCAACTCCAATATCAAAAGTCACCGCTTCCGGAGGAAGAATGATTCAGGCTTTTACTGGGGACCAGGTCAGGGAGGCTGTAATTACCAACGCCGGTATCCCAAACGTTACATCAGTATCTTCCTCAGCAGATGCCCTGACAGTTATCCAGGCGTGGGGCATGAATTTAAGCGATATCGTAAGCAGACTCGGATCCCTTTCTCAATCTGTAGCCGGAGCAGTAACCGGAAGACATGCCGCTACCTCTGTTGCGCAACAACAGCAGCAACTGGTTAACGCCCTGAACACTACCGGACAACAGACATATACGCAAGTACTTCAATCCTTGCGACAGGAACCATTTTGGGATGCCTACCTGAATAACCCGGCTCATGAGATCCATTTTTTCCCAGACATTACAGGGGGCAATCGATATAGGGGCTATACTCAAACAGGAACTGCCACGAATCCCGATGGCTCAACGCATCCGGTATATATTATCCACATCTCAAAAACAGACCTTGAAGCCGGACTGAACCAGAATGTATTGACGAACATGATTCATGAATTGAGTCATACAATGTTCAACTCCCAGATTGACACGCACTTGCGGCCATTGAATCAAAATCTTGCGGAACAGTTGGTCGACCATGCGCAGATTGCAGCACTTAGAGCCCAGGCTGCTGACCCGGCTGCGTTACGAAGCCGACAAATCTCCCTTATCAGGCAACTGCTTTATGAACGAACCGGATATCTCGAAGAAGAGATTTTTGTGCATTTGCAACAATTGTCTTCACAGCCGAGTGTCAACGTTGGCGGGCAATCTGTTCCTGCACACCGCTATATCCTTGCCATTGTAGAAGGTTACCTCGATCAGCTTAAAACGATTGGCCTTCCTCTACAATATCTTGTGCAAGCTTTGGATTCGCTGAATACGCGTACCGTCCAGGTTTACGATCAACGCATCGCCTCCCTCCCATCTGGTTCAACCGAGCGCCGAACCATGGAGTTGAATAAACGTCAGGCAGTATTGGCTTTACGACTCGCAAGAAGTTTAACCAATACAAATTAGGAGATTTTAAGAAAATATGATTTTCTTGGTATCGGTCAGTCCAAATACCTTCGCCAGCCATATTTTCAAATTAGAATGGAAAACAAGAGACTCGCATCAATCGATATCCTAAGATCGCTCACCATGTTATTCATGATATGGGTCAACGATTTTATTTTCCTCAAGGATATTCCAAAGTGGTTGGAACACGCTGAGTGGAATGAAGATTATCTGGGCTTTTCTGACATCATTTTTCCTTTATTCTTATTCATAGTTGGCCTGAGCATCCCATTGGCTATTGAACATCGCAGAAATAAAAAGCAGTCTGAGTTTCACATTGCAAAACATACCGCCATACGGTCTGTCTCCCTATTAATCATCGGTGTTTTTATGGTTAACTATGAAACGATTCACAGTGAAAGCTTACTTATCAATCCATTTATTTATTGCATAATTATGGCTACGGCCACTGGACTTCTCTGGATGAATTGGGGACAAAGTCCGGTACACAAAAAGTGGCACCTGCCATTGCAATTACTTGGAATGGCCCTTTTCGTTTTTTTAGCCATTATCTATAAAGGTGGTGATAATGGAGATTTATGGATGACCACACAATGGTGGGGAATTTTAGGACTCATCGGTTGGGCTTACCTCGCTAACGTGATCATTTATATCCTTGCTAAAGGTAGCCTGGCAATTATGACAGGTGCCTTCTTGGTCTTTACATCACTTGCTTCGTTAAAGTTTTCAATTGGTATCCCTCCACTACCAGATGCCTTATTTTTCCTGGATACGATTTACAGTGGAACGATCCCTGCATTTACGACAGCTGGAATAATTGCAACGTTACTCGTCAAAAGTCTTTCCGCCAAAAAACCATACACAACGCCTGTTGCACTAATTACTATTGGTGCCTTATGTCTGGCTTTCGGACTGCTCACAAGACCCATCTGGGGAATTTCTAAAATTTCTGCTACCCCTTCATGGCTGGGCATCTGTGTGGGGATTTCATTGATAACATTTGCCCTCATTCATGTAGTTGCTGATCAAAAAGGCAAAACTCAATGGGCAAATTTAATCTCAGCAGCAGGCACTGCCACATTGACGTGTTATATGCTCCCTTACATCGTTTATCCATTAATTCAATTAATCGATCTTAGCCT
This sequence comes from Bacteroidota bacterium, assembly GCA_039028895.1. Taxonomy (GTDB): domain Bacteria; phylum Bacteroidota; class Bacteroidia; order Chitinophagales; family Saprospiraceae; genus JAHDCJ01. The sequence continues at coordinate 43,797 of JBCCHF010000045.1, read as the reverse complement.
ACCCCAACCATTATACACCGGTAATATTGGACTCATAAAATCCTTCGTTTTTGCATTGTCCATTGTTCTTTTAACAGGACTATTTGAGCGACGCGGATTCAAGCTTAAACTTTAAGTCTTTTTGCTTTAGGACGTTAAACTTTCCTTAATTTCTTTGAAAAGAAAATAATCCTCCTCTCCTATTTTTAAATTAGAGCGTATTCGGAATTTGTCAACAATTCGTAGAAGGATAAAATCCGGACAAACGCCTACTTCTAGAAAAGGATACCGAATCCTTTATTCGTTTATCAATTCGCTCTCTCATCCTGTCTTTGAGCTGTAATTCAAAAGAAACCGATTCCATAATTTTAATTTAACCGAAAATGAAATCCAGGTCTTTCAATTCACAGCACTTAATTCTTGCATCAATTATGGCAGTAATGTTGCTTTTCTCCAGTAAGAATGCATATACCCAAACCAACAGTGGATTGGGCGGAGATCCAGCCGCAATTGCTGAACTGGAAGCTATGGTCAACACCATGGGCGGCATGAGAATATGGTCCCAACTAAAAAGTGTCCACTTTGTGCACAGATGGTACTTCTGGGACAGAGACTCCTATCTTGAGAATGAAATTTTGGATTTAACAGGTCCACGATCATGGGTAACCATGAAAAATGAAACTTATTCCAGGCTAAGGGCCTACAGTCCTGAACACAAATATTGGAATGTCATAAATGGCGAATTTGCCTACACCAGCGAAGCAGCTTTTGAAAATGCAATGGAAAGAGCACCTTATAGTATCTATCGAATTGCAAGAGCAGTAGCGATAGGTGACCCCAATTACATAGTGAAATTCGGAGAAGAAGAATTTCGAGGAGCTAAAAGATTGGAACTCCACGATGCTGACAATAATGTGAGTGGCTACATTGTGCTTAATGCCAATAAAGAACCCTTAGTCTGGGCAACGACTCAATATAAATACACATTTGGACCCATGAGACAGTTTGGTAACCTGAGGGTTCCCGATTGGGCGGTAACAGCAAATGGTGGAGTAACTTATGAAATGATCTCTTTAACCGGCGACAATCAAGTGCCAGATCCAGCATTATTCATTCCTCCGGCTGAATACATTAACAAAGAGTAAGCGTTTGTTCGGAATTTGTACCTTTCAGAAAATCAATGAAATGAAATCCTTCTTTATTGTCCCGGCCTTCCTGTTCATGCCGTTATTTTGTTTGAGTCAAATTCTTTTCGAAGACAATTTTGAAGCTGACCTTTCAAATTGGGAAATCAATAATGAGGGAGCTGTAAAAATACTTGATTCCAGTCACGACAATCAGGGCGGTGTTCTGGTATTAACTCCTAATGGAAATGTATCTGCATTAATCAAAGGTTCTGAACAGTGGAGCGCTGTAAAAATGGAAGGCCTAATGTATTTTCCTGCTGATAAAAACAGCTATGTGGGGTTTATCTATAATCATGGCATACGAAACAACAGGGAGGACTTTGGCCTACTGTATGTCAAGGGAAATGGCAGTTATATAAGGGTAAATCCATGGAGAGATGGTAATGTGTCGCGCCTGTTATATGAAGAATACAAGACTAAAATGACAGGTGATCAAAAGATAGAAATTCAAAGATGGCATAAATTTAAACTAGAGGTGATTAATGAGCGTTGCCATCTTTATATCAATGAAATGGATACCCCTAAAATCACATTCAATGATTTTGAGTTCCCCTCCGGAAAACTAGGATTCCAGCCCAGGGTTGTTGGAGGTGAGGTGTGGATCGATAATGTCGTTATTTCATCAATCAAAGAATTCTCATATCAAGGGAAAAACATTCCGGACATTATCTACGAACCGGATTCCCTGATTACCGAATGGGAGGTTTTAGGCCCATTAAATAAACCCTATCCTTCGATTGAAAGAAGCGAAAATACAGATACCTGCAAAGTTCATCTTAATGAGGAAATATTGACATGGGAAAATTTTGAAACAGATTCCCGAGGATGCGTCGTCACTGGAAGAATCACAGAATATGAAGGGGAAAATGAGATTGCTTATTTCAAAACTATTATTGACGCAGAAGAAGAAGGAATTGTAAAACTGCATTTTACAACCACCGATGAGTTGACCCTGTATTTAAATGGCAAAGACCATGGAAGGATTTACAGAGATGGGTATATCTCAAGAAGCAATGACTGGAATGCATGGTATGATTTCTGGAAAAATCCGGATCACAAAGGCCGGGTTAGGGACCTACCTCTCAAAAAAGGCAAAAACGTATTAATAATAAGAGTAAGGAATGGCCAGTTTGCCTCTGGTGGTTTCTTTGTCAGAAAGCAATAAGCCAAAAAAGTCGGCTAGCTTATCCCACCAGCTCACTTTTCAAGATCATCCCACAACAGTACATTTCCAACAAAAAAACCATAGCTTGGGGCATAACTTTAGTTTTAAATGCAGTACAAAAGGTTTTTCAAAGGCTCAATAAATACTTCTGAAATTGGACTTGGTGCATGGCAGTTAGGCCATAATTCCGGATGGAAAAACATGTCTGAATCGGAAGCGATAAAAATTGTAAAAAAGTCATTGGAGTATGGTATTAATTTTTTTGATACCGCCCCTAATTATGGCCTTGGCACTAGCGAAGAAAGATTGGGCAAAGCTTTAAAAGGTTATGACAGAAGTAAATTGGTAATAAATACAAAATTTGGACATTCCGATAAAGGAACTTTAAATTTTGATGCTCAACACATTAGAGCATCTTTAGAGAGAAGCCTAAAAAGACTTCAGACGGATTACGTTGATTCACTGATATTACACAATCCTCCTTCGGCTTATCTTGATGGTAATAATAATGATCATTATGAAGTTCTTGAAAGACTGGTTGAAGAAGGGAAAATTAAAGCTTACGGTGCTTCTTTAGATACTTTTGAAGATATCAAGTTACTTATGGAAACCACGAAATCTAAAGTGATTGAGGTGTTTTTCAATATCTTACACCAAGACACCTCGCGTGCGTTTGAAATTGCCAAAGCAAATAAAGTTGGCGTAATTGTGAAAATCCCGCTTGATTCTGGATGGTTATCTGGCAAATATGATGCAAATAGTCTATTTTATGATATCCGAAATCGATGGTCAAAACAAGATATAGAGACCAGGTTTTATCTGGTCAATAAGATTAAAGGAATTATTGGAAAAGAAGACCTGTCTCAAAAGGCTATTGCATTTTGTTTGGCCTATGATGCCGTTTCAACAGTAATTCCGGGAAATGTAAATATCGCTCAGTTAACGGATAATGTCCAAAGTACAGAAATTTCTATTTCAAAAGCCCTAATTGACAAACTGGAGTCCTTTTATCAGTCTGAGGTAAAACAACTAAATCTACCTTGGTAAAAAATGAAATCACTCACCACAATTGCACTCATTTTCATTTTTTGTGTTCAAGGCTTTACACAAAGTGAAAGGTTTGTCGTTTATGACCTTACCCTATCTCAGGTTGTAGATACAACCGCTGCAATTTCTTTTGACAATAATGTTATCCAATCCACAACTGGATTCCATTTCGGAGAATTATATTCATGGACACCAATGAGTAACGATTTTCCATCAGAGCAATTTTTATACGAAACATCTCTTTTTTCTCACAGGATTGCGGCAGGCAAGTTTTTTAACCTTGAAGATTTTCCTTTAAGGGCGACGCCAAAGCTGATGCAAATGGTTGATGGCGACCTGGGACATTACTGCTCTTCAACGATGATAGGGGAAGCTTATATTTTAACGGCTGCTCACTGTTTATACAGCAATCCGCTAGGATGGATTTTACCAGACTCAATTTTTGTTTTTCCCTCATTCAATGGAGGACAACCCAATATTAACCTACCTTCTACAATGGTAGAAAAAGTTTACGTCCCTTTAAGCTATATCAATCAGGAAAACTTCTTAAACGATATTGCAATTTGCAAATTGGCAGAACCAATAGGCCTACAAACTGGATGGTTGAGTATCGGGTATCACCTTGAGAGTAGTTTTTTCGAGAATAAAGTATTCCACAAATCGGCCTTCCCAGCCTTTACCGTTGCAGGACCTCCTGTCAACCCAGACACTATGTATTATGCATTTGGACAAGCAGAGATCCAAGATAGTATGAGGTTAATCATACCAAACTATATTGGCGCCCCTGGAGAGAGTGGAAGTTCTTTATATTATACAAATAACGTAAATACTTACACAGCATATGGGGTAGCAAGTACCGCTCAAAACTTTAGTCATATCAGAATTATGCCCTCAGTATATTATCCCATTGTAGAAATAATTCAGGCTGAAGTGACTACCTCGACAGAGGACTTGGCAGTTGACGAAAACAGGATTACTGTTTTTCCCAATCCAACCTCAACTTTTTTTGAAATTCAAAATTCCAAAGTTAATTTCCCAGCTAAATATGAAATTTTCTCAACCCAAATGAAACTTGTGAGACATGGGATAATTGCAGATGAACACGACATGATTAACGTCCAAAACCTACCAGGTGGAATCTATTTACTAGTTGTAAATGATCACAAAATTCAGCATCAAACAAAATTTATCAAAAAGTAGGCGCCCGGCAACTACACGCTCTTAAACCTTAGCAAGAAAAAGATTTTTAAATGCATCGAACACTTTATTTGCTTTTGCTAATACCCATGGCATTATTTGGGCAAAACGGAGAATTCTCCCAGTTAAGTTATTTATGTCAAGATGGAGTTGAACGACCATATATAGTTTATACACCTGCAAGTCTTGACAAAACCTCAGACAAACCTTTATTGATTTATCTGCACGGCGCAATTTCCAATCCTCAATTAAAGAAAACTCCTTTAGAATACATGAAGAAATCGAAACTTGTCAGATTAGCTGATGAGGGCGGTTTTTATTTGATGTTCAGCTATGGTCAAAAAGGAGCCACCTGGTTTGATGCCGTAGGAACCGACATGGTCTTAGAGCAAATGAAACTTACGCAAAAACAGTTTAACATTGATAAGAATAAGATTTTCCTTAGTGGTTTCTCTGATGGAGGAAGTGGCGCTTTATACTTTTCCACGATAAATCCAGGCCCTTTTGCGGGCTTTATTGCTATGAATGGAAGTTTAAAGGTTGCCCAAAAACTAGGAGAACAGGCAATATTCCCTGCCAATTCCAACCAAAAACCTATTTATATTATAAACACAACTCAAGACATGCTGTATCCGATTAATCAAATCGAGCCTGTTGTGAACTATTTGAAGAAATTCAACCAAAATATAACCTTCAAAACACCAATTGGCAATCATGAAATGTCATACCTTGAAGAACTGGAAAAAGAAAATATTTTAGCTTTCATTCAGGAAAATTCAAATCATGAATTAACGAAAATCACTTGGGAAACACTATCCTTGAAAAACACTAATTTAAGTTGGCTTACCATTACTCAAATCGACACTCTTAAACCCCCTGAGGAATGGCACAAACCTTATCATCTCGAAGTATTTAATGATAAAGCCGATTTCGGACTAAAATATGACTACAGCTTCCCAGGGCCCGGATTGAAAGTTAATGGTTTCAAAAGTGAAGACTGTACTGCAAAAAACCTGGGGATTCAGGAAGGAGACATCATATTAATGATGGAGAAAGACACCATGAAATCACCTTATTCACCCTATTATTATATTGCTAATAAAACTGCAGGTGATTCCACCTCTTTAGATATAACAAGAGGTGTAGAACAAATGGTTATCAATGGCAAATTCAATAATGGATATTTCTATCCTATATTTGATAAGATCAATAAATCCGCAAAAATTAAAGCCAACATAAAAGGTACAGATTTAATGATATACACTTCAAGGGTTTCTGAGATAAGCATTGACACCAGGGTTATCAAGCATTTTAACTTAAAGAGTATATACATAAACGGCACCTTATACCCATCAGATTTAGAAGGTTTAAAAACGATCCCAATCAACTTGAACTAATATCTAAGTAAATCAGAGATTATCGCGTATCTGCCAGTCGTTAACGAAGTTGTCCCTCTTTTCCTGTGGGATAATAAGTATTATTTTATGCTGATATTTTGCCAGAATAAAATCAACCATAGTAGGGTTTTACCATAATTAGTCGTTCTGTTACTGAATGAAAAACAGACAAATGATTAATCGAACCTTTTTAATGGCATTATGCTTTTTACTTATGTTTTCTTGTCTTGAAGACGAGCAGATAACACCAGACGAAAATCTACCTGGCAATTCCATTAACAAAATCATGCCTTTAGGAGCTTCCAGGATAGAAGGAGCAAGACCGGAATACGAAAGCTTCAGGTATGAACTTTGGAAAGACCTTATAGATGGGAACTGGGATTTCGATTACATAGGCACTGTAAATGATGAATCAAATTATCCAATCTATTCAGGTCGTTCTTTTGATGCCGACCATGAAGGCAGAGGCGGGTATACCTCAAGTCAGATTTTGAACGGAATAAACAGCTGGCTAAATCAGTCCGGCACTCCGGATATTGTTTTATTTAGTTCTCCTGGAGGGAATGATGCTTTAGAAGGTCTTTCTTATGATAGCGCTATTGCTAATATCAATAACATAGTAGATATTCTTCAAACTAAAAATCCTAATGTAATCATCCTTATTGAGCAGATGGCTCCGGCCCATTCCAGTGCCATGACTTCTACTTTGTCCAACTATTTGGCTACTTTACACAATGATGTAGCCGACATTGCTTTAAACAAGACTACTACAACATCAAAAGTAATCGCTGTAGATATGTATAACGGTTTTAATGATTCGATGTTGGCCGATGATGTACACTATAATCAGACCGGAGCCGAGTTTATTGCGAGTCGTTATTATAATGCCCTAATAAACGTTCTGCAGGAATGAAAAAGTGAATAGGGCTCTGAAAGGTTTGCACTCATCAATTTAATCCCTAAATTAAGAGCTTGTTTGGAATTCGTTTTCTGAGGCAAACGCAACAAATTTAATTTTGATTAAGGCATTTTTTTGAAAGCATAGCCATAGCTACGGTAAGAAAAAATAACGCAAAGCAGATTTAAATTTATCGCGTTTGACCAGATAGATAAATTCCAAACAAGCTCTAAATGAATAAAAAGTTAACCTTTCAGAACATCATAAAATGAGCGCTTCATCCAAAATTCCAATAGTCATCCTTAATGGGTTTCTTGGATCTGGTAAAACAACACTTTTCAGCAATCTCCTTTCGCAGGCAAAGAAGAAAAATATTCTTGTATGTGCCATTGTAAATGACATGAGTGAACTGGATGTGGATGGTGAATTGATCGGTTCGCTTGAATTCGTTGAATATAATCGCCAAATCCTGGAGTCTATTAGCTCTTGTGTGTTAAGTAGCAAAAAAGGACTTCAAAAACTTGAGCAGGCTCTGAAAAAGCTATTATCCAGTCAAGATCCGGAATTGATCATCATTGAAACTTCTGGAAGCTGCCACCCTATGCCAGTGATAGAATATCTCAAGGATCACCAACAAGTCAGGCTAACCGGGGTATTTGCACTTGTTGATAGTTTAATGCTGGCCCATGACTATGAGTATGGAAAAACACTTGTTCCGCGAATGCGACAAAACCTGGAACAAGGAAAACGCAATACAGTCAACTTGCTGGTAGAACAAATAATGTTTTGCAGCCATCTTTTCCTTACCAAAGGAGACCGCATTCCGGAAGGTAAATTATCCGAAATTGCCACCTATGTCCAAGCTGTTAACCCACATGCATCAGCGCATTCCGTACAGTTTGGAAGGCTCAAAATAGAGTCCTTGTTTGAGCTGGAGAACTACAATTATTATCGAATAGCCAAATTAGTCGATGAGCTAAACCCTGTGTTAGCGGCAGAAGAAAATGAAGACAGACCCTATGATTTGGCGACAAGAGTCATAGAAGATGATCGTCCATTCCACCCCCAACGTCTTTGGGACATCTGTCATAAATACCTTGACCAGAGAATTTACCGGAGCAAAGGATTCTTTTGGCTCGCTAGCCGAGATAAATTTTCATTGCTATGGAATCAGGCCGCTGGCAGTATCAGACTGGAAATTATCGGCTCTTGGAGAGCTGGGATCGCTGAAGATGAAAACCACGGTATTACAGAATTCGAAATTGAACAGCTAAAAGAACTACTGGCCAAGGAATCAGGACGTTTCGGTGATCGCAAATGTGACTTAACTGTAATTGGTGATTACGCACATGTTGATCGATTTACGGATGCGCTAAAGTCTTGTTTTCTTACAGAGAAAGAAATAAAACTGTGGGAAGAAGGACATACTTTCGAAGACCCATGGCCTAAGACCATTGTTAAAATGGGAGGTTAACCATTCCTTTTCGACCGTTAAACCAATAGCGCCCAAAACCCAAAAATGCTGATAAGTATAAAAACCAGAAACATGACCATAAAGCTTAATTTAATTCTGTGCCTGATTGCCATAATATGCCTCTCGTCCATTACAATGGTAGCCCAAGACCATTATCACGATCTGCACCATTGGGAAATTCCAAGTAAAGATCCTGACCGGATCATTCTGACTTTTCATGGCGATCCGGCAAATAGCAGAGCTGTAACCTGGCGAACAGATACTACTATTACCAAGGCATATGCACAAATAGCAGAAGCCACTGTAAATGCCATGTTTACTAAAAATGTAACCTCTGTCACAGCAATTACCGAGCCTTTTGACCTGGGCTTGTACAAAAGGAATAAACCGTTCAATGTTCATTACCATAGTGTAGTATTTGAAGGATTGGAACCAGACAAGCTCTATGTCTATCGAGTTGGAGATGGTGATGGACACTGGTCTGAGTGGATTCAATTTCGCACAGCAAAATCAGAATATTCGCCGACCAAGTTTGTATATTTTGGTGATGCCCAAAACTATGTTCTATCGCATTGGTCACGCGTGATACGGATGGCCTATCAAACTGCTCCTGATGCATCTTTTGTTATCCATGCCGGAGATCTCATCAATGACGCACATCGTGATTTTGAATGGGCAGAATGGTTTAAAGCCGGTGGCTTCATCCATAGTCAATGGACAGCAATTCCGGTTGTCGGGAATCACGAATTTTGGCCAATGGGTGAAGGAGAACCAAGAAAATTATCCATTCAATGGAAACCTCAGTTCACCCTTCCGGTTGAAAAGAAATTAAAACCATCACTTCAAGAAACGGTATACACAGTAGATTATCAGGATATTCGCATTATTGTTCTCAATTCAAATGAATTACTTGAAGATCAATCCAAATACGTCAAAAAGCAACTTAAAAAATCTCGGGCGAAATGGAATATCATTACCTGTCACCATTCTGTATTTTCGCCAGCTAAAGGCCGCGACTTCCAGTTTGCCCGCGAAAACTGGAAACCGATATTCGACAAATACAATGTTGACCTCGTGTTAAACGGACATGATCACACCTATGCCAGAGGCCATGTTCCTATTCGCACAAACGACTCGGATGCAGACGGTGATCTTGGTACAGTATATGTCACTTCTGTGAGTGGCCCTAAACAGTACCAGCTAGATCCTGAGCAGATCAAAACTTATTCTGCCGAAGGGTATCAACCCGACAAAACGGCTGAGCAAACTCAATTCTACCAGGTTATCACTATTGAAGCTGATAAACTTACCTACGTGGCTTATACTGTCTTGGGCCAGGAATACGACAGGGCAGTTATCCGCAAAGACTTCAAAACTGGTAAAAAGAAACTATGGCAAAAAGAAAAGTAGGCACGTTATATCAACATGCCTACTTTTCTGATCGCTTTACGCAAAATAGTTTTGCGTCGCGTTGCCACTAAAACATCTCTACATACCACTTCCTTTAAAAGCAGGTGCATCGGCAGCTTTCAGCGCCTGTTCTAAAGCAGGGATATCATCGCTAAGGATTTTGTTCAATTCAGCGCGCAAAGCATTTAGTTGCCTTTTGGCTATGGCCAAACTTTCCTTATGTGTATCTGTTGGACCATAAGTGCTGCCTGATGTTCCCATAGAAGCTACGAATAAACGGCTTCCGATGGTCGGCTGAGATTTTTCACCCACCTCTCTGCGCACCATGTCACCACTAGTTTGCTTACTCATCAATTGGAGACGGGTGTGAATCTCATGGAGCTTCTTGTCCAAATCACCAGGTGCACTTTGGCTTCGGCTTAAGGCTATACCCATCAATTTCACCTTTTCCATAGTTTCATTCAACGTCATGGTTGTTGTGCCTAACGCCATACTCACATCTTCCAACTCACCCCAAAAGTCAGTGGTGGTTGCAATTGAACTTCCTTCTAAAGCACCTTTTGTCATGCGCTTCACCGTAAAGGTCTGTGGAGAAGTGAGCTCTGTACTCTCTCCATCAACCAATTTCACTACTGTAGCTGAATACTCTCCCGGAGCAACCATGAGCCCTCTGGGGCCACTCCCGCCTTGAGGAAGTCTGGCATTTCGAATAGTACCTTTATATGGGTAACGCAAATCCCATGCGACACGATGGATACCTTTTTTGGCTGGAGCTTTAACTCTTCGAACCACATTACCTTTAGCGTCTTTTATCACTAAAAAGACAGCTGGCTTTTGTTCCAGTTTCTCTTTTTCCAGGGCTTCCCAACCCGGGAATTCTATGTCCTCATCTTTCAGCTTCTTTTCAGCCTTTTTCCTTTTCGCCTGAAGTGTTTTATAATCCTTTGATAAGTGATAGGTAATGACTGCACCAAATTCAGGATTAGGAGCAACATAAAGACCATCACCCTGCGAGCCTTTTTTGCTGCCGCCCAAAACCCGACGTGGTATATACCACCAGGCATCCTTAATTGGGAATAAATGAGCTTCAGCATTTAAATGCTCTTCAGTAATCTCGCGCAGAGGGCTATAATCGTCAAGGATGTAAAACCCACGACCAAATGAAGCAGCCACCAAATCATTCTCTCTTTTCTGTATGGCAAGATCGCGGAATGAGATCGTAGGCAGGCCATCCTTCAAGCGTAGCCAGTTTTCACCGCCATTGAGGGAGGTATAGATTCCAAATTCGGTAGCCAAAAAAAGTAAATCTTTCTTGACATGATCTTGTACCATGCGCCATACCAAAGTAGATTCTGGTAAGTTATTGGTCATTTCCTGCCATGTTTTTCCCTTATCATTGCTCTTGAAAAAATAAGGTTTATAGTCCCCAAATTTGTGATTATCGAGGCAGACATAAACGGTATTGACATCAAACAGGTCGGCTTTAATATCATTAACAAAAGCTGTGGAAGGCACACCAAATTCTTCCACTGGTACTTTCTGCCAGGATTCCCCTCCGTTCTCTGTAACTTGAATAAGACCATCATCGGTCCCTACATAAATCAAGTCGGCATCTAGTGGTGATTGAGAAACATTAGCAATAGTACTGTAATCAGACATCGCATAGATATCCCAGGCATTGTCCCAACTTTGTTTTTTCCCCATAATAGGCTGCTCAATACGCTCCAGGTTTTTGGTGAGATCGGGAGAAATAGCTGTCCAGCTATCCCCTCTGTCATTTGACTTCCAAAGGCGCTGGGAGGCGAAAAACAAGCTTTTTGCATCGTGAGGGCTCACAAGGATTGGGGCATCCCAATTAAACCGTTCTACCGGATCACCTTCTGCCGGCTGCGGTTTGATATAGACGATCTCGCCGGTGGTCATATCTACCCGTGTTATATTACCTTGCTGCCATTGAGCATAAACAATATCCGGGTTGCCTGGCTCGGTGGCCGGCTGGTGACCATCACCTCCCAATACAACATACCAATCAGAATTCATTATTCCATGAACATTGTTGGTTCTGGAAGGACCACCCTGTGTATTATTATCCTGGGTACCACCATAAACATTGTAGAAAGGTTCAGTATCGTCTACAGCAACTTTGTAATATTGTGTGAGTGGCAGGTTACCCATATAACGCCATTTTTCACCGAGATCGAACGACTCATACACACCACCATCACAACCCACAAGCAAGTAATTGGGATCATCGGCTCTAAAAGCCATTGCGTGGTTATCAACGTGCTTGTATCTGTCCTGCATTCTGGTAAAGGTCTTGCCACCATCTTCGCTCTTCTGGATACGAACATCCATCAAATACAACCTGTCGAATTGGTGAGGAGAAGCATACAACTCCATGTAATAATGAGGCCCTGTTCCTCCTGAAACTGCAGAGGACATTTTCTTCCACGTTGCCCCATGGTCTTCACTGCGGTAAACGCCCCCCTTTCTGCGGTCAAGCTCGATAGCCGCATACAAGACATTCGATTTTTGTGGACTAATTGCCAGCCCGATTTTCCCCATTCTCGAATTAGGTAACCCGCTTTTCAATTGGGTCCATGTTTGCCCACCGTCGGTACTTTTGTGTAATCCGGTTCCCGGACCACCTCCCATATAGGCAGCTACCGTCCTGTGGCGATCCCATGTGGCTGCATAGATTATCTCAGGATTTTCATGATCGATCGCAATATCGGTAACGCCGGTCCATTCGTCATTACCAAGTGTTCTTGTCCATGTTTTTCCACCGTCTGTGGTTAGGTAAAAGCCACGTTCTCCACCACTTGACCACAACGGGCCTTGAGCGGCAACATATACGACATCCGAATTATCAGGATGTACAATGATCTTGGAAATATGTTCGGATTTTTTCAATCCCATATTTTTCCATGAATTACCCCCATCCATACTTTTGTAGATGCCATCGCCCCAACTAATATGGCGACCACCAACATTTTCTCCTGTACCCACCCAAACAATGGTAGGCTGATTCGGATCGATGGTAACACAACCGATGCTGTACACTTTTTGACTATCAAAAATCGGTTTCCAGGTAATTCCGCTGTTATTGGTACGCCAAACGCCACCTGAACCTACGGCAACATACCATGTATTATCGTTTTCAGGATGGATGGCAATGTCGGCTATTCGACCTGACATAAATGCCGGCCCAATACTTCTGAATTTAAAGCCTGCTAATGTGGTGTCAACTGCAGGTTTGTCTTGACCTTGAATCACAAGCGCGAGACATAGAAAAACTAAGGTAATCGTTTGTTTTATCATGGAATTGTATCAAATTTTGTTCAATGCAATTATAATAAATTAATGGTAAAATGATCATCCATAAACCAGGTAAAGCAAACAGAAACTGCAAAAACAAATCAAAATCTTTTTTGTTATCCAAGAAATTGATTAATGTTCGAAAACGGACGAGCTGAACACCGTTTTACAAAGTAGGCAACACAAACTTTATTTTCAAAATGATTACAGAACAACAGGTAATTAATGCTCAGAATGAATGGGGAAGTGGCGTTGTGAAAATTGGCTCCTTGAAAGAAAACAGAAATGATTGCGAAGCGTTTACAAGTGATTTTCTTGATCAACTTTATGCTTTTGAATCTGGAACGGTTTTGTTCAAACCAACGAAATGTGAAATCCAACAATTCAGACACACTAAAGCAGAAGCTTTATCATATTTCATTGCAGGAGAGAATCGTGCATGTGAAGAAGATAAGGGCTTCGCCATCCAACCCTGGACAAATGTGAGATTCGAGAATACAGGAATTATCCTGGAGGAGAGTCGTGCAATTGCTATGGGCAACTATTTTTTCACTGATTTAAATGGTGATGAAGCCAAAGTTGAATATACATTTGGCTATCGCCTGATTGGTGGAAACTTGAAAATTGACTTGCATCATTCTTCATTCCCTTACAAGCACTAATAACCTGTAAAGTCTTTACTTTTTCCATAGGCCAGGCCGGAACACCTTCATTTCGGCAGGGTCAGTTTCCAGATAAGGGCCTCCAATAAGATCAATACAATAAGGAATAGCTGGAAATACAGCTTCCAGACACTCTCTAATGGACTTGGGTTTGCCTGGCAGATTGACGATTAATGCACTTCCGCGGATTCCGGCCGTTTGGCGGGAAAGAATAGCTGTAGGGACATATTGCAAACTAACTTGTCTCATTTGCTCACCAAACCCCGGAAGGAGTTTTTCGCAGACTGCTATCGTAGCTTCTGGTGTAACGTCTCGTACGGCAGGTCCCGTGCCTCCAGTTGTTACGATTAAGCAACAGCCTTTATTATCTGCCATATCAATCATCTCCTTTTCCAGCAAATCCTGCTCATCAGGAATGACCGCATATTCGTCCTCCCAGGGGCTGGTAAGCCATAAATCCATTAACCGACGAACCTCTTTCCCAGGTAAATCCTCGTATTCTCCGCGACTGGCCCGGTCTGAGACATTGATTATTCCAATTTTTGCTTTTTCCACTGATGTTGATTTTTGGCTATCCGCACTTCACAAATGAAGAGGTGATAATAATTGCGTCAATTTAGAACAATTCTAAAGATAGTGCTGTTAAAAATACATATTCAACAAAACTTTAAAATAAAAAAATGAAACAAAAAATTAGTCTTCTTTCCACTGTGTTGGCTTTATTATTCTTCGTGTCATGCAATACGACCGAAGTTAAAGATGAAACACCAAATGTTGAACCTGTTGAAGAGTCCCAACCAGCAGTAACTATCAGCGAACAGGAAGTTCTGGATGCTCAGAAAACCTGGGGAGAGGGAATTGTTCAAATAGGTAAGATTTTCACTGAAGAAGGTGATTATACCGCTGCAGCAAAAAAGCATATTGCAGAATTATACGGGTATAACCTTGGACCAGTTCTTTTTAAGCCTACGCTAGCGGCTGAAAAACAATTCCGTACAACAGAAGAAGGAGCACTTTCTTATTTTGTTGGAGCCAATGAGAACTTTTCTGAAGACAAAGGTTTTGCTATCAAACCATGGACAAATGTAAGATGGGAAAGTACCGGGGTCAAAACAGAAGGCAACATGGCCATTGCAATGGGTAATTACTATTTCACACCTGCTGATGGTAGCGATGATGTGAAAGTTGAATATACTTTTGGTTATACTAAAGATGACCAAGGTAAATTGCGCATTATTATGCATGGGTCATTCCTTCCTTACTCCGGAGGATAGATAGCGACTCCTTAACCCAGGAGTTTATTATCTGAAAGATATATGTAAAGTCGGTAGTCATTTTGAGTGACTGCCGACTTTTTTGTTTTATGTTATTCATCAATATTTAAAAGTAGCATTTTCAACATCTTGGATTTCAAATGCCTAGAACAACTATCTTTACAAAAAAGTCAACAATGAAGAAACTTCTATTTTTTACAGGAATAGTGCTTTTAAGTGCTTGTCAAACTCAAACTGATCAAACTGAAACACAAGTAGCGTCAGACAATCCATTTTATCAGGAATGGGATACGCCATTTGGTATTCCACCATTTCATCAGATCAAGAATGAACACTATATGCCTGCGTTTGAAAAAGGCATGAAAGAAAATCTGGCCGAAATTGATGCAATCGTCAATAACTCTGAAGCCCCGACCTTTGCCAATACAATTGAAGAATTAGAAAGAACAGGAAAGTTACTTACCAAAGTACAAGATGTTTTCTACAACTTAACAGGATCAAATACCAACCCCAAATTACAAGAATTACAGCGTGACTTAAGTCCTCTGATTTCTGCACACTATGATAAAATAACGCTTAATAAAGGGCTTTTTAATCGCGTTGAAACCCTTTGGCAAGCACGTGAAACGCTGGAACTAAGCAACGAGCAACGCAAACTTTTAGATGATACACGTAAGGCGTTTGTTCGCAGTGGGGCATTGCTGAATGAAGAACAAAAAGCGCAGATTACCGCAATCAATTCTCAGATCTCTGAGCTGACAACTGCATTTGGTCAAAATTTGTTAGCCGAAACCAATGGATTTGAACTTGTTTTGGATAAATCTGACCTGGATGGCCTATCCGATGGTATTATCGCAGCAGCAGCAGAAACAGCAGCAGAAAAGTTGGCGGAAGCTGAAACTGACGAAGACAAAGCAAAGTACAAAGACAAATATGTTTTTACACCCCATCGCAGCAGCATGTACCCCTTCCTGACCGAATCCAACCGCCGCGACTTACGCGAGCAGTTATACACAGCTTACATACAACGTGGTGATAACGATAACGAAACAGATAACAAAGAAGTCGCGGCTAAAATTGCCAAACTTCGCGCCGAACGTGCTCAACTAATGGGTTACGAAACGCATGCACACTTCGTACTGGAAGAGCGGATGCTGAAGACTCCTGAAGAAGTATATGATCTGCTAATGCAGCTCTGGAGACCTGCGCTGGAAAGAGCCAAAACTGAAGTTGCTGACATGCAGGCTGTTGTTGATGCAGAAGGCAAAGACTTCAAAATAGCAGGTTGGGACTGGTGGCAGTATTCGGAGAAAGTCCGCAAAGCGAAATATGATATAGATGAAGCTGCATTGAAACCATACCTGTCGCTCGACAATGTACTTAATGGTGTTTTTGAAACTACAAATAAACTATGGGGCTTAACCTATACCGAGTTATTTGATATTAATGTTTATCATCCGGATGCGCGGGTTTGGGAAGTTAAAGACAAGGATGGTAGTCACCTTGGAATTTTCATTGGTGATTACTTCACCCGCTCAAACAAACGCGGGGGAGCATGGATGAGCAGTTTTAAAGGACAATCAAACCTTGACGGGAAAGAACGCCCTGTTATTGTAAACGTATGTAATTTCCCCGCCCCCGTTGGCGATGATCCTGCACTACTTAGTTTTGGCAACGTTGTTACCCTTTTCCATGAATTTGGGCATGCCATGCACGGTATTTTAACCAATGTCACCTACAACAGCATGTCGGGCACATCTGGTCCGACTGATTTTACCGAATTTCCGGCACAGATACTGGAACATTGGGCAAGCGAACCTGAAATCCTGAAATCATTCGCTACGCACTATCAAACCGGCGAAGTAATGCCTGACGAATTAATTGCGAAATTACTGAAAGCCTCAAAGTTCAACCAGGGGTTTGCCAATACTGAATATTTAGCAGCTTCACTACTTGATATGGATTGGCATACCATCAAGGGAGATGAAGATCTTAAAAATACCAATGCCTTTGAAAAAGCCTCGCTATCCAAAATCGGCTTGATTGACGAAATCGCTCCTCGATATCGCACCGGATACTTCGCACATATCTTTTCGGGTGGTTATTATGCAGCAGGATACTATAGCTATGTGCATTCTGCCGTACTTGACTCCGATGGTTTTGAAGCATTTAAAGAAACCGGTAATGTATTTGATCCCGAACTTGCTGCAAAGCTGAGAACGCATGTTTACGAAAAAGGCTCAACCGAAGAAGCTATGGAACTTTATAAACAATTCCGGGGCCGCGCGCCCAAGATTGATGCACTTTTGAAAGTTAGAGGCCTGGACGGCTCTACAGACTAATTGCAAATAAATTCATCGAAAAGCTGCTCAGTAAACCGAGCAGCTTTTGTTTTCAAGAACACTCCTTGGCATTATGACAATTCTAAAAACATTTGCTTTCTGCATCTGCTTCTTTTCAGGGTTTGTCGCGTTCTCTCACCCCCAGGACGAACTTGTCATATTGGAAATCGAACATGGTCAACTTGACTTTCCTGACCAGAAAATAAAAGCTGAATATGACGCCGCCCTAAAGCGGCAACGCATGCGTCAGCTGGCGGCCATGCCCTCACAAGAAAGATTCTGGTTATTTCTCAATGCAGGCATAAAGCATATAATCCCCAAAGGCTTGGATCATATTCTCTTTGTATTGGGCCTGTTTTTTTCGAGCCTGGTTTTAAGGTCGCTACTTTGGCAGGTCACCGCTTTTACCCTCGCTCACACCTTCACCCTGGCACTTGCTGCCTTAGGAATAATAACAGCTCCAGGTGCTATAATTGAGCCCTTGATTGCATTGTCTATCGTATGGGTAGCCGTCGAGAACTGCGTGTTTAAAGAAACGAACAAATGGCGGCCATTTATCGTATTTGGTTTCGGCTTATTACATGGTTTAGGGTTTGCAGCTGTTTTAAGCGCATTTGGCTTACCTGAAAATAATTTAGTTGCCTCATTACTGGCGTTTAATATCGGGGTAGAACTGGGTCAACTGATAGTGCTCTTTACCACAGCAGCATTATTGTGGTTGATTCGGAAGAAAAGTTGGTACCGTCAATGGGTGCAAATTCCAGCATCATTATTGATTGCCATGGTTGGTATATTTTGGTTTATTGAAAGAGTTGTAAGTTAAAACTGATCTAAATGGCCCGAATTATTTTTTCTACATGTGAAAAATGGCCGACCATCTCGGCGAGTGACAGTATAGTGGCCTCTGCACTAAGCAACTTAGGCCACCAAGTTGAAGCTGCAACCTGGAATGGTCCATTTAATAAATTTCTTGATGCAGATTTAGTCGTTCTGCGATCCACCTGGGACTATCATTATCACATAAAAGACTTTAACATGTGGCTTGATCGACTTCAAACCAATGGCGTTTCAGTGCAAAATTCTGTTTCGACCGTAAAATGGAACCTATCGAAGTCTTATATAACTGATTTAGCGTTAAATGGTATTCGGACACCCGACACAGTCTTTGTTCAGACTATTAATGATATCGAATCTGCTTTTGACAAAAATGGCTGGAAGAAAGCCGTAGTAAAACCCGCTCATGGAGCGAGCGGACACCTGGTAGAATGTATATCCCGAGAAGACATACCAAATTGGCAGTTAAACGTTAAAGAACATGGTCAGCACAGACCATGGATCATACAAGAATACTTGTCTGACATCGAAATAGCAGGAGAACTTTCAATGGTATTTATTAATCGGATTTATTCACATGCTGTTCTGAAAACCCCTCAACCCGGTGAGTTTCGAATTAATGGTCAGTACGGTGGACAATCCAGGCGTGTCGAGCCCAAAAAATCTATCATCGAAAAGGCAAGGCATATTTTGGAAACTTTAGAGGAGAAACCACTCTATGTCCGCATTGACGGCGTACTCCAAAATGGAGAAGCATTTTGTCTTCTAGAGCTTGAATTGATTGAGCCCGGACTGTTTTATAACCTGGCTCCAGATAAAGCCAATATGTTTGCAAAAGCGATAGAAGAAAGGCTATAAGGGAAACGCGTTTTATCAAATGACCTTCAATCGATTGACAAATAATATGGCTTGAACGGATAGATTAGCCACAAGTCAACAACACAAAACCGTAAAACGGATAACCTTTCCAGTAATTTGGATAAGCAGCAGAACTTAATTGCTAATACTTTTGAAGTATTAAATAACAAAAATCAATAAAAATGTTCGGAAAGCAGGTACAGCAAAAATAAAAGGAACATAGACCTTACTGGAGATTCTTTCTTACCTTATGTAAAAGACATTTCAGTGCCAACCATGGTTATTCAAAACAGTAATGACCCGATGACTGATATGAATATGGTAAAACAATATTATAACGACTTGACGGTTGAAAAAGAGATGCTTTGGCTTGATTTGGAGAAGAAAAGGGCTGCAGCTTATGATTGGTTAGGTAAAAACCCTGAACCGATTGTAGGCTGGTTTGACAAATACATGAAATGAAAAAGATGATGTATATAGTTATTGGCATATTATCCTTACTCGTAGTTTTGGTTTTGACCGGCAGAAAGTCTGTTCATCATGAAATCATAATCAATGCGTATCCTGAACAGGTTTGGGAAGTCCTGAGCACAACTGGTAAATATCCGGAATGGAACCCTGTAATGCAGTTAGTGGAGGGTGATGTAAAATTTCTCTTTGACTTCTCCCAGGTGAATTTTAAGCAGGGCTTTTCGGGGTCAATGATGTATGGGCGGAGTTCATATGACTTTGAGGATGGCACGCTTACTTTTATCAAGGCAGGTCAGGTCATTCAGATGGAAAAACTGCCAACAATAATCGAGGGCAGTTCTACACAAGAACAAATATGAACAAAGACATTTTAGCTGAGTTCAACAAAGTTTTAATAAAATATTACACCTCGGATATGCCAATGAAAAATGGTGTACTGACAGTAAAAGAGTATGCGGGCCAACTGAATTTATCAGAAAACTATATGGGAGACCTTTTAAAAATGGAGACGGGAAGAAGTGCCAAAGACCATATCCGGGAATATGTAATAGAGAAAGCCAAAACCAGACTTTTGGGAAGTAATGAAAGCGTGAGTGAAATTGCCTACATCTTAGGATTTGAGTACCCGCAAGGACTGAATAAATTGTTTAAAGCAAAAGTAGGGATGAGCCCAACCGAATATCGGACCTTGAATTAAATGGAGGATTCAGTATATTAAAGTTCAAGAAAGCATACCTTACTATACTTTAAAATAAAAACTATGAATCATCTACCCCTTCGTTACCTACTTATTTTTGTATTTGCATCATTATTTGTTGGGTGCACAAATAGCCCAGACACACCTGCCGACAACAGTGAACAAGAGTTAATCAAAAAAGCACTTGAAATTCACGATCGTGTCCTTACCCTTGACACACATGCTGATACACCTTTACGCATGATACAACCTGGCTTCGATATGTCAGAGCGACATGACCCGGATGAATCAGGCTCCAAACTGGACTACCCGCGCATGAAAGAGGGCGGATTGGACGCTGTCTTTTTTGCCGCTTTCGTAGCTCAGGATATTCGGGATGATGAAGGAAACAACCGGGCAAAAAACCTTTGTCTTCAAATGATAGATTCAGTCATTGCTTCTACGGAAAGAAATTCTGACATTGTAGGTCTGGCACTCAATCCTGAAGATGCCTATACTTTGGAAGATGAGGGTAAGCGTGCCATCTATCTCGGTATTGAAAATGGGTATCCATTAGGTGACGACATTTCAAATGTCAGCATGTATTATGATAAGGGCGTACGTTATATCACTTTGGTCCACTCAACTAATAATGATTTGGCAGACTCGGCTACTGATTCTGAAGGATCCGAACATGGAGGATTAAGTCCTTTTGGTGTCGAAGTTGTTCAGGAGATGAACCGCCTGGGCATCATGGTAGATGTCTCTCATGGCGATGACAGTTTGTTCTATGATGTCATCGAGGTTTCAAAAGCACCGATTATCGCCAGCCATTCCAACGCAAGAGCAGTTACTGAACACAAGCGAAATATGTCAGATGATATGTTGAAGATCATTGCCGAAAACGGTGGTGTTGTTCAATTGACAATGCTAGGTGCTTATTTACGGGATAATCCCCCCAATCCGGCGCGCGATTCTGCAATGGCTGCTGTTCGGGCTAACCGAAAACCATTCGACCAAATGACCGAAGAAGATTGGGCCGCAGCCAGGAAAGCCACTCAAGAGGTTAATGAAAAATACCCTACCCCTTCGGCAACTCTAAAACATGTGGGCGATCACATTGATCATATTGTTAAAATAGCAGGCATTGATCATGTTGGAATCGGATGTGATTTTGATGGCGGTGGTGGAATTGAGGGCGTATATGATGCCAGTGAAGTCATGAATATTACCATTGAATTGGTTAAACGCGGTTACACAGAAGAGCAGATCGAAAAAATCTGGGGTGGCAATCTGATTCGTGTCTTCAAGGAAGTTCAGTCAGTTGCACAAAAGATGCAAGCCGAAGGATAGTGATAATTCCAAAACCTATTATGTCTGCATCTCGATTTATTGCGCTGGTTGTAGTGCTGGGGATGAGCTTTGCTGCAAGTGGCCATCCGCTAAGGTTGTCCTTGTGTGAGATCGAGTATTCATCCAAAGAACAATTGGTAACCATTAATCTAAAATTGTTTCTGACAGATGTAAATGAAGCGATCGTCTACGATCCTTACAGTACCGAACTCGCATTTTGCCAACCGAATGAACCGGCAATGGCGAACCAATTATTGCTAAAGTATCTGAACAAATTCTTCCATGTCAGAGTGAATAATAAGATGTTAGACCTTAAAATCAAAAGCAAGCGGCTAAAAGGTGAAGGTGACGATACCGCGCTTTGGGTTTACTTCGAATACCAACAATCATCGCCTGTGGAAACAATTGAAGTAAAAAATGCGGTCTTCACTGATCTCTTTTTCGATCAGAATAACATAGTCTATGTCCATGTAGACAAAAAGTCGAAAAGCTTGATGCTGGACAAAAAAAAGCCGGTTCACCAACTAAAATTTTGACATGAATAATTTTGGCTTTTACGTTAAGTTGGGGTTCGAACATATATCCGATTTTGCAGGTTATGACCACATGCTTTTCCTTGTGGCCCTTTGTGCCATTTACCGAATACAGCAGTGGAAGAGTATTCTTGTATTAGTCACTGCTTTTACAATCGGTCATTGCGTAACACTGGTTTTGTCATCGCTGGACATCGTTAAAATCCCTTCCAACATCATCGAATTTCTCATACCAGTTACGATTTTCTTAACTGCACTGAACAATGTAATAGGTTCAAATCCGGCAGAAAACAGTGCCAAGATGAAGAAAAATTATGTGATGGCTTTATTCTTTGGCTTTATTCATGGCATGGGCTTTTCTAACTATTTCAGAGCACTTTTAATGGATTCAGCGTCGATTGCCATGCCATTATTAGGCTTCAATATTGGGATAGAATTGGGCCAGATTCTGGTTGTCTTTGTAATTGTCGGTATCGCCTATGTGTTCTTGGACATCCTTAAAGTCAAACATCGCGACTGGAATGTATTTGTTTCAGGAGCTGCTGCGGGTATGTCACTCATGTTTATTCTGGAGAATAAGATCTGGTAAAGGTTTCAACCAAAAAAATAATAAACAATGTCAAAGCCAGAGACAAATGAGAACCCGGAGTTTTTGGAATATGTCTATCAACTTAATGAAGGCTTTGAACTCCATGAAGCCCTCCAATTAAGTTTGAAGGATATCGATGAACTTGATCTTGCCCAATTTAAAAGAATTGGCCTGAAGACTTATGCAAAAGATAAATGGACAATCCATCAAATATTTCAGCACCTGATCGACTGGGAAAGAATCTGGTGCTTTAGAGCCATAATCTTTGCTCGTGCAGAAGGCACTATTCCGGTAGCACATGACCAGGAAATAATGGCTAAAAACTCAAATGCCAATGAACTGTCCATCGAGCAATTGATAAATGAATTGCGAATTGTCCGGCAATCATCAATAATGCTGTTTGAATCTTTTAATAAAGAGATTCTTGAAACCAACTGTAAGTTTTTTGAATACCAAATGCCACTTTTTTCAATTGGTTTAACGATTACCGCACATCAAATACATCATCTTAACGTAATAAAAGAAAGGTATATCCCTTTAGACAAATAAAATTGTGGACAAGCAATTAACCTTAAATCCTTCGTGAAAAAAGTGCAAGCATGCACAAGGTCTGCCATATTAAAAAATGAATCGAATCATACCCTATATTGTCGCATTTCTAGCCATGTCTTGCCACTCCCAAAATGACAAGTTCGAAAAAACGGAATTAGCCACTAAGCCTGAAACACCTGAATCATTCATTAGCAAGAATCAGTCAGACACCCTATTAAACACCAAAGAATATTTAATTCTGGGAGATACTCTCGGGAAAGTGAAAGTTGTAAATGAAAATGAGGTAGCTCAGTTTCCAACCTTTGAAGTATTAATCGGCTATCGTGATGATGTAATCATAAGTGAGCAAATCGCATATGACAATGTTGAAATCTACAAGAAGTACTCGCCAAATACATCTTTTGAAGATTATCCTGCCGAAATCTACAAAAGTAATTTAGCAGAACCCGATTTTTCGACAGCCCCTGCCGCCAAAAGATTTATGACCAGGATAAAAGAGGAATGCGACAAGGGAATAAATTTCGCCGGACATTATACTTTAGTCACATGGGGCTGTGGTTCGCCTTGTCAAAGCGGGGTTGTCGTTGATAGAAAAACCGGGCAGATCTTTGGTGGATATGGCACTTCTCTCGGTTCTGAATTTAAAAAGGATAGTAAAATGATCATTAAAAATGTTGGAGCAATTGATCGTACAACCAACTTGATTGAAGTCTGTGCGTATTGTGAAGTCGCTCACGAAATCTGGACAGGAACGGCATTTAAAGAAATAGAGTAAAACCAAATACTTTCCCAGTTTATTTAAAAAGAAAGTAAAGATAAGTCCTTCTGATTTTCGAGAGCGATATAAAATGAACTAAAGCATGTAAATTTGACTTTTACCAAGTTGCGTGCCTACAAAATGGTGAACCTCAAGGAAACATTATCAAAATATCAAGCCTATGTATTAGGTGCTGCTATTCTACTGGCATCTATCGCCGTTTCCATACGATCAAATGATGGCAACGTTCATTTGGTTTTACACAAGTACCCTGTCCTTATTTTTTTATTGGTGGTGATTAGCTCTTTCCTATTTGTAGTCTATATCCAGATTGACAAAAAAGAAATTTCGAATCTTTCAGATCAAATCAGGGCCCAGTCTACAATGAACGGCGAAGAAATGGATGCACTATTGAATGAGTTGACCACCAGACAGCGGGAAGTTTATGATTTAATCATTTCTGGAAAGACCAATAAAGAGATTCTAGCCGAACTATACATCGAACAAAGCACCCTCAAAACACATATTAACCAGATCTACAAAAAACTGAACATTAAAGGGAGGAATGAATTAAAATCAAAGTTCAAAGCCTGATAATCAACGCCAAACCATAAAATCAACCTTTTATCAACCCCGGATTATTTGATCTAATTGATGCATATATTGAAATTGCGGCCAACACATTTTTCAATCAAAAATATATGCATTATGAAAAGTAACTTATTGTATTTCGCGATGTTTCTAATCGTCCTTTGTATCCCATTCATCGGCAATGAAAATGGTGTACGTTGGTTATGGGAAGACCTGCCTCTGATGCCATTCACATTTTTACTTACCGCACTAATATGTATTGGCCTTTATTTGTACAGGAAGGGAGTCCGTGAAGAAAACTATTGAAACCTGTCATGGGAAATTGGCGGTAACTGCAAAAGCAAGCTAATTCTGGTATTTCATAAAAAAAGGATATAAATAAGTTATTTGCTATCAACCATTTTTAGGGAGTAAAGATGTATTGAGGTAATACTGGGTCAATCAAAGTTTCCACAAAATCGTATCTTCAGAAGCATTATTAACTAAACGCCAAATCATGACAACTGAACAAAACATCCAAGTCATCGAATCTATATACCAGGCTTTTGCAACGGGCGATATGCCCAATGTCCTCGGAGCAATGCACCCTGAAATCGAATGGAACGAAGCCGAAGGCAATTCACTTTCAGATGGTAACCCCTACATCGGTCCTAATGCCATTCTGCAAGGCGTATTCGCCCGACTCGGTGAAATCCATGAGCATTTTGGCTTACAGGATGTTAAAGTCCACGGAATGAATGATAACATGGTTTTTGCGACCCTGCGCTATGATGCCAAGGTAAGAACAACTGGCAAGGCCTATAATGCACAAGCCGGTCATTTATGGACGTTGAACGAAGAAGGAAAAGTTATTGCCTTTCAACAATACGTAGACACCAAGAAATTGGCAGATTCCGGAGCATAGTTTAAGCGTTTGCAAGGAATTTGTTTTCTGTGAAAATGGGAAAAACAGAATTCTACAAAAGTCTGGAAAAAGCATTACCCACAAGTGATGCCGAACAAAGAATTGAATGGGCCAAAGAAATTGTCAACAACCATATTGATATAAAAGACCTTTCCGATCTACTCCTCTGCGAAAAAAAGGTCGCTTCCAGGTTTTCATGGTTGCTCAGTGATATTGGAACCGTAAAACCAGGTACCCTTTTCGAAGTATTACCTTATCTGTTCAAGGTAAGCAATAAAGTTACCGCCTTCAACTTCAAACATTCATTTGCCAATTATTGGCGGATATCAGGTGTGCCGGAAGAAAATGAAGCGGAAGCCATTGACTTATTGTTTGACTGGATTCAATCAGCCAGGGTTAATGTCACAATCAAGTCAAGATCCCTTTTTGTTATGAGTAATTTAACAAAAAAATATCCCGAACTGAGGAATGAATTGACAATTTGTTTAGAAGATCAAAGGGATAAATACTCCCGGGATTACCGAAAAAGAGTGGACCGGGTGCTTAAAGAACTTGACACAGGGGAAAAGACGGATTGATCATTCAAAAAACAAAAAGTCATTATGAAAACGACATTAACCATTTTGATTGGAATTTTATTTTTTCTTTCCTCCTGCACCGAAGAACCAAACCATGACAGTCCAAATGAAGATACCCCAAAAGAAAATGGCGTTCAGGAGATTAGTTTTTATACCCCCGACAGCATAAAGATCTTCGGAGACTTGTATGTAACAGACAAACAGGCCAACACCATAATCCTGTTCCACCAGGGTGGATCAAATGCCCGGGGAGAATACAATCCCATCATTCCCAGGTTAACTGAAAAGGGGTTCAATGTATTGGCTACTGATCAAAGGTCAGGCGGACAATATTTCGGAAGCTATAACCGGACCTTGGCCAATATCCCCACTAACAGTTATGGTGATGGTTATGGATATTGTGATGCCTACAACAACCTGGAAAGTGCCTTGGACTATATCATCAATTCAGAGCTTTCAGGTAAAAAAATCATTTGGGGAAGTAGCTACAGCGCTTCTCTAGCTATCAAGTTGGCGAACAATCGGCCAAATGACGTTGACGGGGTCCTGGCCTTTTCACCTGCCTCCGGCGGACCCTTAAAAGATTGCCTGCCCGAACAATATTTAGAAACCATTACAGTCCCGCTTATCATCCTCAAGCCACCAAATGAGATGGAAAGTGAACGCTCAAAAACGCAATTCGAATTGGCTGAAAAGTATAACCATCAAACGTATGCGGCCAAAAATGGCGTTCACGGTTCTTCAATGCTGGTTAAAGAAAGAGTCAAAAAAGATGTCGAAGAAACATGGAATGTGGTTTACGCATTTCTCGATGATTCTGTCAAGTAGCGAAGAAACTATTGACTACCAATTATAAATGGGTTACCTTTAAAAGAAACAAAAGCGGACACTTCTGCGTATATAGCTTTTCAATATGTAAGCAATGTGGGCCAACATAGTTATCCCCTAATACAAAAGCTTGTATATTTTGACACAGCCTGCCATTAAACATCCGGTGGTTAGCTTTTTTGAAGAAGATTCTATGTTACTAAAATGCCTGACCCAATAAAATTTAAGTACTCTCGTTTTTTCCTTTTCATAGCTGTACTCCTATTTATGGTTTATGGTTGTAAGAAAGACCCCATTGTACCAATGGAAGAAGAAGAAGAGGAAGAGGAAGTTGTATCACCAGTCGTTTTTAACCCTCTGGAAGTCCCATACGACCTGTTAAGTACCTATAAATTCTTTACTGGCAATATGTCAGAACAGATGCCTTCTGAAGGGGTCTTGCCTTATGAACCAATCACCTCATTATTTACTGATTATGCACATAAGAGTAGGTTTATCTGGATGCCCGACTCTGTCAGTGCAACCTATGTAGCTGATCATAAAGTGCTGGATTTTCCTGATGGTACGGTTTTGATCAAAACATTTTTCTACAATAATGTTCAACCAGACGACGAGACTAAAATTATAGAAACACGATTGATCTTTAAAAGAAATGGTAATTGGGAATTTGCCAATTACGTTTGGAATGAAGAGCAAACCGAAGCCACCTTTGACCTTGATGGTTCATATGTAGACCTTTCCTGGTCGGAAAATAGCACTACCCGAAGTACCACCTATCGCATACCTTCAGATGTAGAATGCCTGAATTGTCACAAGAATGGCAACGAAGCCATTCCCATCGGGCCCAAACCCCAGAATCTTAATAAAGACCTTTTATACACAGATGGCACCAGGAATCAACTTCAAAAATGGTCGGAAAAGGGATTGTTATCCGGCTCTGTCCCTGGCATCATTGACACGGTTGTAGATTGGGAAGATACTTCCAACCCTATACAAGACCGAGTGCGGGCTTATCTTGATATGAATTGCTCACATTGTCATGCAGATCAAAAATATTGTGACTACCGCGCGCCCAGGTTCGCCTGGAGTGAAACAATCGAAGACGCCAATCTTGGTATATGTGTCGAACCCGCTGACTTTCCACTCCCCCAACTAACACATATTGTCTCAAGAGGAAATATCCTTAGGTCCGCGATGCATTACCGAATGAATTCTACTGATGAAACTGTAAGAATGCCACTGCTTGGACGTACTCTTGTCCACCAGGAGTCTGTTCAAATGATAGAAGAATGGATCAATACATTAGAACCGAATTGTAACTAATCTTAACTATTTATGAAACTTAAATTACTCCTCCTTTTCTTCGGGGTTTTAACGCTTAACCTGCAAGCTCAAGATAGCTGTGATGACGCATTATCTATTAATGACGGAATACATACAGTCCAACAAATTGATGGTGAAATACTTGAATTTTTAACCGTTTGTCCTCCTAATTTCTTCTTCGGCAGCAGGGCCGAATGGTACCTAATTACCACTGACCAAGACACCACCGTGACGATTACTACAGAACTTCCTCAGAATGTTGGTCAGGATACGAGAGTCTCCATCTATTCAGGTGAATGCGGAATGTTCACCTTACTCTGTATTACTGCTAACGAAGATAACGGGATAAGCAATTTGTCAACAGCAGAATTCCAAGCTCAGGCAGGTATGGAGTACTATATTATGTTCGACAATTATTGGGCGAGTACTGGTTTTGATTTCGAAGTGACTTTCAGTGAACCTTTGGAATATGCGGTATCCTTTACCGGGGAAGCTGTTTCATGTAACGGGTGTGGAAGAATAGTGGTTGACATGGACGGCGATCATTTAGATGACCTTGTTGGTATTAGCAACCCGGTACAGGTGCTCAAGCAATTACCAGGAGGTGGTTTTTCATCCACGTCTGTGGTAGTGCCTGACCCCGATCACCCGGCCAGCTGGAGTACTTGTGCTGGCGATCTTGACAATAATGGCTATACCGACCTGGTCTATGCCGGTGGTGGAGGCGCCACAATAATGATGGCTAATGAAGATGGCTCAGCATATACAGAAGTCAGTCCTGAGATTTTCATTTTTTCCCAGCGCAGTAATGTCATAGACATTAATAATGATGGACTTTTGGATGTCTTTGTTTGCCATGATGTGGATGCCAATGTCTTTTTCATCAATGATGGAATGGGAGGGTTCACCACTAACCAGGGTGGCCTCGGCAACACCGGTGGTAACTATGGCAGTATCTGGTCAGATATGGATAATGATGGAGATCTTGATATGATTATTGCCAAGTGTGGATTTAATAATATCAATGAATATCATGTAAATAATGGCGATGGAACATACTCTGAATTAGGCAACCTATACAATATGGATGATCCAACTCAAACCTGGAGTGTCGCTGTTGGAGATTACGATAACGATGGAGATATGGATGTCGTGGTTGGTGCAAGCTCTGGCACCCATCGCGTACTTCGAAATGACATCACCACTTTTGTTGATGTAACTGCAGGATCAGGTTTCGATTTATTTTTCGGAACGGATATAGAATGGGTGACAAAAGATTTCAACAACGATGGCTTTTTGGATGTCCGGGGTGCAGGCAATTTCATGATTGGAAACGGTGATTTCACCTGGACGCTGAACCCCACCACCTTAACCAATGGCCCCATTGGAGATTTAAACCACGACGGCTTCCTTGACATCGTAAACGGCAATACCATCTTTTATAATGAAGGAAATGATAATAACTGGATAAAAGTACATCCCGTCGGCACCGTTAGCAATATCGATGGCATCGGGGCTCGGATCAAGATAACAACTCCTTCAGGTATGCAAATTCGCGATATCCGCAGTGGTGAAGGCTTCGGCCAAATGAACAGCTTGACGGCCAACTTCGGCATTGGAGAAGATACCCAGGTGAGCGAGGTTACCGTATACTGGCCATCAGGAATTGTCAACACCATAAAAAATCCTGAAATCAATCAAGGTCTCGTAGTCGTTGAAGAAGAAACCTCCACAAGTGTATTTGAAAATGATGTCAATTCAAGTTTCAATGTATTCCCAAATCCGGTAACAGCTGAAACACTCACGCTTTCAAGCTCAGAAGATTTGATCGGAAGTAATTGTATTATTTACAATTCAGATGGGAAAGAAGAACTTAGTTTAAAACTAACTAATGACTCAATCAACGTTTCCCAAATGGCAGCAGGCGTATACACCCTGATTATAGAATTGAAAGATGGTACAATGTTAAGGAAACAGTTCATTAAGGCTGAATAACCAGTTAATAGTTCATCCAACACACAAAACAGCATAAGGTAAAATTGGTAAGCCTTATGCTGTTTTGTATTTTAGGAGCCCAAGTCTCAAAAACACAAACCCATGAGTGAGATACTGGACCACGACTATATCAATGAATTTGCAGAACTCAATTTCGGCGAAAACGGGTCTGGCTTTCTTGAGGTTAATCAGCCAGCCTGGCAAGAAGAATTGTATAGACTCGAGAGAATAAGAAATGCAGGTTGCATGGTCGCGTTGGTCTTGTTGGTCGTGTCTATATTTTTTCCTATCCCGGGTAAGTGGGTTATCCTCTTGATCGGCATTATCTTGCTTTCCAAAAAAGAAATTCAGACTCCGGGAAATTTTCAAATTTGCTGGAGCATGGGAAATACAATTACGAAGTTTACAAAGATAAAATTGTACGTTACACAGACGTTGGCTACCTGAGATTCGAGTTCAATGAAATAAAAAAGGCAAGGATAAGAAAATTTGGGGTGGTTCTGTTTAAACATGTTGACATCAATTCGTATTTATTGCATCATGAAAAGGAAGATTTGATGGTCATCCCAAGTAAAGTACAAGGCTATGCGCAAATTGTAGAACACCTCAGAAAAGAGAAGGTCATAAAAAAATGAATAGCCACACCGATCCGTTTCTCCAATTTTTATGAGTAAATTGGTGGTAACAACAAGAAGTATAATGCTTATGAGTGAAAATATCATCCTGAAAAAAAGTCCCAAAATTGAATTCAGAATTCATGACAATGGTTTTGAACTAATT
This sequence comes from Bacteroidota bacterium, assembly GCA_039028895.1. Lineage (GTDB taxonomy): Bacteria > Bacteroidota > Bacteroidia > Chitinophagales > Saprospiraceae > JAHDCJ01. Next base: position 12,825 of record JBCCHF010000045.1, on the reverse strand, counting down.
GATGGACAAACCGCACAGAACAATGGCTTTTACGCATACAATGATTTACAAGCCGTTGATTTGAACAAAGCCTGGTTTCCCAGGCTCGCCAAATGGTTAAGAGCCTTTACGTGGATACTTAATGGTGTTCCATATTTCCCGGATGCCGAAACCTGCAAAAAAGCGAATCTCATATTTCATTTCAAGAAATCGAAACTTGGCATTTGGCTGACCGACACTAAAATGGCTGATAATGCAAAAAAGATAAAAGCATTGTTGGACGAAAGGGCCAAGCACAGCCAAATGGCATGAAACTCTCCAAAAGTAACTTTTCCAAAGCAAGAGACTTCATATTGACAAATGCCCGAATGATAGAAAGGCGTTTGTTCCAATTCCACTTCGAAAATGATGGCCCGGAAGGTGTCTTTCATGCAGTTTACGCTTACCGCAATGCTGATGGCGGTTTTGGGCATGGCATGGAGCCAGATACCTCGTCACCTGAAAGTCAACCGCTCTTTAGTATTATGGCGCTGGAAACATTAGACGAGGTTGGTTATCTCACCAAAGCCATCATTCTGGATGACTTCATGCCTTATTTTGAAACCATCACAACAGAAAAAGGTGGCATCCCCTGGATGTTGCGCCCCAAAAGCGACTACCCTTGTGCAGATCACTTCAAGACTGTCAGAGAATGGGCCGCCCTGAGTACAACAGCACCGTTGCTCGGCATTCTAGAGAAACATAACATCGATATCCCATGGATGCAAAAAGCAGAGGAATTTGTCTGGCAGGAAATCGAACGCATTAAAGAGAAACACGTCTTTTGCCATCTATGCACACCACGAAGGTTGCTGTTCCTGCAACATACAAAAAGCAAAACCAAAGCAGAAAAAGCGCTTAACGATTTCAAACAATGGATATTAGCTGATGGCGTGATTTGCAAAGATAAATCCGATGACGGATGGGGCCTTTATGGAAAACCGCACAGCTTGTACTATGCACCATCCCCAGAGAGTAGCCTTTATCCCATCTTTTCCAAGGTGATAATCGATGACGATTTAAACGAACTTATCAATCGCCAGAAGGAAGATGGCAGATGGGATACCTGGTACGGCCTGAGTGAAGGTATGAAACTGGAATGGGCAGGCATACAAACCTTATGGACTTTAAAAACACTAAGAAGTTATGACAGAATTGAATGGTAAATTACCAATCCAAAATGATTACCTTGTCGATAGTATATTCATAACTTTCAGCTAAATGAAACCCTTTGTAAAAGCCATTCTCTTTTTAGCATTCCTAACCTTTCTGGACTTTTTATTGCGCAAAGGTTTAATCGGTGCTTTCCTTCCTTTTGCACTCCCACATAATCTGACCGCCTTATTATTTTATTCGTTGTTTGCCCTGGCAGCATGGTTTATCACGAAGTGGTTTTGTAAAAGAGACAACAGCACCTTAAACGACCTGGGAATTTCATTCAAAGCAAATAACCGTTTTGACTTTTATGTCGGTTTTTTGGTCGGTGTTGGAATATGGGCAGGCGTTTCTATTATCCAATCTTTTACTGGCGGATTTTCATGGGAATTAAGACCAGAAATAAGTGCCTTCAATGTCTTTTACGGCTTAGTTTTCATCTTTATTGCCGACCTGGGAACAGAACTATTCACCAGGGGTTATCCACTAACCAAATTCAAAGACAGCTTTGGGGCAATTGCTGCGATAATCATAATGACCATCTTTGTTGGCCTCAAAAGTTTTTCTTCTAACGCTAGTGGGGAATTACTCTTTTACATCATCGCAATTCCGGCACTACATACAGTATTTTTCAGCTTTATTTACTTTAAAACCAAAAGATTGGGCGCTGCCGTAGGTGTTCACACAGGAGCTAATTTCATAACCATCAGCATTTTTGATCTTAGGCTTAATCAACCAGAACAATTGATTCCATCCGGTATTTTGCAACCGGACACCGCACTGGAAAATCTCTCTTTAACCGGGCTGCAATTACCCTATGTAGTGGCGGCTATTATTTTTAGTATCGTAACTTACTATTGGTGGGCCAAAAAATAAATATACCTCAATTGGGCAATGAATAAGATTGGAATAATAGGCGGAATTGGGCCAGTTAACCCAATTCCTAAAGCGTAAAGTCGAAATATTGGAACAGTCAAATGTTGATTTCGTAGCACTGGCCTCTAACACACCTCACCTGGTATTTGATGAATTGGCAGCATCAGTGAATGTAAACATGATAAGTATAGTAGAGGAAACCTGTAAATCAATTTTAAAAACAGGCATTAAAAAAGTCGGACTGCTGGGCACGAAGTCAACGATGAGCCGGGGTTTTTATCAAAATGAGGCCGACAGGAATAACATCGACATGGTTATTCCAAACCCAGAAGATCAAGACTATGTCCACGAAAAATATATGGGTGAGTTGGTTTTCAACCATATCAATCCTGAAACCAGGCAACAGCTTATACGGATAGTAAATAATTTAAGAGAAGAGGAAAAGATAGAAGGCATTGTTCTTGGTGGCACTGAATTACCTTTGATATTGAAGCAAAAAGATTTCGATAATCTAAAAGTATTCAACACCACCAAAATTCATGTAAATGCTATCTTGGACAAGATGATAAGTTAAAACCCGGAATGAAGATAAAAGTCATCGATCAGGTATTTTTCAGATGTAATGAATCAGATAAATCAAAAGAATCTATCTGGCTATTGCATGGTTTTGCTGACTCCGGATTGGCATACAAAGAAATCTTCGACTCACCTTTAGCCAAAGACTTCAATATTTATGTCGCCGATCTTCCCGGTTTTGGAGCCAGTCCTATCCGTCCTGCTGCTGTTTCCATAAAACAACAAAGCATTTTACTCTCACAAATCATTTTGAAAGAAACCAACAAGGAACGGAAGGTAAACATTGTTGCACACTCACTCGGTGCGCTGATTGGAACATGGATTTGCCAATCCTTAAAAGACAACATAAATTTCTTTTTTAACATCGAAGGCAACTTAACTGAAGCGGATAGTTACTTTTCCAGCAAACCCCTACAGTTTGATTCAGCCGAAAAGTTTAGCGAATCATTCCATGAAGAAATTTTCGAAATTGCCAAATTGGAAGAACGATATAAAAGATATTACTCAAGCTTAAGGTTCGCCAAACCGGAAGCCATGATGAATTGGAGCCGTACCAGTATGGAACATATCAAAGATGACAAATGTGGTCACGAGTTCAACAAACTTGACTGTAAGAAATTATACATCTGGGGAGATGTCGATACACCAAAAGAAACCCAAACCTTTATCAAAAAACATAAAATACCAAATCGCCTTTATACTAACATCGGACACTGGCACATGGTAGAGAATTCAGTTATCTTGTATAAAGATCTACATGAAAAATTATTAACCACCTAAAATATTAAAGAACCACAATAGCACCGACTACAAAATAAATGAACTACTATATCCAGGAATTAAAACGTATTAAAGAAATCTGCTTCTCTAACCAGGTACAGGTCGACCTGGCGGTCAATACTAAAAGATACCTGGATACCAACTATGCTAAAACCATTAACCTGAATCTACTTGCCCATCTACAACACTCCTCCAAGTATCATTTGATCAGAGTTTTCAAAAGGTATTACGGGATTACCCCAAGGCAGTATTTGATCAATAAACGGATCGAGAAAGCAAAAAAATATCTGAAATCTGGCAAATCGGTCTCTGAAACTTGTTATGCCGTAGGATTTGAAAGCATTAACTCATTTTCAAATTTATTCAAAGCAAAAACAGGGCAACCACCATCAATTTTCAGAAAAGCAACTTTCGATAAATTATAATTCTGAATTTGATGCATATTGCAGATTCAAGCATTAAAATTTATACAATGAAAATCAAAATTGTAAGCATCCCCGTATTGGACCAACAAAAAGCTTTGGACTTTTATACTGATATTTTAGGCTTTGTAAAGAAAGTAGACCTCCCATTGGGTGGTGGTAATCGGTGGTTAACCGTAGTTTCCAAATATGATCAGGATGGCCCTGAGTTATTACTTGAACCTGCTCCGCTTCATTTCAAACCTTCAAAGGTTTTCCAGGATGAACTCATGAAAGCTGGTATTCCCTGGACTCAATTCTACGTTGATGATTGCCGGGAAGAATTTGACCGATTATCAAAACTAGGTGTCGAGTTTAGTATGGAACCGACTGAAATGGGTACCGTAATTGCCGCGGTATTCAATGACACCTGCGGCAATAACATTCAGTTGGTGGAAGAAAAATAAAGGCTATGATGATATTCATCTAAACCCTTTCAGGCTTTTACTATATGGACTTTCCTCAACTATGAAATATACCCCCAAAGACGGTTTTCCATATTACTTTGAATTAGCAAGTGATGACAACTTGCAATCAATTTTTGTGGATAATTCCGCCTTGTTATTTTTTCAATCCATTGATGAAGCGAAATTAGCGTTGAGATATCAGCCTGGCAAATGGACAATTAAACAAGTAATTGGACATATCACCGATCATGAAAGGATAAAAATGTTCAGAGCGTTTCAACTGAGTAGAAACGAGCAAGTAGAGCTTTGGGGGTATGACCAGGAGTTCCTGGTAAAAAACAGCCGGTTTAATGACTTGAGTAAACAGTTGCTACTGGATGATTATCAAAATGTCAAAAGGGCCTCCCAAAGTTTTGTTAAAACCCTTTCCGACTCCCAATTACAGATAAAAGGTCGCGCCCGGGAACATGAAATCTCACTTGAAGAATTCCTCAGATCAATTATTGGGCATGAAAGACATCATGTGCATATGATCAGGTCGAAGTATCATATATAGAATATTAGCTACATGGCCAGTGGTTGCGTGCCCTTTTTACAATCTGTAAAAATCACCACACCAAAATCTTTATCACCAGAATATCCAAAAGAACTCAAGACCTGTGGAGATCATATTCGGAAGATGCGATTGGATATAAATATAGAACAAAAGAATGTGGCTGAAATGATAAGTGTTTCAGAAGCAACTATTTCAAATTGGGAATGTAATATCAATGGGCCTCAAATTAAGTTTATGCCTTCAATACTCATATTCCTAGGCTATGACCCTTTTCCCATAATTAACGACGGGTCGTTAGAAAGCCCTAAAATTCTTATTGCTATTCGTAATCAGGAATAAAGGAGTCATTTTGGAGGACGAAATAAAATTGATAATTATTACTCAACAATAATTTTCCTTGAGTGTACAACCTGATCTGCCTCCACTACAACTACAACATATATCCCTGGTAAACAATCGGATAAATTTAAAGAATGCTGTTGCAACCCATTAAGCCACTGCTCCTCTCTGATTAACTGGCCCATTGAGTTGTAAATACGAATTTTGGTTTGCGCTCTAACTGCATGATGCATTTGTAAAGTAACCACTTCTCGAGCCGGATTTGGAAAAACCAATAGCCCATCTTCCTGGGTTGATGAGGGGGTCTGTACAGACGTTGAAAGATGGCACCCTGGCTCAATACAACCCAAAGAATCTGTTTTCACGATCCAACCCCAGCGGCCTACTGTAGGGCTAGAGCTATCATCGTCATCAATCAGGCCAGCTAATAAGATTTCCCCTGATGTTAATATTTCGAAATCAGTAAAGAAATTTCTTTTTAAAAAATTATTCGGAAAATGTCTAATATGCCTGCCCCAAAGACTGTCTCCATCTGGTGAGACTTTTGCTAACCATCCATTTTGTTGAATGCTATCAGGGGAGAAATCAAAATAATTTGTCCCGCAGATTATTCCATTACTATTCTCATCCAGTTTAGTGTGATAAATATGGTTAAGAATTTGATTACCACTTGAGCCCAAAGATAAATCCCATATTACATCATGGTCTTCGGATATTCTTGTCAGGTATCCCTGTACATCACAATCATATAGGCTACTGGTTAACTGCTCCCTTTCAATAGAAACCCCTGCAGCTAAAAAATCACCATTAAGGAATTGTTGGAGATTAACATTAGCAATTAATTCATCAGTAGGTGCCTGATGTTCCCAAATGATATTCCCTGAGTCATCAATAGTAATTATCAAATTGAAAGCTTCGTAAAACCAGTCTTCACTACACCAACCTTTCGATATGCCAATTAGGAGAGAATAAGAATCTTGATCTTTCACCATTGAAAGGGGTTGAGATCTATATCCAATGGTATTAGCATAGTTATTTCTCCAAATCTGATTGCCTCCACTGTCTGTACGAATGAGTGTTGTATAGTCTAAGTATTCCCAAGCACTAATAAGGAATCCGCCATCTTCGGTTTCTATTATAGTTTGCCCACGAATTGATTGGTCATCAGGCTCAAAGGTCTTATACGTAATAACGTCCCCATTCTCTGCATCACACACCAGTAAAAAAGTATTATCAAACTGAAAGTTATTAGTATTATAACCTGTTATTGCTAAATTTCCGGAAGAGGTAACCGTAAAACTCTCGCTCTCATCATTATCTGCCACAGTGTTTAAAGAATCACTTCCATAGATTCTATCCCAAATTAAGTCACCTTCCATCGTATATTTACTCAATACCCCTTTTTCAAAGGGAAAAGTATTGAAACGCACATTACCCCAGGTATAAAAAAATGAATCCACCACTTCTATAGCCCATAATTCAGTCTCATTGAATCCATCTACCCTTATACTTGTATTAAAACCTTGTTGAGCATAGGAACCAGATCCACAAAACAGGAAAATGATGGAAGCAAATATTGTGTAACGCATTTGTTGATCCTGCTTTTTTTTAATTCAAGTTATTTCTTTATTACAAGGGTTTTAATGATGAATTACAATCTTTTGTATTGAGGATTTTTGAGAAGGTGAAAAAAATCTCAAAAAGTAAATTCCATCAGGCATAAAACTAACATCAATCTCAGTCAGTATATTTGAAAGTGCCGTACTAAAAATTAGTTTCCCAGAAATGGAATAAAAATCAACCTTTTCTTCTCCTAGAATTGCAGGGACTTCAATCATTATGGAACTCTCAGCTAACGTAGGAAAAACTTTAAATGATTGTTGATTTGGCAATAGGGAATTTGACAAAATTAGATCCTCACACGAAATGCTTGGGTTTACACCAAACGTGTCTATCTGATTTGTACCTTCAGGGCTAATCGCTCTGCATAAGGCACTATATGGGTATGGATGGTCTGGGAGGCCAAATCCTTCAATTATTTCTGTACAACCAAAATTTGCTGGAGACACATCTAATGGGATAAATGAAATTACCTTACGGTCGAAACCAAATAGCTGTTTATAATAAACAGTATCAACTACTGATGAAACAGTTTCAAAATAATGTGTTGGATACCAATCAAATGGAATAGAATCCCCTGGGGTTAATGAAAAATCGTAAAAAATGATCTCTTCAGCCGCAGGGTCTTCCTTGAAATAAACCTTTTTCTCCGCCGTATCTTCACGAATCAACCAGTCATTATTACAAGGAATACAAGCGGGAGGATTTAAAAAACAATCAAAATTCTTATAATCCACACCATCAATGGTGGCATTTCCTGATATAATGAATATTCCTGTATTTGTCCCTGAAACACTTTCAACGGTCACGCTCCACCATGCTCCTTCTTGAACATAGGGAATATAATTTTGCCCCCATGCTTTTACGACACTTAAACTCAAAACCAATACCAATAACTGAACAACCTTTCTCACCGTCCAATACATTGAATAATTATCAGAACTCAATACCTGTTTACGATAAATAAACATACGACTTTACCTGCCTTCAGCGTTATCTATGCATGAAAAGATATACATGCATATTCGCGCTCCTTATGTTTATTACAAGTATCGGCCTAAGTCAGGTCACTTTTGAAAACCTGTCTCTGGAAGCGGCTATGGAAAAAGCAGAGAAAGAAGACAAGAAAATATTTATTGACGTTTACACCACCTGGTGCGGCCCCTGCAAACGGATGGATGCAGAAGTATTCTCTGACAAGATGGTAGGTGAGCGCATGTCAAAAGAGTACATTGCGCTTAAGATAGATTATGAGCGTAGCCCCTTCAGAATAGATATTTCCAAATATAGGATAAAAGGCTACCCCACCCTTCTTTTTTTAGATGCTAAAGGCATCGAAATTGGGAGAATCTTTGGCGCTCGTCGCCTGGATGCTTTCAATATGGAACTGGATAGATATTCCGGCAAAAAACACCATCCCGTATCGCAAGCTATTTTAGACCTGCGAAATAACCCTGACGATCAGGATACCTGGAAAACCGCTTTGGACGTATTGAATAACAACATCAATATAGTTTACCAATATAGCTTTGACAAAGACTATCTCGAAGCCTGCCAAAACTATTATAAAAAATTCGACATCAAGACTTTAGAAGATGATGTAGACCTAGGCATATTCAGAAAAGTCGAACTGCCTTTGGAGCACCCTGTTGTGCAGCAATACCTGAGCGACTCGTTGGATTATGGAACCTATTTGCATAAAAAATACATGACCATGGCATTTAAAGATGAAGTAAAAAATGCTACTAATGTTGATGAGCTTAAAGCCATTAAAGTCAGAGCAGATAGGTATTATGATCATCTTTTTGAACATTTATATGGCGATGTTGAACCCAGGGAATACTTTATGGAAGACATCTTCAATAAAAACTAGAATTTGCGCAAATACCGCCTATAAAGCTTGTTTGGATTTGTTTATCTTAGATGTCATTGTCTAGCTCTCAAAATGAATAATCATGCAAGCAAAGGTATTTCTGGCTTTACGCCTTCTTTTAGGACTTTTTATGGTCGTTCTTGGTATCAACAAGTTTTTTGGTTTTATAGACTTACCCAGTCCTGATGGAGACGGCGGTGAATTAATGCGCATTTATGCGACTTCCGGATTTCTGAAACTAATCGGGATTCTGGAATTCGCGGGTGGCCTTTGCTTGTTAGCTAGCAAGTTTGTCCCGCTTGCTCTGACCTTTATTACTGCCATCATGTTTAATGCTGCCATTTATCATGGTTTACATGATCTTCCAGGCATCGGCCCTGCCCTTCTCTCTTTATTACTAAGTCTGGCTTTAGTTTATGATAATAAAGATCGTTTTTCCGATTTACTAAAAGCTTAATGCCTTACAGACCTGGCCGAAAAGCTAAAAGGCTATTTTCACAAATAGTCCGTAAGCCATAATTTTGAATCATGTTTGAAGTCATTCTACTGTTAAATGCCATTTGGTTCGCTTTGGGCTTTCATGCCTTTGCAATCCGGAAAAAGATATTTGCGAAGACACTTGTTCCGAGAGCACATCGCGATACGCCAGTTTTTGACATACTTACAGAATCCGGTAATTTTTTAGGCGGCTTCAATTTTGCTTTTTGCGTTTTAAACGTGCTTATCTTAATCTATCCGGGTGTCTTTCCTGAAGCCAATCAAAGAATAATTTTGTGTGTTGGTTTTGCTGTAGCACATGGATCGCAATTTCTTCCCAACGTATTTATCATTTTGGAAAACCGGAAAGGCAAAGGGGTTTGGCAGGTTAAAGGAAGGATGCTGTTTATTTTTATTACAGACTTCGTATTGATGGTTGCGAACCTGGTAGTCGCTGCTCTTTATACTTTTTAAAATTTGAAAAAATTTCCTTGCCGGAAAATAAACTAAGGCCATAAAGGCTCCCATGGATCCCTGTAATCCTGCAGGCAAGGGATAAATACCAATCCAAACGGAAGGTAGCAAACGGTATCACATTCGCTGTTTATTATGTATTCCACACCATTGGCAAACCCATCATTTAACCGATAATGAATCTCGTTATTTACTTCTTGCGTCTCTATCTGTAGAGTAGAATCATCGTCTGTTATTTCTGCTATGCATTCAGGAAGGACACCATCCTTTTGACAAGACATAAACAGGATAAGCACCGGGATTACAAATTTGATGTGTTTCATTGGTTTAATTTTAAAAAATACCTTAACTCCTCGTACTTTGATCAGAAAGACGCCTTTAACTTAAATTAGGGTTGGGGCATACCGTAATAATTATTTTATATTGTTAAACAATCCTGTGTAAAACAAGCAGATCCAAATGTCGAATGGCCTAAAAAAAGAAACCTCCTTTTTATGGAAGATGATCGACACGGGTATTAGTCCAGAATTTTCTGTAACCGATACCAGGTATCTCCGCGCGACTAATATTGCTTCCATACTTGGAGTCTTTTTCATGTTATTATGGATGGGTATTGCCATTTACCTTACTGATGCTCCGACAATCTATGGAAGCAATGGGTTTATGGCTTTGATGTTCTTTTTGGTTTTAATCTTTAATGGAAAAGGCTGGCGGATTCTTGCTGCAATATGGGTGAATATCGCAGCCTACGTTTCGATATTCCTGTTTTTATATTTGTTGGGTTATTCGTCAGGCGTTGCTTTCAGTTGTTTCCTGATCATCATTATGCCCTATTTGACCTTTCCCCGTAAGGCAAGGAAATTTGCACATGGTTTCAGCTTACTCAGTTGCCTGACTTTAATTCTTTCCGTCTCCCTTCAATCTAGGATTATTGCACATTATGATGTTATGGATCCGTACTTCCTGCAGGTAGTCAATGTGAGCATAACCGGTCTCATTTGTCTCACACTTGTATGGAGTTTGTCTGTTCTCATTGATAAATCTGAGGATTCTCTAAGAGCCGAGCAAAAGAAGTCTGACGACCTCCTGCACAACATTTTACCTGTTAAAGTCGCGAAAGACCTTAAGGAAACTGGCAAAACAGTGCCTAAAAGACATAAAAGTGTCACCATTCTATTTACCGACTTCAAAGGTTTCACGGAATTGGTGGCGACGATTCCGGCTATTACTCTGGTGAGTGAACTCAATGAAATTTTTGGCCAGTTCGATGAAATTGTTGAAGCGGAAGGCGTTGAGAAAATCGAAACCATCGGTGATGCCTATCTGGCAGCTTGCGGATTTGAAGAAGAGAACACTGAACACGCGATTAAATGCATCAGGGCGGCAAAACGAATGTTGGCCTTCCTCGAAGAAAGAAACCGGAATAATGAAATACAATGGAGAATGAGAGTTGGCATACACTCTGGGCCAATAGTTGCCGGAGTAGTTGGCAAAAAGAAATTTAGCTACGACCTCTTTGGTGACACCATTAACACCGCAAGCAGAATGGAATCATCAGGGGAGCCCGACAAAATCAATATATCAGGAACAACGCATGCCCTTGTCAAAATTGATGTCGACTGCGAATTCAGAGGTAAAATCCACGCCAAAGGAAAAGGAGAGCTGGAAATGTATTTTGTAAAATAATGGTACTAAAAACCATTATGGGTAGAGGCTGTTTCCTTATCATTGAAAACTTCAAAAGAAATGACAGCATTAGTTTCCGTAGATTGGTTACAAGAAAACATCAACAATAAGGATCTTATCCTGTTAGATGCCAGTCTGGAAAAAACAGTGTCGGGGGAACAATCAACAAATAATCACCAAACCATTCCTAAAGCAAGATACTTTGACCTCAAGGGCCGTTTCTCGGATAAAACCAGTACGCTGCCCAACACTTTCCCATCCCAGGAACAATTTGAACACGAATGTCAAAAACTGGGGATTAACCAAAACTCACTAATCGTCGTTTTTGACAACCGGGGTATCTATTCCAGTCCGCGAGTGTGGTGGATGTTTAAGACTATGGGGCATGAACAGGTAGTCGTATTGGATGGCGGATTAAAAGCATGGATTCAAAAAGGATTGTCAACCGAAAAACGAGTATCCCAAACTTATGAACCTGGAAATTTTAAAGCCAACCTGCAAAAGGCATCCGTAAAATACTTCCAGGACATCAAAAGCAATATTGACAACCCGTCATTCATCGTAGTCGATGTCCGTTCTGAAGGGCGTTTTAACGGCACAGAAAACGAGCCTAGAAAACATCTGGAAAGTGGTCATATCCCCGGCTCGATTAACCTTCCATATAAATCAGTGCTCACCAATAACCAGTTCAAGCCTAAAGCAGAGCTACAGGAACAATTTGAAACCAGAAAATTAGGAGACCAGGATTTGGTTTTTAGTTGTGGCTCGGGACTAACAGCATGTATCGTACTATTGGCAAGCGAAATCGCCTTCAAAAAGAGTCGACAAGTCTACGATGGCTCATGGACCGAATGGGCAGAGAAAAATAATTTAACGAAAGATCTTGGGTGATATAATTTATTTTGATTACAACCAGAAAAGTTCAGTTTTGCTGATCTTTTTCTTCAATGCAGTTGTCTTTTCTTACCTGCTCCTGAGAAATGGTATTAGGGAAAACAAAAACCACAGTAATTGGTTGGCTGCATTCATCATACTGGGAGGATTATACATTTGCCCTTTCATGTTTGGGTATGCAAACTGGTACGCCATAAAAAGCTATAGAGAATTCTTGTTCTTTGTGCCATTCCAACAATTATTTTTGATCGGACCGATATTCTTTTTTTATGTAAAAACATTGTTAAACAATAACGATAAATTTTCTCCGAAGGATTTCATCCACTTTGTGCCAGCCCTGGTTTATCTGATTTATAGCCTTATTGTATTCGTAACAGATAAACTCATTTTAGATGAATTCTATTTCTATGCTGATGGCAGAGACAAAGACCTTGATTTCTGGTACCAAATGGCGGGATTAATCTCCATGTTGTTCTATTTATTTTTGAGCCTAAAGCACTACAACAACTATAGAAAATTATCAGTGCAGGAAGTCAGCCAAACAGCTCCGCGGCGTCACCCACCTCGTCATTCCGGGGGGGGAATCGACGACGCTCCACAACCTGCTCCAACGGTTCGACGTCTGGGAGCCGA